>JBEHYX010000026.1:0-43319 GCA_048497945.1 Verrucomicrobiota bacterium | reverse complement strand
CTGGGGCCGAGTCGGGTTGCCGGACCTCTGTCCCGTTGGGTACACAGCCCACTCAGACACGCTTCCGTTTAAGCTACAAGGGGCCGAGCTTGCTCGGTCTTGCCGTAAAGCCAACCGATGAAGCACCGAGCGAGCTCGGCCCCTACCGCCAATCCTCACAGCGTCGCGAAAATCGCGCGGAGGTCGGACGGGAAGATCGGCTTCGGCAGGATGTGGTCGACCTTGTGGCTGCGGTAGCCCGCGTCGACCGCGTTGCTGAGCTCGGAGCTGAAGACGATGATCTTGCCCGGATACTTGATCTCGCGCAGTTTGCCGACGAGCTCGAGGCCGCTGATGGTCGGCATGTGGTGGTCGGTGATCACGACATCGTACGCCTTCAGGTCCTTCGTGACCTGCTCGAGGGCGAGATGGCCGTCCGGCACGGAGTCCACCTTGTGGCCGTCGCGCCCGAGGACGATTTCCAGCAGCTGCCGCAGCTCGCGCATGTCATCCGCATAAAGCACACGGAGGGATTTTTTCGGGGCCGCGGCGGTATTTTGCACTGTGGTGGACGTCGTCATCCTCTCGGGTTGGACCATGGAACTAGCAAATTAGAGCGCGGTTGTCGCGTTTGGTTCTGTCAAAAAGGTACAAAACCATTTCACGGCTTCGCGCCGTCCAAACCGCGCCGCACGAGCAGCGGACGGATGTCCGGATCGCCGCCGGTGAAGTCGCGGAAGAGGTCGAGGGCCTCCTTGCTGCCGCCGCGGGAGAGCAGGGTGGCGCGGAAGCGGTCGCCGTTGGCGCGCGTGAGCCCGCCATGCGCCTTGATCCAGTCCACGGTGTCGGCGTCGAGCACCTCGCTCCAGAAATAGGAGTAGTAACCGGCCGAGTAGCCGCCCGCGAAGATGTGCGAGTAGTAGGTGCTGCGGTAGCGCGGCGGCACCGGGGCGAAATCCAGGCCGGCCTTGCGCAAGGCGGTGGCCTCGAACTCGTTGACGCCGGCGGCGTCGGGCACGTCGGCGGCCTTCAGCTGGTGCCAGGCCTGGTCGATGATGTTGGCGGCGACGAGCTCGGTGGTCTTGTAGCCCTGGTTGAATTTCTTGGCGGCCTCGACCTTGTCGAGCAGGGCCTGCGGGATGGGTTCGCCGGTCTGGTAGTGCTTGGCGTAGTGCTTCAGCACCTCGGGCCAGGTGGCCCACATCTCGTTTACCTGCGACGGGAACTCCACGAAGTCGCGCGGGACCCGGGTGCCGGCGAACTTCGGGTATTTTACGTGCGAGAACATGCCGTGCAGGGCGTGGCCGAACTCGTGAAAGAGCGTGTTCACCTCGTCATGCGTCATCAACGTCGGGCCGGACTCCGGCTGGGCGACGTTCAGATGGATGGCGACGACCGGCTTCGTGCCGGTGAGGCCGTTTTGCGCCACATAGGCGTTCATCCACGCGCCGCCGCGCTTGTTCGGGCGGGCGTAAAGGTCGCACAGGAAAAGCGCGAGCGGGGTGCCGTCCTCGTTGAAGACCTCGTAAACCGGCATGGTGGACACGTAGCCCTGCAGGTCGGTGCGGCGCTTGAAGGTGATGCCATAGAGGCGGGTCGCGGCGTAGAACACGCCGTCCTCGAGCACGCGGGTGGACTCGTAGTAAGGGCGCAATTCGTCCTCGTTGAAGGCATACTTCGCCTGGCGGACCTGCTCGGCGAAGTAGTCCCAGTCGCCCGCGCCGAGGGTGTAGCCTTCATGGTTCGCATCGATGATCGCCTGCATGTCGGCGGCTTCGCGGCGGGCGTTGGCCACGGCCGGCGGGGCGAGCTGCGCCAGCATCCGGTTGATGGTTTCGACCGAGCGCGCGGTCTGCAGCTCGACCTGGTAGGCGGCGTGGCTCGGGTAGCCGAGCAGCTGGGCGCGCTCGGCACGGACCTTGGCAATGCGGGCCACGACGGCGCGGTTGTCGAATTCGCCGCCATGGTTGCCGCGGGCGAGCGAGGCGGCCATGATCCGCTCGCGAACCGCGTGGTTCTTGAGCGCGGAGTAGGCCGGCTGGCCGGTGGTGTTGGTGAGGCGCAGCAGGTATTTGCCCTCGTGGCCGGCGGCCTTTGCGGCGCTGGCGGCGGAGGCGAGGGCGGAGTCGCTCAGGCCGGCCAGCTCCTCCTTCGTGTCCACGAGGACGGCCGAGGCGTTGGTTTCCTTGAGCAGGTTCTGCTTGAACTGGGTGGAGAGGGTCGCGAGCTCGGCGTTCTTGGCCTTGAGGGCGGTCTGGTCGGCCTCGGAAAGCTGGGCGCCGGCGCGGACGAACTCCGTGTGGTAGCGCTCGAGCAGGCGGAGCGACTCGGCATCGAGGCCGAGCGCGGCGCGCTTCTCGTAAAGGGCGTGGACGCGGGCGAAGAGCGCGCGGTTGAGGTAGATGGCGTCGCTGTGCGCGGCGAGGCGCGGGGACATCGCCGCATCGAGCTTGTCGAGGGTCGGGTTGGTCAGGCTGCCGGTGAGGATGCCGAAGGCGGTGGAGACGCGGTCGAGCAGCTCGCCGCTCTTTTCGAGGGCGACGATGGTGTTGTCGAAGGTCGGCACCGCGGGGTTGTTCGTGATGGCGGCGATCTCCTGCAGGTTTTCGGCCATGCCCTGCTCGAATGCGGGCGCGAAATGCTCGTCCTTGATCGCGGCGAACGGCGGCAGGTGGTAGGGCAGGGGGCTTTCGGTCAGCAGCGGGTTGTTCACGGCGGTCGAGGCGGATTCGGCGGCGCCCAGGAACGAGGCGAGGGCAAACGAGGGGAGCGCAATGCGCAGAAGGGTGGAAATACGCATGTTTTTTTGACCGCCAAAAGACATCCTTCGCCAGGAGTTGGCAAGTGTCATACACCCGGGTTCGCCCCTGGGGCGAAGCCGGGAATTCAGAGGGGTAGGGCGCGGATTCCGTTCCGCGCCGTGGCGGCGGCGAAGGGACTCGCCGCCCTACCGCAGCTGCGCGCGCAGCCACGCATCCATCGCGCGCAAGCGCGCTTCGGTCGTGAACTCCGGGCCGCCGTGCTTGGCGCCGGGAACGAGCTCGAAATGGACCGGCAGCCCGAGCTTTTCGTACGCGGCCGCGAACTGGCGCGACTGCTCCGGCGGCATCTGCGGATCCTGGTCGCCGTGCAGCAGGAAAAGCGGCGGATCGTGCGCATCGAGCTGGAGGACCGGGCTGGCGAGGCGCGCGAGTTCGGGCACGGCGGCCGGCTGGCCGCCGAGCAGCAGGTCGAGCGCGGGCACACGCACCGCAAGGCCGTGCGGCGTGGACTGGCCGAGGATCGTGGTCAGGTCGCTCGCGCCGTAGAGGTCGAGGATCGCCTGCACGTCGGATGAAACGCCGGGGTTGTTGCCGACGCTGCCTTCAAGCGCCGGGTTGCCATTGCTGACCCCGACGAGCGCGGCAAGGTGCGCGCCGGCCGAGGAGCCGCCCACAACGAAGCGATCCGCGGGAAAACCGAGGCCGGCGGCGTTGGCGCGCAGGTAGCGGATCGCGGCCTTGATGTCGTGGACTTGCGCCGGAAAGCGGGCGACCGTCGAAAGACGATAGTCGACGCTGGCAATGGCCCAGCCGAATTTGGTCAGGCCCTTCACGTCCACGCTCTCGCGCGAGCCGGCCCGCCAGGCGCCGCCGTGCACCCACACGATCAGGCCGGCGGGTTTGGCGCCGTTGTCCGGCAGGTAGAGGTCGAGCTTCAGCTCCTGGCCGCCGGCCTTGGCAAAGACGAGGTCGCGCTTGATGGCTGCGGACATACACGGACTGAACACCAGAAGACCGACCAGGACAACCAAGGTATTCAGCTTGGAGGCGGGACCACCGGTCCCGCGAGGCAGGCGCTGCGACCCCTCGATCCCGCGGGACTGGTAGTCCCGCCTCCAAGGAAAGCAGAACGTGCTCATTTTCACTTCCGGGTGTCGAGCAGCGCCATCATCTTCTCCGGGTAGCGCGTGCCGGCGACGGCGTCGGCGGGGAAGACCTTTTCGATCTCGGCGAGATCCGCGGCGGTGAGCTTCACCTGCAGGGCGCCGAGGTTGTCGTCGAGGTTCCGGATCTTCCGCGTGCCGGGGATGGGGATGAGGTCGGGACCCTGCGCCAGCACCCAGGCGAGCGCGAGCTGGGCGGCGGTGCAGCCCTTGCGGGCGGCCATGGCCTTGATGTGGTCGACGAGGGCGAGGTTGCGGGCGAAGTTCTCCCCCTGGAAGCGCGGCTGCGTGCGGCGCTGGTCGTCGGGCGCGAGGTCGTCGATGGTCTTGAACTGGCCGGTGAGGAAACCGCGGCCGAGCGGGCTGTACGGCACGAACGCGATGCCGAGTTCGCGGCAGGTGCCGATCACCTTGCCCTCGACGTCGCGCGACCACAGGGAATATTCGCTCTGCAGCGCCGCGATCGGGTGCACCGCGCTGGCGCGGCGCAGGCTGGTCGGGCCGGCCTCGCACAGGCCGAGATGGCGGACCTTGCCGGCCTGCACGAGCTCCGCCATGGCGCCGATGGTTTCCTCGATCGGGATCGTGGCGTCCACGCGGTGCGCATAGTAGAGATCAATGACGTCGGTGCCGAGGCGCTTGAGGCTGGCTTCGCACGCGGCGCGCACGTAATCGGCCTTGCCGCTCACGACGCGCTTGTGCGGGTCGGCGCGGTCGCGGATGAAGCCGAACTTCGTGGCGAGAAACACTTCCTTCCGGCGCGTCTTCAGGATCTTGGCGAGCAGCAGCTCGTTGTCGCCGTAGCCGTACATGTCGGCGGTGTCCCAGTGGTTGACGCCGCGCGCGAGCGCATGTTCGAGCGTGGCGAGGGACTCCGCCTCGTCGCGCGGCCCGTAGAAGTCGGACATGCCCATGCAGCCGAGGCCGAGGGCGGGAACGAGGGGGCCGTTTTTCCCGAGCGCGCGTTTTTCCATGCGCTGACGCTAGCCAGCCGCCGCGGAAAGTAAATGGCCGCACCGTTCAACCTGTAGTGCATCCGCTTCCGGCGCTCCGCCAGGAAGGCCGCGTCCGCGCTCCGGCTTCCGGACATCAAGTCATCCATTAGATGACTTGTTTCCGGGTGAATTCCCGGGCGGCAAGTAGTCTATTAGACTACTTGGGGCGGGCTCTCCTCTTGCAAGCGCGGCGCGGGATGCTTTGTTCCGCCCATGCGCCTACCCCTCGCTGCCCTGGCCGTCGCCTGCGTCGTGCAACTTTCCGCCGGTGACCGCAACTGGCCGGCCTATCTCGGCGACAAGGGCGCGAGCCACTACTCGTCGCTCGCGCAGATCACGCCGGAAAACGTCGCCAAGCTCGAGCTCGCCTGGACCTACCACGGCGGCGAGGCGCGGCCCGACACGTCGCAGATCCAGTGCAACCCGCTCGTGATCGACGGCATCATCTACGCCACGACGCCGGCGCTGAAGGTGGTGGCGCTCGAGGCCGCCACGGGCCGCGAGCTCTGGCGCTTCGCGCCGGCCGAGCCCAACGGCGTCAACCGCGGCCTCGCGTGGTGGGCCGACGGCGACGACAAGCGCATCCTCTTCGGCACCGGCCACTGGCTGCACGCGATCGACGCGCGCACGGGCAAGCTGATCGACAGTTTCGGCGACCACGGCCGCGTCGACCTTTCCGTCGGGCTCGACCGCGATGTCGCCGGCCTCGCCATCCAGGCGAACACGCCGGGCGCCGTCTACCGCGACCTCATCATCATGGGCATGCGCCTCGGCGAGGGCCCGGCGCCCGCCGCGCCCGGCCACATCCGCGCCTATAACATCCGCACCGGCAAGCTCGCCTGGACCTTCCACACCATTCCGTTCCCGGGCGAGCCGGGTTACGAGACGTGGCCGGCGGACGCGTGGCAGCGCATCGGCGGCGTCAACGTCTGGACCGGCATGACGGTCGACGAGGCGCGCGGCACGGTGTTCTGCCCGGTCGGTTCCGCGGCGTTCGATTTCTGGGGCGGCGATCGCGCCGGCGACAACCTGTATTCCGGCTGCCTCCTCGCGCTCGACGCCGCGACCGGCAAGAAGAAGTGGCATTACCAGCTCACGCGCCACGACGTGTGGGACCGCGATCCGCCGTCGCCGCCCGTGCTGCTGACCGTGAAGCACGGCGGCAAGGAAGTCGCCGCGGTGGCGCAGACGACGAAGTCCGGCCACGTGTGGGTGTTCGACCGCGAGACGGGCGAATCACTGTTCCCGGTCGGCGAGACGATGGTGCCACCGTCCGACCTCGCGGGCGAGGTGCTCGCGGCCAGCGAGCCGCTGCCGCTGAAGCCCGCGCCGTTCGCGCGCCAGGTTTTCTCCGCCGACGAGATCACGAACCGCACGCCCGAGGCGCATCGCGCCGTGCTCAACCAGTTCACCCGCCTGCGGCCGCACGCGCCGTTCACGCCGCCGAGCCGCGAGGGCACGATCATCTTGCCGGGCTTTGACGGCGGCGCGGAATGGGGCGGCGCGGCGGTCGACCCGTCGGGCGTGCTCTATGTCAACGCCAACGACACGGCGTTCGTCCTCACCATGGTCGAGGCCGGCAAGGCGTCGTCGCTCGGCCAGCAGGTTTACCAGCAGAACTGCATCGGCTGCCACGGCGCCGACCGGAAGGGCAACCCGGTGGCGAACATCCCGTCGCTGCTCGACCTCGGCACGCGCCTCAATCGCGAGCAGGCGATGGAAGTCGTCACCAAGGGCCGCGCGGTCATGCCGCCATGGGGCTTCCTGACCGAGGAGCAGCGCCAGGCTGTCGTCGGTTATTTGCTCGGCGAGAACGAGGCCGCGCCGCCGAAGGCGCCTTCCGAAGGCGACAAGGACAAGACGCGGGAGCGCGGCTGGCAGACTTATCTCTCCGACAGGCGCGTCAGCGCCACGCCGCCGCCCTACACCCACACGGGTTACAACCGCTTCCTCGATCCCGACGGCTACCCGGCGATCCGCCCGCCGTGGGGCACGCTCAACGCCATCGACCTGAACACCGGCGAATATCTCTGGCGCGTCACGCTGGGCGAATACCCCGAGCTGGTCGCCCAGGGCCTCCCGCCGACCGGCACCGAGAATTACGGCGGCCCGCTCGTCACCGCCGGCGGCGTCGTCTTCATCGGCGCGACGCGCGACGAGTATTTCCGCGCCTTCGACCAGAAAACCGGCAAGGAACTCTGGCGCGTGAAGCTGCCCGCGGCGGGTTACGCCACGCCGGCGACGTACGAGGTCGACGGCCGGCAGTACGTCGTCATCGCCTGCGGCGGCGGCAAGCTCGGCACGAAGAGCGGCGACGCCTACGTGGCGTTCGCGCTGCCGAAGTAAGTTTCATCCCGCCCGCACCCCGGCCGGGTGCGCGGCCGGCGCGGCCAGTCCAATGTTTGCCGGGCGAAAACATTGGCGGTGGCCTGGATTGGTAGAGTTTCGGGCGGACGGGCCGCCAATAACCCCATGAAGATATCCCTGAGATACTGCTGGGCGGCCTTGTTGCTGGGCTGCTCGGTCACCGCATCAGCCCAAATTACGTTCCAAGGACTTGGTAACGTCACCGCTTCGCCTGCCGGCGGAATCAACAGCACCGCCGCCGGCCTGTCAGCCGACGGTTCGGTTGTTACCGGTTACGGCAATAACGCCGCCGGCACGTTTGAGGCGTTTCGTTGGACCTCCGCGGGCGGCATGGTCAATATTTCCGGAGGTGTGACCAGTTCCGCATTCAGCATCTCAGCGGATGGTTCAGTGGTGGCCGGGGTCGTGAATGATTCTGGCAATAATGCAGCGGGGCGCTGGACCGCCGGCACCGGCTTCGTGAGCCTTGGTGATTTGCCGGGAGGCACCACGGACAGTTTGGCTTGGGGGGTGTCCCGCGATGGCACGGTGATCTTCGGTTACGCCAATGGGGAGGGCGGAAAGGAAGCCTTTCGCTGGACCTCCGCGGACGGCATGGTGGGTTTGGGCAATTTGAGTGGCGGCCACTCCAGCGAGGCGCGCGCCGCGTCGATCGACGGCTCCGTGATTGCCGGCAGCGGCTTCAATGCCGCCAACGGCATCGAGGCGTTTCGTTGGACCTCCGTGGGCGGCATGGTTGGCCTGGGTGACTTGGACTTCGCCAACCAGAACGTCGGTGTGGCCAGCCAGGCCTCCGGAATGACCCCCGACGGTTCGGTGATTGTCGGCACGGCGATGAACTCAAGCGGCTTTTCAGAAGCATTCCGTTGGACCGCCGGCGGTGGCATGGTGGGATTGGGAGCCTTGGCCGGAAGTTTTCCCAACAGCGATGCGACGGCTGTGTCCGCCGACGGATCGATCGTGGTGGGCGGCAGCCTTTCCAACTCGGGATATGAGGCCTTTGTCTGGACCGGTTCGACCGGATTGCTTTCGATGAACGCCTATCTCGCCGGGCAGGGCGTCGATTTGACCGGGTGGAGCTTGCAATCAGCCCACGCTATTTCCGCCGACGGCACGACCATTGTCGGCGACGGCATACACAACGGAGTGCTGGAAGGCTTCTACGTGAGCGGGCTGAATTTCACCCCGGTCCCCGAGCCGTCAACCTACACGCTGATGGGTGGCGCGTTGCTGGCGGGAGCGCTGGCCAGGCGTCGGCGCCGTTGAAGAGCCTCGATCGGCCGGCTGGCCCGCTCAATCGGCGAAGCTTTCCTCGCGCTCGGTCCACTGGCGGCCGCGCTCGAGCTTGCCGTCGACCATGAGGAGCGCCGTCACCTGGTAGACCTTGACGTACTTCAGGCGGTACTCCGGCACGAGGGTCTTGCCCGTCTTCATGCCGCCGCTGTCGAAACCCACCATCGCGGGTACATAGGCCTGGGTGTTGGCGGTCTGGATGGTGCCCTCGTTGAGGATGCGGCGGTAGATCCATTTCTCGGCCTTCACGCCGTCCGCCTTCATCTCCTGGATTTCCGCCGGCTGGCCGGCGATTTTTTTGATGGCGGCGCCTTCCATGCCTTTCTCGAGGACCGGCTGGCCGGCGGCGATGGCGCCGGCGGCCGCGAACAGGAATGCAAACAGAGCGGGGATTTTGGCCTTCATGATGTCAGGGGTTAACCCCGGCCACCGTCGGATCCCTTCAGCCAAAAGGCAAACGCCGCGGCGTCGGACGGTCAGTCGCGGCGCTTGCGCGCGCGCTGGGCGGCCGGTTGCACGTGCTCTTCGCTGACAACCAGCAGGCAAAGCGCGGCCAGGGTGATGACGACGGTGATCATGGCGTGCTTTTATCGGCGCGCGCCGCCGGTTCTTTAGATCGTTTTAACCGGGTTCGGATGTGGGAGGCGCTTTATGCCCCGACATTCGGCCATCGATGCCGGCAAAGTCGGGACATAAAGCCCCTCCCACATGCACTGTGCGTTTGCAGTGGGTGTGCGATTGGCTTGAGTGCCTGCGTCCTGACGCCACCCCCGCGTTTATGAAATTACCCCGTTGTTTGGTTTCCGTCCCGCTCCTGCTTGCCGGTCTGTCGTCCGTTTTTGCCGTGGATCCCGCTCCGCTTCCGCTCTGGCCCGGCGTCGCCCCGGACGAGCCGAAGGCGCTGCCGCCGGAGGCCGACATGACGAAGCCGACCGACCCGCTGATCGCCGGCCGGCCGATCATCAAGCTCGGCAATGTTGCGACACCGACCATCGCGATCTACCGGCCGGATCCGGCCAAGGACACCGGCGCCGCGATCGTCGTGTGCCCCGGCGGCGGCTACAACATCCTCGCGCTGGACCTCGAGGGCACGGAAGTCTGCGCGTGGCTCAACTCGATCGGCGTCACCGGCGTGCTGCTCAAGTATCGCGTGCCCGGCCGCGCCGGCCAGGAAAAGTCCGCCGCGGCACTGCAGGATGCGCAGCGCGCCATGGGCCTGGTGCGGCAGCGCGCCGCGGAGATCGGCATCGATCCCAAGCGCATCGGCATCCTGGGCTTTTCGGCGGGTGCCAACCTGTCGGCGCTCCTCGCCGGGCATTACGCGACGCGCAACTACGCGGCGGTCGATGCGGCGGACGCCGTGGATTGCCGGCCGGATTTCATGGTGCTGATCTACCCCGGCGGCTTCGTCGACGCCCAGCAGGGCGACGCCTTGAAGCCGGAGTTCGCGGTCAGCAAGGAAACCACGCCGCCGGTGTTCCTGGCCATGGCGGAGGACGACCCGGTGCGCGTGGAGAACGCGCTGCAGTACTATCTCGCATTGAAGAAGGCCGGCGTTCCCGCGGAAATGCACCTCTACCCGACGGGTGGACACGGCTATGGGCTGCGCCGCAGCGCGCACGATGTCACAACGTGGCCGGACCGCGTGGCGGACTGGATGAAGACCGGCGGCTGGCTGAAGCGCGCGCCATGAGCTCCACGCGACGGGATTTCCTGCGCAACCTCGCCGGCGGCGCGGCGCTGCTTTCGCTGGCCGACCTGCACGCGCTGGCCGCCGGCGCGCCCGTGGCCGGCGCGGTGCCCTGGTACAAGCGCACGCTGCGCTGGGGCCAGACGAACCTGACGGAGATCGACCCGACGCGCTTCGACCTGGCGTGGTGGCGGGCCTACTGGAAGCGCACCGCGGTGCAGGGGCTGGTCGTCAACGCCGGTGGCATCACCGCCTACTACCCGACGCAGGTGCCGCTGCACAAACGCGCGCAGTTCCTCGGCGAGCGCGACCTCTTCGGGGAAATCACGCAGGCGGCGCATGCCGACGGCCTGGCGGTGTTCGCCCGGATGGACTCGAACCGCGCGGGCGAGGAATTCTACCGCGCGCATCCCGACTGGTTCGCGCACGACGCCGACGGCAAGCCGTACCGCGTGACCGACCTCTACCAGGCCTGCGTGAACGGCCCGTATTACGACGAGTACCTGCCCGCGATCCTGCGCGAGGTGGCCACCAAGTACCGGCCCGAGGGTTTCACCGACAACAACTGGAACGGCCCGATGCGCCACCAGCCGTGCTTTTGCGCGAACTGCCGGAAATCGTTCTCCGCCCGCCACGGCGCCGCGCTGCCGCGCCAGGCCGACTGGAACGACCCGGTCTACCGCGACTGGATCATGTGGAATTACGAGCGGCGCATCGCGATCTGGGACCACTTCAACCGCATCACGCGCGAGGCCGGCGGCCCGGACTGCATCTGGGTCGGCATGATGTCCGGCTCGCAGAGCTGGCAGGCGCGCGTGTTTCGCGACGACCGCGAGATCTACCGGCGCGCGGACCTCGTCATGCTCGACCACCAGCGGCGCCAGGATGGCGAGGGTTTCCAGCAGAACGGCGAGACCGCCAAGCGCATCCACGGCACGGGCGGCTGGGACAAGGTCGTGCCCGAGAGCATGGCGATGTACCATCTCGCGGCGAACAACTACCGGCTTGCCGCCAAGCCCGCGCCGGAGGCGCGCCTGTGGGTGGTGGACGGCATCGCCGGCGGCGTGCAGCCGTGGTGGCACATGGTCGGCTCGGTGCAGGAGGACCGCCGCATGTTCGAGACCGCCGTGCCGCTTTGGCAGTGGCATCGCGACCAGGAGCAATTCCTCGTCAACCGCCGCCCGGTGGCGACCGTCGGCCTGCTGTGGTCGCAGCGCAACATGGACTTCTTCGGCCGCGACGACGCGGGCGCCCACGTGGACGACCCGTGGAACGGGTTCACCCAGGCGCTGGTGCGCGCGCGGATTCCCTACGTGCCGGTGCACGTCGACGACCTGGAGACGCAGGTCGCGGAACTCGGGCTCAAGCTGCTGATCCTGCCGAACCTCGCGGCGCTGTCGGATGCGCAGGTGGCCGCGATCCGGAAGTTCGTGGCCGCCGGCGGCAGCCTGCTGGCGACGGGATTGAGCTCGCTCTGCAACGAATGGGGCGAAGTGCGTCCGGATTTCGCGCTCGCGGACCTGTTTTGTGCGCACGTGCCGGCCGGCCACGGCTGGCGCGACGAAACCAAGCGCACCGCATGGGCGAAGGGGTGGACGCAGACCTACCTGCGCCTGCCGGCCGGGCCGCAACGCCCCGGGATTTTTCACGCGCTGGGCGATACCGACATCCTGGCGTTTGGCGGTGTGCTCGAACCGCTGGAGGTGGCGCAGGGCGCGGTGGTACCGCTGACGCTGGTGCCGCCGGTGCCGGTCATGCCCGTCGAGGCGGCCTGGATGCGCGAGGCGAAAACCGGGATTCCCGGTTTGATTCTCACGGCGGACAGCGGGGGCGGCCGAGTGACGTACCTGCCGGCGGACCTCGACCGGCGTTTCGCCCGCGACAACCTGCCGGATCACGGCAACCTGCTGGCCAGCCTCGTGCGCTGGACGGTGAGCGACGACATTCCCCTGCAGGTCGAGGGCGCGGGCCTGGTCGACTGTCATCTTTACCGCCAGCCGGGACGCCTGGTGTTGCACCTCGTGAACCTCACCAGCGCCGGCACGTGGCGCACGCCGGTGCAGGAATTCATCCCGGTCGGCCCGCTGCGCGTTAAAGTGAAGGCGTCAGCGGTCGCCGGCGGGAGGGTGCGTTCGATTGTCACCGGCCAGGGGCTCGCGGCAGTGCGCGAGGGTGACTGGCTGCAGTTCACCGTGCCGTCGCTGACGGACCACGACGTCTTCGTGTTGGATTGAAAAAGCGGCGAAGATCAGCGCACTATTTGCCCAACGGCAGGCTCACCGACGTGCCGAGGCGCGGCTTCAGGTCGGGTCCGACGGCGGCGTCGGCGCGGAAAACACCGCAGCCGCCGAGGGCCAGCGCGAGCAGGACCAGGCCGGCGGCGAGCAGGCGCGGCAAAAACGGGTGCATGGCATCAGGGACGGCGCCGCTGCCGGTGGGTTTCGGCCGGGCAACAAAAAAGCCGCCCGGAGAGGCGGCTTGGGTACGAACCGCGCTGAGCGGGCTCAGTTCGTGATGTCGTGCGTGTTGCTGCGCTCGCGGACCGGCAGGTATACCTTGTACCAGTTTTTCTGGGCGTCGCTGTCGGCGTAGGCCTTGAGCGCGGCCTCGTCGGCGAATTCCATGACGATGACGTGCGACCACTCGCCCTGCACCTTGATGGCGTTGGTCCAGACATGGGTGATGCCCTTGTAGGCGGCGGGCAGGGCCTGCACGCCGTCGAGGGCGGCCTTGATCTGCTCCTTGGTGGCGTCGGCCTTCCATTTGACGGAGACCACGTGGATCACGGACTTCGGGGCGGTTTCGCCGGCGGTCGCCACGCCGAGGGTGAGGCAGGTGGCGGCGATGAGGGTGAGGAGGAACTTCTTCATGGAGGGGAGGGGTTGATACGTTGGACACGCCGCGGAGGCGGAAGTGCGCCGCTAGACGAATCGGCAGGCCACGCTTCGGCAAGCGAGTTTCCGGCGCTTGGAATCAGCGCGGGATTTTCCCCTCGGCGGGCGCGCGCGGACCGGCCAGCCTGCGACGATGAAATCTTACTACGCCAAGCTGCACGCGCCCCGGCCCGATTTTGTCCGGACGATGACGCCGGCGGAGCTGAGGCTGATGCAGGAGCACGGCGCCTACCTGCGCGGTTTTGCGCAGAAACGCTGGGCCGTGGCCTTTGGTCCGGTGGCCGACCCGCAGGGCGCATTTGGAGTCGGCCTATGGGAAGTCCCCGACGAGGTCGATGTTGCCGCATTGTGCGCCGCGGATCCGGTGATCAAATCCGGCCTCGGCTTTCGCTACGAGATCCACCCGATGCCGAGCCTCGTGACGCGAGGCTAGCGTTTTTCGGGCGGCAGGCGGCGGATCCGTTCGGCGAAGCGCGCGTGCGCGACCTCGTTCACCGGACGGTGCTTCACCGTGGTGCTGGCGGGATCCTGGCCGAGGTAGTTGTCGCCTTTCCAGTTGGTGACGGGACGGACGGGGCGCGGCGTGAAGCCGCCGCCGCAGTTCGGGCAGACGTTCCCCAGGACATGCTCCACGCAGGTCGCGCAGAACGTGCATTCGTAGGAACAGATGCGCGCCTCGAGGGAATCGGGCGGCAGCGCCTGGTTGCAATGCTCGCAGGTCGGACGGAGTTCCAGCATGGCGGCAGTGAAGCCGCGTGCGCCGGCGCTGACGACGCGCAAATCGGGCGCCACCGGCACAGCCGGCCTGTTCTTTGGGCAACTCGCGTCTTGGCTCCCGGCGCGCGGTGTTTCAATTTCCGACAATGAAGTCCGCGATCCTGGTGACCGTGCTTGCCGCCCTGCTGGCGGTCGCCGGCTGCGCGCCCCAGGAGCCGCCCGCGCCGGCGGCGCCGGAGAAAAGCAAGGCGGAGCTGATGCGCATCGAGTTCTTCGGGGTGGAGGTCGCCGCCGACCCGGCGGTGGCGTGGCGGCCGACCGGCCTGGGCGTGAAGATCCTGGCCCCGGGCGAGGGCGCGGCCCCGGAGCCGGCACAGCGCGTTGTCGTGCGCTATGCCGGCAAGCTCAAGGACGGCACGGTTTTCGACCAGACGCGCGAGGGCCAGCCGGCCGAGTTTGTCCTGAACCAGCTGATTCCCGGCATGACCGCGGGCATCGCGGCGCTGAAGCCCGGCGGGCGGGAGATCCTCTACATTCCCCCGAGCCTCGGTTACGGCAGCATGCGCATGGGCAAGATTCCGCCGGTGTCCGGCCTGATCTTCGAGATCGAGCTGCTCGAAGTGAAACCGTAGGTGCCGGCCTTACGAGGCGACGGGATGGGCGTAGAGCTCGTTGAGCATCTGCCGGAACGTCACCGGGAAAATCGGCTTCGGCAGGATCAGGTCCACGTTCAGCCGGCGGTAGCGCTCATGCACCAGTTCGTTGAGCTCGGAACTGAACACGATGATCTTGCCGCTGAAAGGCAGGTGGCGCACGGCGCGGACGAGCTCGAGGCCGTTCAGGCGCGGCATGTGATGGTCCGTGATGAGCAGGTCGAACGCGGCGGGCGCGCGCTCGATCCAATCGAGCGCTTCGGCGCCATCCTCGACGGTTTCCACCAAGTGGCCCTCGCGCGTGAGCATGACCGTCATGAACTCGCGGAGCTGCTGGACGTCATCGGCGTAAAGGATGCGCAAGGGGCGAATGGCCGGGGGATTAAAAGCCTGGGTGGACGAGATGACGTTCATGGAAAAGGAGAGGCGGGGCGGCGGATGATATCGGGAATGACAACTGAGACGCCGGGAGGTGCCCGTCGGATGCAATATTTTTGAACTTAGAGGCGATTTTACGGGTCTGCTGAGAGAGCACCACATTTCCCTATGAAAACTTTCCTCATTCTCCTAGTGGGCGCCGCCCTGGGCATCGGCGGCTACCTGTATTACCAGCGAACGCATCACCCGACGCTAACGCAGCGCGCCGACGACGCCGCCGGCACGACGCGCGAGAAGGCCGGGGAGATCAAGGACACGGTCGTCGAGAAATCCAAGGCGGTCGGCGAGCGGATGGACGACGCGCGCATCATCACCGCGATCAAGGGCAAGTACGTCCTCGACAAGGATCTTTCCGTGCTCGCGATCTCCGTGTCGTGCAAGGACGGCAACGTGACGCTCACCGGCACCGCGGCGTCCCCCGAGCTGGTCCTGCGCGCGCAGCGGCTCGCGAGCGAGACGAGCGGCGTGAAGAACGTTTCCTCGAAGCTGACCGTGAAGGACTGACCGGCTTACGGCCGGGCCGTCCGGCAGGCCGTGATGTCGGGCCCGTGGCGCGGCGTGCCCGCCGGGCGGAAGAGCAGGGTGGCGAGGTTGAAGTTGCCGCCGGTCTCGACCCGGAAAGTCAGCACGCTGGTGCCCTTGGGCAGCGCGAGCGTCACGGCATCGCGGGCCACGTTCCAGTGATGCCACTGGCGCCATGCGATGGTTTCGGCCGGATCAAAGGTGGAGGCGACCGGCACGATCACCGGCGCGCCGCCGTTCACCCGCAGCGAGAAACTCGCGTCGCGGTTGGCCGTATAGAGCAGGTCGGCGACATAATCGCCCGCCGCGTCGGTTTGCACCGTGACGTTGAACCAGTCGCCCGGGTCGTTCCAGCCCACGTAGAGCAGCCCGAGCGGCGGCACGACCTTGTTGCAAGGCGAGTCGAGGTCGGCCTGCTGCTTGGTGTAGGAAATGTCGAGCGCCTCGTGCCGGCGGAACTCGTTCAGGTAGGAGCCGTCGGCCGGGTTCAGCTTGCCGCTGCCCTGGTTGACCGTGTCGCTGTCATGGAACGCGACGCCCTCGCCGCCGAGGTCGTAGTAGGCGCAGAAAACCGCGCCGGGAATTTTCTGCGGCCCGCCGGCGTGCACGGCGTCATGGAACGGTTCGCCGCCAAAAACCGGCGGCAACAGCGCGAGCAGGAGCAGGACGGGGAAGCGGGGCAACCTCACGCGGCCCACCATTTCCAAAGTCACCCGCCGTGCAAGCGAGCATACGGCGCGTGCATAAACTTCTGTGCAACTCGGCGCCAGTTCGGACCTGTAGCGGCGGTCTGCGACCGCCGGCCTCGGACGACGGCGCTCATCGAGCGCCGCTACAGATTCTAGAAGCGGCGCGGACGCAGGCCCGCCCCCTCAAGGGCGGAGCGGTTGGAAAAATCGGTCTGCGAGAAGCCGATATCGATCGAGAAATTGGGCCGCACCAGGAACAGGTCGACGTCATAGGCCGAGCGCGGGCTCGCAAAATACCAGGGAGGAAGGGTGTAGGCATTGGCGGCGTAGGGATAGTACCCATACCCGTACGGCACGTCGCCGGAGAAACGCGAGAAGCCGAACCCGAGGCCGAGGCCCGACTCGGGATCGAAATAGCTGACCCACGCGCCGGCTTCGCGGAAATCGCGGCCGCCGCTGGCCCAGCCGTAGGTGAACGACATGCCGCCGTGCACCTCGAGGCGGCGCTTGAGGCTGACCACCTCGTTGTCCTTCAGGCGCGGGCGTTCGCGCGGCGTCACCGGCTCGGCATGGTCGGCGGGACGAACCCCGTCGCCGGCGGGTGCTTCCGGCGCAGCCGGGGCGGTGGCGGACGCATCGGCCGGCTGGCTGTCCTCCGCACGTGCCGGCAGCTGGCTGGCGTCGATGAGGACCAGGCCAAGGAGCAAACGGGACAAACGCAGGGGTGCCATGGGCGGTGTGACCTCGGAAAGCTGCAGGAGTTCCGATCCCAAGGCCAGTCCTGATACGCGATTGTCTTGTGTAAGGCCGGCGCTCGGCGCCGGGCCGGCCTGCCGGCGAGCGGCAGCCCTACACAATGCAGGGGAGTTGACCCGGGCCATAAGGCCGGGCCTCCTGCGGCATGGCCAGAAGCGTCGTCCTGCAAACCACCGTGCGCTGCGCGCGCTGCCGCTTCACCCCGCGCTGGTGCATCTGCGCGGGGTTCCAGGCGGTGGAGTCGCCGCTGGCGGTGGACGTGCTCATGCACCGGCGCGAGTTCTGGCGGCCGACCAGCACGGGCCACCTCGTCAACCGCGTGATGCCGGCGTCGCGCCAGCATCTTTTCGAGGGCGGCAAGGCGCCCGACCGGGCGGCGATCGTGCGTCCGGAGCGCGAGCTGTGGATCCTGCACCCGCGCGGCGAGCCGCTGCCCGCCGATGCCGCGCCGGAGAAAATGCAGGTGCTGTTGCTCGACGGCAGCTGGCGCGAGGCCGCGGCGATGACGCAGGCCGTGGGCTCCTGGGGCCGGCTGGTGCGGCTGCCGCTGGCCGGGCCCAGCCGCAACGCGCTGCGCCGCCAGGAGCTCGACGGCAACTACTCCACGATCGAGTCGCTCCTCTTCCTGCTCGCGGCGCTCGGCCTGGCCGAGGCGGAGGCGAAGCTGCGGCTGCAGTTCGAGCTGCACGTCTACGCCGGGCTGCGCACGCGCGGCGCCAAGACCCTGGCGGACGAATTCCTCGCGACGTCGCCGATCCGCGAAGCGTTCCCGGGGCTGCTGGCGCAGCTGCACACGCGCCGCGCCAACCTGCACTGAGCAAAAAAGAAGCCGGGTCGCGGAAACCGCGGCCCGGCTCATCCTGGCGGGAGGAGCGATTAACTCAATCGCCAGGCAATCAGTTCGCGCGCGCCTTCGCGTAGGAGGCCTGGAGCTTGTCCCACGCGGCGACGACGTTGTCGCGCGCGGCGTCCCAGGTTTCGGCGGTGGCGTTGCCGAGCGCCTTGGACTTCTCCTTGAAGCTGGCCTCGTCGTCCTTGACCTCGGCCCACGCGGCCTTGCGGGCGGCGCTGGCCTCGGCCTCGGAGTAGTTCGCGCGCGCCTTGCTGACGTCGGCGTCGAACTCCTTCTCGTAGGCGTTGACCTGCTTCTCGAAGTCGGAGCGCTTGTCGAAGGTGTATTCCTTCACGTTGCCCCAGCCCTTGGCGACCGCGGCCTTGGTGTCCTGATAGGCATCCTTGGTGGCGGCCTTCGTGTCCTGGTAGGCGTCCTTGGTCTTGTCGGCGATCTCGGTCCGGTCGTGCTTCGAGCAGGCGCCCACGGCCAGGGCCGCGACGGCGGTGGCAAGGAGGGTGGTGATGCGGATGTGGTTTTTCATGGGAGCGATGAATGGATGAGGGTTGCAGGAGGGGGAAGCGGACGAAGCCGTTCCCGTCAGGTGGCCGGCGGCGGCTTGCCGCCGAGGGCCAGCGCGAGCAGCGAGATGATGAGCAGCGCGAGGAAGATCATGAAGATGATCTTGGCGATGCTGGCGGCGGCACCGGCGATGCCGGTGAAACCGAGCAGGCCGGCGATGATCGCCACGAGGAAGAAGGTGAGGGCCCAGCGAAGCATGACAGGTTTCTCCTTTCGGTTGGGTGCCACCGACAGGGGTGGGACTGCGGCACGGTTGAGCGGATCGGTTGATCCTGTTGCCCCTACCGACCGGCCCATGCCGCCGGGGTAACGCGCGGGGCCGAAATTTCGCGGCGAAAAATCCGGGAACAATTCAAGCCGTCGCGGGACTGCCCGGCGGTGTCATTCCGGCGCGGTGGCGCCGCTCAGGCCCGGCGAAAAAGCGCCGCGCCGAGCAAGCCGCCGGCCACGGAAAACACCGCCAGCCATGACCCGGCTCCGCCGGGCGCCGCGCCGCACAGCTCGGGCCCGCCGACGCCGAGCGCGGCGGCCACGCCGGTGTAGGCCAGCAGGCAGAGGACGCACTTCGGCGCCGCGGCCAGCAGCGCGGCCGGCACCAGCCAGCGGTGGAGCGACCTGACTTCAGGGCGCTGGTTTGACGGCAATCGTCGCGAGCGCGCTGAGGTCAGCACGCTCCACCTCGGGTTATCGCGCCGCGGAGGCATGCTCGTAACGATCATGGTGACGGAGCCACATCATGCCGTACTCATCGCCGGCTTCGTCGCGGCCCTTCGGCACCAGGTCGAGCAGCCGGTACGTGCCCATGATGGTCTCCACGCCGCGGCCATAGGTGGAATAGGTGTGGTACACGTGGCCGGCGCGGTCGCGGGCGAAGACGCTGATGCCCGGCGCTTCCTGCTGCGGGAAATCCATCATCCGGTAATTGTATTCCATCCGCCCCGCCTTCATCTCCGCGTCGGTGAACGACACGTGGAAGTCGAAATTGAAGTCGCTGCCGTGCGCCGACACCCAGTTGACGTCCCAGCCCATGCGTTTCCGGAAGGACAGGATCTCCTTGATCGGCGCCTGCGAGATCGCGGCGAAGGCGACGTCGCGCGCGGCGAGGTGCGGCACGCAGGGGGCGAAGTGGTCCATCATGAAGGAGCAGCTCTTGCAGCCCTGCTCCCAGCCGGGGCCGAGCATGAAATGCTGGACGACGAGCTGGCGGTGCGGGCCGAAGAGGTCGGCGAACGCGACCGGGCCCTGCGCGGAGCCGAACACGTAGTCCTTCATCTTCACCCACGGGAGCGAGCGGCGGCGCGCGTTGAGCTTGTCTTGCAGACGGGTGAATTTCTTCTCCTCGGCGAGGAGCTTGAGGCGGGCGGTGCGCCAGGCTTGGGGAGAGACGATGCGGTTCTTTTTGAGGGCGGTGGTTTTCATATTCAGGAGAGGGGATGAAATTCAGGAGAGCGTGCCGTCCAGCAGGTCGAGCATCCGGCTCCACAAGGCCGCGGCTTCGCCGGTGAAGCCGGCCCAGCGGGTCTCCAGCACGTGGCTGAGCGTGAGTTCGCAGCCGTCGGCCTCGGGGCTGAGCTCCACGATGACGCGGCCGGTGTCGGGCAGGGCGTCGCGCGCCCCCCAGGTGAAGACGAGCAGGCGCGGCCGGTCGAGCTCGAGGTACTCGCCCACGTAGGCGACCTCGGCGCCCTGGCGGTTGAGGACGAAGGAAAACCGGCCGCCGACGCGCGGCTCGAGGCCCAGCCGCACGACGCGCTCGTCGCGCACGTTCGGTCCGAACATCCAGCGCCCGAGCTGCGCGGGATCCAGCCACGCGTCGAAGACGCGCTCGGCGGGCGCCGCGAAGCGCTTGGTGACGACAGCGGGGACGGGCGGGGTCATGGCTGGAGGAGCTTCTCGTAGTCGCTCTTCAGGCGGAGGAAGGTGGCCCAAAACGGCGGCCGCGGGGTTTGGTTGAGGATCGAGACGAGCATGGTGAGGTGGATGTGCCAGCCGCTGGCGTAGCCCGTGAGGTGCGGCAGGTCCCCGCCGCGGCTGCGATGCGTGAGGATCAGCAGCACGCTCCTGTCCTCCTGGTCCTGGGGAATGAGCTCGAAGGTGACGTCGGATTCGTCGTCGAAGGTGTAGCTGAGCACGCGCGGCGGCTCCCAGCGGAGGATGGTGCAGGACTTTTTCTTGCCGTGCTCGTGCATCTCGCGGAATTGCTCGGGCGGGATTTCGTCGGGCACCACGCTCTTCTGGTGGAAAAACAGCTCCACCTTGCCGCCGACCCTCTGCTCCATCGGGCCGCCCGCGAACCAGCGCGCGCGCTTCTCGGGATCGGTCAGGTACTGCCAGAGGCGTTCGACCGGGCCGGGGAGGGTGCGCATGATGCGGATCTCGCCCGGGGCGATGGGCTGGCCGTAATCGTCGTTGCTTTTCATGGGGCGGGCGGGAGCTGTTTTTCGTAGTGGGACTTGAGCCGGGCGTGGGTGGCCCAGAAGGCGGGCGGTTGCTTCCCCTCGAGCAGCGCGATGAGGATGGCGAGGTGCGTGTGCCAGCCGCCGGCGAAGTTGCCGACCTCGGGCAGGTCGGTGCCGCGGCTGCGGTGGGTGAGGATCAGGAGCACGGTCTTGCCTGCCGGATCCTGGGGAATGAGCTCGAAGGTGACATCGGAGTCCTCGCTGAAGGTGTAGCTCAGCACGCGCGGCGGGTCCCAGCGGAGGATGGTGCCGGGCATCCTGAAGCCCGGATCCTGCACCTCCGCGTAGTCGGCGGGCGGCTTCTCGCCCGGGGCGATGTTTTCGTGGCGGAAGAACAGTTCCATCTTGCCGCCGGTGCGCGGCTCCATCGGACCGCCGGCAAACCAGCGCGCGCGCTTCTCGGGATCGGTGAGGTATTGCCAGAGGCGTTCCGCCGGGCCGGGGAGGGTCCGCAAGAGGCGGATTTCGCCCGGGGCGGGGAACTGGGCGTAGTCGTCGTTGGTTTTCATGAATTCTTCCTTTTGGCGCGGGTGGCCTTGGCGTTGGCCTCGTCCTCGGCCTTCAATTCGCGCTCGAGGGCGTCGAGGCGCTGGCTCCAGAAGGCGCGCGTGCGGTGCAGCCAGGCATCGAGTTCGTCGAAGCCGGCGGGGTTGAGCGCCTGGATGCGCGTCTGGCCCTCGGCGCGGGTGGTGACGAAGCCCGCGTCGCGGAGCACGTTCAGGTGCTGGGAGATCGCGGGCGCGCTGAGGTCGAACTCCTTCACGAGTTCACCGGAGGTGCGGTCGCGCTCGGCGAGCAGCTCCACGATGCGGCGGCGGGTCGGGTCGGCGATGGCCAGGAGGCTTTGCATGCCGTCACTAATTAAGTATAAACTTAATTAAGCAATAACTAAATTAAGATTCGCCCAAAAAAAGCCCCGCCGGAAGGGCGGGGCGGGGGTGGTGGCGGGACTACCAATCCCGCAGGGTTTCATCTTCGCGGCGCATGTCGCGCGGGACTGCTAGTCCCGCCTCCATGCGAAGCCTAAAATCGAAGTCAGAAACCCACTTCCTGGCGGACGAACTTCACCGCGGGGCTGCCGACGGAGAGCACGAGGTCGTGGTATTCCTTCAGGTTGAACTTCGCGCCGAGCTTCTTCTCGGCGGCGGCGCGCATGTCGTCGTGCTCGGCGGCGCCGATGAAGTACGTGGCGAGCTGCGTGTAGGAAAGCTGGGCGCGCTGCCACTTGGCCACGGCCTCGCCTTCCTCCTGGAAGCCGCGTTTCATCATGAGGTCGAGGCCCTGCTCCTTGGTCATGCCGTGCATGTGGATGCCCTGGTCGAGGATCGCGTTGCAGACGACGCGCAGGCGCATCTTGAGCTGCTGCATGCGCGTCTCCGGCCCGCCGAAGCCGGCGTCGGCCATGACGCGCTCGGTGTAGACCGCCCAGCCCTCGATGTAGGAGCCGCTCTGGAAGATCGAGCGCACGAGCGTCGGCGCCTGGAACCGGTTGGAATGGGCGAGCTGCAGGAAATGGCCGGGCATCGCCTCGTGCACCATCAGGTCGCGCATCATGTAGTTGTTGTACTCGCGGAAGAACGAGTCGCGGCGCGAGGCGGGCCAGTCGGACGGCGTGGGCTCGATGGCGACGAAAGTCTTGCCCTGCGGCTCGAGCGCGCCGGGCGAATCGCAGTAGGCGATGCCGCGACCGCGCTTGAACTCCGGCGTGACGATCAGCTCGATCGGCGTGTCCGGCACGGTGACAAGGTCGTGCTGCTTCACGAAGTCCGTGCAGAGCGCGAGGGTCTTGCGGCCGTAGGCGACGATGGTGTCGTTGTCCTGGTGCTCCTGCGCGAGGTGGTCCAGCACGGCCTTGATGACGGCGTGCTGGTCGGCGGCGGCGGCAGCGTCGGCGGTCGGGAAATACTTTTTGTAGAGCGGCAGTGCCGTGGCGTAGAGCTGGGTGGTGACGGTATCGAGCTCGTGCTGGGCGCGCGCGAGGATTTCCTCCGGCGTGAGGTCGGAGGCAAGGGTGTAGCGCAGCGTCTTGCGGTAGAGGTCGGCGCCGATGCGGAAGTCGCCCTTCGAGCGCGGCAGCAGGTCCTGCTCGAGCCAGGCCTTGTACTCGGTCAGCGCGGCGGCGGCCTTTTCCTGCAGCGGGGCGAGGTCGGCCTTCATGGTGGGGGCGGCGGCGAAGAGTTCGTCGAGGCCGTGGCGAACGAGGTCGATCGCGCCGTTGACCTGCTTGATGGCGGTTTGGGTGTAAATCTCGGGCGGGTTGACGAGGTTGGCCTTGGCTTGCGCGATGACGGCGGGAATCGCCGCCAGGCGCATGGCCGCGCTGCGCAGCCGGTCGGGGGCGGGTGCGAAGTCGCGCGCGGTGAGCAGGTAGATCGCGTTGGCGAGGCTGGTGTTGTAGGACAGGGGATCCCAGTTCTGCGACTTGAGCTCGTTGATGTAGAAAACCTGCGCCTCGAGGTTCAATTGGAGGATCTGCAGGTCGACGCGGTTCGGGCCGGTCAAGTCCTTCGCGTCGATCTTTGCCAGGATGGCGAGGTGGCGCCCCATGGCATCGGCCTGGGCCTTCAAACCGGGCGCGCTGTAGTCGGTCAGCATGCCGTCGAAGCGGTGGTCGCCGAGGCCCGTGGCGGTCTCGGGGTTGTAGCGGAGGTAGTCGTCGAGGCAGGCCTTGGCGGCGGACTCGAAGGCGGTGTCGGCGGCCGTCTTGGCGCGGGCGGCAGGCAGCAGGGCCGCGACCAGCGCGAGCAGGAACAGGGTACGGGTGATTTTCATGCCCGCAGGATGCCGGCGGCCGGGACGCGGCTCAAGGGCAGAAGGGCCGCCGCTATTGGTTTGCGTGGGCGTTGCGGGGAACGTTGCATTTTTCGATGCCTGCATCCGAGCCCGCCGCCCGTTCGCGCTTCCTGCGCGGTTTGCTGGCGGCGCTGGGCTTGGCCGCGGGCGCCGCGCTGGTGCTGCTGCCGTGGTGGCGCAACCACGCCTACCTGCGGGATTTTTATGATTACGGCCTGGTGATTGCAGGTTCGTATCGGATGTCGCTCGGCGAGATGCCGTACGTGGATTTCATCACGCCGATCCAGACGTTGCATTTCCTGCAGGCGCGCTGGGCCGAACAGGGCTTCGGCCCGCACTACCTCAGCCTGACCTATGCGAATGCCCTCCTGATTGCCGCGGCTTTCGCCGGCTTTGTGGCGGTGCTGCGCCGGCCCCTGGGCTGGGGTGCGGCGATCCTGGTGGCGGTCACGGTGGTCACGGCGTCATCCGGCCAGCACACGATCGTCTGGCACAACGCCCTGGGCGTCACGTGGATGGCGCTGGTGGCGTGGCTCACGGCGCGCAGCCGGCCGGCCGCGGAACCGGGGGCCACCGTCCGCCTGCTGCTCGTCGGCGCGCTGCTCTGGCTCGGGGGCATGACCAAGCTCAACTACCAGGCGGCGGCGCTGGCGTTCGCGGCGCTGTTTGCGCTGCGCGACGGTTGGCTGGGAACCTGGTCCCGGCGGCGCGTGCTCCTGGTCCTGGCGGCCTACGGATTTTTCGGGCTCGTGGCGCCGTTCGTCACCGAGCTCCTCTACACCGGGGCGGGGCCGTCGCGGTGGTGGCACAATGTCGTGGTGACGCCCCAAGGGCGCGCCGGCCTGCTGCGCGACCTGCTGACATTGAAGTTCTATTTCCACACGCCGCACGACTACTACAAGCCGCTGCTCATGCCATTTGTCGGGGCGTGGGGCGTGGCGGTGCTGGCGGCCCTGGTGGCGGCCGCGGGCGTGCGCCTGCGGCGGGACAAGGCGCCGCGGTCCGCGTGGCTGCTGCTGGCGGCGCTGGCGGGGGGAACGTGGCTGTGTTCCAGCGTCATGGAGGCGACGAACTTCGACATCGCCTACCTGACCGGCGCGCTGTGGCTGGCGCTGGGCACGGCGCTGGTCCTGGCGTTGCTGGCGGAGGCCGACGGCCGCGTGACCAAGGCCGGCCGGATCGCGGTCGGCGCCGCCGCCGTGACCCTGCTGGTGCCGGCATGGCTGGCGGCATGGCACGGCACGCGCGCGCTCTGGGATTCCGCGCCCGGGGATCGCCGTGCGATGGTGACGACGGACGACCTGCCGGAGCAGTACGCATACTTCCGGGGCCTGCGGATCACGGCGCCGATGCACGAATCCCTGGTGCTCTTCGCGCGGTTGGACACCGACCTGAAGGCCCGCGGCCAGACCACGGGCGAATTTTATTTCCTGAACGGCACCGAATTCATGCTGCGGGCGTTTGCCGGCAAGCGTTACCACAAGCTGCCGCTTTGGCTGCACGAGGGCACGACCTACGGGGAGGAAAGCGCACGTCTGATCCAGGAAAAACTGGCGACGGACACCGTGCGCGGCGTGGTGTCGCACGGCAACTGGAACCTGTGGCGCCATGGCATCGAGTGGTATCTCAACACCCGCTTTCAATATGAACGCGTCGGCCCGATGCTGCATGTCTACCGCGAGCATGGCGACCCGCGGCGAAACTGGCGCGACGCGACCACGTTGTCCGGACGCACGCTTTCGTCCGTGGATCCCCGGGACTTGCGCGCCGCGGGCGGGCCGTTTGCGCTGGCGCACGCTTCCGCCGGAGCCGACTACCTGGGGGCGCCGCGCTCCGGGCGGCTCAGTTTCCGTCAGCCGGTGACGGAGATCAGCGGTGAGCTGGTGGCCCGGCGGGCACCGGCCGCGGGGCATTCGCCGCTGGACATGGTATGGCGGGTCGTCACCACCGCCGCGGACGGAACCCAGGTGGTGCTGAGCGACGAAAGGATCGTCCTCGCGCCCGACGAACCGGAGCGGATCGTGCCCTTCAAACGGGCGATCGCCGGTTTGCCGGTGACGCTGGAGCTGTACTTGCCGCCGGACCAGCGCATCGAAGCCGGGTTTCGCCGGTTGGAGACGGAGTACGTGTCCACTGCGACCGCGGAATTGCCCCGGCTGCTGGACGGGGAGATGCCGGTCCAATCCCACCCGGAAACATGGGCGAAGGCCTTGTTTGCGGACGAATCGTTGCGCGGCACCCCGTGCCATGGCGAAGGATTTGGGATTTGGCCCAACGAGGATGGGAACGGCCCGCAGCTCTTCTCGCACACCCCCGGCGTGGTCTGGTTCAAGGTGGACGGGAAATACCGCCACCTGGCGGGCGAGTTTGGCCTGGGAGCGGCGACCTGGACCAACCGGGATGCGTTGAACGGGGTGCGCGCTCAGGTCATTTATTACCGGCCGGGGCACCTGCAGGTGCTCGCGGATTGCGAGCTCCGCCCAAAGGAGCGTGAAACCGACCGGGCTGCGCAGTCCTTTGCCGTCGAGTTGCCGGGCCGGGACGGGTGGGTCGCGCTCGTATTCACGTCGCTCGACAGCTCGCGCAACAGTTACGGGCACTCCTGGTGGCGGAAAGTGCGGGCGTGGTGAGGGAGCGCGCTCGAAGCGCGGGCCTCGGCGCTCGTGCTGGGCGGCGTGGCCCTGGCGGCGCTCGGCCGGCAGATCGGACAAAAATAGCCGCGCGCGGCCTGCCCTCAGGGCCTGGCCGCTTCGATCAGCGCCTTGGCCGCGGCGCGGGCATCGGCGGCGAAGGCGGCGTTCGCCGACATGTCGGCATGGACGGTCGCGCCGTCGATCAGGAACATGAGCTGGCGGGCGAGCAGGGCGGGGGATTTCAGGCCGGCCTCGGCGGCGAGCGTTTGCACGCGATCCTGCAGCGTCTGCTTGTAGGCGGCGGCGGCCTTGCGCGGCTTGTCGCCGGCGAGGGTGTATTCGCCCACGGCCTTGATGAAGGCGCAACCGGTGAAGTCCTTCGACTCGAACCAGCCTGCCAGCCAGTCGAACACGGCGAGGAGCCGGCGCTCGGGATTGCGGCCGGCGGCGGCCACGATGCCGTCGACGGCGGCGAGGATCTGCGCGCCCTTCCGGTCCATGGCCGCGGCGATGAGGTCCTCCTTGGAGTCAAAGTGGTTGTAGAGGGTCATCTTCGCCACGCCGGCCTCGGCCAGCACCGTGTCGATGCCCACGGCGCGGTAACCATTCCTGCAGAAGAGGCTCCACGCGGTCTCGAGGAGCAGGTCGCGCTTGGCGGAGACGGGTGCGGGGGAGGACGGGGCGTTGGCGGGCATGGGACCAGCCAAGCCGGTTTCCGGGCGGGGGCAAGAAAATAGACAGACCTGTCTATTTTGTGCTTGCATTGAAGTAGACAGATCTGTCTAGTAGTGGCGTTCAACTAAAACCAACCTCCAATCCGAAATCAAAATCACCATGAATAACCACAACGCCCCCCGCATCCCGGCCATCGATCCCGCTGCCGCCACCGGCGCGAGCCTCCCGCTCTTCACCGCGGTGAAGTCCAAGCTCGGCGCCGTGCCGAACCTCATGCGCACTTTCGCGCAATCGCCCGCCGTGCTCGAGGCCTACCTCGGTTTCAGCGCGACCCTGACCAAGGGCGTGCTGCCCGCCCCGGTGCGCGAGCAGCTCGCGCTCGCCATCGGCGAGGCCAACGGCTGCGAATACTGCCTCTCGGCGCACACGCTCCTTGGCAAGGGCGCGGGCCTGACGCCCGATGCCATCCTCGCCGCCCGCAATGGCGCCGCCGCCGACCCGAAGGCCGCCGCGCTGCTGCGCTTCGCCAATGAGGTCGTCACCTCGCGCGGCCGCGTCTCCGACGACCAGCTCGCCGCCGCCCGCGCGGCCGGTGTCACGGACGCCGAACTCGTCGAGGTCGTCGCCCACGTGGCGGTCAACACGCTGACCAACTACATGAACAACGTCGCGCAGACCGTGGTCGACTTCCCGCGCGCCAAGCCGCTCGAGGCTGCGCTGGCCTGAGTTGTCATCTCCGTTCCGTCTCCCGGGCGCCGTCCAACCGACGGCGCCTTTTTATTTCCTGAACGGTCAGCTGATCAGCAGCAGGCGCGGCTCGCCCGCGATGGTCGCCGGGGCGCGATGCACGCACGGTGGCACCGGGCTGCCAGGCCAGTCGATGGCGATGCGCCAGAGGTGGCCGAGGCCGAAGGAGTACGGCTGCGCCGCGGGCAGCGGCGCATAATGCAGGTCGTAGCAATTCTCCCGCAGGTACTCGGCGAAGCCGGCGTCATCCGCACCGCCGTATTCCTTCAGCAGCGCGGCGCGGGTCGCCGGCACGTCGATGCGGCGCCGGGCGTCCTCGTTCAGCAGGCCCTCGGACGGGGAGCCGTGATACGTGCACAGCCACGTGGCGGCTTCCACCGGCGCGCTGTCGGCGTGGAAGGAAAAGACATCGGTGGCGACGGCTGCGCCGGCGTCGTCGGGCGGATAGCCGTGGATGCAGTTGAGCACCGGCGCGAGGCCCTGCTGCCCGAGCAGCTGCAGGTCGGCGAGCAGCATCGCGCGCGCGGCGTCGCCCGCCGGGTCCAGCCTCAGGCCGCGCAGACGGTCCGCGTCGAGGTTGACAAGGCCCTCGCCGGGTCCGAGCGCGCGCACCACGGCGGCGAAGTCCCCGGGCAGCTCGCGCGGCCAGCAGAGCGCGTTGACGCCGCCGGCGAAAGGCGTCGCCACCAGCTCCGCGAAACTGCGCACGACCCTGATGCGCGGGTTGCCGGGCGGGGGAAGGAAGGTGGCCATGAAGCGGGCAGGGTGGCGCGTTTCGGGGGCGGCTGACGATGGCGAAATACGTGGGGCGGCAGTTTCCAAATTTGTCATTGCGAGGAGCGAAAGCGACGAAGCAATCCAGCTGGATCGCCACGCCTGCCGAGGGCGGGCTCGCGATGACAATTCAAGTTGGAACACCACCCACACCGCAGGTCGCTTGCGCTGCGGCGGCTCCGGGGTAGGCTGCGGCCATGAGTGCAGCCGGACAATTTCCCGATGAGATGAGCGGCGAGGGCGAGTTCCAGCGCCAGGAGGACGCGTTTCGCGCCTTCGTTTCGGCGGATGGCTCGACGCCTTATGCCGCGGAGACGGGCCGTTATCACCTGTACGTCTCGCTGGCGTGCCCGTGGGCGCATCGCACGGTGATCGCGCGCCGGTTGAAGGGACTCGAGTCCGTCGTGGGCCTGACGGTGCTGGACCCGGTGCGCGACGAGCGTGGGTGGGCCTTCCGCGACGGCGACGGCTTCAGCCACGATCCGGTCAACGGTTTCAAGTTCCTGAGCGAGGCCTACGTGGCGTCGCAGCCCGGCTACCGCGGCCGCTACACCGTGCCGGTGCTGTGGGACAAGCGGACCAAGCGCATCGTCAACAATTCCGAGGACGACCTCTGCCGGATGTTCGACGGCGCATTCGCCACGCTGGTGCCGCCGACGCCCTCGCTGTTTCCGCCGGAGCTCGAGGCGGAGCACGCGGCCTGGGCGGCGGACATCTACCAGCACATCAACAACGGCGTCTATCGCGCCGGCTTCGCGACAAAGCAGGCGGTCTACGAGCGCGCGTGCCGCGACGTGTTCGCCGGGCTCGACCGCTGCGAGGCGCGCCTGGCGCAGCGGCGCTTCCTGTTCGGCGGGCGTCCCGTCGAGGCCGACTGGCGGCTGTTCTGCACGTTGGTGCGCTTCGACGCCGTCTATCACGGGCACTTCAAGTGCAACCTGCGCCGCATCGCGGATTACCCGGCGCTGGGCGCCTACCTGCGCGACCTCTACCAGCAGCCCGGTATCGCGGGCACCGTGCGGCTCGACCACATCAAGCGGCACTACTACTACACCCACGACGACATCAACCCGACGCGGATCGTGCCGCTCGGGCCGGAACAGGACCTGGGGCTTCCGTCGGGGCGGGAGAAGCTCGGCGCATAGCCGGCGTCAGTTTCCTTCCGCGTCCTTCTTGCGCTTGTTCAGCGCTTCCTCGAAGTCGGCCTGCGCGGCCCGGCGCTCGCGCTCCGCGCGCGTCGGCGTTTCGCTGGATGTGGGCGCCTGGGTGAACCACTCGCGCGAGGCGCGGGCGGCGGCATCGCCGGGGCTCACGCCCTTCTTGGTCAGCTCGGCGACCCGGGCATCGACGTAGGCGTCGCGCGCCGACTGGTCGGCGAAGGAGCCGGGCGTGTCCTGATAGCGTTGCTTGGCGGTGGAGCGGGAGTGGCAGCCGGCGAACCACGCCAGCGCGGAAAGGACAGACAGGGACAGGAGAAGGGGTTTTCTCATGGCGGGGTGATTGTTGCCGCCCATGGCAGCGGGTCAACCGGAGCGTTTCCGGACAGTCGAGTTGCGTCGGAGGATTGTTTGCGACTTTTGGCAGGAGTCGCGTGTAGTGGAGGGGCACACCCATGGACCGTCGCTTTCGTCAGTCACTTTCCCTTTTTCTCCTGCTGGCCGTCACCGGCCTGTTCACGTCCGCCGCTTTCGCCGCGGCCAAGCCCGCCAAGGCCAGGGATGACTTCATGCCCTACGTGGAGCTGGCGCCGTTCGTCGTGAACGGGAAGCAGCTCTCGATTTCCATCCACGCGCGGTCGAAGGGCGACCGGCGCTACGCGGAGGCGTTTGCGGAGGAGGTCGTGAAGGTCGTGGCCGAGAGCGTGACCCCGGAGACGGGCAAGGGGCTCGTCATCATCGGCAAGAAGGGCGAGCCGCACCCGATCTTCGTTTTCCGGAAATTCCTCGCCCTCGCCAAGGAGGGGAAACTCGACCCGGCGGTCGCCGCGCGCGGTCCCGAGCTCGATTCGATGCTGAACCACTGGCAGAACGAGATCGGCGACGGGAAATCGGTCAGTGTGGAAACGGAAGGCGGGGTGGACCTCGAATTTGAGAAGATCGTGACCGCGCTGCCCCTGCCGCTCGAGGGCATGGGCGCGAAACTGTACCAGCTGGCCTGGGCCGAGGACTTCGACGACGCCCGGGTCGAGGCGAGGCTGAAGGCGCTGCGCCCCGCCGACCTCGAGGGCAACATGTTCGCCCGCTTCGACTGGGTTTTCTACCTGCCGCGGCGCGGGGCGTTCGAGTCGGCGATCGACGACATCGTCGCGGACGCACTCAAGGAGGAGAAGGCCGGCTTCATGGAGCGCATGGTCGTGAAGGGCGCGATGCTCGCGGTGAAGCCCATGATCCGGAAGGTGATCGAGGCCATGCGCGAGGGCATCCTTTTTTCCACGGTGGTGCAGGCGCGCACCGAATACAGCGCGGAAGACGTGTCGTCGCTGATGAGCACCTATATCAACGCCCTCGCCCCCGACAAGAAGGCCGATTCGCTCTCCGACCATGAGCGCGCGATCCGGGATGTGCGCGCGCGGGTCGGCGAGCTGAAGGCGGCTGCCAAGCTCAGCGAGATGGCCGCGGACAGGCTGCAACCGGGCCGGGCCGGCGAGGAGAAGGAAGAAAAACCGGCACCGGCAGAATCAGCGGACGAAAAGCCGGCGGCGGCCCCGGCGGAAAATTCCCTTTAACTTCAGAGACACAGAGACACGGGGCCCGTGCATTCGAGGAACGCTTTCTCCGTGCCGCGGTGTCTTTGTAGTTAACGCCCAGCCGGACCCATGCAGATGAAGGTGGAGCGACTTGTCCCCAAGGCGCTTCTTTTCGGTGGAGTTTCCTCAGCGCGGTGAGGTCGCCACGCTCCACCTTTCGGCTTTCGTAATACGGGCGAGCTGCCGGTTCACGAGGTCGAGGTCATCGTACCAGCGGTGCGCGCGGTAGAAGCGGGCGAGGGACTCGTAGCGTTTGCGGGCGTCGAAGCCGGTCGCGAATTGCAGCTTGCGCAGGCACACAGGGCAGAGCGCCTGCGGCTGGCGGTCGGTCTCGACCATGTGGTTGGCGCCGTTCATCACGCAGGCGAAATAGATGCAGTGCTGCAGGCCGAACATGTGGCCGGTCTCATGGACGAGCACCTTGCAGCTGCGCTGGAGGATGATCGTGCGGTAATCCCGGCCGCGCTCGTCGCCCCAGAAGGCGGGATCGTAGCGGGCGAGGCTGAAGATGCCGACGCGCTCGTCGATCGAAGCCTGGCCGAACACGTAGTTCCAGGAAGCGCGGGGATAGAGATCCGCCATCGTGACGGCGAGCAGGCAGCAGGCGTCGGCGGGCAGCCGGGGCTTGAGCCACTGCATGACATCGGTGGTCAGGATCTGGCGCTGGCCGGTGTGCGGGTTTTTGCGCGGGGAGAACTCGAGCTCGTGCGGGTCGTAGGCCGGCAGCAGGCGCACTTCCAGCTGGTAAAAGGCGGCGGTGTAGGCGCGCAGTTCCTCGAAGGACGGGCTCGTCTCCTCGGGAAAGTCGCCGAGCGGCAGCAGATAGATGATGTGGCGCGTCGCGTCGGCGGGCCGTGCGGAAAAGTCGCGGTACGCCGCGAATTCCTGGCCCTTCTCCGTGTGCAGCGTCAGCCAGTCGCTTCGGCCCGGCGGGCGGACCGGGACGAAGTCCGCGTCGGGCGAGAAGAGCGGGCGTACGTCCTCCGGCAGCTCGAACAGGTTGCCGAGGGCGCGGAGCCTTTCGTTTTCCCCGGGCGGGTCGAAGGTGGCGTTCAGGCGCGGCGCCAGCACTGCCAGCACAAGGAGGGGGATCAATCGCAGCATGGCAAAATATTTCACGGATGACCCGGTTGGTTCTTAGGGGATTTCCTGCGCGGACAATGCCAATCGCACTCGCGCCGATCGCCGCGCCGCGGGCGTCGGCCGGAAATTGCACAAGAATCTGCGCTTGTTGCATCGAGTCCCGTTGCTGCGTGCGGCGGATGGTCGGATATTCTCCCCGTGCAACGCGTCCAGCCCCGCCGCCGCAACTTCGTTTCGCGATCCTGGCTCGCGCTCGTCGCGAGCGTGGTCCTGGCGCCCGGGCTCCGGGCGCAGCTCGCGGCGGATGACTACAACCCCGGCGCGGGCTGGACGCTGGCCTGGTCCGACGAGTTCAGCGGCAACACCGTGAACGCCCAGAACTGGACGTACGACTTGGGCGGAGGCGGCTGGGGCAACAACGAGCTCGAGACTTACACGGCCGACAGCGCGACGGTCCAGGGCGGCGAATTGCGCATCACCGCGCGCAAGAACGCCGACGGCACCTACAGTTCGGCCCGGCTCAAGACGCAGGGCCTGCAGTCATGGACCTATGGGAAAATTGCCGCCCGGATGCGGCTGCCGCAGGGGCAGGGCATCTGGCCGGCGTTCTGGATGCTGGGCGGCAACATCACCACCGTGGGCTGGCCGAAATCCGGCGAGATCGACATCATGGAGATGATCGGTGGCGGCGAGAATTTCGACGACTCGGTCTACGGCACGCTCCACTGGGATGCCAACGGGCATGCCTCGGTCGGCACGGGCCGGACGGAACTCGTGGATCCCGAGATCTTCCACGACGACTATCATGTCTTCGAAGCCGAGTGGACGCCCGCCAGCGTGGTGTGGAAGGTGGACGGGGTGGAAACCGGCCGGGCCAGCATCGACCTCGCGGCCTGGCCACAGATGGAGGAGTTCCACCGGCCGTTCTTCATCGTGCTCAACCTGGCGGTGGGCGGGGACTGGCCGGGCAAGCCGGACGCGAGCACGGTTTTCCCGCAAACCTTGGCGGTCGACTGGGTGCGCGTTTATTCGAGCGCCGCGACCAACCTGGCGCCGGCCTTCACCACCCAGCCGTCGGGCCAGTCGGTCACCGCCGGCGGATCCGTCACCTTCACGGTGGCGGCCAGCGGCAACCCGACGCCGTCGATCCAGTGGCAGAAGGACGGGATGGACCTCGCGGGCGCCACGGGCACGAGCTTCCAGATTGCACGCGTGGCCGCCGCGGACGCCGGAAACTATCGCGCGGTGGCCACCAATTCCCAAGGCACGGCCACGAGCAACGCCGCCACCTTGACCGTCACCGCCGCCACTCCCACGCCGCCGCCTTCTTCCGGTGGCGGTGGCGGCGGCGGTGCTCCCAGCCTCTATTTCCCGGCGGTGCTGCTCGTGTTGTGGTTGTTGCATGCGAGGCGGCGGCCGGCTCCCCGGCCTTTGATTGAGCTGGACCGCTGATCGGCGCGGCTGGTTGGATGGCGTTGCCGTCTCCCGACCATGTTTTTCGAGAACCAGTCCCCCGACACCCAGCCGCTGGCCCGCGTGCGCGGCGTGCCGGTTTTCCTGACGACGATCTTCGTCACGGTGATTGTCGTGGGGTTGATTTTCTCCGCCCTCGCCGGGGGAATGCGGGCGCTCATGATGTTTGGCTTCCTGCCGGAGCTGTTCTGGCGGTCGGGTCAGGTTTGGCGGCTGGCCACCTATCTCGCGGTCGACCAGGTCAATTTCTTCACGATCTTCAACCTGCTGTTCCTTTACAGCTTCGGCCGCGACTGCGAGCAGGAGATGGGACGCGCCCGCTATGCCGCCTTTTTGGGCCTGCTCATCCTGACGCCGGCCCTGGTGGCAACCCTGTTGTGGCTCGCCGGTTTTGGCGGGGCGGTTTCGGGATCGGTCCACCTGTCCATGGGGCTGGTGATCGCCTTTGCCGCGATGTATCCGAACATACCCTGGTGGGGCGAAATCCCGATGAGATTTGTGGCGGTGGGCTGCGTGTTCCTCGCCGCGGTGGGCCATCTCAGCAATCACGACCAAATCGGGCTGGGCAGCACGCTGGCGACCTGTGCCGTGTCGTTCGGCTATATCCGCGGGTTGCGGGCGGGACTTTTCGCGGGTTTCTCCTGGAAGCTGAAATTTTCCCGCAGGCGGAAGCCTCTCGGCCATACGATGCCGGTTGAGGAAACGCCCGGCGACGTGGATGCCCTGTTGGACAAGATCGCCCAATCGGGCTTTCAAAGCCTGACGCCCAAGGAGAAGGCCCAGTTGGAAGCCGCGCGGGAAAAATTGATCAAGCGGAACCGGAAGTAGGACCGCGGTCAGTAGTCCAAGTAGGGAGCGAGCCATCAGCCTTCGCCGGGCCTACGGCTGACAGGTTTTTTCCGCTTAGTAATCCAGGTAGGGTGACAACCATTTTTCCGACTCGGCCACCGGCTGTTGCTTGCGCGCGGAATAGTCCTCGATCTGGTCCTTCGCCAGTTTGCCGACAGCGAAGTATTTCGACTCGGGGTGGTTGAAGTAGTGGCCGCTGACGGAGCTCGGCGGGTACATGGCGTTGCTCTCGGTGAGCTTGATGCCGGTGAGTGCGGTGGCGTTGAGCAGGTCGAAGAGCGGCGGTTTCTCGGTGTGGTCCGGACACGCGGGATAGCCGGGGGCCGGGCGGATGCCGCGGTACTTTTCGCGGATGATGTCCTTCATCGCGAGGTTCTCGGTGCGGCCATAGCCCGAGAACTCGCGGGCCTTCTTGTGCATCAGTTCCGCCAGCGCCTCGGCGAGGCGGTCGCCGAGGGCCTGGGCAAGGATGGCGTTGAAGTCGTCCTGCTTTGCGCGGAAGTGCGCCGCGAACTCCTCGACGCCGTGGCCGGCGGTGACGGCGAAGCCGCCGAGATAGTCGATGCGCCCGCTGTCCTTCGGCGCGATGTAGTCGGCGAGGCAGTGGTTGAACTGGTCGGCCGGCTTTTCGTTCTGCTGGCGCAGGAAGTGGAAGGTCTTGAGGACCTTCGCGCGCGACTCGTCGGCATAAACCTCGACGCTGTCGCCGACGCGGTTCGCCGGCCAGAAGCCGATGACGGCCTTCGCGGTGTAGAGCTTTTTGGCGATGATGTCCTGCAGCATCGCCTGCGCCTCGGCGTAGAGTTTGGTGGCCTCGGGGCCGACGATCTCGTCCTTGAGGATGTCCGGGAAGCGGCCATGCAGCTCCCACGTCGAGAAGAACGGTCCCCAGTCGATGTAGGCGGCGATTTCCTCGAGCGTCAGGCTTTCGGCGAAGGGCTTGAGGCCCTTGTCCGACTCGATGCTGCCGTCGAGCGGGTTGCTGCTGAAGACCCGCGCGCCGGTGAATTCCGGCTTCGGGATGTCGACGGTCGCCCAATCGGTCGGCTGCGCGCGCTGACGGGCCTCGGGGAGGGCGAGCAGCTTGCGCGCGCCGCGGCGGTCGGCGAAGTCGTGGCGCTGTTTCTCCTGCCTGGCGCGGGTGTCGGCGACGAATGCGGCCTTGTGGTCGGAGCTGAGCAGCTGTGAGACGACGCCGATGACGCGCGAGGCGTCGAGCACGTGGACGACGGGTTCGGAATAATTGGGGGCGATCTTGACCGCGTTGTGCGCGGCGGAGGTCGTGGCGCCGCCGATGAGCAGCGGGAGCTTGAAGGCCTGGCGCTCCATTTCCTTCGCGACGTGCACCATCTCGTCGAGCGACGGCGTGATCAGGCCGGAGAGGCCGATGATGTCGGCGCCCTTCTCCTTCGCCGTGGCGAGGATCTTCTCGCACGGCACCATCACGCCGAGGTCGATGACCTCGTAGTTGTTGCAGGCGAGGACGACGCCGACGATGTTCTTGCCGATGTCGTGGACGTCACCCTTGACCGTGGCCATGACGATGCGGCCCTGGGCCTTGGCGGTGCCGCCGGCGGCGACGAGCGCGGCCTTCTCGGCCTCCATGTAGGGCTGGAGATACGCGACGGCCTTCTTCATCACGCGGGCGGACTTCACCACCTGCGGAAGGAACATCTTGCCCGCGCCGAAGAGATCGCCGACGACGCGCATGCCGTCCATCAGCGGGCCTTCGATGATCGTGAGCGGCTTGCCGTACTTCTGGCGCGCCTCCTCGGTGTCGGCGTCGATATGGGCGTCGATGCCCTTTACGAGCGCGTGGGCGAGGCGTTCCTCGAGCGTGCCGGAGCGCCAGGCGGCGTCCAAGCTCTGGGATTTGGGATCCGGGGTTTGGGTTTTCCCGGCGGCGTTCGCCTTCAGTTTCTCGCCGAAGTCGACGAGGCGCTCAGTGGCGTCGGGACGGCGGTTCAGCAGCACGTCCTCGACGAGCACGAGCAGCTCCTTGTCGACCTCCTCGTAGACCTCGAGCATCGACGGGTTGACGATGCCCATGTCCATGCCGGCCTTGATCGCGTGGTAGAGAAACGCGGCGTGCATCGCCTCGCGCACGGGATTGTTGCCGCGGAAGCTGAACGAGACGTTCGAGACGCCGCCGCTGACCTTCGCGTGGGGCAGGTGGGTTTTGATCCAGCGCGTGGCCTCGATGAAATCGACGGCGTAGTTGTTGTGCTCCTCGATGCCGGTGCCGACGGTGAGGATGTTCGGGTCGAAGATGATGTCCTCGGGCGGGAAGCCGACGGTCCCGGTGAGCAGCTTGTAGGCGCGCTCGCAGATGCGGATTTTTTCCGCGTACGACGCGGCCTGGCCGTTCTCGTCGAAGGCCATCACGACCACGGCGGCGCCGTAGCGCAGGATGGTGCGCGCCTGTTCGAGGAACTTGGTCTCGCCCTCCTTGAGCGAGATCGAATTCACGATGCCCTTGCCCTGGAGGCATTTCAGGCCGGCCTCGATGACCTCCCATTTGGAGGAGTCGACCATCACGGGGACCTTGGCGATCTCGGGCTCGGAGCCGATGAGCTGCAGGAAACGCGTCATGGCCGCGACGCCATCGATCAGGCCGTCGTCCATGCACACGTCGATGACGTTCGCGCCGTTGTCGACCTGCTGGCGGGCAACGGACACGGCCTCCTCGTAGTTGCCGGCCTTGACGAGCTTGGCGAACTTCGGCGAGCCGGCGACGTTGGTGCGCTCGCCGATCATGAGGAAGGCTCCGATTTGCTGTGTGAACGGCAACGAGCCCGAGAGCTGCAAAGGCAACGGGGCCGGCATGCCATTGGCTGAGAGCTGAGAGCTGAGGGCTGAGAGCTCTGGCTTCACGATCGTGAGCGAGCGCGCGGGCTTAGGCGCGACAGCCTGCGCGATGGCGGCGATGTGTTCCGGCGTGTTGCCGCAGCAGCCGCCGACAATGTTGGCGAGGCCGCTGCCGGCGAACTCGCCCATGTAGCGCGCCATGTCGTCGGGCACGAGGTCGAAGCCCGTCGGCGTGAGCGGATTCGGGAGACCGGCGTTGGGGTAGGCGGAGATGAACGTGTCGGACTTGCCGCTGAGTTCCTCGAGGAACGGGCGCATCAGGTCGGGGCCGATCGAACAGTTGAGGCCGACGGAGAACGGCTGGTGGTTGCGAACGGCGTTCCAGAACGCACCGACGGTCTGCGCGGAGATCATCGTCTCACCGCCGCGGCCGACGGCGGCCGAGATCATGATCGGCAGCCGGATCTTGTCCTCGGCGAAGACCTCCTCGATCGCGACGAGCGCGCCCTTGGCGTTGAGCGAGTCGAAGATCGTCTCGACGAGCAGCAGGTCGGAGCCGCCGGCGATGAGCGAGCGCACCTGGCGGCGGTAGTCGGCCTTCACCTGGTCGAAGGTGATGACGCGGAAGCCGGCGTCGTCGGCATCGGGCGAGTTGGAGAGCGAGACGGTCAGCGGTCCGATGGCGCCGGCGACGTAGCGGCGGCGGCCGGTGGCGTTGGCGATGCGGTCGGCCCACTCGCGGCACTGGCGGGCGGACTGGAAGTTGATGTCGTGCGCGAGCTCCTGGAGGAATTTGTTCTCGATGACCCCGGCGTAGAACGCCGGGTCCTTGCGTCCGCCTTTCTCGCGCGGGTCCTCGATGAAGAACTCGCTCTGGCCGATCGCGGTCGCGGAAAAGGTGTTGGTCTCGATGATGTCCGCGCCGGCCTCGAGGAAGCGGCGGTGGATGTCGCCGATCTCGGCGGGGCGGGTGAGCGAGTAGATGTCGCCGTTGTTCTTCAGGTCCTTCGGCGCGTCCTTGAAGCGCTCGCCGCGGGCATCCTCTTCGGTCAGGTTGTACGTGCGGATGGTCGTGCCCATCGCGCCGTCGAGCACGGCGATGCGCTCCTTCAGCGTTTGGCGAAGGGCGAATTCAGCGGGAGTCTGGGTGTGGGCGGGTGATGACACAGAATTCAGAATCTACATATCGTGATGTAATGATACAACTCAAGTTATTTGTTGTTCAAACGGTTGGGAAAGCCAAGCCCCAGTGGTCAACCCGATCATAGTCAACGGGCGAGCAGGCTTTGGGCTTGCGCGCGGGGCGGGGTGTCGCGTTTTGTCCGGGCCTCAACCTGAGGTTCTTTCCAGTCAATTCAGCATCACAGGGAAGGCCGTGCAAACCGGCCACAGTCGCGCTGCGGTAACGCATCACAGACCCCCATTCCGCTTCAGGGCGGGAGCAAAGCCAATCGGGCAACCGGTGAAGGCGGGGGCGAGGCGCGCGGAGCGCGCAAGTAGCAAGGTCCAAGTACCAAGTAACAAGAGTTCGAGCTCCTGATACTTGATACCTGGTACTTGATACTTGTGCGCCGCGCACAAATGCGGAGTCCGAACATCTGCCTGCTGAAACTCACCGCGCCGGCGCGTGTGCGCGCACCGGCGACAAACCTTCATCGCACCCAATGAAGCGTGAGAGTGGAAACGTGCGGCGCCCCGTGGCGCCCAACCGGTCTGCTCTTGCCCCGTTACACTGCAGACCATGACTCCCTCCACTCCGTCGCCCTTCCGGCGATTTTTCCTGCTCCTCGGCGCCACCGCGGCCCTCGGCCGGCTGGCCGCCCAGGACACCTCCGCCGTCGTCCTCCCGGACTACGTGCTCACCGCCACGCGCACGCCCGTCGCGCTGACGACCAGCGGCACCGCGGTCGACACGATCAGCGCAGCCGACCTGAACCGCATGCAGCTCACCAGCCTGGCCTCGGCGCTGGGCGGCGTGCCCGGCGCGCCGGCCTTCCAGTCGGGCGCCAGCGGCGGCGTGACCTCGCTCTTCCTGCGCGGCACGAACTCCAACCAGACGCTGTTCCTCGTCGACGGCATCCGGTTCAACGATCCCAACACCGACTACGCGGTCGCGCTCGGCGGCATGTGCGTGTCGGGCTGCGACAACCTCGAGGTGTCGCACGGGCCGCAGAGCACGCTCTATGGCGGCGAGGCGGTGGGTGGCGTAGTCGCGCTGCAATCGCAGCGCGGTGCCGGCGCCCCCTCCGGCGCCATCGCGGTCGAGGCCGGTTCCTTCGGCACGTTCCAGGGCTCGGCCCGCGCGCAGGGCAGCGAGAACGGCACGGCGTACAACTTCTCGCTCGTCGGCGGGCACACCGACAATGACCGCCCGAACAACGAATTCGACAGCTACACCTACGCGCTGCGCCTCGACCATGCGTTCAACCAACGCGTCGCGATCGGCGCGACCTACCGCGGCTTCGTCGGCCGCTACGGTTCGCCGGGCGACCGCTTCACCAACGACCTGAACAACACCGAAAAGGAGAACAACCAGCTCGCCACGGTGTTCGCGGACTTCACGCCGAACGCGAAGTTCAGCAGCCGCGTGGTCCTCGGCGGCCAGGATCGCCGGTATGAGTCGATCAACCCGAACGCCGCCGGCACCACGGTGTCGACCACGCTCGTGAAGAACCGCCGCGGCGTGCTCGACTGGCAGAACACGATCCAGGCCGGACCGCAGAACCGCATCGTCGCCGGCCTCACCGCCGAGGCGAACCACACCCGCAACACCGGCTTCGGCAACATCAACGAGAGCCAGCAGCTGCTCGCGTTCTTCGTGCAGGACGAGTGGTCGCCGGTGGAGCGCGTCTACCTCACCGCCGGGCTGCGCAACGACGACTTCGACACCTTCGGGCACGCCACCACCGGCCGTGCGACGGCGGCCTGGCTGTCGGCGGACTCGCGCTGGAAGCTGCGCGCCAGCTATGGCACGGCGTTCCGCGCGCCGGGCTTCCTCGATCTCTACGGCCAGAGCGCGTTCTATGTCGGCAACCCGAACCTCAAGCCCGAAAAGGCGAAGGGCTGGGACGCGGGTGTGGACTACTTCCTCGCCGACAAGAAGGGCGTGCTCAGCGCCACGTGGTTCGACACGCGCCTGACCAACCTGATCGTCTTCGACTTCGGCGTCTCCCCGGGCACGACGGCCAACGTCGAGCGCGCCGAGACCAAGGGCCTCGAGGTTTCCGGCAAGTTCTCGCTCAAGGGCCTCGCCGACGTCCGCCTCGCGTACACCTACCTCGAGGCGGACAACCTCACGCAGCACAACCGGCTCCTGCGCCGGCCGCGCAACAGCGGTTCGCTCGATGTGTGGCGCGACTTCGGCCACGGCTTCAGCGCCGGCGCCGGCGTGGCGTTCGTCAGCGACCGCATGGACGTCGACGCCGCGACCTTCGCGACCGTGCGGGGCGAGGATTACACCGTCGTGCGCGTCTATGCCGCGTGGCAGGCCACGCCGCGCGTGACGGTCAAGGCGCGCCTCGAGAACGCGCTCGACGAGAAATACGAGCAGGTGAACGGCTATCCGCAGCCGGGCGTCGGCGCGTTTGCCGGCGTCGAGTACAAGTTCTGACCTGCTGGAGGCGGGGTGCCCTCACCCCGCTGGCTTGAACTCGCGGGGTGAGGGACGGCCATTGCCGTCGCCGGTCACGACCAGCGGCACGACGGCCGCGCCGTACTGCGCATCGGCGAATACTGCATCGCCGCAGCGGATGAACGAGTCGAAGTTGTTCGTGGCCTGTGCGGTCAGGTCGCACGGGTTGCGTGCCGCGCCGAAGTCGGGGATATGCGCTTCCAGGACGTCCCGCGTGTCGTCGGCCGGCTGGGGCAGCGGCACGTTGAATCGTTCCGCCTCGTCGGCCGCCACGATGCCCGCACCGCCCGAGCCGGACACGATCGCCACGCCAGTGGCAACCGGCGCCGGAGCCTTGGCGAAGAACACCGTGGTCGGCACCAGCTGCTCCAGCGTATCCACCTGGATCACGCCAGCCTCGCGCAGCGCCGTGGAATAGGCGCGGTCCGAGCCGGCCATCGATCCGGTGTGCGACATGGCTGCTGCGGCACCAAGCGCGCCGCGTGCCATCTTGTAGACCACCAGCGGCTTGCCTGCGGCGGCACACAACTCCGCCGCGCGCACGATGCGGCTCGCATCCGACAGGCCCTCGAACACGCACGCAATCGCGGCGCACGCGGGGTCGCCGGCCAGGTACGCGATCTGGTCGGTGACGTCCATATCGCACGCATTGCCGCACGAGAACACATGGCTGAACGCGGTGCCGTGGTTGGCGGCCTGCTGCAGCGCAAAGGCCAGCGCGCCAGACTGGCTCACCAGTCCGATGGCGTGCGCCGGCAGCTCGCCGGTACGGGCGGGCAACTGCGTGAACGACACCAGCGCGTTGGTCACGTAGTTTGCATAGCCGATGCTGTTCGGGCCCAGCAGCGTAACCCCGCCTTCGCGGGCAATCGCCGTCAGCCGCGCCTGGTCTGCGGCTTTCTCCGGATTGCCGGTTTCGGCATAGCCCGACGCGAACAATACGACGCCACCTACGCCAAGCCGCGCGCATTCCTGCACGATCGGCTCGACCGTGTCGCGCGCGGTGGCAATCAGCACACAGTCAGGCACTTCAGGCAGCGCCGACAGCGACGGATAGCAGACCTGGCCATTCACCTCCGCATAGCGCGGATTGACGAGGTGCACCGTGCCTTCGAACTGCTTCAGGTTCGCCATCGAGCGCCCGGCGAAGGAGCGCTCGTTGGACGTCGCCCCAACCACGGCAATGCTGCGCGGGTGCAGCGCGCGCCGTAGCTGGTCATGGGTATAGAGCTTGCGCGACGACATAGTGCTTCAGCTCGCCAGGTGGAAGCCGCCGTTCACGCCGAGGTGCTGGCCGAGCACGTAGCCCGCAGCGTCCGACAGCAGGAACGCGATCGGACCCGCCACTTCTTCGGGCTGCGCCCAGCGGCCCATCGGGATCTGCGCGAGGTAGGTATCGCGGAAGCGCTCGCTGCGGATGGTTTCGGTCATCGGCGTCTCGACCATGCCCAGGCAGACCGTGTTGGTACGCACACCATACTTGCCCCACTCGCGCGCCGCGCTCATGGTCATGCCCAGCATGCCGGCCTTGGCCGACGCGTAGTTGATCTGGCCGATGGAGCCGCGGCGGCCCGCTTCCGACGAGATATTGACGATCGATCCCTTGACCTGCTCGCCGGACTTGGCGCGCTCGACCAGATGCGAGCCCACGGCCTGCAGCCACAGGAAGGCACCGGTCAGGTGGCATTCAAGGACCTGGTTCCAGGTCTGCAGCGTCATGTTCTCGATCATCGCGGCACGCACGATGCCCGCGCAGTTCACCAGGCCGTCGAGCTTGCCGAAGCGCGAGATGGCGTGTTCGATGGAAGCGGCGACGAAGTCAGGGTCGGACACGCTACCCACATAGGCCTGCACGTGGTCGGGATTGGCGGCGGCGAAGGCTTCCAGCGGTTCGCGCTGCAAGTCGACGACGCATACCTTGGCACCGAGATTCAGCGCCAGTTCGGCCGTGGCGCGGCCCACGCCCTGCGCGGCGCCGGTGATGACAATGACTTTCCCCTTGAGGGACATGATTTCGGACATGGAAGGTCTCCTTGGTCGTAGTGGCTTCCCTCCCCGCGTGACTGCGTAGGAAGGCATGCAATGTGTAGCGTCAGTCCTGCCAGCCTTCGAGGCGGCGGGTGTGGTAATGGATATCGCCGTGCAGCCGGTCGAGCACGAGCACGCGGCGCAGGTAGTGGCCCACCGCATACTCCTCGGTCATGCCAATGCCGCCGTGCATCTGGATCGCTTCCTGCGTAACCTGGCGCGCTGCCTGCCCGATATAGGCCTTGGCCGCATGCGCCTGCATGTCGCCGCCGGCCGGGCGCAACGACC
>JBEHYX010000025.1:0-51136 GCA_048497945.1 Verrucomicrobiota bacterium | reverse complement strand
GGCTGGCAGGCGCGCCGCACGCGCCTGCTCGGCGAGATCAAGCTGATGTCGGACCTGCTCGAGCGCGACCTCAAGCGCCAGGCGGAAACCGCCGCCACCGGCACGCCGGAGTCCGTCACGACCCACCTCCAGAACGAGCGCGAAATCCTCGGCCGCCTGCAGCGCGACCTGCACGACGCCGAAACCCACCTCGCCGGCTGGGGAATTGCCCCCGCTTCCTGACAGAACGCTTTCAGCAACGGCGCGGCGCTTGTCTCCGTCCATGGGCCGCTGGTGACACAGGTCGCCCCGGTCCTTCGTCTTTACGAAATGTGCAATCGCTGAGCGATCCGCGCGAGAGAAAGCCTCCTTTTCCCCACCGGCATCAGGCTGCCGCCCGGCGACAAGATGTTCACCAAGGAGTACACCTTCTCCGGGCTGACTGCGGTTCTCCGTAACAGGTAGTCCCGATTAACGATGCAAACTGCGGGCCCCGGCCCATGGTTCCGGTTGCGGTCCCGCTGGCGGTGCCGGAACGTACCGGCGTCATGTCCGCCTCCTCCCTCCCGCTGCGCAGCCTCCTCCTCGCCGTCCTCACGGTCTCGATCTGGGGTTCGAACTTCGTGGCCATCAAGCTCGCGCTGCATGACCTGCCGCCGCTGCTGCTGGTCGCGCTGCGCTTCATCTTCGTGGCGGTGCCGGCGATTTTCTTCCTGAAGAAACCCGACATCCCGCTGCGCCACCTGCTGGTGTACGGCTTCACGATGTTCGCGTTCCAGTTCGGGTTCATGTTCCTCGGCATGAAGCTCGGCGTCTCCGCCGGCCTCGCCTCGCTCATCCTGCAGTTCCAGGTGTTCGTCACGCTCGGCCTCGCCGTCGTGTTCCTGAAGGAGAAGGTCTCGTTCACCCAGATCGCCGGCGCGCTCACCGCCGGCGCGGGGTTCGTCGTGGTCGGCCTGCACACCGGCGGCGACGTGACGCTCATCGGCTTCGTGTGCCTGCTGCTCGCCGCGATCTCGTGGGGCATCGGCAACCTCACCTCCAAGCGCCTCGGCAAGGTGAACCCGCTCGCGCTCGTCGTCTGGGGCAGCCTGCCGGTCATCCCGACCATGGCCGCGGCGTCGCTCCTTTTCGAGGGCCCGCAACTCATCGTCCACAGCCTCACGCACGTCGGCCTGACCGCGGTGCTGAGCACGGCGTACACGGTTTATCTCTCCACGCTCGTCGCCTACTCGCTCTGGAGCTGGCTGCTCGCGCGCCACCCCGCGACGGCCGTCACGCCCTTCGCGCTGCTCGTGCCGGTGTCCGGCATGATCACGTCCGCGCTCTTCCTCGGCGAACCGCTGCCGGGCTGGAAGCTCGCCGCCGCCGCGCTCGTCGTGGCCGGTCTCAGCCTGACCGTCTTCGGCAAGGAACTGCAGCGCCGCCTCGCCGGCCTGCGCCCGGCCCCGGCGAATTCCTGAGCGCCCGGCGGAAACCGCCTAAGGCCGGCGTGGTTCGCGCGTAGTCAGGGTATGAAACGGATCTATTTCATCCTGCCCTGCCTCGCCCTGACGGCGTTCGCCGGATACTTCCGGCATTGGGAAACGGGATTCGATGCGCGGAAAACCGGCTATGCAAAGGACGACTTCCTCGACCCGTATCGCCACCGCGATGGCCGCAAGGACGCCGAAGCCGACATCGCCCACGGAAAATTGCGGATCGTCAGCTATGGCCTGCCCGTCCACTGGGCGCCGGAATATCGCGAGATCATGCAGCGGGACTACGGCGTCGAGGTCGACTCGATCGCCGGCTGCGTGGTTTCCGGGGACCTCGTGAAGTATGCCGCGGCTTACAACGAGGTCATGCAGGCGCGCATCCTCGCACGCCATGGCAAGCAAGTCTTCGACGACGCCGTCGCCAAAGCCGAGGCACTTTACGCCGAGCGCCACCAACCGAAACCTTCCGGCTGACCCGTCGCCTCGATTCTAGTCGATCGGCAGCGGGTCGCGCCAGTCGCGGCGCTGGACGCGGATGCGGTCCGGCTCGCCCAGGCGCCGTGCGCTTTCGAGCGCGGGCGCCAGCGCGGCGCGGGCCTCGTCGAGTTTCAACGGCTGGCCGAGGGCGTTCGCGGGATTCAAGATCGTTACGCGACGCGGACTGAGGGCGGTGAGCAGGTCTGGCGTATCGTAGCGCGTGAGCACGCCGGGGATCACCAGCTCGCTGAGGTTGCGGCGCAAGCCCGCCTGCACGGCGGTACGATAGGAAACCAGGGTGTTCTCGACCACGACCTCGGTAACCAACGGATCGAGCACCGCTTCGTGCAGCGCGACCATGCCCAAGGCGCCGCGACCGTAAAGCAGCAGGCGTTGCGCATCCGCCCCCTCCTTGTCTTTGATCCAAGCGATCGCCTGCCGGACGTCATTCACCCGCAGCCCGGTAAGCGTACGGCCCATGATGATCGCGCGCAGCGACGACGACTGGTACTGCCCGAGGGCGAAGCGTTCGGGATTCGGCCCGGGCTCGCCGAGCACCGCGCGCGGCTGCAATGCCAGCACGACATGACCCGAATCGGCGAGGCGTTTGAAATCCGCCGACGCGGCCACCTTGTCCAGCGGCAGCGCGTCGAGCCAGACGACCACCGGATGCGGACCCGGGCGCACCGGTGTTGCCAGGCGGGCGTGCAACGTGATGCCAGGCTCGGTCTCGAACTCCACCGACTCCACGCGATAATTTTCTGTCGACGCCAGCGGCGCCAGCCGCACCGCGGCCGCGCCGATGTTGTCCGTGGCGGCACCCGTGAGCTCCCCGATGTCGCGCTGCAGGCGCGGCCGCATTGCCTCCATCGCTTCGTGCGTCGCCGCCACCGGCGGCGCAGCGAACTCCGCGGCGCGCGCCCGCGTGTAGTCGTCAATCGTCTTGCCGCCGAGCGAGGTCAGGATCTGCCCCGTCGGCGTGACCGTGAGTGCGTCCGAATCGCGCGGGCGGATATCGGCGAACACCGGCACCGGCGCCGCCGGCCCCTGCAGGTGCTTCGCGAGGAAGCCCAGCACCTGCGGCATGACGGCAGTCAGGTTGCAGTGTCCGCCCGGGCCGTGCACCAGCTCGACCTGTGGTGCCGCGTCGAAATGGCCGTAGAATGCCTGCGCCTCGTTGAACGTCGCGATCGCACCCTTGATCGGGAAGAAGTCCTCCTCATACGCCACCACCGCATAGGGCCGTGGCGCCGCGAGTTCGACCCAGTCGGCGAAGTCCAGGCCCGACGAAATGAAACCCGGCAGCGTCTGCTCGGCATCCTGCGGCCCGTTGCCCGGCAGCAGCTCGCGAAACGAGGTGATGTAAGACGACACCACCGCGACCGCCACGCGCGGGTCCATCGCCGCGAGGTAGGCCGCGGCTGTGCCGCCGCCCGAGCAGCCGAAGGTGCCGATGCGCGCCGGGTCGACGTCGCCGCGCTGGATCAGATAATCGACCGCGCGCATGCCGTCCGCGAACCAGTAGCGCGCGATCGGCTGGCCCACGAGCAACGCGGCCTGGTTGGCGTGCTCGTGCTCGCCGCTGCGCTCGAGCTTGGAGTCGCCCAGTTCCGGATCGAAATGCTGCACGCGCTCGCCCTGGCCCATCGGGTCGTAGGCGAGCACGATCATCCCCGCGCGCGCCAGCGTCGCACCCCACGCGAAAAGGTTGGCCTTGCCGCCGCCGTGGCCGGCCGTGATCACGACCGCGGGAAACGGACCCTTGCCCGGCGGCACGAAGACATTGGCCGTCACCCAATAATCCGGACAGCTTTGGTACGCCACGCGCTCGACCGTGAAACCATCCTCCGCCACGGAACCGAACGTGCGCACCACGACCGGGCCGTCCGACTTCGGAATACCGCCCACGAGCGCTTTGATCTTCCTGCGCACCGCCGCCTGGCGCTGCTCCGCTTCGGTGCGGGTCTTGATCGCGCTCACCTTGGTGGCGCGCTGCTCGAGCAACGCATAACCGATCGCATTCAGCTGCGGCCCGTACTGGCCCAGCGCGGCGTTGGTTTGCGCCTGGGCTTCCTCGGCGGTCGCCACCAGCGGAAAGCGCGGCTGGGCGAACGCCACCGTCGCGGCCATCAGGCCCGTCATGGCCAGAACGCAAAAGCGAAAACCACTCGGGAGGAAAGGGGTAGATCCCATGTGAGTCAGCAGATGCCAACGAAGTCCCGCCACCCGCTTTCTGCAATCCCGGGCGTATCGGTTTCCGACTCTCCCATTAGCACAGCAACCCGGGATGGCTTTCCCGGCGCAACCTGCTAGAAATCCAGCCGTGGAGAATTCCCGCCGGCTCCCGTTTTCGCTTCCCGCGTTCCTGTTCGCGCCGTGGCCCGTGCCGCTGGTTTGCAGCGCACTGCTGGCGTTTCGCGGCGACGGCCGCGCGGCCGTGGCGTTCTTCTTCATCTGCCTGGCCGTGTCGCTCATCATCAGCTACCTCGGCACCGCCGCGCTCGTCGTCTGCCTTCACTTCGTCGCCCAAGCCCGGCCCGTCACCCGCGCGGTGAGCGCCGTGGCCGGCATCCTGCTCGCCGCGCTCAGCTACCTGCCCTTCCTCTACCTGATGTGGAGCAGCAGCGGCCCCGACTCCGGCCCGCCGGTCGACTCGTTCCTCAGCTACCTGCTGCGCGGCTGGGACGATCCCTTCGGCCTGGTCTTCCTCGCCGGCGGCCTCGTCGCCGCGGTGACCTACGACACGCTCGCGCGCCGGCGCATCCCGTCCGCTGCCCCGGCCCACTGACCGGGGGAGCCCGTTGCCGCCGCACGGGCGCAAAAAGTTCCAAGGATTATTTTTCCCGGCCCCGGGGAAAGATGGACCGCGGGTGACCCGCCGGTGTCTGTGCAGGCATGAAACCGAACCCGTTGCTCCTCCTCGCGCTCGCGTCGGGTGTCCTGCTGCCCGCCGCGCGCGCCGACCTCGACATCGATATCCACCTGGGCCGCGCCGCGCCCCCGCCGCCGCCCGAGATCGTCGTCGTCGATCCGATCGGCCCCACCGCGCCCCCGCCCTGGGCCAAGCCACGCGCCTTCCACAGCGCATACGACTACTACTATTACCCGGAAGCCGACGTCTACTACCGGGCGGACACCCACACTTGGTTCTACCTCGACGGCCGCCGCTGGCGCACCGCCCGCCAGCTGCCCGCCGACATCCGGGTGGATTTCGGCCGTTCCGTGTCCCTGCGCCTCGATACCGACCGGCCCTACACCTATCATGACCGCGTCGTCGCCTACTACCCGCGCAACTATTTCACGCGCGTGCGTTACCGGGACCATGACAACCACTGGCACGGCGCGCCGGAGCATAGCCCGGATCGCGACCGCCATGACGATCACGACCGCGACCATCGGGACGACCACCACGACGACCACGATCACGACCGCCACTGAACCGATCCGCGGCGGCCCTTTCGGCCCGGCCCGAGCTTGCGCTCCGCCGGGCCTTTTTTGCGCCCCTGAAAATAGCCTTCCCTCCGGCTTCGCCGCGCGCGCATGATGGCGCTCCCCCCATGAAAAACCGCCTGCGCCTCGCGTTCGTTTTCCTCGTCCTCGCCCTCCTGCCGTCGCTCCGCGCGGCCGGCAACGTGCAGCTCGGCCTGCAGACCTGGACGTGCAACCGGATGACCTTCGACCAGGTCGTGGAATTTGCCGTGCAGCACCACATCACGCAGCTGCAGTTCATCAGCGCGCAGTTCGACCCGGCGGCGCCGCGCGAGGAGACGCTGCGCAAGAAGGCGATCCTCGAGGCGAAGGGCCTCACCTGCTATACCTTCGGCGTCAACAACACCTCGCTCGACAAGGAGCAGAACCGCAAGCTGTTCGAATTCGCCAAGCTCATCGGCGCGAAGCTGATCATCGTCGAGCCGCAGAACCTCGCGGAGTGGGACAACCTCGAGCAGCTCGTGCAGGAGTACGACATCAAGCTCGCCATCCACAACCACGGCAAGGGCTCGATGTACGGCGACCCGGCGACGGTGCAAGCGGTGCTGGCGAAGCGCGACAAGCGCATCGGCGTGTGCCTCGACGTGGGCTGGATCACGGCGGCCGGCTTCGACGCCGCCAAAATCTTCACCGCGTACGGCGACCGCGTGTACGACATCCATTTCAAGGACAAGAAGGTCGAGAAAGGCGCCGATGGGAAGGATGCCATCATCGACGTCGCGCTCGGCACGGGCTCGGCGGACTACGCGGGCCTGTTCGCCGCGATCAAGGCGTCGGGCTGGTCGGGCGTGATGGCGATCGAGACCGACAGCCGCGCGTTCCAGGCCGACCCGAACCAGCTCGTCGCGGAAGGCGCGAAGTTCTTCGCCGCGAATCTCGGCGCCGCGAAGTAAGGCCCGCCCGAATCCGAGATCCTAAGCCCGGGATCCCAGGCCATTTTCGCCGCTCAAGCCGCGTCGCGACCGGCGTCTTCCGGCGAGGAGGCGGGCTCCTCCGGAAAGACCTCGGACTCCTCCAGCTCACGGCGCAAGGCCGGGAGGAAGCGCGCAGCCACTTCCTCGAGCCGGAACTTCAGCGTGATGACGACGCTGCCGTTGTGCACGAATGCCAGCACCTCGGCCAGCTCGGCGATTTCCGCATCGAGGAAATGCTCCTGGACCACCGCCTGGCTGAAATCGGACGCGATCAGCATCGGCCGGCGCGGATTACCCTCGGAATCGGCGGCGCGGAGCACGACCTCGCCCCGGAGCCCCGACTGCGCGACGCGCGCGCTGAATTGGGACAGCCATTGGTAAGCGTAGGCGACGTTTGCCAGCCGGGCATGCCGGACCAGTTCATCGCGGTAGTTGAGCAAGTCGTCGAATTTCATGGTGATGGTTTTCGTACGTCCGCCGGCTGCTTCCATGGACACGCGCCAAGCCCCGGTGGTTCCGCCGGTTGAAACCGGGAAACCGCCCCATCGTGGCGGCCGGACGAATCCCTCGTCGCGGCGCCGCTGCAGGACCTGCCTTTCGTGCCCGGCGGATCCTTGCTGCGGACCCCGCCCGGACTGGCGGCGAACAGGATTACAGGTCTCCACGAATGCCGGTTTCGCAAGTGGAATTTGGCCCCGCGCAAGTCCGGCATCGCGCGGCGCGCGCGGTTGTGCATGCTCGGCGGCAGTTGTCCGCCCCCCACGACGATCTACCCCCTTGTGCTGGATGCGGGCGCTGCTGCCACCTCGTGGTGGAGTTGCGCAAGGGCGACTGCGTGCCTGCGGAGTTCGTCGTGCTGCGCGAGGGCATCCGTTGCATGGACCAGCAGGCCGACGGCGCCTGCGTCGCGCTCGATCCCGTCACCCACCTGTGCACGATCTACGAGTCGCGGCCGTGGGTGTGCCGCACTTTCCGCCGCGGCGGCGCGCTGTGCCGGCTCTGGCTGGCGCCGGCGCTGGCGAAGGCGGGCTGACACATCCCGGCAAACCGGCGCCGGATCCCCGCGTGCTCAACTGTTGAGCTGTGGTCAGATTGTTTTGCGTCCGCGCGGCGCTATCCCTCGTTGCGTTAGCCCAGTCAGGTTTACCCCCACCAACCCCCGAGCGTATTTCCCCAAGCCTCCCGGCCGGAGGTCTCCACCTTTGCGCGGAGGCCTGTGCGCTCAACCCCTGTTGACCAACCCCAGCATGAATACCGTAAACAAAAACCTCGCCGCGCTGGCGTTCCTCGCCAGCGCGTGGCCGCTCGCAGCGCAAACTGCGCCGGCCGATGCCAACGCCCCGAAGAAAGATGACGTCGTCGTCCTCTCGCCCTTCCAAGTGAGCGCCGCCGACTCCACCGCCGGCCGGTACAGCTCGCTCGAATCCACCTCCGCCGGCCGCGTCCGCATGAACCTGATGGACTCGTCGCAAAACGTGTCCGTCATCACCAGCGAACTGATCCAGGACGTCGGCGCCGGCCGGCTCATGGACGCGGTGAAGTACATCGCCGGCGTCAGCGAATCGACGCTGCCCAACGCCAATGAGCGCACCAACGTCCGCGGCTTCCAAGCCGACGGCCACACGGTGGACGGCTTCACCTACGGCGGCTTCATGAACCTCGACCCCGCGATCGTCGATCGCATCGACGTCGTCAAGGGGCCGAACTCCATCCTCGCCCCGCTGCCGACCTCCCCCGGCGGCACGATCAACGATACGCTGAAGAAGCCCCAGTTCCGGGACTTCGCCTCGGTGACCGCCCAGGTCGGCCTCTTTGATGCCAACTCCGGCTTCTTCGACGTCAACCGCGTCGCCAGCGACAAGATCGCCATGCGCGTCGTCGGCTCGATCCGGCACTGGGACAACTGGTGGGAGAGCTCGTACGTGCAGTCCACCACGCTGATGCCGGAATTCACCTACAAGATTTCCGACAAGGCGCAGGTGACGTTCTCGTACATCTACACCAACTGGCGCTCGTCCCTCTACCTCGGCCTGCCCGTCGACCCGTCCGCGGGCACCCGCACCACCGCGCGCACCATCGCGGGCGTGCCGCGCGACCTCGACGTCTACGCCGACGACATCTACCGCACGGACAAGCAGCATGACTTCAAGGTCGAGATGACCGCCGAGCTCTGGAAGGGGCTTTCGATGCGCTTCGCGGCCCTCTACCACAAGTCCTCGCAGTATGCTCCGCAGCTCAACACCGGCAACAGCACCGGCGGCACGGGCGGCAACCGCGACCCGCTCACGGGCGACTATGTCCCCGGCATGCAGTACCTCGCCACCGCGCCGTTCACCGGCAGCCCGATCGCCACGCAGCCGACGCGCATCTTCGTGCGCTCCGGCACCGACCCGCGCGACGACCCGCGCACGCTGTCGATCCAGAACGATTACGTCTACCAGTATGAAAACGAGTCGCTCAAGTCGACGACCCTCGTCGGCTTCGCCTACAGCGGCCAGCGCAACTACTTCAACTGGGCCTCCAACATCACGGCGCCGAACTTCGACATCGACCACTATGTCGACACGCCGTGGACGAGCACCGGCGTGAACTTCTACAACCACACGAGCAGCCGTTTCCTGCAGGGCTACGTCTCCCAGTCGTTCTCCCTGTTCCAGAACCGCCTGATCGTGAATGCGGCCGAGTCGAAGCAGTACTACCGCCAGCGCGTCCGCAACATGATCAGCGGCGTGTTCAAGGGCAGCTCGCCCGACACCTCCCTGCCCTCCTACGGCGTCGTCGTGAAGCCTTGGAAGGACCAGGTCTCGCTCTACTACTCCTACTCGGAGCAGTCCTCGGCCAACAGCCCGTCCACCACCGGCGCCTTCGTGCCGGCGCTCACGAGCTCGAAGCAGAACGAGTTCGGCGCCCGCTTCAAGGTGATGGACGACAAGATCTATTTCACCGCGTCGCACTTCGACATCAAGCAGGACAACTTCTCGGTGCCGAACCCGGGCAATCTCACCACCCCGCCCCCGAGCCCGCTGCTGCCGGCCCTCTTCTCGGACCGCAAGGCCAAGGGCTGGGAGTATGAGCTCCGCGCCAACCCGACGAAAAACATCTCCGTCATCGCCAATTACACCCAGTTCAAGAACCGCGATCCCTACGGCGTCGAGTTCCGCGGCGTGGCGGAGAAGTCGGGCGGCGTCCTGGCCAGCTATGCGTTCGACAAGGACACCCCGATGCTCGACGGCTTCCGCGTCGGCGTGGGCGTCGACTACATCGGCGACCGCCCGGGCGACGCCGCCCCGGCCGGCTCCACCGCCGCCGGTACGCCGAGCAACCCGATCCCGAACCAGCCGTCCTTCTACCTCGGGGCCCGCACGCTCGTGAACCTGATCTTCACGTACAACTCGAAGCACAACTGGACCGCCCAGGTGAACGTCGACAACGTCTTCGACAAGGAATACAACATGGCCAGCATCAACCGCTCCATGGTGTACACCGGCACGCCGACGAACCTCCGCGCGAGCTTCACGTACAAGTGGTAATTTAGGTTTAGGGTAACTTCAAAGCCGGTGGCGCCCCGCGCCGCCGGCTTTTTCTTTTGGGGCGCCCGGCAGGCTCGACCCGGGCTTGCCCCATGCGAAATTCCCCCCAACCGTCCCGCTGTTCGCCTGTCTGTCCCCTGTCATCCGTTCCCTGGTTTCCCCCTTTCCCCATGAAACGCCTCGCCGTCCTGTCGCTCCTGTCCTGCCTCGCGCTGGTCCGCGTCCACGCCGAAACCCTCGGCCGCGACGTCCAGATCACGCCTCCGTCCGGCTGGGCCAGCGTGGACCCGCTCCCGCCGGGCCAGCCGGTGCCGCCGTACCCGGTGCTGAAGTTCACGCCCAAGGACGGGCGCAACGCCGCGGTGCTCATCAGCCTGCTGCCTGCGAATGTCCCGGGCTATGAAGTCACCGACCTCACCTCGCTGAAGGCCTTCAACATCGTCGCCTCGCGCCCCTACCTGCCGAGTCCCGACGCCCGCCCGGTCGCCACCGAGTTGAAGGTCCCCGACGGCCTCGGCGTCGCCCTCACCAACGAGGATCCCGCGCTGATCGGCAAGGCGCCGCCTCCCGGCGAGTACAAGATCGCCACCACGGTCTCGATCCTCCTCGGCGGCAAGACGCTCCTGCACTGCACCATTTTCTACGACGAGAAGGATTCCGTCGATTTCCAGGAGGCGATGAAGCTGGTCCTCTCCGCCGCCGTGAAAACCCCGTCCCCGAATATCTGACGCGGCGCGGGTCAGCTTCATTTGTCCCCTGTCGCCGGTCTACCGTCCCCAGATATGCTCCCGACCAAGGAAGCCGCCCAAGCTCTGCTCCGGCAGCATGTGAGCGACGAATACCAGCTGCACCATGCCCTCATGGTGGCCACCGCGCTGGAGGGCTACGCGACCCACGCCGGCGCGGCGCCCGCGGCCGGCCTGCCGCACCTGCAGGATTCCGCGCCGGCGTTCGGCGCGACCCTTTCGCCGCTGCCGCCGTCCGTCGGGGACGACCCGCATCTCTGGTATCTCACCGGCCTGCTCCACGACATCGATTTCCAGGAACACCCCGAAACGCATCCCGCGCCTTCGCTGCAATGGTTCCGGGACTGGGGTTATCCCGATTCGCTGATCCATGCCGTCGAGGCCCATGCCTACGGCTACCACGGCTTCACCACGCTGCCGCAAACCCGGCTCGCCGCGGCGCTTGTCGCCTGCGACGAGATGACCGGGATCTTCTACGCCTACCGGAAAATGAACCCCGTGCGTTACGGCGACATGAAGCCCGGCTCGTTGAAGAAGAAGTTCAAGGACCCCGGCTTCGCCGCCAAGATCGACCGCGCCACCATCCAGCTCGGATGCGACCGGCTCGGGGTGAGTTTGGACGACCATATCGCGAATCTCGTGCGCTTCCTCGCGCCGCTGCCGTAGCAGGAACACCAAGAAGCCAAGCAGCTAAGTCGAACCTTTGTTTCTTCGCTTCTTCGTGTTTTCCATCGCCGAATTGAACAATCACCCGGGAACGCAGTCTTTCTGAGGGAGCGGGCCGCCCTCCATCACGCACACCATGCCTTCCCCGAAATCCATCGTGGCCGCGCTGGCCCTGTTTGGCTTCGCCTCATCGGCGGCCGCCGACACCGATCCTCCACCCGCGCCCGTCAAGGAGGCCGCACCGCCGGAAAAGTCCGCCCGTCCGACACCGCGCCAGATAAAGCGCCTCATCAATCCCTACGCCCGGCTGCCGGAAGTGAAACTCGTCCCCGGCGCCGCGCCCGCGGCCGCGACTACGGCGCCGGAAAACAAAAACCTCTTCGTCCTGCCCAAGATGACGGTGAACGGCGAAAAAGAGGAACCGCCCGCCCTGCCGCACCTTTTTGTCCCGCCGCCGGTGAAGAACGTGGAGGAGCCGGCCGACCCCAACTGGGAAAGCCCGGCGGGGCGTTCCGCACGGCTGGTCCAGAAACACATCGGCACCTTCGAGCAGAAGATCAACGGCCGTGCCGCCGCCGGCAAGGCCGCGGCCGCCGAGAAGCGCGAACATGCCGCCAAGGAACTGAACACCATCGCCGACCTGCTCGAGCTCAGCGCCCAGCTCGGGTTGGACGATCCCGAAGAGCAGAAAAAACTGCGCGCCGAATACATGAACGCGCTGCTCGACCGGCCGCGGTGAGGGCGGCTGGCACTGTAGCGGCGCTCTATGAGCGCCGATTTCCCAAGCCGGCGGTCACAGACCGCCGCTACATTACTTCAGCGCCTGGTAGATCGTGACCTTGAAGCGCTGGTTCAGGTTGCCGGCGCCGGGCTTGAGCTGGCACATCAGGATGCCGACGAGCTTTTCCTTCGGGTCGACGAAGTATTGCGGGAAATACGCGCTGCCCCAGCCGTACGCGCCGGGCCCGACGAGCTCGCCGTACTTGCCCGGGTTCTCGTTCACCCAGAAACCGAGGCCGAACGCCTTGGTGTCCCAGCTGAAAAGATCGCCGGTGTGGTTCATGTGCATCAGCGCCACCGTCCGCGGGCTGAGCAGGCGCACGCCGTCGAGTTCGCCGTCGTTGAGCAGCATCTGCAGGAGCCGGCCGTAATCCGACGCCGTCGACAGCAGGCCGGCGCCGCCCGAGAAGAGCTTGCGCGGGCCCTGGATGAAATCGGTCTTCGTCGAGTCCTCCTCGCGCACCAGCTTGCCGTTCTCCATGCCGTACACGACGGCGAGGCGCGACGCCTTCTCCGGCGGCAGGTAGAAACTCGTATCCACCATCTTGAGCGGCTTGGTGATGCGCTCCGCGACGAACTGGTCGAGCGGCTGGCCGGACACGACCTCCACGAGGTAGCCGAGCAGGTCGGTGCCGTAACCGTAGTTGAACGCCTCGCCGGGCTGGGCGGACAAAGGCAACGACGCGAGGCGCTTCATGGCGTCGCCGATCGTCTCGTCGTGGTCGATCAGGTACCAGCCGTAGAGCTTCGCCTTCTTGTAGTCGTCGATCGCCAGCATGTCGCCGTAGGTCAGGCCGGCGGTGTGGGTCATCAGGTCGTGGATCGTGATCGCGCGCTTGGCCGGCACGGTGACGTACTTCACGTCGGCCGGCGAACCGGGCGGCGGCGGCACGGCGACGACGGAGCGGCCGTACTCGGGGATGAACTTGCTCACCGGGTCGCTCAGCATGAACCGGCCTTCCTCGTAGAGCATCAGCGCGGCGATGGTCGTCACCGCCTTGCTCATCGAGGCGATGCGGAAGATCGCATCGGGCTTCATCGCCACCTTGCCCTCGAGGTCCTGGTAGCCGTAACCCTTGAGCACGGCATCCTGGCCGTCGCGCTTCACGATCATCACGGCGCCGGCCAGCTTGCCCTCCGCGATCTCGGTTTCGATGACTTGGTCGAGGCGCTGCAGGCGCCCGGGATCGAAGCCCAGGGCGGCGGGATCCGCCGCGAGGCCGGCAGCCGGCAGGAGAAACGCAGCGGCGCAGGCCGCGAGGGAACGGAGCATCGGGGATGACATGGGGTTAGGGGGTAAGGGACCGGGATGTTGCTAGGGCTGCTTCGGCGCGGGCGAGTCCGAACCGGGCGGCTTCAGGCGCACCGCCACGAAACGGAAACCCAGCGTCGTCACCACGGTGAGCACGGCCACGGTGTAGGCGAGGTTCTCGCCTTCCCACAGTCCGCCAAACCAGTCGATGAAGTCGGCCGACAGCGCGTTGGCCTGCCCGCCGATCACGCGCAGCTCGCGCCGGTAGCGCTTCTCGTTGAGCGGGTCGTTGCCGAAGGCATCCGTCGCCGGTGGCGCGGCGAAGACATAGATCAGCCCGGCCGCGACGAAGCCGGCGACGAGCAGGGCAAGCGAGATGCGGTTCATTTTCCGGGGCGGCACGGCCCCCACCGTGCCCGGCATCGCGCCGGCCTCAAATTCTTTCGTGCGGCCTCGGGACAGGCCGCGCTTGCCGCGGGGAATGATTTGGCCTGTCCTTTCCCCACTATGAAACTGCCGGGCGAAACCCAGAACCGCTACCAGGCGATCATCGGCAGCCAGATCGCCGGGCCCTACACCCTCGAGGGGCTCGAATCGCTGGTCTACCTGGGCAAGATCACCCCCGACACCCTCATCAGCATCGAGGGACGCTACGAATTCACCTCGATCCGCACGTCGGCCTTCTCCCGCCGCCTTTTTCCGCGGCTCGACGAATCGGATCCCAACCACGACGGCCAGGCCAGCGGCTCACACCACCAGATGGGCGAGGCGAAGTTCGAGCGGGTCGCGGACAGCGCGCCGCCCCAGCGGAAGGTCGATGTGATGGAAATCCTCCACGAGATCCGCCAGCAGGAGATCGCCTCGGGCCGCGACCTGGGCTTCGACGCGCGCTTCAAGATTTCCAAGCGCAGTGTCGACTTCTGGATCATGTTGATCCTCGGCAATGCCGTCATCGTGGGTGGCGGCATCCTCATGCAGAACACCGGCAGCATGGTGTTCGGTTTCGCCGGCGCCGGCCTCTACACCTTCGGCCTGCTCTGGTCGATGTACGGCGTGATGGACCGGTACTGACGGCGCGGCGGTCATCGCGATCCCCAGCGACGACCGGCGCCGGTACGGAGACCGGCGCCCGCCTTTTCGATCGCTAGGCCAGCGCCGCGTCGAGCGTGATCTCGGCCTTCAGCAGGCGCGAAATCGGGCAGCCGGCCTTGGCCTTGGCCGCCAGCTCCTGGAACTTCGCCGCATCGATGCCGGGGATTTTCGCCTTCAGCACGAGGTGCGATTTGGTGACCGTCCAGCCGGCGGGCGGGACGTTGTCCAGGCTGACCTCGGCCGTGACGTCGAGCCGGTCGGGCGTGAGGCCCGCCTCGCCCAGCGTCGCGGAGAACGCCATTGCAAAGCAGCCCGCGTGCGCGGCGGCGATGAGTTCCTCGGGATTGGTGCCGGCGCCCGATTCGAAGCGGGAACCGAAGGAGTACTCCGTATTCTTGAGCGCTCCGCCGGGGGCGGTGAGCGCGCCTTTGCCCGCCTTGAGCGAGCCCGTCCAGACAGCGGATGCGGTGCGTTTCATGGGACCGCCAAGGAACGCCCGGTACACCCGAAACGCAAACACCGAGTCACTCTCCCGCTGATGTTCGTAATACGAACATTCGCCCGCCCGATTGCTCGCCGCCGATGTTCGTATTACGAACATCTGCGGGAGAGTGACGGCCAAAACTAAAGGTCGCCATGGGCGGCGGGCGTGTCCCCAATCGTCGGATGAAGATCAAGTCCGCCGTGTTCGAAAAGAGCGCCCCCACCCTCGCGGCGGCGCCGAAGCTGGCGCTGCCGGAGTTTGCCTTCATCGGCCGCTCGAACGTCGGCAAATCCTCGCTGCTCAACCTCCTCGCCGAGAAGCGCGACCTCGCGCGCGTCTCCGATCTGCCGGGCAAGACGCAGCTGATGAACTTCTACACGATCAACCTCAACTGGCGGCTGGTCGACCTGCCGGGCTACGGCTACGCCCATGTCGCCAAGGAAAAGCGCGCCGATTTCAACGAGGCCGCGGCCGCGTACATCCAGGGCCGCGAAAACCTGCGCGGCGTGTTCGTGCTGATCGACCCGCGCCTCGAGCCGCAGCCGATCGACCTCGATTTCCTCGAGTGGCAGATCGGCACCGGCGTGCCCTTCGCCATCGTCTTCACCAAGCTCGACAAGCTGTCGGCCCAGCAGGCCGACCAGGGCATCGACCGCTTCGTGGCGGCCGCCGGGCTGGACGACCTCGACCCGGCGCCGGAACTCTTCGGCACCTCGGCCAAGACCAAGGCCGGGCGGATGGATATCCTGAAGTATATCGAGGCGCGGCTGTAGATCCAAACCCACACACCCCGCCCTGCGGGCATCAGCCGTCGCCAAGGCTATGGCCGACAGGCCCCTCTTGATAGAGGGGATTTCCGCTGCGATGGATTGAGTCCCCTCAGGAAAGAGGGGTGGCGCAAAGCGCCGGGGTGTGTTGGTCCGTTCACTGGCAAAACACTCCATTCTGGCCACGGTAAACTCATGGTCCCGTTTTCGGTCCTCGATCTCTCCAACATCGTGCAGGGCGGCTCCGTCGCCGACGCGCTGAACCGTTCGCGCGAGCTGGCGCGCCACGCCGAGCAGCTCGGCTACCGGCGCTTCTGGCTCGCGGAGCACCACAACATGCCTGGCATCGCCAGCGCCGCCACCGCCGTCGTGATCGGCCACGTCGCCGCCGGCACGAGCACGATCCGGCTCGGGTCCGGCGGCATCATGCTGCCCAACCACTCCCCGCTCGTCATCGCCGAGCAGTTCGGCACGCTCGCCGCGCTCTATCCCGGCCGCATCGACCTCGGGCTGGGCCGCGCGCCCGGCACCGACCAGCCCACCGCGCGCGCCCTGCGCCGCGGCGCCAAGGACGTTTCCGATGATTTCCCCGAGGACGTCGCGGAGCTGCAGGCTTATTTTCAACCCGCCGTTCCCGGCCAGGTTGTCCAGGCCGTGCCCGGCGCCGGGCTCGACGTGCCGATCTGGATCCTCGGCTCGAGCCTGTTCGGCGCCCAGCTCGCGGCGGCCTTCGGCCTGCCTTTCGCGTTCGCGTCGCATTTCGCTCCCGATCATCTCGACGAGGCGCTCGCCATCTATCGCAGCGGCTTCCGGCCCTCGGCCCAGCTGGCCCGGCCCTACGCCATGGCCGCAATCGGCGTCGTGGCCGCCGAGACCGATGCGGCCGCCCGCCGCCTGGCCACCTCCCTGCAGCAGAGCTTCGTGCTCCTGCGCCGCGGCGCCCCCGCCCCGCTGCCGCCGCCGATCGACAGCATGGACGGTTTCTGGAACCCGATGGAAAAGGCCGGCGTCGAGCACGCCTTCAGCGAGGCGGTCATCGGCTCGCGGGAAACCGTGAAGCGCGGCCTCGCCGCCTTCCTCCAGCGCACCCGTGTCGACGAGCTCATGGTGACAGCCGCGATCCATGACCATGCCGCGCGCCTGCGCTCCTTCGAGATCGTCGCCGGGATTCGTGACGAACTTTAACCGCGCCACCCGGTCCAATCCTTCATGGCCGACAAACTCCCCATCCTCTACGTGAAGACCGGGTGTCCGTGGTGCCTGGCGGTCGCGGAATTCCTCGACGACCACGGCATCGGCTACCGCGAGAAAAACGTCAGCCAGAGCGCCGCGGACTTCGAGGAGATGTTCAAGCTCTCCCGCCAGGGCAAGGCACCCGTGCTCGACTGGAACGGCAAGATCCTGGCCGACTTCGGCGTCGACGAACTGATCCCCTTCCTCCGCCAGCAGAACGTGAAGCTCGAGGACAGCTGAGCCGTCGGAAAACGTCTCGCGCGGTGGCACCGCGCGTGCTCAACTCCGGCATGCCCGCCCTTACCCGCTTCTCCGTCGCCCCGCTCCACAAAGTCACCCGTTCGCTGGCCGCCGTGGCCATGGGCCGCGAGGCGCCCGACCTCGTCATCACCGGCGCACGCGTCCTCTCCACCTACACCGAGCGGCTGCACGCCGACCGCGAGATCTGGATCAAGCACGGCCGCATCGCCGTCGTGAAGCCCGCCGGCTCCTTCCGTCCGGCTCCCGGCGGCAAAACGAAAATCTACGACGCCAACGGCGGCATCCTCGCCCCCGGTCTCGTTGACCCGCACATCCACATCGAGAGCTCGATGATGACCGCCTGCGCCTACGCCGAGGGCGCGCTGCTCAACGGCACCACGACGATCTTCTGCGACAGCCACGAGATCGGCAACGTGTGCGACGCCGCCGGCATCGAGTGGATGCTGCGCGACGCCCGCCAGGCGCCGCTGTCGATCTTCCTCACCGTCCCGAGCACCGTGCCGGCCACATCGCCCGCCTTCGAAACCGCCGGCGGCGACCTGACCCCCGCCAAGATCGGCCGGATCTTCGACAAGTGGCCCGAGGCCGCCGCGCTCGGCGAGAAGATGGACTTCGTGCAGGTCGCCATGGGCGATCCCCGCAGCCACGGCGTGCTCGCCGAGGCGATCAAGCGCGGCAAGCCGGTCTCCGGCCACATCTACGGCCGCGAGTTCGTCGCCGCCGGCGCCGCCAGCGGCATCAACGACACGCACGAGGCGATCGACCGCGACATCGCCGACGACTTCCTCGAGAACGGCGTGTGGATCTTCCTCCGCGGCGGCCCGCCGACCACGCCGTGGCACTCGCTGCCGCAGGCGATCAGGACCGTGGCCGAGCTCGGCGCCAACCCGAAGCGCGTCTGCGTGTGCACCGACGACCGCGACGCCGACGACCTCTTCCTCTTCGGCATGGACTGGGTGGTGCGCGAGGCCGTGAAGCACGGCATGAAGCCCGTCACCGCCTGGAGCATGGGCTCGCTGCACGGCGCCACGCGCTTCGGCAAGGACGGCGACATCGGCGGCCTCGCCCCGGCGCGCCGCGCCGACATCGTGCTGCTCAACGACGACCTCGTGCCGCAGAACACCTGGTACGGCGGCGAGCTTGTCGTCGAGAACCGCAAGGTCACGCCGCTCCTCGATAAGGCGCTCTCGAAGCGCTACAAGTACCCGAAGGCCGCCTACGAAACCGTCAAGGTTCCGGCCAAGGTGAAGCTCACGCCCGAGGTGCCTGCCGGCCCGGTCACCGCCAACACCATCCGCACCGCGCTCCCGGGCATCATCCTCTTCCACGAGAAGGTCGCGCTCAACCCCGCGCCCGGCGCCACCTGGCCCGACCTGTTCGCGCAGCACGGCCTGTGCTTCGTCGCCGTCATCGAACGCCACGGCAAATCGAAGGGCCGCGTCGCCCACGGCCTGCTCAAGGACTTCGGCCTGAAGGACGGCGCGGTCGGCAGCTCCGTTGGCCACGATGCGCACAACATCATCATCGCCGGCACCAACGAGGCGGACATGCAGCTCGCGCTCAAGACCATCAAGGCCATGCGCGGCGGCGTGTGCGTCATTCGCGGCGGCCAGGTCGTCGCCAAGGTCGCGCTCCCGGTCGCCGGCCTGCTCTCCGACAAGCGCGCGACCGTCGTCGCCGCCGAGTCCACCGCACTCAAGGCCGCGTGGAGCGCCGCCGGCTGCACGCTTCCCTACATGGGCTTCAACCTCATCCCGCTGTCGGTCATCCCCGAGATCCGCATCACGGACAAGGGCCTCGTGACCGTGCCGGGGATGCAAATTCTTCCGCTTTTCGAAACAGCGTAAGACAACGTCCAACATTCAACGCTCAACTTTCAACGCCCAAGGTTCGGGCCACTGAACGTTGAAAGTTCAGCGTTGAGCGTTGAGCGTTCGAGGCGCATCGCGCCTCAGGCCTGCCGCGCCTTTCCCCCGTCCTTGATCGGCTTCACGAACTGGTAATCGATGTCCCAGGGGAAGAAGATCCACTTGTCCTGCTTGAACTCCTTCACGCAGGTGTCGACGAACGGCCGCCCCGCCGGCTTGGCGTAGAGGGTCGCAAAATAGGCCTTCGGCAGCATCTGGCGCACGTGCTGCGCCGTCTTGCCGGTGTCGACGAGATCGTCAATGAGCAGGTAACCGTCACCGTCGCCCGACACCCCCTTGAGCAGCTGCACGCCGCTCTGCTGCTGCGCCGCCGTGCCGGACGCACCGGCCGAGTAGCTCGACACGCAGATCGTGTCGATCAGCCGGATCTCCAGCTCGCGCGCCACGAGTGCCGCCGGCACCAGGCCGCCGCGCGTGATGGCGATGATGCCCTTCCACGTGCCGCGGTCGTGCAGTTGCTGCGAGAGGTAGCGCGCGTCCCGGTGCAGCTCCGGCCAGGACACGACGATTTCATCGGAATAACGAGAGGGGTCGCCCATGCCGGACGGTGCCACGCCCGAACGGGCGCTGTCAGCTTCATTCTCGATTACCAGCCGAGCGTGCTTCGCCTGGCCCTGAACGTTGAACGTTCAACGTCGAACGTTCGACGTTGAAAGAAGTCTCACTGCCCCACCGGCGCCGGGTCCGTCTTCCGCACGGCCTTCTGCTCGTCCAGGCAGTCGCTGCAGATGCCGTGCGTGAACTGGATATGGTCGCGCCGCGCGAAATAAACCTCCACCTGGCGCCAGTAGCCGTCGTCGTCGCGGACCTTCTTGCACCACGCGCAGATCGGCAGCAGGCCCGACAGCGTCTGCACCTCGGCGCGGGCGCTGTTCAGCTCCTCGTGCCGCAGTTGCAGCGTGGCGATCAGCAGCGCCACGAACAGCGCCACCATGAAGAAGCTCACCTCGAGGTCGCCGATGATCTGCAGCGCAGCCGCGCCCTCGGTCCAGCCGGGCAGCGCAAACAGCAGCGCCAGGCCGACGCGCACGCAGTGGAAGATGCCGTGTAGCAGGAAGGCGTTGGCTGGCGAGACGAGCGGCTGCCAGAAGACCGCCGGCGCGCGGCGCAGGCTGTGCAGCGCGGCGAAGGAAAGGCCGGCCCAGATCACGCCATTGACGATCATGCGCCAGCTGCCCGGCTGCTCGACAAAGAGGAAGGCCACCAGCGCCACCGCGTGCACGGCCAGGACGCCGCCGAGCAAACGCCACGTGCGCGGCAGGTGCGAGGTGCGCTGCGCGCCGAGACAGAGCGTCAGGTGGCCGATCGTCACCAGCAGTGTCGGGGCGAGGCGCGACATCAACCGCGGCAATTCGGGCCGCGCGGCGAAAAGGATGTCCGCCGCCGTCATCACCCACGCCGAGAGCATCCAGTACCGCAACGCCGCCGGGCGGCCCTGACGGATCCAGTAGTGGGTCATCAGGCCGGCGAGGATGACACCAATGACGATATTGGTGAGATAAGTGATCGTTTCCTGGCCCATGGCGCGGGGGGATTTCTTGGGCGGGAGAATGGATCAAGGCGCCCGCTTGAAAAGCGCTTTTTTCCCAAGCAGGTGGTTTGCCCCACCTCTTGCAAACACCTGACGCCAGGCGGCTGGGGTGAAGGCCCCGATTTCCGGGGCGAAACGCAGCTCCGACCGAAAACGCGCGCCCGCCGGGACGAAAACGCGCGGATCGGTGCGGGACTCAGGCGGAATCATGCCGTTGAAGGTGGAGCGACTTGCCTCCAAGGCGCTTTTTTCCGGCGAAGTTCCCTCAGCGCGGCGGGATCGCCGCGCTTCCCCTTTCGATCTGTCCTGCCATCACGCGAAAGCGGGCACCATCCGCCTGGGGCCGGCTCAGGCGGCGGCGCCGACCTGCGCGCGCAGGTGGGCGATGATCATTTCCGCAGCCTCCTCCAGCGGCACGTGCGCGGTGTTGATCACGAGGTCGTACGCCGACGGGTCGGCCACGTCGGCGTTGAAGTGCGTGCTCACGTAGCGGCGGCGCGCCGCGTCGCATTTCTCGTTGTGCTTCACCGCCTGTTCCAGCGGCAGGTTGAAGCGGTGCGAGTAGTACTTCGCGCGATAGCTGGCCGGCGCCACGAGGCGCACGTGCACGCCGCCGGGCACGTCGGCGGTGCAGAAATTGGCGCCGCGGCCGACGAAGATCACCTGCCCGTCGCGCGCGAGCTGGCGCATCGTGTGGTTTGCCTTCTGCACCAGGTCCCACAGGCTCGGATGCCGGCCGACGATCTCGCCGATGGTGGCGCTGACCTCCGGCACGCGGTCCTCGGGCAGGAAGCGCGCGAGGTCCGTCGGCAGGTGGTGCGCCTGCAGCATCTGGTTGATGATGTTGCCGCCGAAAATGGTCCACGCCGCGCCCACGGTCGCACCGCTGAGCTTGCGCGCGAGCATCTGCGCCAGCGTCGAGCCGCCGGAACAGCATTCGCGGGAGATGGTGATGAACGGGGCCGGCGGCTTGACCCACGGCGGACGCGAGTCCTTCCATTCCGTGCCCGATTGCCCGTTGTCGCTGCCCAGGGAGTGAGGTGTATTCATGGAGGGTGTGGTTTCGCCGGGAGAATCCCGCCGGCGGCGGGGAAGGAAAATTCCCCGCGCTTCGCAGCATATCCGATGCCCCCGCGGACGGCGCGCATCGACTTAAGCTGACGTTATGCTGTCGCCGCACAAGCGCTCGGGTTGCTGTCGGTCGCCGCGGGCGAGCGGATCATCCAACCGCCCGCGCATCAGGTCTTAGCTTTCCGTTGTAACACCGGACCCGCCCGGCGCGTCCCATTAGGACAGCTGGCTCCCGGTGATTGCATATCGCGCATCGCCTCCCTATCTATCACCCCGCAATGAGGCCCAAGATCCTGCTCGTGTTCCTGATGCGCTTTGAGGAATCCGCGCGCATGCTCCAAGGCATCGTCCAGCACGAGCGATCCCACCGGCAGTGGACCACTTTCCTCGATGACGAGGCGCTGGCCGCGACCAACCCGGCCTTCCTCCGGGGCGAAAAATGGCACGGCGTCATCAGCCGGCACACCACGCCCGAACTCGTGAAAAACTGCGCCCAGCTCGGCATCCCGCTCGTCGACCTCAACGACCGGCCGCCCTATCCGGGCGTGCCCAAGATCCGGCCGAACAACACCGCCATCGGCCACCTCGGCGCCGAGCATTTCCTCGAGCGCGGCTTCCGCCACTTCGCCTACTGCGGCTTCGGCAACGAAGGCTGGTCCTGCGAGCGCCGCGACGGCTTCGTGGAGGCGCTGCGCCTCGCCGGCCACGGCTGCGACGTGCTCGACCTCGAGTACCCCGGCGTCATCACGCCCGACTGGAACGCGCAGCAGACCAACCTGCTGGCCGCCTGGCTCCGCCACCTGCCCAAGCCCTGCGGCATCATGGCGTGCGTCGACGTCCGCGCCTTCCAGGTCATCGCCGCCGCGCAGCAGTCCGGCCTGCTCGTGCCCGAGGAGATCGCGCTGCTCGGCGTGAACAACGACCTCATCCGCTGCGAACTCTCCTACCCGTCCCTCTCCAGCGTCGCCCTCAACGCCCACCAGTCGGGCTACCACGCCGCCGAGGTGATGGACCGCCTCCTCCGCGGCGAGGGCCCGGTGGCGGCCGACACCCGCATCGACCCGCTCGGCGTCGTGACGCGCATGTCCACCGACATCCTCGCCGTCGGCGACCGCAACGTCGCCGCCGCGCTGAGCGTCATCCGCGAGCACGCCTGCAAGGGCATCAGCGTCGACGAGGTCGTCACCCGCGCCTCCGCCTCGCGCAGCCAGCTCGAGAAGAAATTCCGCCGCTACATCGGCCGTTCGCCGCAGGCCGAGATCCGCCGCGTGCAGCTCGCCCGCGTGAAGGAGCTGCTCAGCGAGACCGACCTCCCGCTCAAGACCATCGCCGGCATGACCGGCTTCGAGCACATCGAATACCTGTCCGTGGTCTTCAAACGCCTCACCGGCCAGTCGCCCGGCCAGTTCCGCAAGCAGACCCGCGGCACCAAGCACTGAACGCGATGGACGCCCCGCCCAGCTTCTCCCTCGCCGGCCAGATCGCGCTCGTCACGGGCGCCAGCCGCGGCATCGGCCGCGGGCTCGCGGTTGCCCTGGCTGCCGCCGGGGCGCGCGTCGCGGTCACCGCCCGCACCGAAGCAGACCTGGCCTCGCTCGTGGCCGAGATTAAGTCCGCCGGCGGCGAAGCCGTCGCTTTCGCCGCCGACCTGCGCTCGGTCGCCAGCATCGAGGCGATGGTCGCCGCCGTGCACCGCCGTTTCGGCCGCCTCGACATCCTCGTCAACAACGCCGGGCTCGGCTTCAACCACGATGCGGTGGACGTCACCGAAGCCGACTGGGACGAGATGATGGACGTGAACCTCAAGGGCCTGTTCTTCGCCAGCCAGGCCGCCGCGAAGCTGATGCTCGCCCAGGGCCGCGGCCGCATCATCAACCTCAGTTCCCAGGCGAGCGTCGTCGGCATCCCGCGCCACGCGGTTTATTGCGCCACCAAGGGCGGCGTGAACCAGCTCACCAAGGTGCTCGCGCTCGAATGGTCCGCGCGCGGCGTCACGGTCAACGCCGTCGGCCCGACCTTCATCCGCACGCCCGGCACGGCGGAGCGGCTCGACAACCCGGATTTCAGCCGCGACGTGCTGAACCGGCTGCCGATCGGCCGCGTGGGGACGATCGCCGACGTCGCCGGCGCGGTGATCTACCTCGCCTCGCCCGCCGCGGCCATGGTCACGGGCACGCTGCTGCTCGTCGACGGCGGCTGGACGGCGCAGTAGCCAGGGAAAAACTCAAACGCCAGAATCCAGGCGCCAAGTAAAGCTCCCCGGAGCAACCTCCGGGGCATTTCCGAAATGGAGGCAGGACTATCAGTCCTGCGAAACATGCACCGCGGCTGTTTCCAAACGCGGGACTGGTAGTCCCGCCTCCATCCAAACCGGGGCAAGCCCCGGGATATTGGACCCAAAGGGAATAAACCGGACCAAAGCTCCAACAACCGAGAGCCCCCGGATTTCGGAACTATCTCCTGAAGTTTATTTGGCGTTTGGAAGTTTGGCGTTTGTGATTTCAGCCACCAGCGGTGGCTTCCGCCACCTGCCGCCGCACGGTCGCGAAGGCGTTCTGGAACTGTTCCGGCGTTCCGGTCGCCTCGATGTCCATGCGGCCGGAAAAACCGCCCCGTGCCAGCGCGGCGAAGTACGGCCGGAAGTCGTCGCCCGCCACGCCGGGCGGCGTGCGCTTCTCCTTTTCCGCCAGCTCGACCACGCCGATGAGCGGCGCAAAGCGCGCCAGTTCCTCCGGCGGGTCCCCCATCCACATCATGTGGAAAATATCGCCCAGCAGCCGGACCGAGGGATGGCCGGCGGCGGTGACGATCTCGGCCGCCTCCGCCAGGTGATTGAGATAGTTGCACTCGCTCGCGCGCTGCGCCTCCACCGCCACCAAGATGCCGTGGCGCGCCGCCAGCGGGCCCATCGCGCGCAGCAGGCTCACAAACTGGACGTCCGCCTGCGCCTTCGTCCAGCCGGGCGGCAGCTGGCGGGCGCCGCCGCTGCCAAAGACGATGTACTCGCCGCCGGCCTCCGCCAGGCGCCGGAACGCGATTTCCGCGAAGGCCAGCACCCGCGGGTGGTCGGCGTCGGGGCCCGTGCAGCGCAGCTTGGGATCGCGCAGGAAAACATTGCAGCCGCGCACGGGGATCGGTGCGGCCGCGGCCTGCGTCCGCAGGGCGGCGAATTCCGCGTCCGGCCGGTCGGGCACGAGAAATTGCGCGACGGTCGGCACGATGAAATCGGCGCCGTAACCCTTGAACTCGGCGGCGCGCTCCAGCGGAGCGGTGGCGCCGATGCCGGTGAACAGCGGCGGTCGCGATGCCGCGGCCCGCAGCACGGCGGGACCGAGCAGGGCGCCCGCGGCGGCGAGCGCGCCGGTGCGGAGAAATTGCCGGCGGTTGGGGCGAAGGGGCCGCGACATCACCCGAGGCAAACGCGCCGGAGCGCCCGAAGCAATCAGTCTATTGTCGCGGGCGGTGCGACCTTGCCGCACCGTGGTCCGCCGTCTTCAGTCCCGGCACCCCATGGCCGCTGAACCCCTCGGCAAACGCTACCTCCCCACGCTCGGACTGCAGGTCTGGACGGTGCGCAACGAATTGGAGAAGGACCTGCCCGGCACGTTGCGCGCGATCAAGGCCGCCGGCTACGCGCAGATCGAGCTGATGCGCACGCTCAACGCGCGGGACTTCGTGCCGCACGCGCGCGAACTCGGCCTCGGCATCACCTCGGCGTTCATCGACTGGGAAGCGCTCGCCAAACCCGGCCCCGACAGCCCCGCCGCCCTCGCCGCGCACCTGAAGCTCGCGCGCGAACTCGGCCTGAAATACCTCGTGTTCGGCTACATTGGGAAAGGCCTCCGCGAGACGGTCGCGCAGATGCGAGGCCATGCCGCCGCGGCCAACGCCTTCGGCCGGCAGTGCCGCGACGCGGGCATCCAGCTTTGCTACCACCACCACGCCTTTGAATTCGAGCCCCTGGCGGATGCGCCCAACACCACCGGCTGGGACATCCTCGTGCAGGATTTCGACCCGCAGCTGGTGCAGTTGGAACTCGACGTCTTCTGGCTGGCGATCGCCGGTCACAACCCGGTCGACGCCCTCCGCGCCCTGCGCGGCCGCGTCGCCCAGGTCCACCTGAAGGATCTCGCCGCCGGCACCGCGCGGCAGTTTGACGAAGGCACCGTCCCGCCCGACGCCTTCCGTGAACTCGGCCGCGGGCAATTGGCGTGGCCCGCGATCCTCGCCGCCTGCGCCGAGACGGGCGTGGCCCAGTGCCATGTCGAACAGGACCAGTCGCCTGATCCCCTTGCCAGCCTCGCCGCGAGCGCCCAGTTTCTCCGCCAAGCCTGACTTTACCCCCAACCCAACATGCATCCCAAAACATCCCTCCGTTCCTCCCTCACCGCCCTTGCCGTCGCCGCCGCCCTCGGCGCGACCGCCTTCGCCTCCGCCGCCGAGGCGATCCGCATCCGCATGGGCACCACCGCCAAGACCACCGATGAAAAGGGCGTCGTCTGGCTCGCCGACACCGGCTTCGCCGACGGCGAGACGATCGACCGCACCGGCATCAAGGTCGCCAAGACCGACACGCCCTCGGTCTACACCGCCGAGCGCTACAGCATGTCGGCGTTCGCCTACGCGGTCCCCAACGGCAAATACACCGTGAAGCTCCACTTCGCCGAGACGTACGAGGGCATCAGCGGCGTCGGCGAGCGCGTGTTCTCCTTCAACGTCGAGGGCCATGACTTCAAGGACTTCGATCCCACCGCCAAGGCCGGCGGCGTCCTGACCGCCTACGTGCAGAGCGTCGACGTCGAGGTGAAGGACGGGAAGCTCAACATCACGTTCACGAGCCAGGTCGAGAATCCCGAGATCAACGCAATCGAGATCATCCCGGCCGGCTGATATCGACGCAGCCACACACCCTGCCCTTCGGGCACCCCTCTTCATAGCGGGGATTCAATCTACGAAACCGAAGTCCCCTCTATGAAGAGGGGTGGCGCCCTGCGCCGGGGGGTGCGGGAATTCCCGTCCGCGACAGAACAGCGTCGACCGCCCGGCACATCCGCTGCTACGTATCTTTCCGCACACTCAACCCCACCCCAATGAAATCCCGTCTCCTCCTGGTCGCTGTCCTCACCCTCACCCCCCTCCTGGCCCGCGCCGACGGCGTGGCCGACTTCGCCCGCGCGCAACTGATGTTCGCGCAGGCGATGAACGCCGTCCAACAGTACAAGCAGGTTGCCGGCACCGTCTCCACCACGGAGACCGCCGCCTCCGCCCCGGCCGAACCCGTCGCGCCGACGCCGCTGACGGACAAGTCCGGCAAGTTCTGCTGTCCCTACGACGGCGAAGGCCACCTCGTCGGATGGGCCAACAAGGCCATCGGCGCGCAGGTCGGCGCCGCCGTCGGCTCGAAGGTCGGCGAAAAGGCCGGCGGCGTCGTGCTCTCGAAGGTTCCCTTCGGCGGCCTGCTCTCCGGCGCGGCCAAGAAGAAGGGCAAGGAACTCGGCGCGCTCGCGGCGGTCGGCGGCTCCGACTTCGTGAAGAGCAGTTCCACGATCTCCTTCAACAGCCTCGAGGAGCTCTCGCTGTACCTGCACCTGAACTTCTCGGCCAACCCCGAGTACGTGAAGGGCCTCGCCGCCGCGCTCGCCATCTATCCCGACCTCGAGAAGACCTACACGGAGAGCCTCAAGAAGGCGTACGCGGGGAAGTGACAAGTTTCAGGTGGCAAGTAACAAGAGGGCGCTGCGGCGCCCTTTTCTTTTGCGCCGCTCGCCGGCGCGCCAGCCTCTTGATACCTGTCACTTGTGACTTGGTGGCGGCGCCGGCGCCGCCACCAACCAGCACACGCCGGCCAGCGCCAGCGCCTCGCACACGCCCGCGAGTTCGAAGGCGTTTTTCAGCTCGATCGTCCGCAGCAGGTGCACGAGCAGCGTCCACAGAAAAATCATCACGCCCGACCACAGGCCGGCGCGGCGCCGCGTGCGCGGCAGGATGACGCCGAGCCCGCCCGCCAGCAGCGCGACGGCGGCGAACAGCGTCCAGAACCGCCGGCCCGGCGGCAGCCACGCCGGCACCAGCCCGTCCACGAACCCCGCGTACACGAAATGCTGCACGCCGCAGATGAGCAGGAAAATCCCGAGCAGCACCGGCGCGAGCCACGGCCATTTCTCCGCGCGCCCGCCCAGCACCATCGCGCCGCCGAACAGCGCCAGCATCTTGGCCGGGTTGGTCCACACGAAGCCGGCGCCGGGATTCGACGCGATGTCCGCGATGCCCTTCGTGAGAAACAGGCCGAGCAGCAGCGCGCCGAACAACAGCGCGGCGGCCTTGGCCCGGTAACCGGTGAGAATCGCCCCGCCCGCCAGCAGCATCAGGACCCCGGTCGCGGCGGACCAGCCGGACGCCGTCCCGAGCCACGGCGGCAGCGGCGCGGCGAGCCGCACGAGGGCGCCGTTGGCCAGCTGCATCACGCCCGACGCCGCCACGGCGGCGCCAAAACAATAACGGCCCGCCCGCGAGAGAGGAATCATGGCGGGCCTAACCCCGGGCGGAGCAAAATCCCTTCAGGAAATTGGAGGCGGGGTGCCCTCACCCCGCATTGACTCGCGTAACCTTTATCCCGCGGGGTGAGGGCACCCCGCCTCCATGAGCAGATCAGCCCCGCGGCTTCACCCCCGCCACAAACACCGTGCTGCCGGCCGGCGACGGCAGGCCGCATGTCATCCAGACGAACTCCAGCCAGGCCAGGAACGAGAGGAACATCTCGACAGGCGCGGACGAAAGCTCCACGTCGCTGGTCGGCTGCTTTGGGGGCAAGATCTTCCGCCGGAGGACGACGAGCGGCAGGACCAGGCAGTTGGCATAGCTCGCGAACCTCACCTCCAGCCCGGCCTGGCGGAAAAGCGCCTTCAGCTCGGGCCTCGTGAAACGGTGCTTCGATTCGACGGCTTCGTCGTGATACGACCACAGCCAGCGGTAGGCCGGCTCGTTCACGATCACCGCGCCACCGGGTTTCACACAACGGGCGAACTCGCGCAGCGCCCGCGCGGCATCCTCCACGTGATAGATCACGTCGCCGGTGACGACGGCGTCAAAGGACGCATCCGCGAACGGCAGCGCCGTGATCGAGCCCTCGCGCACATCGGCGCCCGAGCGCTCGCGCGCGAGTTGCACCGCCACCGGCGACAGGTCCACGCCCGTCAGCCGCCAGCCACGCGCCTTCACCGGCGCCGACCTCAGAAAACCGCCCGTCCCGCAGCCGGCGTCGAGCACCTGGGCGGGTCCGGCGGGCAGCAGCCGTGCCAGCCAGTGCGCCAGCCGCCGGTGCAGCGCGCGGAAATACCACATGCGGTCCTCGGTCTCCGCGAGCTTGCGATATTCGTCGGCCTGCATGGTCCGCGGAGTGTCCGCATCGCCCGCCGCGAAGCGACGCCAAAGTTAGCGCACGGCGCCCGCGGGAGCGGCTTGCCAATTTCCCTCCCCGCCGCCCTCCTCTCGTCACCCCAATGGAGATGAATTCCCCGTCATCGCCGCTCCGCCCCACCCGGGTGCGCTACCAGGTCGTCGGCGTCGTGATCCTGCTCGGCATGATCACCTACATCGACCGGGCCTGCATCTCCAACTTCACGTCGCTCATCATGGCCGACCTGCACCTGACGCAGGTGCAGATGGGCTGGGTCTTCAGCGCCTTCGCCATCGCCTACGCCTTCTTCGAGGTTCCCACCGGCTGCATGGCCGACCGCATCGGCACCCGCCGCGTGTTCACCCGCATCGTGCTGTGGTGGTCGGGCTTCACCGTCGCGACGGCCGCGGCGCTGAACTACGGCATGCTGCTCGCCATCCGCTTCCTCTTTGGCGTCGGCGAGGCCGGCGCGTGGCCGTGCATGGCGCGGACCTTCTCCCGCTGGATCCCGCGGCGCGAGCGCGACATCGTGCAGGGCGTGTTCTTTTCCGGCGCGCACCTGGGCGCGGCGCTGACGCCCTTCCTCGTGAGCTGGCTGCTCGGCTACATGTCGTGGCGCCTGATCCTGGTCTGCTTCGGCCTGATGGGCCTGGTCTGGGCCTTCCTCTGGTATCGCTGGTTCCGCGACGAGCCCGCCGATCATCCCGCCGTCAACGCCGCCGAGCGCGAGCTGATCGAGTCCGGCCGCGAGCCGCTGCAACGCCACGAGTTCAACGCCGGCTACTGGCGGAAGCTCGCGACCAGCGGAAACGTCATCGCGCTCTGCCTGATGTACGTGCCGAACAGCATGATATTTTATTTCTGCATCACGTGGCTGCCGACGTACCTGAAGCAGGTGCACCACTTCGAGCGCAGCGAGGCCGATTTCTACGCGGGCCTGCCGTTCTTCCTCGCGGTCATCGCCGACATGACGGGCGGCATGCTGACCAACGCCGCGGTCCGGCGCCTCGGCGCCCGCGCGGGCCGCACCGGCATCGGCGTGGCGGCCTACCTGGCGGTGGCCGCCGCCCTCATCGCCGTGCCGTGGTGCGCCAACCCGCACGTGGCGGCGATCCTCATCGCCCTCGCGGTGGCGGTCACGATGATGACGCTGGCCGCGGCGTGGAGCAACTGCATCGAGGTCGCCGGCACGCAGCCGGGCGTCGTCGGCGCCACCATGAACTCCGCGGGCTCCGCGGCCGCGATGCTCTGCCCGCTGCTCGTGAGCTACTCGCGCGAGTGGTTCGACAGCTGGAACATCCCGCTCTACGTCATGGGCGGTCTCTTCCTCATCGGCGCCGCCTGCTGGTGCCTGATCGACCCGAAACGGAAGGTCTTCGCGGAGTAACGGGTGCACCGAACGGGCAACCCCACCACACACCCCGCCCTTCGGGCACCCCTCTTCAGAGAGGGGACTTCGGCTGCGATGATCGAGACTCCCCTCTCTGAAGAGGGGTGGCGCGCAGCGCCGGGGTGTGTAGGCCCGTCGCTCGTCGCCGGGCCGGTTGGATATGCGCAGGCCCGTCCGTGAGCGACGGCCCTGCGATCACACCTTCGCCGCTGTCACCGGGCCGGCGAGGCCCAGCCGCCGGTCGAGCGAGTACCGCCCCGGACCGGCGAGCAGGAGCAGCAGGTAGACGAAGATCCACGAGAACGGCATTTCCCCCGACCCCGGCCCGGCCAGCAGCATGTGGTGGTGGAAGATCCACGCGACCGTCATCGTGATGAGCAACCCCGCCGCGTGGAAACGCGTGAACAGCCCGGCGATGATCAGCATCGAGCCGAACGTCTCGCACCACACCACCAGCAGGTAGCTCAATTCCGAGCTGATCCCGATGTAGTTGGGGAAGGTGTGGAATTCCTTCCCGAATCCGGCCAGCGAAAACAAATTCGGCAGGTGGACCTTCTCGTCGGCCCAGCCGGCGAGCTTGCCCCAGCCGTGGTAGCGGATCATCAGCACGGAAACGGCCACGCGCAGCGCGAGCAGGCCGAGGTCGGGATTGAGCGGCAGCCAGGACAGGCTGAAAAACTTTTTCATGGGGCGCGGGGTTGAACGAACGGCAGGCAGCGGGGTGCTCGTGTCTACCTTGCCGGCCGCTGTCGTCAAACCGCCGCCCGCGCGGCAACCGTCTCACATTTGATTCCCGTAACGCCCGCCGCGGCGAGCGCGGTCGGAAAGCGCCGGGACACCCGGCGGATCGCCCCGCGGCGAAGTGTAAACCGGCATGGGCTTGTCCCAGAAATCGTACGAAATGTTGCCGAAGCTCGGCGAATAATACGGCCGGTAACGGGGGTAGTAGGAACCGGTGTAGAACGGGTAGAACTCCGCCCGCTCGCGCTCCTGGGCCAGCTGGCGCTCCTCGAGTTCCTCGCGGCGGCGCTCCTCGCGGGCCTGCTGCTCGAGCTGCTCGTTGCGCTTCAGGCGGACGATGGCGAGCGGCTCGCTGACGGAGACGCCGGGATAGCGGGCGGCAAAGTTCTGCCAGTAGGCAACCTGGTAGGCCAGCGGCGCACCGCGGAAATTCTCGTCGGCCAGCTTCGCGTCGCGCTCGGCCGTGCCGGCGACGATCAGCTCGTTGCGGCGGGCCTCGCGCACGCTGCGCTGCTGCTCCTCGCGGGCCAGGCGCGCCGCGTGTTCCTCGAGCGTGGCCAGGGCGACGCGCGTCACGCGGCCGTCGTGCACCTCGATCTCCCCGCGCTCGAAATAAACCAGGTTGCGCCCGGCCACCTGCAGCCGCCCGCGCGGCGCACCCAGCGCCGCCACCGCCTGGTCCAGCGTGTCGCCGGGCGTCACCTCCGCCGCGAGCGAGGCGGCGGACAGCGCGAGAACGACAATGAACAGCGGGGCCTTCATGCGGGTTTCGACCCCGCCAATCTAGCTTGGTTCGGCCCGGTTGCAAATGCTTCCTGCGGAATCCGGATTGAACCGCGGGCGTCGGCGCGGCATCCCTCAGCCATGCGAATCCGAGTCATCACCACCGGCGGCACCATCGACAAGGTGTACTTCGACGCCGCCAGCACCTACGACGTGGGCGATCCCCAGGTCGGCCCGCTCTTCAAGGAGGCCAACGTCACCTTCGAGTACGCCGTCGAGTCGGTCCTGCAGAAGGACAGCCTGCAGATGACCGACGAGGACCGCGTCCTGATCCGCCAGCGGGTCGAGGCCGCCCCGGAGAAGCTCATCCTCATCACGCACGGCACCGACACCATGACCGAGACCGCCGCGCGCCTCGCGGATCTCAAGGACAAGGTCATCGTCTTCACCGGCTCGATGGTGCCGGCGCGCTTCCGCCAGAGCGACGCGCTCTTCAACCTCGGCTGCGCCGTCGGCGCGCTGCAGGTGCTGGCCCCGGGCATCTACATCGCGATGAACGGCCAGGTCTTCCCGGCATCGCAGGTAAAGAAGAACCGCGCCCAAAGCCGCTTCGAGCCGAGGGCCTGAACCACCACGAAATACCCCAAACACACGAAAAATGATTACCCGGTCCCCTCGATTTCCTTTCGTGTGGTTCGTGTTTTTCGTGGTTAAATCTCCATTCATGAAGAAGCCCCCGCCCGACGCGCGCAAACGCATGTGCACCGGCAAGCGCCGGTACCGCACGCAGGGCGACGCGCTCGACGCGGCCCTGGTCGCCGGGGTCGAACGCCAGCGCTCCGCCTACCGCTGCCAGCTCTGCGGACTCTGGCACCTAACCTCACGTTAATTTCCGGTTTTCATTTCGGCCGGGCCTGCCAAGTTCACGCGCCATGTCCCGCCGTGTCCGCCGCCTCGCCCTGTGCGGCCTGCTCGCCTGCGCTTCCCTCGCGCATGCGCAGGCCCCGGAAAAGCCGTTGCGGCCCGAGGACACTCCCGCCCTGCCGGCGGATGACGACACGGCCCCGGCCGACACCCCTGTCGCACCCGAAGACACGCCCGCGGCCCCGGCCGAGGCGCAGCCGATCGGGCCGACCGACTGGCTCTCCGCCCAGGTGGAGCTCTCGCGCCGCGGCTTTTCCTCCGGCTCGATCGACGGCGTGCGCGGCGTGCAGACCGCCACCACCCTGAAGGCCTGGCAGAAAAACGAGGGCCTCAAGGAAACCGGCGACCTCGACAAGGCCACCCGCGAGATGCTCAAGCTCACCGCGCCCGCGACGCAGGAATACGTCTTCACCGCCGAGGACCTCGCGTCCGCCCGGCCCGTGCCCGACACCTGGCTCGGCAAATCGCAGGTCGACTCGCTGCGCCACAACACCGTGCTCGAGCTCATCGCCGAGCGGTTCCGCGCCAACCCCAAGCTCATCGTGAAGCTCAACCCGCACGTCAAAAAGTGGGAGGAAATACTGCCGGGCGTGAAGCTCACCGTGCCGGCCGCGGAGCCGGCGATCCCCGCCGTGAAGGTGTCGCGCATCCATGTCTACCTCGCCGAGCACGTGCTCGAGGTCGTCGACGAAACCGGCCGCGTGCTGCTGCACTGCCCGGTGAGCATCGCCCGCAACGTGGAGAAGCGGCCCGTCGGCGAACTGCATGTCATCGTCGTCGCGCCGGACCCCAATTACACCTTCGACCCCGTGACGTTTCCCGAGGTGCCCGAGGCGCAGGAGCTCGGCCGCAAGCTGATCATCCCGCCCGGCCCCAACAATCCCGTCGGCGTGGCGTGGATCGGCCTCGACCGCACGGGCTACGGCATCCACGGCACGCCCGACCCGGAGAAGGTCGGCCGCACCGAATCCCACGGCTGCTTCCGCCTCGCCAACTGGGACGCGCGCACGCTGCTGAAGCTGGTGTGGGTCGGCCTGCCCGTGATGGTCGAAGAGTAAGCCGGGACTGCGCCCGGCAATGGTTATTCGTCATTGGCCAGCTGTTATTGCCCATATCGGGGCGCCTTTCGTCCCGACCGGGCCCGAAATGACCATTGCCTAATGGCCAATAACGACTGACCAATAGCATACCCCTCTATGCGTTACCCCGTGCTTGTTTTCCTCGTGGCCGCGTGCGCGGCCCTGTTGTCCACCGGTTGCGCCGGACCCGCCGCCGCTCCCGCCGCGCCGGCGACGCCGGGCATCGTCTCCGCCCACGGCCGCCTGCAGGTCGACCACGGCCGCATCGTCGGCGCCGACGGCAGGCCCGTCAGCCTCGCCGGCGTCAGCTACGGCTGGAGCCAGTGGGAGGCCAAGCGCTTCTACAACGCTGGGGTGGTCAACTGGCTGAAGCAGGACTGGCACGCCGACGTCATCCGCGCGCCGCTCGGCATCCACGAGGAGGACGGTTTTTTCCAGAACCCGACCGAGAACCTGAATCGCGTCCTCGCCGTGATCGACGCCGCCATCGCTGCCGACGTCTACGTGATCGTCGACTGGCACGACCACAACGCCCACCTTCACACCGCGCGCGCCATCGGCTTCTTCCAGGAAATCGCCCGGCGCTACGGCAACCGGCCGAACCTCATCTACGAGATCTACAACGAGCCGAAGCAGGGCTACACCTGGAAGCTCGAGGTGAAGCCCTACGCCGAGCAGGTCGTCGCCGCCATCCGCGCGATCGATCCCGACAACCTCATCGTCGTCGGCACGCCCAACTGGTCGCAGGACGTCGACCTCGCCGCCGCCGACCCGATCAAGGACCCGAACGTCGCGTACACCCTCCATTTCTACGCCGGCACGCACAAGCAGCGGCTCCGCGACAAGGCCGCCAGGGCGCTCGACCTCGGTGCCGCGCTCTTCGTCACGGAATGGGGCACCTGCCTGGCCTCGGGCGACGGCCCGATCGACCGGGAATCGGTCGAGACCTGGCTGAAATTCATGCGCGAGCACCAACTCAGCCACTGCAACTGGGCGATCTACGACAAGAAGGAGAGCGCCGCGATCGTCACGACCCACGCCGCCTCCACCGGCGGCTGGAGCGACGCCGACCTGACCCCGTCGGGCCGCTACGTGCGCGAGATCGTCCGCAACTGGTCAACGGAGGCCAAGTGATGAACCCCGCACCCGGCCGCCGCCGTTTCCTCCGGCAAGCCGCCCTCCTGCCGGTCGCCGCCGCGCTGGCCCGGCCGGCTTCCGCCGCGTCCCTGCCGGCGCCCGCCGCGCCTGCGCCGGGCGCGCTCAAACTCAGCCTCAACGGCTATTCGTTCAACGGCCTCCTGATGGACGGGCTCGCCGGCAAACCCGGCGGCATCTCGCTGTTCGACCTGTTCAGCTTCTGCGCGGAGCACGGCTTCGCCGGCGTCGACCCGACGGGCTACTATTTTCCCGGCTATCCCGAGGTGCCGGCACGCGAGTACATCAACAAGCTCAAGCGGCACGCCCACCGGGTCGGGGTCGCGATCACCGGCACGGGCATCCGCAACGACTTCGCCCAGCCCGACGCCGCCAAGCGCGCGGCCGATGTGGCCCGCGCGAAGGCGTGGATCGAAGCCTCGTCCGAACTGGGCGCGCCGGTGCTGCGCGTCTTCGCCGGCGCCGTGCCGAAGGGCTACGAGGAGCGCTGGGACGAGGCCGCCGCCTGGATGATCGACTGCTTCCGCGAATGCGCCGAGCACGGCAGGAAGCACGGCGTCATCGTCGGCGTGCAGAACCACGGCGACATGCTCAAGTCCGCCGACGAGTGCCTCAAGGTCATGGCCGCGGTCGGTTCCGAATGGTGCGGCCTGATCGTCGACACCGGCAACATGCTCGTCGCCGATCCCTATGGCGACATCGCGCGCGTCGTGCCCCACGCCGTCAACTGGCAGCTGAAGGAAAGCATCCGCGGCAACGATCCCACGCAGCCCGCCGACGTGACCCGGATTTGCAGCCTCATCCGCGCCGGCGGCTACCGCGGCTACGTGCCGATCGAAACGCTCGTCTACAAGGATCAGCCCTACGATCCGTACCAGGTCGTGCCCGCCTTCGCCCGGAAAGTGCAGGCCGCGCTGGCCGGAAACTGATCCGCCGGCCAGCGGGGAAAGCCCGGCTCATGCCCCCGGGACCGACCCCGAGGAAGGCCGGTGGCGCGAATATTTTCGGGCACGAAATCCCGCGGCGGGACTCTAAGGAAGCATGTCCCATCAAGCCGAACTGACACCACCCTCCGCCGCCGGCGAGGAAGCGCCCATCCTTTACGTCCGCCCGAGCCCGGAATGCGACGAAGTCGTCATTTTCCTCGAGAAAAACCAGATCGCCTACGTCAAAAAGGACGTCAGCCGCGACCCGGTCGCGCTGCTCGAGATGCAGCACAAGTCCCGCCAGCAGAATGTGCCCGTGCTCGACTGGCGCGGCCGCCTGATCTCGAACTTCAACCTCGACCAGCTGCGCGCGTTCCTGGTGCAGCAGAGCGCGCTGCCGGCCGAGTCCGCCCCCGAGCCGATGCCGGCGCCGGAGTCGCTTCCGCCGCCCGACTCCCTGCCCGCGCCGCAGCCCCAGGTGGCCTGAACGGCGCCCCCGGGCGTTTGTTGTCCTTGCGAGCCGCACCGCGGCGAAGCAATCCAGTCGATGGCTCATGGATCGCCACGTCCGGCTGCGCCGGACTCGCGATGACCGGCGAGGTGGACCCGCTCACTCGCTGATTTTCGGGTTGTCGATGCCGAGCGCGTCGGCGAGGTCCGTCAGGTGCTCCTGCTCCTGCGCGATGATCTTGCGCAGCACCTCGCTGAGGGCGAACTCGCCCATGGCGTCCGCCTGGCGGATGCGTTCGCGGTAGGCCTTGATCGTGTCCTCCTCGTTCTTGAGGTCGTAGCGCAGCATGTCCTCGGGCTTGGCGGACAGCTTCACCGGCTTCGGCACGGTGACGGGCGTGCCGTTGAAATAGTCGATCTGCTTCGCGATCTTCAGGGCGTGGTCGAGCTCCTCGCTCGCGTGCTTCTTCAGCTCGTCGGCGATGGCCTTGTACTTCGCACCCTTCATCGTCTGGCTGTAGACGACGTAGGCGATGACGGCCTGGAACTCGCGGGCCAGGTCTTCGTTGAGGAGGGCGACCATTTCCTTGCGGCTGATTTTGTCGGGATTTTTCATGGGTAAATTGCAGGGACGGTCAGGAGTTGGACACCGCCGCGCACCCGTTGGTTCGCCACTTTCGCTTCCGCCCGCGCATTGGAAGTTGAAGGTCGAACGTCGAACGTTGAACGTTCGCTCCCGCCCATGCTCCGCCTCCTGCTGCCGCCCAATCTCGAGTCCGCGATCCCGCGCGACGCCGTGGCCCTGCAGGTCGAGCTCGACCTCGCCGCCGCGCCGCCGCCGGTGCTGATGCTCGGGCTCGCCGTGCTGCAGCGCCTCGGCGTGAAGCCGGAGAAAGTTTCGCTCGTGCAGCTCAACCGCGGGCAGCTGCGCGACCTGATCGGCGCCCTCGCGGGCCAGCCGGTTTTCTTCTACGGCAGCATGCCCGACGTGCCGCTCGCCTGGCACGGCCGCGAATTGTCGGGCGTGAGCGAGCTGCTGGACAAGGCCGGCCGTGGCAAAGTGGAGGCGGGACTATCAGTCCCGCGCTCGCTCGGTCGCCGCGGCGCGCCCCATCGCGGGACTGATGGTCCTGCCTCCCAACCGCCCGCCCCCGACCACCCCGCCCCGCTGCTGATCGACGGCTCCGAGCACTTCCTCGCCATCTCGCTGCCGCCGCGCGACTCGGCGAACTACGACGCCGTGCTGGAATTCCTGCGCCACCACCGCTTCGTGCTCGACCCGCTCAACCGCAAGTGGTGGCTGCGCGACCGCCACCGCGTGCTGAACATCCTCGCCAACGAGGGCCGCCTGCTGCGCGAGGATTTCGGCGCCGAGTTCACCGAGAATTTCGAGAAAAACACCGTTAACCTGAAGACCGCCGAGCCGACCGCGCAGGTGACCGAGACGCCCGACGCCTACGACGTGCAGCTCGGCATCGACGCCGGCGCCGCCACCGAGGCGCAGGTGCGCGACGCCATCGCCACCGGCCGCGGCTACGTCGAGGATGGGAAGAACATCTACCTGATCGACGCCGACCGCCTCGGGAAGATCGGCGCCGTCCACCGCGCCCTCGCCGGCGACCCGGCGGACAGCGGCGGCTCCAACCGCCGGCACCGCGTGAGCAAGGCGCGCGCCGCCGAGCTCAACGACCTGCTCGAGGAGATCGCGCCGCACTTCCAGGCGCCCGACACCTGGCGCCAGCGCAGCGCGGCGCTGCACCACCTGACGAGCCTGCCGCCCGCGCCGATGCCGGCCGCGCTCGAGCAACTGCTCCGCCCCTACCAGAAACTGGGCACCGCCTGGTTCTGGCACCTCTACCGGCAGGAACTCGGCGGCATCCTCGCCGACGAAATGGGCCTCGGCAAAACGCTGCAGGCTCTCGCGCTCATCGCCGCTGCGCGCCATTCCCGCCAGCGCGCCGTGAAACGCCCGCCGCACCTCGTCGCCTGCCCCGCCTCGCTCGTCGAAAACTGGCGCCGCGAGGCCGCGAAATTCACGCCCGAGCTGAAGGTCTTCGTCCACCACGGCGCGCGCCGCCTCGCGGAGAAGGACTTCGCGAACTACGACCTCATCCTCACGTCCTACGGCACGCTCGCGCGCGACGCCGTGCTGTTCGAGTCGGTGGAGTTCGACCTGATCCTCGCCGACGAGGCGCAGCACCTGAAGAACCGCCGCACCCAGGCCGCGCAGTCGCTCCGCGCGCTGCGGGGCCGCGGACGCTTCCTCCTCACCGGCACGCCGCTGGAGAACTCGCTCGACGACCTGCGCTCGCTCTTCGAATTCCTGATGCCGGGTTTCCTCGCCAAGGTGCCGTCGGGCCTGAAGCGCGAGGAGCGCGCGTGGCATGACGCCCAGCTGCGCACGCAGACCGCGCCGTACATCCTCCGCCGCACCAAGGCGGTCGTGGCCCCCGAGCTGCCCGAAAAGATCGAACAGGTCATCTGGTGCGAGCCGACCTCCGCGCAGGACGCGCTCTACCGCCGCACGCAGGAGGACAGCGAGCGCGAGCTCATCGACCTCGCGGCGAAGGGCTCCTCGGAGAACAACCTGCGCTTCGCCGCGCTCACGCAGCTGCTGCGCCTGCGCCAGATCTGCTGCGATCCGCGCCTCGTGCCCACCGGCCGCAACGCGTCCGCCGCCGACTCCGCCAAGCTCGACGCCTTCCGCGAGCTGCTGGCCGAAAGCGTGGACGAAGGCCACCGCATGCTCGTGTTCTCGCAGTTCACCGCGCTGCTCGGCTTGCTGCGCGCGGAGCTCGAGGCCGAGGGCGTGCCGTTCTGCTACCTCGACGGCTCGATGACGCCGAAGGCGCGCCAGGCCGCGGTGGACAAGTTCCAGGACGACGAAGCGATCCCGGTCTTCCTCATCTCGCTCAAGGCCGGCGGCACCGGCCTCAACCTGACGGGCGCCGACGTCGTCGTGCACTTCGACCCGTGGTGGAATCCCGCCGCCGAGGCGCAGGCGACGGACCGCGCCCACCGCATCGGCCAGACGAAGGTCGTCACGAGCTACAAGCTCATCTGCGCCGGCACCGTCGAGGAGAAGGTCATGGCGCTGCAGGAAACCAAGCGCGCGCTATTGGCCGACGTGTTCGAGGCCAGCGATGCCGCCGCGGCGAAACTCAGCCTCGGCGACCTGCGCGAGCTGCTGAAGTGAGCCGCACCGCGCGGCGCGATTTGGAATCGCGTCCGGACCCCGCGTGCGAAAGCCTGCGGGCCGCGTGCCGCCCCGCCCCCTGGTCCTTGCCTGCCTCGCCGCCTGTCTGGCGTCCGGACTGCCGGCGTGCGACGATGACGCCGTCTACGTCAAGGTGACGGAGGAAGGCAGCACCCAAGTTTTTCGCGCCACCGTGCGCGACGGCATGGACGTCACCCTCACGTTCAGCGCCGACTACTACAACTTCGAGCCCTCCGCATCCCTGCCACTCACCGTCGATCTCTCCGGGAAAAAATCCACCGAGTTCCTGGAGATGGTGCGGCAGAATGCAGACCTGCACGTCGACCTGCGCTACCGCTGCACCTGGCGGCCGGGCAACCGCGGCGGCGTCCATGACCCGGCCGCGGTTTACGCGCTGCCGTACGCGCCCAACCGCCACTACCTGCTCGCGCAGGGCAATCTCGGAGCCTTCAGCCACGGACCGGGCACGGGCAACGAGAATGCCTTCGATTTCGCCATGCCCCAGGGCAGCGAGGTGCGCGCCGCGCGCGCGGGTGTCGTCGCCGGCGTACGGGACGACTCGAAACACGGCGGGCCGAAACCGGACTACCTGCGCTGCGCCAACTACGTGATGATCCGGCACGACGACGGCACCTACGGCGAATACCTGCACCTGAGGTTCCGTGGCGCACGGGTGAAGGTCGGCGACCGCGTGGTGGTCGGCCAGCCGATCGCGTGGTCCGGCAACACCGGCTATTCCACGCAACCCCACCTGCATTTCTGCGTCTTCCGCACGATTGACGGCGCCACGCGGGAGACGATTCCGATCCGCTTCGCGCGCGACGGGCGCGCGCTGGTGATGCGCGAAGGCGTGGTGTACTGACGCATTCTGAAACACCCCCCACTGCCCGGCTTGCCCCGCCCGCGCCCTCCTCAAGTAGTCTATTAAACTACTTACGCGCGGGGAAGGCCCCAGGCCCCAAGTAGTTTAATAGACTACTTGGGGTGCGGAGCGGGGGGCCTACTTGCCGAGCAGCTTGGCGACGATGAAGATCACCACGGCGCCGCCCAGGCCGCCTCCGAGCAGGAGGTAGAGGAAGGACCAGCCGGCCGCGGCAATCGGGAGCACAAGGGCGAGGGTTGTCATGTTGTCGGGAGGTTTGGACGGGCGCGGAAATGCGCCCGCACCCTGTTAGTCTGTCACCGGAAAGCCGGGGTTCCCGTCCATCTCCCACCGTTCCCGGCTTCGGCCGGCTGTAGTGGCGTCTATGACCGCCGGTGCCTCATGGAGCGCCGTCGCAGAAGCAGCTCAGGCCGCCAGCCGCACGCCGAGCCGGCACACGAGGGCCAGCATGGTGCGGACGGATTTCACGCATTCCGGCGGCAGCACGATCTGCCGCGTCTCCGCCCAACCCGCCACGAGCACGCCGCCGACCTGCGCACCGTCGCTCAAGGGAAACAGCACGAAGGCGCCGAGCCCGGTCTCCTCCTTCAGCCACGCCGGCAGGTACGGCAGGATCTTCGCCTCGCGCGCGTGATGGATGATGATGTTCTCGTTCCGCGCCAGGCACACGCCGAGCACGGTGCGCTCGCCCGCGACGACCGGAAGGCCGGGCTGCGCCCGCAGGCGGCGGTAAATTTCCCCGAGCCCGTGCTGCAACGGGAAGCTCCTGTCACCCGGCCCGGCGCTGAACAGCAGGCAGTCCGGTGCGCCGAGGCCGGTGCGCACGATGTCGAGCAGCGCGGCGTACAGGCGCTCGCGCGACAGGCCCGGCTGGCGCAGCAGGTCCGTGAGCTGGTTGAGGCTGCCGTCCCAATCATGCGCCGGCAGGATCGCGACCTCCCTCTCCCAGGTTGGCGGCGCCGAACCGGCCGTCGCGGGCATCGGGACGGCCGAAGCCGTCGGGGCTGGCACCGGCAGACCCATGGCGGGGGAGGCGACCCCGATGACCACGGGCCCGGCAGGCGGCGGGGCGGCGGGCGGGGCGACGACGGGAGGACGATTGGGATCGACCGTGTTCCGGCACCGGGCCATCCGGGTCATCATGCGCGCCGGCAGACTCTTGATGCGGAAGGTGCGCACGATCTGGTCGAGCTGTTCGGTGGCGCCCTCCATCAGGTGGTGGATTTCCTCATGCAGCCGGGGCAAAACGTGCTCATAGCAGCGCGCCAGCTCGGCCGACTTGGCGGGGAAATCCGCCGGGTCGCTGCGCGGATCGAAGGTGAGCGCGGCCAGCTCGCCCGCGAAGGTCGTCAGCGCGCGCATCTGGTCGTCGGGCTTCTGCTGCAGCGCCGGGAAGGCCTCCGGCGGGAGCGCGCGCAGCGTGTCGAGGATTTCCTGCGGCAGGTTGGCGGCATCGAGCAGCTGGCGGCCGAGCTCGAGCGGGGTGAGCCCGAAGGCCCGGCGATAGGCCTCGTCGCCGGGTTCGCCGCCCGCTTCCTTGCGCAACTGCAGGAATTCGTCGCCCATGCAGGAGGTCAGGACGATCTGCCCGAAATTCCGCAGCGAGGCGCAGATGAACGCCTGCTCGCGGTCGAGCGTGGCGCGGCCCGCGGCGAGCGACTGCGCGAGGCAGCCCGCCATGAGCGACTGCGCGGCGTACTCGCGCTGGGCCTCCGGCGAGTGCGTGCGCGCCACCTGTTCCGCCAGCATGAGCGACATCGCCAGCGTGCGGATGCGCTCGTAGCCGATGACGTGGATGGCCTGCGTGACCCCCGTGACCTGCACGCCGTTGGGATTGTAGGCGAACATGTTCGCCGCGCCAAGCACCTTGGCGGTGACGAGCGGGTCGTTCTGGATCACCTCCGCCAGCTCGAGCACGGACACGCGCTGCGAATTGCCCGACAAGGCGCGCAGGAGCTTCACGACCTCCGGCAGCGACGCGATCCGCGTCGATTGCATGGCGGAGCGCGCCCGGTCCATGGTCTGGGCGGCGAGGGTGGATGCTTCCATCGCCTCTAACTCGGCGCACCGGGCAAAAAGTTAAGTGCCTGCCACCATTTTGTGACCACCCGGAAGCCGCGCTGGACGCGGCGCCGGGGCCGCGCCATCGTCCGGGCACCCCGTCACCACATGCCCCTCCCCGACCTCTCCCGCCGCGCGTTCCTGAAAACCGCCTCGCTCGCTTCCGCCGCCGTGGCCTTCCCGCACCTCCTGCGCGGGCAGGCCGGCTCGCCCAACAACCGGCTGAACGTCGCCTGCATCGGCGTTGGCGGCCGCGGCTACGACGCCGTCAAGGGCCTCGCCGGCGAGAACCTCGTGGCGTTCTGCGACGTCGACGACGAACGCGCCGCCAAAACCTACGCCGAGTTCCCCGGCGTGCCGCACTTCCGCGACTTCCGGGTGATGTTCGAGAAAATGGGCAAGCAGATCGACGCCGTGACCATCTCGACGCCCGATCACATGCACTACCCGATCGCCGTCGCGGCGATGTCCCTCGGCAAACACGTGCTGGTGGAAAAGCCGCTCGCCCACACGGTGTCCGAGGTGCGCCACCTCGCGCAGCTCGCCCGCGAGAAAAAAGTTGCCACGCAAATGGGCAACCAGGGCCACGCCAGCGACGGCATGCGCGTCCTGAAGGAATGGCTGCAGGCGGGCGTGCTCGGCGAGGTGCGCGAAGTGCACAGCTGGACCAACCGCCCGATCTGGCCGCAGGGCGTCGGCGCCCCCGATCACTCGAAGATGATGCCGGTCGTGCCGGCGACGCTCGACTGGGACCTCTGGCTCGGCGTCGCCGCGGCGCGCGAGTACGACCCGGCCTACGCCCCGTTCAAGTGGCGCGGCTATTGGGATTTTGGCACGGGCGCGCTCGGTGACATGGGCTGCCACATCATGGACGGCGCCTACTGGGCCCTGGAACTCACCCAGCCCACGAGCGTCGAGGCCACGAGCGCGAACCAGACCGACCTGAGCCCGCCGACCGGCTCGGTCGTCACGTATCATTTCCCCGCGCGGGGCGCCCTGCCGCCGGTGAAGTGGACGTGGTACGACGGCGGCATGATGCCGCCGCTGCCGGACGGGCTGGTGCTCGACGAGCCGCTGCCGACCAACGGCACGCTCATCGTCGGCAGCAAGAACATCGCCTTCGCCGAGACCTACTACCGGAAGGTGGTGCTCCTGCCGAAGGCGCGGATGATCGAGCTCACGCCCTCGCTGCCCGCGGCCACGCTGCCGCGCGTGCAGGGCGGACACTGGGCCGAATGGGTGCGTGCGTGCAAGGGCGGTCCCGCCGCCGGCTCGAATTTCGAGTATTCGTCGCGCCTCACCGAGACCGTGCTGCTGAGCAATGTCGCCGTGCGCGCCCGCCGCCGCATCGAGTGGGATGCCGCCGCGATGAAGGTCACAAACCTCGCCGACGCCAATCGCTTCGTGACGAAGACCTATCGCGCGGGATTCGGGGTGTGAACCGCACCCCGAATCCATGGTTTACGATGCATGATTCATGATGGGCGCTGCGCCTGCGGCGCGGGCCGGTCATGAATCGTTAATCGCAACCGTGGATTGGGCGCCTTACTTCACCGCGGCGCCGGCGCCCGTCACCGGGTCGTAGACCTTGTCGCGGTTCTGCCACGGCGAGACCTTGTCGATCGCGGGCACGATGGCGCGGCGGATCTTGACGAAGTCGATCGAGCCGCTTTCGCGGTAGAGGACGTTGCCCTTCTCGTCGATCAGCACGGTGTACGGCAGCTCGCCGTTCCACGTCGGGTCGAACGCCTCGATGTAGGCGTACTTGTCGGCCTCGCTGTAGATGTAGTTCTTCGTCGAGGCGTGCTTGTCCTGGAGGAATTTCAGCACCTTGGCCTCCTCGTCGGGGAACTGGGCGGCGACCGTCACCAGTTCGAAGGCGCGGTGGCGGAAGCGGAGGTTCTGCTCGATGACCTCGGAGAATTCCGAGACGCACGGGCCGCACCACGTGGCCCAGAAATTGATCATGCGGATCTTGCCCGAATCGGCGTTGGCGCGCAGCGCCTTGATGCCGGCGAGGTCGATCTTCTGCAGCGAGACCGGCTCCTTGGCGACCTTGGCCATCCAGCGCTCGTTGTCCGGGATCTTGTCCTTCCACTTGATCGAGCAGCCGAAGACCTTGGTCGTCGTCACGGCCGGGTCCTTGCCGGCGAGCACGGCGTCGAGCGCGTCGCGGGTCTCATGGTTCTTGGCGAGGTCCTCGCGCTCGGAGCTGTCGATGCGGCCCTGGAAGCGCAGCTTGCGGGCCTGGTCGAAGATGAACACGTGCGGCGTGGCCACGGCGCCGAACTTGGTGACGACCACCTGGTCGTCGCCGTCATCGAGGTACGGGAAGTTGAACTGCTTGTGCTCGGCGCGGATCTTCATCTCCTCGAAGGTGTCGCCGAGGTCGCCGTAGCCCATCTCGTCGAAGCGCACGGCGGCCGCGCTGTTCGGGTTGATGGCGACGACCTGCACGCCCTTCGCCTTGTAGTCGGCCTGGATCGCCTTGATGCGCTCCTCGTAGGCCTGGGCCGTCGGGCAGTGGTTGCAGGTGAAGACGATCATCAGGATCTTCGCCGACGCATACTCGGCCGGCGTGTGCATCTTGTCGTCGACGCCCTTCAGGTTGAAATCGGGCAGCGGCGAGCCGATGGCGAGGGCCGGCGGGTGGGTATCGGCCGACGCGGTGAGCGCGGCGAGGAGGAGCACGCAGGAGGCGAACAGGGTACGCATAAGAGGGAGGGGTGAATCCGGGCGGGCCGGGAGGGGACTGTCGTTCCAGCAAAGTCATCCGGACGCGGGCCGCAAGCGGCGGTTCGGGTTGCGTTTGTCTCCCTATTGAACGGCTTTCCGCATTCCCTGTCGGTCATCCTGAGCCGTGCGAAGGACCCAAGGGGGACGGGGCCCCAGGCCTTTGAACGTTGAACGTGCAACGTTGAACGTTCGACGTTCATTTAGGAACACGCTTGGGTCCTTCGTACGGCTCAGGACGACGGTGGAGTGGTTTGGGATCACAATCGCATGCAGGGCGCTGAAACATTCTTTCTCACCCCGCATGAAACCATTCTCAAATCCGCGCGGTTGCGCCGTCTGCCAACTTGTCCACGCTGGCTGCATGCCTTCACGTCTTCCCCGCGTGCTGCTGGTCCTGTCCTCTGTCCTCTGTCTCCTGTCCACTGAAGCGGCGGCAGACGCCGCCGCCCCCGCCGACCCGGCGCTCAGCCCGAAGGGCCGCGCCGTCCTCGCCTACTTTCAAAAGCTGCAGGCGTCGCCGGAGCTGAAACTCGTGTCCGGCCAGTTCGCCGGCTGGAGCGGCAGCACCGCCCAGTTGGAAGTGCTCGCCAAGATCGAGCGCGCGACCGGCCAGTGGCCGGCGATGATCGGGCTCGATTACTGCGGCTGGGACAACGGCGAGGCCGCCATCCACACCGGCCCGGCCAACGCCCTCGCCCTCGCCTACTGGCACGACGGCGGCCTGGTCACGATCTCCTGGCACGCGCCCAATCCCGCGAATCCCAAGGGCGGCGGCCTGAACGACAAGGGCGTGGACCTCGCCGATCTGCTCAAGCCCGGCCCGACCCACGACCGCTGGATGCAGTCGCTCGATCGCATCGCGGCCGGCCTGCAGGAGCTGCAAGCCGCGGGCGTCGTCGTGATCTGGCGTCCCCTGCATGAGATGAACGGCGGCTGGTTCTGGTGGGGCGCGAAGGACCCGGCGGCCTTCGCCGCCGTATGGCGCCACATGTTCGATTACTTCACGCACACGAAAAACCTGCACAACCTGCTGTGGAGCTACGGCCCGAACCACGGCCAGCAGGGCACGGCCACCTATTATCCCGGCGATCGGTACGTCGATCTCGCCGGGCTCGACGCCTACACCGACCTCGTCGATCCCGATCACGTCGGCGACTGGGCCGGCGTCGCCGCGCTGCCCAAGCCGGTTGGCTTCACGGAATTCGGCCCGCACGGCGCATCGAATCCGCCGGGCGACTACGACTACCGCCGCTTCCTCGACGGCATCGCAAAGAACTTCCCGACGGCGCGCCATTTCCTGTGCTGGGACTCCAAGTGGAATCCCGCGGAAAACAAGTTCGCGAAGGAGTTCTACAACGACCCGCGCGTGATCGCGCGCGCCGCGCTGCCCGCGGGGCTGGCCGGGAAGTAGCCAGGCGGACTGGGTTGAGGTGGAGCGCGTTGACCCCAACACGCTGAACAGCCTCCGCTGCGGAACCAAGCGCATTGAGGTCAATGCGCTCCACCTGGCCGGCTCCTTCTCAGATCTGCTCCGCCCGCTTCCGCCGCCGGCGGTCCGCCAGCATCTGGTCGTGCTCGGCTTCGGCGACTCCGTCGTCCACCAGCCGCTCGACCATGCTCTGGCCGCCCTCGTCCTCGCGGTCGGGAATCTGCCGCCCCGGGATGGACGGCGGTTCGCTCGGGTCGCGCGTCAGGGCGCCGATGGCCTGCTCGTCGTCGTCCGTGGTCGGCGGCAGGCGGCCGCCGGCCAGTTCGCGCTCGGCCTGCGCGCGGTCGGCGCGGGACGGCGCATGGCCCTCGATCCGCGCGATCTCCTGGGCGCGGCGCTCGACATCGTCGCGATTGGGCCGCCCGAGGCCCTCCCCGTGACTGACCATTTTTCCGGGCACGCTGTCGGAGGAAGTCTTCTTCGGGTTCATGCCAGCTTGGAGCGGCCGCCCCGGGCCGGGGTTCCGCGGGTTTTCCCCGACATCGGGACCGGGAAAGAGGCCGGCCGTGTCCTAATTTGATGTCATCGCGAGGGGCGCGAAGCGCGCCGTGGCGATCCAGCGAGATGGATTGCTTCGTCGCCCGCTCCGCGGGCTTCTCGCAATGACAAGTTAAGACGCTGCCAAAAAAAAGCCGCCGGGGGGTACGGCGGCTTTCTTTGACGGCACGGCACGCTCAGGTGCTCATGATCCGCTTGCCGGCGGGGCGGTTGCGGATGCGGCCCTTGCCACCGGGCGACTTGGCGGCGCGGCGCTTGGCCGCGGCCATGCGGGTACCTCTGGTTGCTTTCATGGTTTTTGTTTTGGGGGTTGCGGTTGCGGACGGGAAAGCGGAGCGGCTGGGGCTTGTCGCAGGAGGGGCTTTACGCGCCGACCGGGTCGCGGGATAAACCCGCTCCTACCCGGCCGGATCCCTGTTGGTATGCGCCGCCGTTCATTTCCGGAATTTTTTCCAGCTCTTGTAATCCGAGACGAAGACGCTGATCACGAGCCAGAACCCGCCGATGGCGGCGGCGATGAAGCAGAGGATGGCGAGGCCGGGATAGCCGAAGAGCTCGAAGCGCGGCGTGGCCACGCGCATGAGCAGCGACGCGCCGACGAGCAGGCCCGCCAGCACCACGCCCATGGTGATGCGGTTCGCGATCTTCTGCATGCCGTCGAGCATCACCTTCGTCTCGGGCGACTTGATCTTCACCTCCAGCTCGGAGTTGGTGACCATGTCCATCATGCGGTTGAGCCGCGACGGCAGGCCGGTCGTGAAATCCTTCATCTCGAGCAGCGTGCTGTAGACGTTGCCCTGCGTGAGGTCCTTGCGGATGCGCCGCGACATCAGGTCCGCCACGTTGCGGCGGATGGAGGCGTTGGTGTCGAAGTCCGGGTCGAGGATCCGCCCGACCTCGTCGAGCTGCAGCATGGTCTTGCCGAGCAGCACGAGCTCGCTCGGCACGATCAGGCGGCACTCCTGCGCGATGCCGCTGACCTCGAGCAGCGAGCGACCGACGTTGAGCTCCTCCAGGCCCTGGCCGCGGCGCAGCGCGACGAGCTTGGTGATGCGGCGGCGGAACTCCGTGGCGTTGAATTCCTCGAGCTTCTCGCCCATGCGGATCGCGATCTCCGCGGCGGCCTCGCCGTTGCCCTCGCCGATCGCCATCAGGATCTTCAGCAGGTTCTCCTGCATCGCGGGCGCCGTGTTGCCCACCATGCCGAGGTCGATCAGCGCGAGGCGGCCGTCGTTCGTGACGAAGACATTGCCCGGGTGCGGGTCGGCGTGGAAGAGGCCGTCGACGAGCACCTGCTTCAGGTAGGCCTTGAACAAGGCCTCCGCCAGCGGCCCGCCCTCGAGCTCCAGCTGGCCGAGCGGGCCGAGCTCGGTGACCTTGCGTCCGCTGATCTCCTCCATCGTGAGGACGGAGCGCGTGTAGTAGTTCGGGACCGGCTGCGGCACCTGGATCAGCGGGAACTCGCGCAGGTTCCTGCCGAGCGTGAGGAGATTGTGCGCTTCCCGCTCGTAGTTCAGCTCCTGCTGGATCGCGACGCGGAATTCCTCGAGGATGACGAGGAAGCGGTGGCGCTTCCCCATCTCGGTGTGGCTGTCCATGAACCGCGCGATCTGCTCGAGCACCTCGAAGTCGCCGGCGATCTGCTCGCGGAGGTTGGGCCGCTGCACCTTCACGACGACCGGCCGGCCGTCGCGCAGCGTGGCGCGGTGCACCTGGCCGAGCGACGCCGCGGCCACGGGCTCGGTGCCGAAGAGGGAGAACGCCTTGGAGATGCGGACGCCGAGCTCGGTCTCGACGATCTTCTCCACCTCCTCGTACGGGAACGGCTTCACGTTGTCCTGCAGCCGCGCGAGCGCCACGCGGTAGTTCTCGGGCATCAGGTCGGGCCGGCCGGCCAGCACCTGGCCGAGCTTCACGTAGCTCGGCCCCATGGCCTCGAGGTCGTTGGCGAGGTTCTCCGGCGTGGCGTCGCCCGCCGCCGCGGCGCCGCCCGATTCGACCGCGATCGCCTCGGGAACCGGCTGGCCCGCCGCGTCGAGCAACGGGCCGTCCTCCTCCGCGCCGAAGCCCTCCTCGGCGGACATCTGCTGCGCGAGGTCGGAGCGGCCGTATTTCCACAGCAGCGCGACGATCTGCCGGTAGCGTTTGAGATGGGAGGCGGAGGATTTCATCGCAATTCGGCCGCGCGCGGAGGCGCCGGGCCCATTGCAGTGACATCCCCGGCCCCGCCGGGTTCGGCGCAAAGTCAAAGGAACCGTTTTTCGTCACGGCCCACTAAAGGAAAGCCGCCATGTTCAAAGCCGCCAAAGACGCCATGACCAGCAAGGCCGCGCTGCACTTCTTCAACAAGGAGATGGTCCGCTACGGCAAACTGCTCGACCTCAGCATCGATTCCCGCAACCGGACGGTCGAGGCGTCCTGCCTGCTCAACGGCGAGGCCGAACCGATCCTGATCCGCGTCGACAACTACACCATCGAGCCCGACAACGGGAAGAACTACCTGCGCGCCACGGGCATCACCTGCAACCGGCCCTGGCTGGCCAGCCTGCTCGAGGATTTCGCCGAGAACCGCCGCGTCGAGCTGCCGTCGTGGGCGAGCAGCTTCCTGTGAGCCATGCGCCGGGTGCTGCGGTCGCGTCCTCCCACGCCGGCGTTCCAGGCCGTGTCCCGCCTCGCGGCGAAACACGTCGTGCGCACCGTGCCCGCGCTCCCGTGGCGGCTCCTCCGCATCGTCGTCCGCACCGTCCAGGCCTTCCTCGATGACAACACCGCGCGGCTCGGCGCGGCGCTGGCGTTCTACACCACCATCGCCGTGGCGCCGCTGCTCGTGCTCGCGATCACCGTCGCGGGCTGGTTCTTCGACGAGGCGACCGCCCGCGAAAGCGTGATCGGCGAGATCGGCCACCTCGCGGGCACGCAAGCCGGACAGGCGCTCGCCTCGGTCCAGCAGTCCGCCGCCACGAGCGACGCGCTCGCGCCCACCCTGCTCGGCCTCGCCACGCTCGCCTTCGGCGCGCTCGGCGTCTTCCGGCACCTGCAGGGCGCGCTCAACTCCATCTGGCGCGTGCAGCCGCCGGAGGGCCGGGGCTGGCGGTGGTTCCTGCGCACGCGGCTCTTTTCCCTGGCGACCGTGCTGGTCACCGGCTTCCTGCTGCTCGTCTCGCTCATCGTCAGCGCCATGCTGAGCTGGCTCGGCGGGCAGTTCATCGGCCGGTTCGGCCTGCCGGTGTTCTGGCTGCAGTCGGCCAACCTCCTGCTCTCGCTCGCGCTCATCACCTGCCTGTTCGCGCTGATCTTCCGGCTGCTGCCCGACCGCGCCATCCCGTGGCGCCACGCCTGGTTCGGCGCGGCGGTGACCGGCGGGCTCTTCACGCTCGGCAAGACCGGGCTCGGCTTCTACCTCGGGCACACCCGGCTCGCGTCGGCCTACGGCGCCGCGGGCTCGCTGGTCGTGCTGCTGCTCTGGTCCTACTACGCCGCGCAAATCGTCTTCCTCGGCGTCCAGTTCACCCGCATCGCCACCCTGAGCCATGGCGGACGGGACTTCACGCCGCTCAGCTCGCCGGGCGAGCGGGTGCGGAAGGCTTAGGCCGGGCTTACATCACCCAGCGGGCGGTGCGGCCGCTCCACGGGGGCTGCTGGCGGGACGACTTCGCGTGGTGGCGCGGCGCGGCTGGGCGCGGGGCGCGCCGCGCGGCCCGGTCAGGGCCGGCGGCCAGCTGGAGGTCGTCTTCCTCGATCCACGCCAGGGCGGCGAACGCCGCCTCGGTGAGATCGTCCAGCACTGCGG
>JBEHYX010000024.1:0-51239 GCA_048497945.1 Verrucomicrobiota bacterium | reverse complement strand
GCGGGTTACGCGGTGCTGGCCGCCTCCGGCCAGCGCTGGCGCGATCTCGAGGGCTACTACACGCGTTACGGCGACGTTCGCGAGCTGCTCCGGCAAACGGATGACCGCTACGTGATCATGAACGCCGGCGACGAGATCGTGCTGCGCTTCGCCGCGCCGCCGGCGCCGCCGGCCGGCTGGACGCGGGACTTCGTGCTCGTCGGCGACGGTTGGGTGAAGGACGGCGATTTCAACACCGCGGCCTCGCGCACCGTCGGGCCGCTGCCGTCGCACGCCCAGCGCCACTACCCCGCGACGGAACTGCCGCTGGCGGACGATCCCGTCTACCGGCAGCACTGCGCCGACTGGGAAAATTTCCACACGCGCTACGTTGCGCCGGACGGTTTTGCCCGCGGCCTGATGACGGCGCAGGAGGAAGCGCGATGAGCCCCGCAGCCAAGCGCGCCGTCCTGGCCGCGGTTTTTGCCGGGTTGATCGCGAGTCCGGCGCTCTACCAGCGGTATTTCGTCCCGCGCGAGGTGCTGTCACTGGAGCAGCAGCAGGCTGTCGCGCATTACGGCCTCGCGTTGACGGAGGTGGCGAAGACGTCCGGGGTCGACTTCGTTCACGCCAAACCGAAAGTCGACCCGAGGCTGGCCAACATCGAACCGCAAATCGCCTCGATGGGCGCGGGCGTGTCGGTGGTCGATTTCGACCGCGACGGCTGGGAGGATTTCTACGTCACGAACAGTGCGCCCGGCAGCAAGAACGCGCTGTACCGCAATCGGGGCGACGGTACGTTCGAGGACGTGGCCGGTGTACTCGGCGTGGCCGATCTCAACCAGCCCGGCACCGGCACCTGCACCGGCGCCGTGTGGGCGGACTACGACAACGACGGCTACGAGGACCTGCTCGTCTACAAGTGGGGCCGGCCCGAGCTCTTTCACAACGACCACGGCCGCGGCTTCACGCGCGTGACCGAACAAGCGGGCCTGCCCGCCTGGGTCAATGCTGGCACGGCGACGTGGTTCGACTACGACCGCGACGGCCGCGTGGATCTCTTCATCGGCGGCTACTGGCCGGACGACGTGCGGCTCGAGTCGCTGGCGACGACGCGCATCATGCCGGAGAGTTTCGAGTATGCGAACAACGGCGGCCGCAAATACGTGCTGCGCAACCTCGGCAACGGGAAGTTTGCCGATGTGACGGCGCAGGTCGGACTCACCAGCACGCGCTGGGCGCTGGCGGTGGTGGCGGCGGATTTCAACGGCGACGACTGGCCCGACCTATTTGTCGCGAATGACTATGGCGTCTCAGAGCTATATCGGAACGAGGCCGCGCCCGACGGTGGCCGGCGTTTCCGCGAGATCGGCGAGGCGGCGGGCGTCGCTCACTCACCGAAAAGCGGCATGAACGCCAGCGTGGGCGACGTGTTGAACACCGGCGCCTTCGCGATCTACCAGTCGAATATTTCCGAGGAGGGCGTGCTCGTGCAGGGCAACAACCTCTGGATGCCCGCCGCGCCCGGTGCGATGCAGTTCACCAACCTGGCCTCGGCCATGGGCGTCGAGCTGGGCGGCTGGAGTTTTGGAGCGCAGTTCGGCGACCTGAACAACGACGGCTTCCTCGATCTTTATCTCGTCAACGGTTACATTTCCGGCAACGCGCGCACCAATTACTGGTATGATTTCTCCGAGATCACCGGCGGCCACAAGAGCATCATCTCCGATGCGAAGAACTGGCCCGCGATGAACGGCCGCAGCCTCGCCGGCTATCAGCGGAAGCGGCTTTGGCTGAATGGCGGCGACGGCCGCTTCACCGAGGTCGCACAGGCGGTCGGCGCCACCGACACCGCCGACGGCCGTGCCGTGGCGTTTGCCGATTTCGGAAACCGCGGCGTGCTCGATGTCGTCGTCGCCAACCAGGGCGGGGCGGTGCTGCTCTACCGCAACCACGTGCCGCCGCAACGCGACTGGATCGAGTTTCAGCTCGAGGGCGGCGCCAGCAACCGCAGTGCGATCGGCGCGCAGGTGCGCGTGCGCTGGAACGGCCAGGAACAGTTGCAGGAGGTCATCGCCGCGAGCGGCTACTGCGCCGAGAACCAGCGCCGCCTGCACTTCGGCCTCGGGGAAAAGGCGCACATCGAGCGCGTGACCATCCGCTGGCCGTCCGGCCGCGAGCAGGTTTTGGATTCGCCGTCCCTCAACCGTCTGCATTTCATCAAGGAAACCCCATGAGCAGCCTCCCGCCGCAGTCCGCGTCCGCTTCCGTCGGGGCTTCCGCCCCGGTCTCGTGGTGGCGGCGCTTTATCAGCCCGGACAACCGGTTCCTGCCGCCGATCTTCATCACGATCATCCTGCTGGTCGGCCAGCTCGCCTACGGGATGCTCGAGAGCTGGGGCCGCACGCTGCTGGCCATCGCGACCGCGATGCTGCTGGAAACCGTGCTGAGCCGGTGGGTGACGGGCAAGTGGCCGCACCTGGCGAGCGCCTACATCGCCGGCATCAGCGTCGGCATCCTCGTGCGCTCGCCCTTCTACTGGCCGTTCGCGCTGTGCGCGGCGCTGGCGATCATGTCCAAGTACGTGCTGCGCTGGCGCGGCGCGCACCTCTGGAACCCGTCGAACTTCGGCGTCAGCACCGTATTCTTCCTCTACCCGGCGGCCGCCGCTTCGCTCAGCATCCAGTGGGGCAACACGCTCTGGCCGATGATTGTCATCTGGGGCCTCGGCTCCGTCATCATCTACCGTCTGAAACGCTTTCATATCTGCGCGACGTATGTGGTGGTCTTCATCCTGCTCTCCTTCCTGCGCAGCGAGATCACCGGCAAGCCCTGGCTGGCCAGCGTGGCGCCGCTGACCGGGCCGATGTACCAGCTGTTCGTGTTCTTCATGATCACGGACCCGAAGACGACCGTCAGCAGCCGCTGGGGCCAGTGCGTGGTTGCGGCGCTCGTCGCGGTGGCCGAGATGGGCTTCCGCCTCGGGGAGGAGGTGCACGCGCCGTATTATGCGCTGTTCCTGGTCGGGCCGACGGCGCGGGTGGTGGAGCTCGCACTGACGCGACGCCCGGCGGACAAGGCAGCCGAATTCCGGACCGTGTCCGCCTGAAGCCCGCAATACACCCCTGTATGGCGGCAACTGGCCACAAAGCCGTCGTCCGTCGTCCCGGGCGCCGGCATCACTCTGGTTCATCGCCGGCCCTCTTTCTTCGTGGCTGGTCAAAGGTTGGTTTACCCCCTATCGAGAAATCATGAACAAACTCAAAATGTTTGCCGCGGTCGTGTGTGCTTTTGGATCCCTGGTCGGAAGCATGCGGGGCGCGGATAATGCCGCCGCGGCGCCGACGAAAATCAAGGTCGGCTACATTGGCATCACCTGCGAAGCGCCGCTTTTCGTGGCGGTGGAACAGGGCTTTTTCAAGGAGGAGAACCTGGACGTCACGATGGTGAAATGCGACTGGGCGACCTACAAGGACACGCTCGCCCTGGGCGGCATCGACGTCACCCATCACCTGATCATGATGTTCCTCAAGCCCATCGAGCAGGGCATGGACGTGAAGATTCTCGCCGGCGTGCACAAGGGCTGCCTGCGCGTGCAGACGTCCACCAAGACCAACATTACCAAGGTCGAGGACTTGCGCGGCAAACGCATCGGCATCCAGGGCATGGGTACGCCGCCCTTCATCTTCGCCAACCGGGCGCTGGCCGAGCACGGCCTGGATCCGGCCAAGGATGTGACCTGGCAGGTTTTCCCGCCGGGCGAGCTGGGTCTGGCCTTGGAGAAGGGCCTGGTGGATGCGGTGGCGACCTCCGAGCCGATCGGCACGCTGCTGACGGCCAACAACAAATTGATCACCATCGCCGACCAGGCGACCGATGAACCCTTCGCCAGCGAGTATTGCTGTGCAGTGATCGCGAACGGCAAGTTCGTCGCCAACAACCCGAAGGCGGCCGCGGCCGCGACGCGCGCGATTTTGAAGGCCGCCAAATGGGTGGAAGCCAATCACCAGCTGGCCGCCAAGGATGCGGTGGAGAAGAAGTATCTCGCTTCGACCCCGGAGATGAATGCGACGGCCATTTCGCACCTGCGCTACCAGCCCAGCGTGGCCGGCGGCGAGGCGGCGGTGAAAACGGCGGCCGCGGCGATGAAGCAGGTGAAAATGCTCAACGCCTCGACGAATGTCGACGAGCTGGCGAACCGCGCCTTTGCCCATCTCGACGGTGTTTCCGACGAATGGTTGAAGTCGGTCAAAGTGGAAAAGCTGACGAGCCGCCAGCTGCACTCGAACCCGAGCTGGGCCACCCTCGCTCGCCTGGAATTGTGCGGATCGGACTCCGACGGCGGTTGCTGTGACGCAACGGTGGTGGCGGCGGTCCATTGACGCAGGCAAAGCAAGCATCCCCGGGCCTGCGGGCCCGAACCTTGCTGGCGATTCCGACGGCGGTGGTCATCGCGCTCGTCGTGCAGGCCGCCGTCTCGCGGCGTGAGCCGGCGGCGGATGCCCACGTATATTGGATTTTTCTCGAGGCACTGCTGGCGGTGTCCGTGGGCTTGGCGCTGGTTCAGCGGTGGTGGGGAGGCTTGCGGCAATGGCTGGGTGAGACCGGTCCGATTGTCGCGGGCGGAATTGGGCTGCTGACGTTCTGGACGCTCATCACTTCCGGCTTTCGGCTGCTGCCTTTGCCTTATTTTCCGAGTCCGTCCGGTGTGCTGCGCAGTTTGATTGACGACCGCGCGCTGCTCTTCGACAGCACGTGGCATTCGTTGGTGCTGCTGCTCGGTGGTTACGCGGTGGGCGTGGTGATCGCGCTGGTCACCGGGATTTGCATCGGCTGGTTCAACCGCGCGCGCTACTGGGGCATGCCGCTGCTGAAACTGGTCGGCCCGATTCCCGCCACCGCCTGGATTCCGCTGGCGATGGTGCTGTCGCCATCAGCCACGCTGTCCTCGGTGGGATTGATCGCCCTTTCCGTGTGGTTTCCGGTGACGATGCTGACGATCTCGGGCATCGCCAACACACGGGCGTCCTACCTTGACGTGGCGCGCACGCTCGGCGCGAGCGAGGCTTACCTGATCTTCCGCGTGGCGGTGCCGGCGGCAATGCCCAGCATCTTCATCGGGCTGTTCATGGGCTTGGGCACTTCCTTCCTCACCCTGATCGTGGCGGAGACGGTCGGCGTGAAATCCGGCCTCGGCTGGTATCTGAGCTGGGCCCAGGGCTGGGCCGAATACGGCAAGGTCTTCGCCGCCCTCCTCATCATGTCCGCGTTCTTCTCCTCCATCATCACCGTGCTTTTCAGGGTGCGTGACCGCGTGCTCAGCTGGCAAAAGGGAGTGATCAAATGGTGACGCCCGCTCCATCCCGCTCCGGGTCCGAAGCTTCTTCGCTGCAGGTCCGTTCGGTGAACAAGGGTTTTCCCGCCGACAATGCCGCGGGACGCACGCAGGCGTTGTCCGAGGTTTCACTCACGGTCGAGGCCGGCCAGTTTGTTTCCATCATCGGCCCCAGCGGCTGCGGCAAATCGACGCTCCTGCGGCTCCTGGCCGGGCTGGACCAGCCGGATGCGGGCGAACTCCTGGTCGGCGACGAACCGATCACCGGGCCCAGCGCGGAGCACGGGCTGGTGTTCCAGGACCCGAATCTTTTTCCCTGGCTGACGGTAAGAAAGAACATCGAGGCCGGCCTGGTCGCGCGGGGTGTGTTGCACGAGAAGCGCCGCGAGGTGGAGGATTTCATGCGCCTGGTCGGCCTGGAGGAATTTGCCAACGCGCATCCGCATCAGCTTTCCGGCGGCATGGCGCAGCGCGTCGCGGTGGCGCGGGCGCTGATCAATCATCCCACCGTGCTGCTCATGGACGAGCCATTGGGTGCGCTGGATACCTTCACCCGGATGAGGATGCAGGATGAGGTTTTGCGGCTCTGGCAGCTGCGCCGCACCACCACGCTCCTGGTGACCCATGACATCGATGAGGCGATCTACATGAGCGACCTCATCGTCATCATGACGCCCCGTCCGGGACGGATCGACAAAATGATCCCGGTGCCCCTCGAGCGACCGCGGCAGCGGAATCACCCGGAGCTGCTCCGGCTGCGGAACGAGATCCTGGAATACCTGCACTTCGCACCGGCGCAGCATTCGAGCTGAGGGCGCCTGACTCATGCGCTTTTCCGTCCTGTTGTCCTGCCTGCTCGCCACTGCGACGGCAACGTTCGCCACGCCGGAGTACACGGCCCGGCTGTTGCTCCCGCGCGCGGGCCCGCCGGCCGGCGGCAAGGCGTTCACCGTGCTCGCGCCCTCCGACACCGGCGTGACCGTGCCGAACGTGTTCGAGGATCCGCGCATGTGGGGCAACCGCTTCCGCGAGCTCACGCTCGGCGCGGTCGAGACGGGCATTGCGGTGGCGGATTTCGACGGAGACGGACGGATGGATATTTTTGCGGTGTCGAAAAACGGTCCGTGCGCGCTCTACCGCCAGGTCGCGCCGTGCAAGTTCCAGGACATTGCCCACGCCGCCGGCGTCGCGATCGACGACGCGCCGTCGAGCAACACCGGTTGCACCGTGGTCGACATCAACCACGACGGCTGGCCCGACCTCTATGTCTGCCGCTACGACCTGCCGAATCTGCTTTTCATCAACCACGGCGGCGACGGCACCTTCACCGAGAGCGCCAAGGCCTACGGCCTCGATGTCAAGGATGCCTCCGTCCACGCCGTGTTCGCCGACTATGACCGCGACGGCCAGCTCGACCTCTACCTCGTCACCAACATCCTCGACTTCGCCAAATCGCCGCAGGGTCGCCGCCACTACCTCTTCCACAACGACGGCAACGGCCACTTCACCGATGTCACCACGAAGTCCGGCATCTGGGGCCTCTCGCAGGGCCACACCGCGCTCTGGGTCGACATCAATCACGACGGCTGGCCCGACATCTACGTCGCGAACGACTTCGAGACGCCCGACCGCCTCTACCTCAACAAAGGCGACGGCACCTTTGCGGACGTGATCGACGAGCGCCTGCCGCACGTCACGTATTTCTCGATGGGCGCCGACGCCGGCGACCTCAACAACGACGGCCTTGTCGACCTCTTCATCACCGACATGCGCGACCGCGACCATACCGGGTTCATGACCGGCATGGAGGAGATCGGCCGCGGCCTGTGGGACCTCGAGCGCGCGAATGAACTCATCTCGCAGTACATGTGGAACGCCGTGTATCTCAACACCGGCACCGACCGCTTCGCCGAGGTGGCGCATATCACCGGCATGGACGCGACCGGCTGGACGTGGTCCGCCCGCTTCGGCGACCTCGACAACGACGGCCGGCTCGATGCGTTCGTCACCGCCGGCATGATCCGCAACTTCATCGATGCCGACCTCGTTGACCGGCAGAACATCGCCCCATCGCTCGGCGCACGCGCCAATGTCTGGAAAAATTCCCCGCCGCGCAACGAGGCCACGCTGGCCTACCGCAACCTTGGCGACCTGAGGTTCCAAGACGTTTCGGCGGAGTGGGGCCTCGACCGCAGCGGCGTCAGCTTCGGCTGCGCGCTCGCCGACCTCGACGGCGACGGCGACCTCGACCTCGTTTACGCCAACTACAACGAGCCGCCGACCGTCGTGCGCAACGACACGACCGGCGGCCACCGCGCCGTGATCAAGCTCGAGGGCGCCGGCGGCAACCGCGCCGGCATCGGCGCCGAGCTCACGCTCGAGACCGCCGCCGGCAAGCAGGTCCGCCAACTCTACACCGAGCGCGGCATCGTTGCCAGCGAGCCGCCGCTCGTGCACTTCGGCCTCGGCGACGACACGGTGATCAAAAAACTCACCATCCGCTGGCCGCGCGGTCAGGTGCAGGTCCTCGAGAACCTCCCCGCCGACCAGCTCCTCACCATCGCGGAGCCGGCTTTGCCTGAAACGACCAAGCCTGATGTTCGTAATACGAACATCAGTCCGGCCATTTTCCATACTCCGGGCCCGGCCGACGCGTTGCTCACCGAATGTGCCGGGGCGCGAGGATTGAAGCATGAGAATGTTCTGCGGCACTTCGATGAGCTCACGCGCCAGCGCCTGCTGCCGCACCGCCTCAACGGCCAGGGTCCCGCGCTCGCGGCGGCCGACGTCAACGGCGACGGCGTCGCCGACGTGTTCGTGTCCGGCACCGCCGGCCAGGCCGGCCGGCTCTTCCTCGGGCAGAAGGACGGCTCCTATGCCGCCGCGCCCGACCAGCCCTGGGCCGCCGCGCTCGAGGCCGATGACGTCGGGGCCACGTTCCTTGACCTGAACGGCGACGGCGCCCCCGACCTGTTCATCTCCGCCGGCGGCGTGCAGGTGGATCGCGGCAACGCGCTCCTCAACGACCGCGTCTACCTCAACGACGGCCACGGCAAGTTCAGCCTCGCCCCGGAGGGCACGCTGCCCGCCGACGGCGAAAGCACCGGTGTCGCGGCCTCGGCCGACTTCGATGGCGACGGCAAGGCCGATGTCTTCGTCGGCGGCCGCGTGGTGCCGGGCAAATACCCGGCGACGCCGCGCAGCTTCCTCTACCGCAATGTCGGCGGCAAGCTGGTCGACGTCACCGACGAGGTGGCGCCCGGCCTCAGGGAACTCGGCATGGTCACGGCCGCCGTGTGGGCCGATCTCGATGGCGACAAGCGTCCCGACCTGCTCGTGGCCACCGAGTGGGGCCCGGTCAGTTATTTCCACAACCACGGCGGGAAGAAGCTCGAGAACCTCACGGCCAGCGCCGGCCTCGCCGGCGTCACCGGCTGGTGGAGCGGGCTCACCGTGGCCGACGTGAACGGCGACGGCCGCCCCGACCTCGTCGCGGGCAACGTCGGCCTCAACACCAAGTATCGCGCGTCCGCCGCCGAGCCGGCCGTGCTCTACGCCGGCGATCTCGACGGCACCGGCCGCGACCAGCTCATCGAAGCCCAATACGAGGGCGGCAAGCTCGTCCCGCTGCGTGGTCGCAGCAAGCTGGCCTACGCTTATCCCTGGCTCACGCGAAAATTCCCGACCTACAAGGCCTTCGCCGCCGCGTCGCTGCCCGAGATCTTCGGCGCCGACAAGCTCGCCGCCGTGCGGAAGTTCACCGCGGCCGAACTCCAGAGCGGCGTGTTCCTGCAGGGCAGCGACGGCATGTTCCGCTTCGCGCCGCTGCCGCGCGCCGCGCAGATCGCGCCCGTCAACGCGATCGTGGCCCGTGACCTCGACGGCGACGGCAAGCTCGACCTGCTCTGCGTCGGCAACGACTTCGGTCCCGAGCCGACCACCGGTCGCTTCGACGGCGGCCTGGGCGTCGTGCTCAAGGGCGACGGCCAGGGCGGCTTCACCGCGCTCCTGCCCGCGCAGTCCGGCCTCTCCGTGCCGGGCGAGGCCCGTTCGGCGATTGCGATCCCGACCGCGCAGGGCGTGCGCGTTGCGGTCGCCTGCAACCAGGGCGCGCTGCTGCTCTTCGAGCGGAAGTAACCGCCGGGAAGTCCAACCTGGCCGGGCCGGTCGCGAGACCGGCCCTTTTTCCTGCTGCCGGCTCTACCGGTTGCGGAAACCAAGGCTCGCTTCGGGACGGGAGGGCCTCTAATCGGCCACCATGCTTTCCCGTGTCCCGTTGTTCATGGCGTGTTTGCTCATGGGAGGATGTGCGCAAAGTTCGGACTCAGTCGCGGTGTCCGCCCGGGCGAAATCCATGCCGTCGGGACACCCGCTTGAAATTGCAAACTTGGCGGCGATTCTGACCGCGGCATTCCCCAATCGAGGCCAGTCCTCCGAGGAAGATTATGAGGACTTATTGTCGGATTATCATCACTTTGGCGTGATGACCGCGGAAAGCCTTCGGGAGATCATTGTCGCGAAAAAGGAGTTGGTGCTGAAAAAGGAGGCACAGATGTACGAGCGCACGGTTCGCGCCCGGGGGTACTATTTTTTCCCGGTGGGAATCGGGCGCGCCTTGCTGGCCCAACATGTCGGGGAGGAGACTTACAACGAATACGAGATGGCCCAGTTCGCCGCCCCGCCGAAGCCACGTCTGCCGAGCCGCAAGGAAAAGATCACGGTGCTGCCGCCGGGTACCCCCACGGTCCGTTCGACCATGAAAAGCCGGTTTGAGGAGATCACCGGGGATTTCGTGAAGGGGTTCTTCAACGGGCGCCCCGAAATCGAGAAAACGCATGGCGACAGTCTTCGGAAGTACCTCAATGCGTCGATGTCCTACGAGGAGTTTGAAAAGCAGATGGTTGAAGCGGATCGGAAATTTGCCGGCAACCGCTCCCGTCCCATCGACCTGGATGCCGCCTTGACTGATGACGGTTCGGGAACCCAGCAGGTCTTTCTCGCCACCGCCTCCCAGATGACCGTACTGGGGGTGTTTGGCCGTTTGTCGGTTTACCAGCATCGATTCATCACTCCGACCGAGCTGCAAACCCGGCTGTTTTCCCATGAAGACGATTACGAGCGACAGGTGTTCATCAGTGCCATTACCGGGGAAGTTCCCGTTTCCGAGTTTCTGGCCCGGAATCGTCGGGAGAAGGGCGATTTGGAGGGTTCGAAGATTTATCACTTCAGGACACCCGAGTTCACCTGGGAGCAACTTTTCGGACGCGAGGGATACCTGATTGTGCGGGATGAGAAGATCGTCGAGGTGGCGATCACCACGCTCAACTGAGGTCTTGCGCAGGCTGAGGAAACGGAGGCTCGCCACGCGGGTCCGATGGCCTCTAATCGCCCCCATGCTTCCCCGTGCCTCGCTGCTCGCTGCCTACCTGCTGGTCTCCGCGCTGCCGTCGTTCGCGGCCGACAATTCGCCCCTGGCAGGGTCGCCGTCGGCCTTCGTCCGGGCGCAGGCGGCGAGCGCGGTGCAGTGGCATGGGTGGAGCGACGCCACCCTCGCCGAGGCGAAGGCCTCGAAGCGCAGCATCTATGTGTTCATCGGCTCGCCGTTGAGCGAGCTCACCCGCGCCACGATCGCGCAGAGCTTCGCGCAGCCGAAGACGGTCGCGTGGATGAACGAGAGTTTCTACTGCATCTTCGTCGACGCCGACGCGCAACCGGACGTCGCCGCGTACGGCCAGCACTACATCCGCAGCATCAAGCAGCTCCGCGGCGCGCCGGTGCACCTGTGGCTGACGTCCGACCTGCAGGTCTACGACGGCGCGAACTACCTGCCGCCGTCCGAGGAGTGGGGCAAGCCGGGCTTCCTCAAGGCCGCCCGCAGCGCGCTCGACACGTGGCAGGCCGGCCAGGGCCGTGCCCAGGCGCTCGCCGCCGAGGCGCTGGACCTCATGAAGGTGCCGCCGCTCAAGGGCGCCGGTCCGGTCGACGCCACCGCCAAGCTCGCCGCCGCGGCCAAGGCGTGGGTCGCCACGATCGACCCGGTGAACGGCGGCTTCGGCACCGCGCCCAAGCAGCCCGAGCCCGAGTTGATCCGCTTCCTGCTCACGCGGCCCGACGCCGCCTCCCGCGACGCCGCCCTCAACGCCGCCCGCGCGCTGGTGAAGGGCGCGCTGCGCGACCCGGTCGACGGCGGTTTCTACCGCCGCTGCATCGACGAGGAATGGAAGGAACCCTACCGCCAGAAGACGCTCCTCGACCAGGCGCGCATCGCGCTCGCGCTCTTCGATGCCGCCGACGTGCTGGACGCGGCCAACGCCCTGAAGGATGTGAAGGATGATTCGCTGCGCCGGGCGGCCATCGGTGCGCTGGATTTTGCGCTGAAGGAATTGAAGAATCCCGACGGCACCTTCGCCAGCGCGCTCGACGGCACGCTGGAGGAAAATGCCGACCCGGAAAAGCGGCCGAATTTTTTCCGCGTGGGCGTGGCGACCACCGGGGTGCGTGCCCTGTTGACTCTCGCGCTGCATCGCAGCGGCGAAGCGCGATTGACGACGCTCGCCGGCGAGATGGGCCGGGCATTGCGCCAGCAGCTCGCTCCCGATGGCAGCGTCGCGCACCAAGGCAGCAAGCTTGGCGCCGGCACGGCGTTCGATCATCTCGCGGTGGCCCGGGCCTTTCGCGCCTTCGGCGACAGCGCCTCGGCGGACCGCCTCGTGGCCCTGGCCAACGCCCGCTTTTTCGACCGCACGACAGGGGCTTACCAGGCGATGCCGGCCGCATTGCCCGCGGGCATCGCGTTGCGCACGCCGGCTTACGGCGAAGCTCCGGCGGTGGAGGTCCTCGCGCTGCGCACCGAGGTGGGCGCGGATACCGCCGCCCAGATCCGCCGCGGCCTGCTCTCCGCGATCGAATACGACGACCAGCCGCCCGGCGACGTGCTGCTGGGCCTGGCAACAAAGTGATCAATCCACACACCCCGTCGCTGCGCGCCACCCCTCTTCATAGAGGGGATTCAAGTCATCCGCCAGCGAGGTCCCCTCTATCAAGAGGGGTGCCCGACAGGGCGGGGTGTGTTTCCGCGAACTTCTGAAAAGTGCCCGCCCCCAAAGCCTACGTCTACATCCTCCGCTGCGGCGACGGGACGCTCTACATCGGCACGGCGCGCGACATCGCCGCCCGTCTCGCCCAGCACGCCGCCGGCAAGGGTGCGAAGTACACCCGCTCCCGCGGCCCGCTCGAACTGGTCTTCCAGGAAGGCCCGATGACCGTCAGCCGCGCCCTGCGCCGCGAGCACCAGCTCAAGCAGCTGACGCGGAAACAAAAGATGGCGGTCGTGGCGGGCGAGCTGATCGTAAAGCTGTCACGGCGGCGGAACACACCCCGTCGCTGAAGCGCCACCCCTCTTGATAGAGGGGAATCCAATCTGCGAAGCCGAAGTCCCCTCTATGAAAAGGGGTGCCCGAAGGGCGGGGTGTGTTGGGATTTTTACGGAATCTCAACCACCTGCATCCCGCCTTTCAGCGACGCGGTCTTGTCGTTCCAGACGAATTTGCCGCCGACGTCCGCGGGGAGCGTGATCTCGGCTTTCACGCCGGCGGAGCCGACGCGCTCGATCTTGACGACGATCTCGCCCTTGGGATGCGGCACCTTGCCTTCGGCGTGCTGCAGCGGGCCGAGGTGCGGTTCGATCCGCACGGTGGCGAAGCCGGCCGAGGACGGCTCGATGCCGCAGACGGTGGCCAGCAGTTCGTAGAGCGGTGACGCGCTCCACGCGTGGCAATCGGAGCGCGTGCCCTTGAAGATTTCGGGGAAGGTCGTGAAGCCCTGCGCGATCATCTCGTGCCACGGCGCAAGGCGCGCGACGTACTCGTCGCCGAGCCCCGCCTGTTTCATGGCGCGCAGCAGGTAGAAGCTGAAATACGCGCTGGCAGGCACAAGCGTGGTGTCGTTCGCCACGCGCTGCATCAGGTCGCGCGCGGCGTCGCCCCGGATGGCGCCGGCGAGCACGGCGAAGGTGTTGGCGTGCTGGCTGAAGTTCTTCTTCGCGGGCGTGTCGGCGTAGAGCTTCTTCTCCGCATCCCAGCATTTCGCGGTGACGGCCTTCTTCAGCTGCGCGGCGAGCTGCGCGTAGTGTGCGGCGTCATCGTGCAGTTCGTAGGCGTCGTAGAGTTCCGCGGCGTGGTCCAGCGTGCAGGCGAGCTGGAGCGTGATGACGGCCGAGCCGCCCTCGCGGCCGCCGGGCGGCACACCGCCGAGCGCGAGCACGGGATCGACCGGCCAGGCCTTGTCGTTGGTCCAGTCGACGAACGGCCAGTAGGGCAGGGCGCCGAGCAGGCCGGTCTCCGGGTCGAGGTGCCGCTCGTACCACGCGAGCACGTCGTGCACGCCGGTGAGGCGCGCCTGCACGAACGCGTCGTCGGTGCGGTGGCGCCAGTAGTCGTGCACCATGTCGATCCAGAAGAGCGAGAACGTTGGGATGAGCTGCGCGCTGGCCGACGGATAGCGGCTCTGCGTGATGCCCTCGGGCAGGCGCGAGCGGTCGTAGAGTTCGAGCGCGTTGCGCATCAGGCGGTCGTCGCCGGCGACGTAGAGCGACACCAGCGCCTGGATGCGGGTGTCGCCGACGTACTGTAGCTGCTCATAGTACGGGCAGTCGAAGTAGGTGTCGTTGGCGCAGAGGCGCGCCGTGCGCCAGCCGGTTTCCCAGAGCTTGGCCATGCGCGGGTCATCGCAGGTGAACGAACCCCTTTCGGTGAACGGGTAGCCGGTGAACACGCCGTGGAAATCCTGCACCGTGAGCGGCTCGTCGCCGGTCGCGAAGCGCAGCTGCACGTAGCGGAAGGTGCGGAACTCGTCCGGCGCGAACACGCGGTCCGCGCCGCCGTCGGGCTTGAATTCGTCGCCCACGCCGACGACCTCGCGGCCCTCGATGTCATTGCGGTCGCCCTTCTTCATCTTCGTGTCGACGAGGGCCTCGGCGTAGTTGAGCCGCACGCGCGCGCCCTTGCCGCCGGACACGGTCAGCTGCGGGAACGCATTCGTCAGGAAGCCCTGGTCGAGCAGCAGCGACGCCTCGGTGTGCGGCGGCACGGTGAACGGCGCGAAGCCGGGCGCGAAGGTCGGGCTGAGGGTGATGTTCGTCGAACGCCGCACGCCCGGCTGGCGCAGGCGGGTCTCCTCCATCAGCGGGAGGTTGCGCGGAGTCAGCCAGGTCATGTCCTCCGCGCCGAAGCCCGCCGGGTTGCCGCGATCGAGCTGCTTCGCAGGCTGCCAGGCGGCGTCGGCGAAGTCCGGTTTCTCCCAATCCCACGGGTAGGCGGCGCCGTCTAGGCTCTCGCCCGGCCCGATGGCGAAATAGGTGTGCAGCTTGCCGCGGTCGTCGGCGAACGGCTGCGTGGCGGTGTCGTGCCACGCCTTCCAGCTGTTGTTGGTGTCGGCGCTGCGCTCGGCCGCGGTGTCGCCCTGCAGGATGAAGGCGAGGTGCCGGCCCATGCTGCTGAGCGGGCCGCCGTCGCCGTAGCTGCGGACGCGCGCCGTGATGACGTTCGTGCCGGCCTGCAGGAACGGCGCGAGGTCGACGCTCTCGTAGCGCCAGAGCGGGGCGGCGCTCCATTGCGGGCCGAAGACGACCGGCTGGCCGTTGACCTTGAGCCGGTAGCGGGCGTCACCGCTCACGTGGACGACGAACTTCGCCGGTTTGGCCGGCAGGTCGAGTGTCTTGCGGAAAAGCACGACCGCGTAATCGGCGCGCGGGGCGTCGGCCGCCGTGATCCACCGCGCCGGCCACGGCAGGCGGCGCAGCTCGGCGTCGGTGGCGGGCGCCGGCAGCTCGCTCTGCGCGAACAAGGAGGTGACAGCGAACAGCCACGCGGCGACGACGGGGTAACGGAAGCGCATGGACCCAACATGCGTACGAACAGCGAACGTTCAACGCCCAACCTTTAATGCCCGTCGCCGCCTTCGCCGCCACAATCGCCGGTTTCGGTGAAGCGCACCTTGCTGCGCGTCCGGTCTTCCTTCCGATCTTTTCGAATCAAGCCGTACAGGCTTGTCGCAATCCAGAGCCCCCCACCGGCCATGATCAGGATCAGGACAAATGGCTTCATCCTTTCTTCGGCAGTGGCCGGACGTGCAGGACGTGGACCAGCACGAATCGCATGCCTTGTTCTCCAGGCCCCAGCCAGGGGTTGGCATTGATAGGCTGGTAGAGTGACTCGTAGGCCTCGAAGGTTTGCACCGTGCCCGGGCGTTCGATCGCTTTCTTCTGTTTCTTATCGGCCTCCAGCACGTACTCGATCAACACGGGCTCCTTCAGCTCGTGGTCGTCCACGGCGACTACCTTCAGCGTGTACGCCTCCGCGACCATGTTCTGGTCGTAGTACGTGTTGCCCTTGGACACCAACTCCGCGCGCACGACGACCGGTTCGCCGAATTCCCGAGCAACCGCCGGGCTGATTGCTTCCTGACCGGTGACGGCGATTGTGAGCGCGAATAGAAAAGAGAGCAGCGTAATACAGGCCTTCATCGCGGTTCGTTGTAGATGGGCCAGGACACCTTCGCTACCTCGTCAGGAACACGAAATAACATTCGAAGATGCGGTGACTCCTTCCGGGCGGTGATGGTCTCGAAGCCGGAGGCCGGAAAGAGTCCGAGGCGACCGTTGTGGGAAACCAACAGCCAGCGCGATTCGGTGATTTCCTCCGTAGCCAGCACGAGCACGCCTCCCTCGATCGTGTATTTGCCCGTGACCGGATACTTCGGACTGTCGCGCAAACGGACATCGGACATGAACCAATAGCGAAAACGTCCGTCATGAAGCTCAAGGGCGGTGCCCATGTAGCCGGTCCATTCCGAGCTGAGAGTCCAGCAGCCGTCCACCTCCTTGTGATCCTCGATGTGCTGCAAGGTAATTGATGGAGCCCAAGCCGCCGGTTGCTCGGCTTGGGCGGCCACGGCAGCCAAGCCGAAGCAAAGGAGAAGCAAATGCGTTTTCATGGGTGCCTATGGAACTGAATTGGGCCCGTGTCGGAATGAGGCGAGAGAACTTGCCGGGCTTCAACCCTCGATTGCGTGGATTTGGGCTCCCAACACCGATCTTTGAACCACACCGCCGTGATTGACCGGCGGCGCGCTTCCGGCCTTCCTCACGCCGTGCTCTTCTTCAACAAGGCCCTGCCGTTGCTCTTCCTGCCGTTCGGCGTGGTGTGCGTGCTCGTGCTCCTGGCGCTTGCCCTGAAGAAATGGTGGCCGGGCCTCGTGGCGCTGGCCGTGCTTTGGATCTGCAGCCTGCCGGTCACGGGCGACCGGCTCATCCGCTTCCTTGAAAGCCGCTATCCGGTGATCCCGGTCGCGGAGGCCGGCCCGGCCGATGCGGTGGTCGTGCTGGGTGGCATCCTCGGCCCGGCGCATCGCGACGGCACGATTCCGAACTGGAGCGATGCGGTGGACCGTTTCGAGGCGGGCGTGGCGCTTATGCGCGCGGGCCGGGCAGACCGGCTCATCTTCACCGGCGCCAAGCGCTCGTGGTTCATGGGCGAGACGACCGAGGGCGAGGAACTGCGCAAGCTGGCCGTCGCGCGCGGCGTGCCGGCGGAGAAGATTCTCGTCACGCGCTTCATCGACAACACCGCGACCGAGGCCACGGCCATCGCAGAACGGATGAAAGCCGGGCACCTGCAGCGGGTGATCCTCGTGACCAGCGCCTTCCACATGCCGCGCGCCGCCTATCTCTTCCGCAAGGCGGGCGTCGAGTGCCAGCCCTTCCCGGTGGATTTCCGGGCCGATGCCGGTCGCGCGCTGGAATGGATCGACTTCGTGCCCAGCGCCGGCGGCTGGGCCGGGACAGAAACCGCCCTGCGCGAACTCTACGGCTGCGCGTTCTACCGGATTTTCCGTTAGGTGGGTTCGATGGGTGGTCGCCGGTTTCCATACCGGCGACGTGGCATGCGCCGCGAGCGAATCGCCGGTGGGGACACCGGCGACCACCTTAAGGCATCAATTTTTTCGCTGCGGCCAGTGCGTGGACGTTGGCCAGACCCTCGGCGCGCAACAGGCGGGCGATGGCGGCGCTGCGGATCCCGCTCTGGCAATACAGCACGACCGGGCCCTGCGCCGCGAGCGTGCGCAGGCGCGGCAGGTCGTGCGCGGCGACCGGCATCATATCGGCCGCCGGGTTTTCCCCGGGAGCGACGAGATGAACCATGCGTGCGCCTGGACCCAGGGCGACGACATCGTTCCGGGTCATGCCGATGTCTCCCGCATCGGCCGGCGCGGGAATGTAGCTCTTCTTCCCGGCGCGCCCGCACACCGGGCAGTCGGCACGCGCGGTGCGCTGGATCGTGAGCTGGCTGCCGTCGAGCAGGTTGACGAGCCGGCTGTGGCGCGGGGCGTCGCCCTCGCAACCGAGCAGCAGCTTGAGCGCCTCGGCGGCCTGCATCACGCCGAGCACGCCGACGGCCGGGGCGAACACCGGCGCACCGTCGCAGTTGGCGGCAAGATCGAATTCCGCGATGCTGCGGTTGGGCCACAGGCAGAGCAGGCAGCCGGACACGCCGGGCTGCACGACGTCGAGCGTGCCCTCGAAGCGGTGCACGGCGGCCGATACCAGCGGCACGCCCAGCGCGAGGCAGGCATCGTGGACCAGGAAGCGCGCGGCGAAGTTGTCGGTGCAGTCGACCACGAGGCTCTGCCCGCTGACGAGTGCCGTGGCATTGGCGGCGGTGAGATTGCCGTCGTGGGCGACGACCTCAATCGCCGGGTTGTGCAGGCGCAGTCGCGCCGCCGCGGCGAGTGCCTTGGGCGCGCCGATCTCGGCCGGCGTGTAGAGGACCTGGCGGTGCAGGTTGGAACGCTCGACCTTGCCGCCGTCGACGAGCGTGAGCTTCCCGACGCCGGCGCCGGCGAGATAAAGCGCCGCGGGGCAACCGAGTCCCCCCGCGCCGACGACCAGCACGCGCGCGGCCATGATCTTTGTCTGGCCGGCGGGACCGACCTCGGGCAGCGAGGCCTGGCGGGCGTAATATTCCTCAGCATGCGCAGGAGCAACGGCCTCGGTGGAGCAATTCACCCACTCGGCGGCGCCGTCGGGATGGTGTTCCTTTTTCCAAACAGGCAGCCGTCGCTTGATCTCTTCGATCACGAGCCGGCACGCCGCGAAGCCGGCGGCGCGATGCGCCGAAGCAACGCCGATCCACACTGCGATGTCGCCGATGCCGAGTGTGCCGGTGCGGTGGACGCAGAGAATTTTCGTGCCGGGGTAAATCTGCTCGGCCTCAACCACGAGCGCCTCGCCCTCGTGGCGGGCCATCTCGTCGAAGGCTTCGTACTCGAGTTTCGTCACCGGCCGGCCGAGGTGGTGGTTGCGCACCCGGCCCTCGAACACGGTCAGGGCGCCGGTCTCGGCGGCGTCCAGGCGCAGCCGCAGTGCGGCGGGATCGATGGGGGCTGATGTCAGTTCAAACATGGTGTGGGCTAAGGGCGTGTATCGACACACCCCGGCGCTTTGCGCCACCCCTCTTGATAGAGGGGATTCACGCAGCCGTAGTCCCCTCTATCAAGAGGGGTACCCGAAGGGCGGGGTGTGTGGGGAATATGCGATACCATGTTCAGCCCCCCGCGATCGGCGGAATGAACACGACGCGGTCGCCGGCCTGCAGCGGCGCGCCCATCGCGGCGTAGCGTTCGTTGATCGATACCTTCAACAGGTGCGCGGGGAAGGTCAGGCCGGGGTAGGTACGCTGCAGTTCGCCATAGAGCGCGGTGGCATCGGGAGAGGCGGAGTTCACCTCGACGCTCGAGCAACCGGCCTGCTCGCGCAGCACGGCGAAGAAACGGACGCTGAGATTACGAGCAGAGTCGGACATTTTGTTGGCCACGGATCACACGGATAAAGACGGATAGAAACAAAATGAGAGAGCGATCTGATCCGGGTAATCCGTTCTCATCCGTGCAATCCGTGGTTAAAATCACCCGCCGATCTCCGACATGCCGCGCGCCGCCGGGATCAGGTGCTGTTCCAACCCGTGGCCCCACGGCTTTTCGAACACGGCTTGGCGGATCGCCGCCCCGAGCGTGGCGTCGTCGGCCCCGCCGCGCAGCAGCGGGCGCAGATCGACCTCGTTGTCGCGCAGCAGGCAGAGGCGCAGCACGCCGTCGGCGGTGAGCCGCAGGCGGTTGCAGTCGGCGCAGAAGGGTTTCGACACCGGGCTGATGAAGCCCACCGCGCCGCGGCCGCCGGGCAGGCGGTAGAGCCGCGCCTCGCCGTCGAGCTTGCCGCCGTCGACGAGCGAGAGCGGGCCGAAGACGCGGGTCAGCGTGGCGAGCAGCTCGTCCTCGGTCACCATGCCCTTCTGCTGGAAGGTCGCGTTGTTGCCGAACGGCATCTGCTCGATGAACCGCACCTGCCAGTCCTGGTCCTGCGTGAGGCGGGCCAGTTCGACGACGTCCTCGTCGGTCGTGATGCCGCGGCAGACGACCGCGTTGAGCTTGATGCGCAGGCCGGCGCGGCGGGCGGCGTCGAGGCCGGCGCGGACGTCGCGCAGGTTGCCCCAGCGGGTCAGCTGGCGGAAGCGCGCCTCGTCGAGGCTGTCGATGGAGAGGTTGACCGACTGCAGCCCGGCGTCGCGCAGCGGCTGGGCCAGCTGGTCGAGCAGCACGCCGTTGGTGGTCAGGCCGACCTTCGTGATGCCCGGCGTGCCGGAGGAGTGGCGCACGAGGCCGACGAGGCCCGGGCGCAGCGTGGGCTCGCCGCCGGTGAAGCGGATTTTCCGGAAGCCGATTTCGCCGAAGATCGTGATCAGGCGGCGCAGTTCGTCGTCGCTCAACAGCTCGTGGCGCGGCCGGAAGGTCATGTGCTCCGGCATGCAGTAGACGCAGCGCAGGTTGCACGCATCCGTGAGGGAGATGCGGAGATAGTCGATGTCGCGGTTGTAGCGGTCGAGTGGCACGGGAAGGTCTTAATGGGAATGGCGAACCGGGACGCGGCAAACGAAAACGCCTTCCCGGAACATGTCATCTAATAGATGACATGTTGGTTTGGTTGTCCGGTGGATTCCTGAGCTCATAACGAGGGGTGGTGGCGGGGGCGAAAAGCTCTTTCACCGGGCCGCGTCGCGCCAGCCGGCCGCGCTCCAGCACGAGGGCCTCGCTGCAGAGGGCGACGACCTCGTCGGCGGAATGAGTGACGTACAGCATCGGCAGCGCGAACTCGTCGCGCACGCGGAGCAGGTAGGGCAGCAGGCGTTCGCGCAACGGCAGGTCGAGGCTCGCGAGCGGTTCGTCGAGCAGCAGCAGGCGCGGCGCGGCGAGGAGGGCGCGGCCGAGCGCGACCCGCTGTTTCTCGCCGGCGGAAAGGGTGGCCGGCGCGCGGTTGGCGAGCACGGCGACTTCCAGCACCTCGGTGACATGCTCGTACGTCAGACCGGCGGGCCGCATCGCGCCGGGCTTGAAACCGTAGAGCAGGTTGGCGCGGACGGAGAGATGCGGAAAGAGCGCGCCGTCCTGCGGCACGTAACCGATGGCGCGGCGCTCGGGCGGAGTGAACGCGCGGGCCGTGGCATCGGCGAGGAGCTCGCCGTCCACGATTACGCGGCCTGCGGCGGGCCGGCGCAGGCCGGCGACCAGTTCGAGGAGAGAGGTCTTGCCCGAGCCCGACGGGCCGAAGAGCGCGGTCATGCGCGCTTCCAGCACGACATCCACCTCGAGCGTGAAATGCGCGAGCGGGAGGCGAAGATGGGAGAGTTGGACGCTCATGCGCGGCGCCTCCGCAGGTACCATTCGCCGAACCAGACCGCGACAAACGCGATGGCGACCGACACCGCCAGCAGCTGCAGCGCCTCGCCGTCGCGGTTCAGCTGGACCAGGTGATAGATGGAAAGCGACAGTGTGGCGGTCTGGCCCGGGATGTAGCCGGCGACCATGACCGTCGCGCCGAACTCGCCCAGCGCGCGGGCGAAGGCCAGCACGGTGCCCGCGACGAGGCCGCGGGACGCAAGTGGGAGCGTGATGTCGGCAAAGACGCGCCAAGGGCCGGCTCCGAGCGTGCGCGCGACCTGCTCGAGGCGCGGATTCACGCCTTCGAAGGCGACGCGCGCGGCGCGGGCCAGCAAGGGGAACGACATGACCGCGGTCGCGATCACGACGCCGCGCCAGGTGAAGACAACCTCCCAGCCCGGGTGGGCGGCGAACCAGGCACCGAGCGGACCGCGCCGGCCGAACAGTTTCAGGAGGAGCAGGCCGGTGGCGACCGGCGGAATCACGAGCGGCAGCGCGACGAGCGTTTCAACGAGCGATTTGCCGCGCCACTCGCGGCGGGCAAGCAGCCAGCCGAGGCCGAGCGCGAACGGCAGGTTCAGCAGCGTGCTCAGCCCGGCGACGCCGAGCGTGAACCACGTGACCTGCCATGCCTCGGGGGACATTTCAGCGTGGCACGACGAAGCCGTATTTCACGAAAATGGCTTTCGCATCAGCTGAAGCCAGATAGGTGGCGAACTTGTGCGCGGCCTCGGACGACCTGCTGTCCTTCAACACGGCGAGGGGATAGGTGATCTTCGGGCCGTCGACCACGGGGATCTCATAGGCGACCCGGCTCTGCTTCGAGGCGAGGGCATCGGTGCGGTAGACAATGCCGGCGTCGACGTTGGCGGATTCGACGGCGGCGAGGCAGGCGCGCACATTCTCGGTCGGGATGACCTTGGGGGCGACGGCTTCCCAGAGGCCAAGCTTCTGCAGGTGGGCCTTGGCGTAGATGCCGGCAGGCACGGTCGCCGGTTCGGCCAGCGCGAGTTTTGTCACGGCCGGGCTGGCGAGGGCGGCGGGCGAGGGGATCGCCACCTTGCTGTCCGCCGGGACCACAATGACCAGCGTGTTGGAAAGCAGGCTGACGCGGGTGTCGGGGGCGAGCAGACCGGCCTTGGCGAGGTCATCCATCTTCGCCTCGTCGGCGGAGAAGAAGACGTCGGCGGGCGCGCCTTCCTTGATCTGGCGGGCGAGGACGCTCGAGGCGGCGAGGTTGAGCCTCAGTTTCTCGCCGGAGGCGGCCTCGTACTTCGTTGCGATTTCCTTGAGGACGTCGGAGAGGCTGGCGGCGGCGAAGACATTCAGCTCGGCGGCGCGGAGCGAAACCGCGAGCAGCGCGGCGAGCAGGACGGCGGAGCAGGGGCGAAGTTTCATGGCGATCAGGGATGGGCTTGGCGCGGCGCAACGGCGCCGACGGTGATGAGTTCGAGGGAAGTGACGTTGCGGACCCAGCGGGCGGCGAACTGGTCGCCGGGCACGATGAGGCGGAGCGGGCCGTAGCGTTCGCCGAGAGGGTTGCCGTCCTCGCGGTCGCAGAGCAGGGCCGGGCGGTTGCCATAGCCGGGATCGAGCTCCGCGAGGGAGAAAACCACGGCATAGCCGTCGGTGGCGCGAACGAGCACCGCCAGCTGCTGGGCGGGTCCGCGGATGTCCTTGCCGGTGGGAACGCCGAGCCGGGCGAGCAGCTCGCGCACGGCGACACCGGCATATTTGTGCTCGGCCTTGGCGTGCGGGTCGGTCGCGGTGAGCTCGGTGCGGGGCAGGGCGGAGAATTCCTCCGCCGTGAAGGCGAGCTGCCGGTCCGCCGCGGTGGCGGCCAGCCACGGGTCCGCGGCAAAGCCGCCGAGGGCGGTGGCAAGGAGAAGGATCAGGCGGAACGCGGTGCGCATCGGCCGACATCCGATGCGGTGCGTTATATTTAGTCAAATATAACGCTAGGGCTTCAGCAGCTTCCGCAGGGCGGGCCAGTCGGCGGCCGTCGCGCCGGCGCAGGCCTTTTCCATCCGTTGGTAGAGCTGCAGCACCTTTTCGCCCAGCGGGGTGAGTTCGGCGCCGCCGCCGCTGCCGCCGCCGCGGGTGCGGGTGACGAGCGGGCCGGTGAAGAGGGCGTTCATCTCGCGGACGAGGCCCCAGGCGCGGGGATACGACATGCCCGTTTCCTGCGCGGCGGTGCGGATCGAGCCGGTGGCGGCGATGTACTCCAGCAGCTCGGCCTTGCCCGGGCCGAACGGCGGCTTGCCCGCCTGGACGATGCGCAGGCGCGGGACGAGCGCGGGACCGGGGCGCGGCTGGGACATCACGGGGCGGGCGCGGCCAGCTTCGGGCGGAAGCCGGCGATGTGGTCGAGGCACTCCGCGATGGCGGGCGCCAGCAGCGGCAGGCACTCGCCGATGGCGCGCGGGCGGCCGGGGAGATTGATGATGAGCGAACGGCCGCGGACCCCGGCGGTGGCGCGGGAGAGGATCGCGGTCTTCACCTTGGCGTAGCTTTGCAGGCGCATGACCTCGCCGAAGCCGGGCAGCTCGCGTTCGAGCACGGCGCGCGTGGCCTCGGGCGTGACGTCGCGCGGCGCCGGGCCGGTGCCGCCGGTGGTGATGATGAGCGCGCACTGGGCGACGTCGGCCAGGCGGACCAGCGCGGCCTCGATCTGCGGGCGCTCGTCGGGCAGCAACACGCGCTGCCATTCCAAAGGCTCGGCGAAATGGGCGGCGACGAGGCGCTCGATCTCCGGGCCGCTCTCGTCGGCATAGACGCCGTTCGCGGCGCGGTCGCTCAGGGTGACGCGGGCGACTTTCATGAAGCGGGTGCCTTGTTGACCACGGATTTCACGGATGTTGACGGATTGAACGGATGGAGGCGATCAGTGCTTATCCGGATCGATCCGTGCGATCAGTGGTCGGTTAGGCTTTGGTTTTCTCCACGACCCGGATGCCGCCGATCGACATGCCCTTGTCCACGGCCTTGCACATGTCGTAGAGCGTGAGGGCGGCGACGGAGACGGCGGTGAGGGCTTCCATCTCGACGCCGGTCTTGCCGGTGAGCGCGGCGGTGGCGCGGATGACGATGCCGTCGCGCTCGACCTTGAACGCGACGTCCACGTGGCTGAGCGCGAGCGGGTGGCAGAGGGGAATGAGCTGCGCCGTGTTCTTCGCGGCCTGGATGCCGGCGATCTTGGCGACGGTGAGCACGTCGCCCTTGGGCAGCGCCTGCGCCTTGAGCAGCTTGATCGTTGCCGGGGCGCACGTGAGGCGGCCCTCCGCGACGGCGCGGCGCGACTGGTCGGGCTTGGCGCCGACATCCACCATGCGCGCACCGCCGTCGGCGGCCACGTGGGAAAGGGATTTGGGCTTCGCGCTCATGGGCAGGGAATGAATTCGACCGGTTGCGCCGGGTCGAGGCTGTTTGCGCTGGAGGCGGGACCAGTGGTCCCGCGAGGCGCGGCATTCGCTGCGGAAGTGACATCCCGCGGGAGCAGTGCTTCCGCCTCCAATGAGCCTACATCCAGCAGCGCATTGGCGCCGACCAGCCCGCTGCTGTCGCCCGAGCTGGCAAGCGGCAACGGGGTGAGCTCATGGATGCCATTCACGATCGCGACACGACTCGGCCAGAATGTGCGGCGCGTATCAGGCGTCGGGAGCTTGGCGCCGGCGGCGAGGCGGCCGCCCAGGCGCGGCGGCGCGGCATCGAGGCCGGTCTGCAGCTTGCGCAACAGCGGCGCGACGAAGAGATGGAACGTCACCCAGTGCGAAACCGGATTGCCCGGCAGCGCGAAAGCGACCTGACGGCCGCGACTCGCGAACACGAGCGGTTTGCCCGGGCGCAGGTTGACTTGGTCGAAGTGCAGTTCGTAGCCGAGCGCCTGCAGCAGCGGGCGGGCGAAGTCGTGGTCACCGACGCTGGCGCCGCCGGAAACCAGCAGCACATCATGGTCGGCGAAGGCCTCGGCGGCGGCGCGGGCGGCGGCAAGGGTGTCGCCGACGCGCGCATGGCCGGCGAGTTCCGCGCCGTGGCGCGCGAGCAGGGCGGCGACGAGCGTGGAATTGCTGTCGCGGATCTGCGCGCCAGCGGGCGTCCGTTCCGGTGCGACGAGTTCGTTGCCGGTCAACAGGTGAACGCAGCGCGGCGCACGAGTGACCTCGGGTTGGATGACCCCGCTGGCCGCGAGCGCGGCGAGTTCGGCCGGGCCGAGCGTCGTGCCGGCGGACACAACGACATCGCCCTTGCGGCGGTTTTCGCCCCGGCGGCGGATGAAGGACGGGCCGCTGATGTTCGTAATGCGAACATCAGCACCGGAGCGGCTGGCCTCCTCCTGTTTCACGACGCAGTCGGCGCCGGCCGGCACGGGCGCGCCGGTGAAGATGCGAACGCATTCACCGGCCTTTAGCGTGCCGCGGAAACCGCCGCCGGCGGCGGACTCGCCGATGACGCGCAGCGGCTGCCCGAGGTCGGCGTGGCGCGCGGCGTAGCCGTCCATCGCCGAGGCATCGAACGCCGGCGAATCGGCGTCGGCGAGCGCGGCGGTGCGCAGGACCCTGCCCAGCGCCGCGGCCAGCGGAACCCGCACCGGCGCCAGCTGGCTGGCCCGGCTGAGCACGGTCCGCAGCGCGTCGTCGGTCGGGATCATGCGGAACTCTTCTTGGCGCGCTTGGCCGGCGCCCGCTTCGGCGCGGCGGCGGGCGCGAGGAAAGGCGTGTAGACGGCGGAGAACTTGCGCGGGAAGCGTCCGCTCAGCTGGACGCCCGCGTCGACGGACTCCTGCTTCCGCACCTGGCCGGCGGCGTGAAGTTTCGAGATGACGTCGTAGCGGTGATGCGGGATGAGCAGCTCGACGGATTCCTGGTCGTCGACCGCCAGTTCCTCGCAGCGCGCGAGCAGGCGCGGCAGGCCCTCGCCGCTGTGCACGCTGATGAAGAGCGCGTCGGGATGCTGGGCCTTGAGCAGCGCGAGGGTCTTCGGGTCCGCGGCGTCGATCTTGTTGAAGACGGTGATCGTGGGCTTGTCGGCGGCGCCGAGTTCGCCGAGCACGGCCAGCGTGGTGGCATGATGCTGGTCGACGTTGGGATTGGTGGCGTCGAGGACGTGGATGAGGAATTCCGAGACGACGACCTCCTCGAGCGTGGCCTTGAACGCCTCGACGAGGCGGTGGGGCAGGCGGCGGATGAAGCCGACCGTGTCGGTCATGAGCAGCGTGCGGCCGTCGGGCAGGGTGAGCTGGCGCGTGGTCGGGTCGAGCGTGGCGAAGAGCTTGTCGGCGGCGAGGACCTCGGCGCCGGTGAGCTTGTTGAGGAGCGAGGATTTGCCGGCGTTGGTGTAGCCGACGATGGCGGCGCCGGGGACGGGCGTGCGCATGCGGCGGCGGCGCTGCGTGGCGCGCTGCGACATGACGGTGGCGATCTCGGCCTTCAGGCGCGTGATGCGGTCGCGCACGATGCGGCGGTCCTGCTCGAGCTGGGTTTCGCCTTCGCCGCCCATGGCGCCTTTGCCGCGCTGGCGCGACAAGTGGGTCCAGGCGCGCGTCAGGCGCGGCAGCGAGTATTCCATGCGGGCGAGCGCGACCTGCAGCACGGCTTCGCGCGTCTGGGCGCGGTCGGCGAAGATTTCGAGGATGACCTCCTGGCGGTCGATGACCGCGAGGCCGGACTCCTCCTCCCAATTGCGCTGCTGGGCGGGAGAGAGCTCTTCGTCGATCACGATCAGGTCCGCGCCGTCCTCCTTGGCCTGCGCCATGAGCTCGGCGGCCTTGCCGGAGCCGATCAGGAATTTCGGCTGCTGGCGGTCGCGCAGCGTGACGAGCGTCGAGCGGCTGATGACGATGCCGAGGTTCTCGACCAGTTCGCACAGTTCCTCCAGCAACTCGGCGCCTTCGCCGGGCTGCATGTCCGGCGTCTGCACGCCCACGAGCAGGGCGCGGGAGACTTTCTTTTCGTCGGTGAGGAAATCGGCCATCCGCCAGAGACAACGGGCCGCCGCGCCGGAGTCAAACGCGCGCCAGCCCGCCGCATCAAGTAGTCTATTAAACTACTTAGTCCGGAGAGGCCTCCCTCGGTAAGTAGTCTAATAGACTACTTGATGCCGGGGGGTGCGGAGGGAGCTGCGTGCTCCTCGCCGGCCAGCATGCGGTGGGCGCGCTCGCGGTCGAGTTCGCCCTCCCAGGCCGAGACGGCGATCACGGCCACGCCGTTGCCGATGAGATTGGTGATGGCGCGGCCCTCCGACATGAAGCGGTCGATGCCGATGATGAGGGAGAGGCCGCTGGCGGGGATGGCATGGGTGGCTTCGAGCGTGGTCGAAAGCGTGACAAACCCGCCGCCGGTGACCGCGGCGGCGCCCTTGGAGGTCAACAGCAGGATGGTAAGAATCCCGAGTTGCTGCCAGATGGTCAGCGGCGTATCGGTGGCCTGCGCGATGAAGACCGCGGCCATCGTCAGGTAGATGCACGTGCCGTCGAGGTTGAACGAATAGCCGGTCGGCAGCACGAGGCCGACGACGGAGCGCGAGCAGCCGAGGTTTTCCATCTTGGCGAACATGCCGGGCAGGGCGGACTCGGACGACGACGTGCCCAGCACGAGCAGGATCTCGTCGCGGATGTAGCGCAGGTAGCGCCAGAGGCTGAAGCCCGCGAGGCGCAGCACGCTGCCGAGCACGGCGATGATGAACACCGCCATGGTCACATACACGCTGAGCATGAGCTTCGCGAGGGAGGTGAGGGAGCCGAGTCCGAACTTGCCAACGGTGTAGGCCATGGCGCCGAAGGCGGCGAGCGGCGCGAGGCGCATCAGGATGCCGACGATGCGCATGAGGAGCTTCAGGCACACGTCGAGGAAGTCGACGACGGGCCTGGCCTTTTCGCCGAGTTGGACGGCGGCCACCCCGGTCAGGATCGCGAGCAGCAGGACCTGCAGGATGTCCCCGCCGGTGAAGGCGCCGACGAAGGTCGCCGGGATGATGCTCAGCAGGAATCCGACGAAGGTGAGCTGGCCTCCCGGTGGAGTCGCGGCCAGTCCCGCGACATTCGCGTGGATGCCGGCACCCGGCCGGATCCAGTTCACGACCAGCAGGCCGATGACGAGGGCGATCGTGGTGAGGACCTCGAAATAGATCAGCGCCTTGAGCCCGACGCGGCCGACTTTGCGGAGATCGCGCACGCCGCCGATGCCGCTGACGATCGCCGCGAAGACAATCGGCCCGATCAGCATCTTCACGAGCTTGATGAAGGCTTCGCCGAGCGGCTGGAACAGGACGGCGGTCTCGGGCCGGTAATGGCCGAGCAGTGACCCCAGGATCACCGCGACCAGCACCTGCACATAAAGATGACGGAGGTATTTCATGGGGCGCACCGACAGTGGGCTCGGATGCTTTACGCGTCAACGACCGCTCCGCCGCCGGAGTCCCGGCGGCCGCGGCAAGTAGTCTATTAAACTACTTGGGGTTGCGAGGGCGCCACAGGGCATAAGTAGTTTAATAGACTACTTGTTTCAGGGTGAGATTTGCGGTTGCAGCGGGCGCCGGGCTGGCAATCGTGGGCAGGGTCTGGCGCGAACTCGTGCGCGACCGGACATTGCCCAGTTCAACTCCCGTCTCCGGACAAATCAAAGGCCTGATCGCCATGCGACAAGCACTCCAGTCCAACCTCTGCCGCCGCCAGGTTTTCCGTTCACGGACAACTGCCGGGGTGGAATGAAGGCCATAACCGATTTCGCCCGGGCGCACCGGGAAGGCAGGCCGATCGTCATGGTGACGGCGTACGACGCGGCCATGGCCAAGATCGTCGCCCAGTCCGCGGTCGACGCGATCCTCGTCGGCGACAGCGCGGCCATGGTCGTCCACGGTTTGCCTTCGACCGTCCACGCCACCGAGGAAATGATGTTGCTGCACACCGCCGCCGTGCGACGCGGCGCGCCGGATCGCGTCATCGTCGCCGACATGCCGTTCATGACTTTCCGCCGGGGTTCGTCCGAGGCAGTGCGCGTCGCCGGCGCGCTCCTGCAGGCCGGTGCCACCGCGGTGAAGCTCGAGGGCGTCGCCGGCCACGAGGACGTGGTCGCGCATCTCGTGGGCAGCGGCATTCCCGTGATGGGCCATCTCGGCCTGACCCCGCAATCGGTACACCAGATCGGCGGCTACCGGTTGCAGGGCCGGTCGGAAGCCGAGGCGGCGCGGCTGCGCGACGAGGCGGCGCGACTCGCCCAGCTGGGAGTTTTCTCGCTCGTGCTCGAATGCATCCCGGAGGCGCTGGCGACGGAGATCACGCGCGACCTGCCGGTCCCCACCATCGGCATCGGCGCCGGTGGCGGCTGCGCCGGGCAGATCCTGGTGTTGAACGACCTGCTCGGGCTGGACGACAAGTTCCGGCCGAAGTTCAGCCGTCGTTATTTCGACGGCCACCCGGCGGTGCTCGCGGCACTCAACGATTACACGCACGACGTGCGCACCGCGGGCTTCCCGGCCCGCGCGGAGACCCTCGCATGAAAATCCACTACAGCCTGGCGGAATGGCAGAAGGCGCGGAGCCGGCCCGATTACTCCGGGCAATCCATGGGTTTTGTGCCCACGATGGGGGCCCTGCATGCAGGCCACCGCGCGCTGCTGGCCCGGGCGCGGGCGGACAATGACCGCGTCGTACTGAGCATTTTCGTCAACCCCACCCAGTTCAACGATCCGAACGACCTGGCGAAATACCCGCGCACGCTGGATCAGGATGTGCACCTCGCGCGCGACCTGGTGGACGACCTCATTCTCCCGAAGCCGGAGGAAATGTACGCCGACAATTACCATTATCGCGTCACGGAAGGCACCCTGAGCCGGCAGCTCGAGGGCGCGCACCGACCGGGGCATTTCGACGGCGTGCTGACGGTCGTGATGAAGCTGCTGAACATCGTCGGCGCCCAGCGCGCCTATTTCGGCGAGAAAGACTGGCAGCAGCTGCGGTTGATCGAAGGCATGGTGCAGGCGTTCTTCCTGCCCGTGGAGATCGTGGCCTGCGGCACCGAGCGCGAGCCCGACGGGCTGGCGCTCAGCTCGCGCAACCGCCGGCTCTCGCCCGCGGCCCGGATGCACGCCGCGCATTTTCCCCGCCTGATGCGGAGCGCGCCCACCGCGGCCGCGGCGGTCACCGCGCTCGTCGCCGCCGGCTTCATCGTGGACTACGTCGAGGATCGCGAGGGAGTGCGCCTCGGCGCGGTCCGCATCGATAACGTGAGGCTCATCGACAATGTCCGGCTCTAACCTTCTCTTCGTCTTCGCCGGCTCCATCGCCGCCTACAAGGCGTGCGACGTGGTCTCGCGGCTGGTGCAGCGCGGCCATCGCGTGCGCTGCGTGGCGACACCGTCGGCGCTGCGGTTCGTCGGCCCGGCGACGCTCGAGGGCCTGACCGGCAGCCCGGTGGTGGGCGGGATCTTCGAGCCCGGCCATGCGCTCGACCACATCAACCTGACCCGCTGGGCCGATGCCGTCGTGGTCTGCCCAGCCACGGCGAACACCATCAACCGCTTCGCCGCCGGCCTCGCCGACGACCTGCCGGGGGCGCTTTTCCTCGCCCACGACCGGACCAAGCCCTGGCTCGTCGCGCCGGCGATGAACCCGGCGATGTGGTCGCATCCCGCGACCGTGGCCGCGGTCGCGCGCCTCGAGTCCTGGGGGGTGCGTTTCCTGCCAATCGGCGAGGGGCGCACTGCCTGTGGCGAAAACGGCGAAGGCCGGCTGGCGGAACCCGGTGAACTCGTGGTCGCCATTGAGGCGCAACTCGTGCGGCCGGCGAAACGCCTGCGCGTGCTGGTCACGGCCGGCGGTACGGCCGAGCCGGTGGACGGCGTGCGCGTGCTGACCAACACCAGCAGCGGCGGCACCGGCGCGGGCATCGCCACGCGGCTGGCGCGGCGCGGGCATGACGTCGTCCTGTTGCGTGCGAAATCGGCGCTGCCGGCCGACGGTCCCTGCCGGGAGGAGACCTTCGTGACTTTTGCCGAACTCGACGCCGCCCTGCGGCGCGAGCTGGCGCGCGGCGGATTCGACGCGGTGATTCACGCAGCAGCGGTGAGTGATTATGGTGTGGACTCGATCACAGTGCCCGACGGGGTGGTGCCCGCCGGCTCGGATTTGAAGATCGGGTCCGGTCACGCGCCGCTGCTGCGTCTGCGTCCCAACCCGCGGCTGGTCGACGGCCTGCGCGCGCTGAGCCCGACCCCGTTCACGCTGGTCGCCTTCAAGCTCACCCGCGGCGCGGGCGCGGATGAAACCGCGGCCGCGATCGCGAAGCTCTTCGCCCATTCCGGCGCCGACTACGTCGTGCACAACGACCTCGCGGCGCGCGCCGGCGGCGCGTTCCCGGCGGCGATCCACCGCGCCGACGGCTCGGCCGTGATCCACTGCCATGACCGCGGCCCGCTCGCGGCGGCACTCGCCCAGTTGTTGGAAAACATCCACCAGCCCCAGCCATGCTCCTGACCCTCGACGTCGGCAATTCCCAGATCCACGGCGGCGTGTTCGACGGCGACACGCTGCGCCTGCAGTTCCGCAAGACGACGCAGCCCATCGGCTCGTCCGACGAGTTCGGCGTTTTCCTGCGCGGGGTGCTGCGCGAAAACGACATCGACCCGCGCGAGGTCAGCCGGGTGGCGATCTGCTCGGTCGTGCCGCCGGTGGCCTACCCGCTGCGCGCCGCGTGCCTGAAGTATTTCAACTGCGAGCCGTTCGTGCTGCAGGCGGGTGTGAAGACCGGCCTGAAGATCAAGTACCGCAACCCGGCCGAGGTCGGCGCCGACCGCGTGGCCTGCGCCATCGCGGCCGCGCGGCTGCACCCCGGCCAGGATGTGCTGGTCGTGGACTGCGGCACGGCGACGACGGTCGAGGTGATCACGGCGGCGGGCGACTACCTGGGCGGCGCGATCCTGCCCGGCATCGGCATTTCCGCGGAAATGCTGTCGAGCCGCACCGCCAAGCTGCCGCGGGTCGAGATCACGCGTCCCGATGCCGCACTCGGCCGAACCTCGCAGGAAAGCATCCAGTCCGGGCTGTATCACGGCCACGTCGGCGCCATCCGCAACGTCGTCTCCGAACTCGTGGTCGAGTGCTTCAAGGGCGTCCGCCCCAAGGTCGTCGGCACCGGCGGTTTCGCGCGGATGTTCGCGCCGGAGGAGCTGTTTGACGAGATCGTGCCCGAGCTCGTGCTCTTCGGCCTGAAGCACGCCGAGGAGCTGAACCGCGAGGAGACTTCCTGATTCCCATGCGCCTGACCTTGCTCAAATCCAAACTCCACCGCGCGACCGTGACCGCGGCCGACCTCGATTACGAGGGCTCGATCGCCATCGCGCCCGAGCTGCGCCGCGCCGCGGGCTTCCTGCTGCACGAGCGCGTCGAAATCTACAACGTGAACAACGGCCAGCGTTTCGCGACCTACGTCATCGGCGGCCGCAAGCGCGGCGAGATCATGATCAACGGCGCGGCGGCGCGCCTGGTCCAGCCGGGTGACGAAGTCATCATCGTGGCCTACGCGGATTTCGAGCCGGCCGAGGCGGCACGGCACAAGCCGGTCGTCGTATTGCTGGACAAAAAGAACCGCCCGAAGCGGAAGCGCGGTTAGGGCCTCTCGCGGGGCGCGTACACCACCTTGTCAGGGTGACGCGCCACTGGGACAAGTGGGCGCGAATCATTTTCGGGAACCATAGTTAACACACGGCGGGCCAGGGATAAGCGCGACGGCCAAATTGGAACGCGGCCTGCGAAAGGGAGGCTAAAATATCCCTTTATGAATTCCGAAAAAATGACCGTCATGTCCCGCCAAGCCGTGCAGGAGGCGCAGAACGAAGCGCGCCGCCATGGGCACAACGAGGTGGAGACGTGGCATCTCCTTTCCGCCCTGCTTGCGCAGGAGGGTGGCATCGTGCCGGCCCTGATCGAGAAGCTCGGCCTGACCACCAGCGCCATGCAGCTCGCGGCCAACCGCGAGCTCGAACGTTTGCCGAAGGTTTCCGGCAGCGTGGACGTGTCCAAGATCTACGTCACGCAGGCGCTGAGCGCCGTGCTCACCCGGGCCGAAGAGGAGGCCAGCCAGCTCAAGGACGAGTTCATGAGCGTGGAGCACCTGTTCCTCGGCCTGATCGACGTCGCCCGGCCCGAGACGCTGAAGAAGTATTTCGCGAGCTTCGGCCTCGATCGCGCCAAGGTGCTGGCCGAGCTGAAGAAGCTGCGCGGCAACCAGCGGGTCACCACCGACAACCCCGAGTCCACCTACGACGCCCTGTCGAAGTACGGCGTGGACCTCGTCGCCCAGGCGAAGAAGGGCAAGATCGACCCGGTCATCGGCCGCGACGCCGAGATCCGCCGCGCCATCCGCATCCTTTCCCGCAAGACCAAGAACAACCCCGTGCTCATCGGTGAGCCCGGCGTGGGCAAGACCGCCATCGTCGAGGGCCTCGCCCAGCGCATCCTGCGCGGCGACGTGCCCGAGGGCCTGAAGGACCGCACGGTGTTCGCGCTCGACATGGGCGCGCTCGTCGCCGGCGCGAAGTACCGCGGCGAGTTCGAGGAGCGCCTGAAGGCCGTCCTCAACGAGGTGAAGCAGGCCGAGGGCCGCATCATCCTCTTCATCGACGAACTCCACAACATCGTCGGCGCCGGCAAGACCGAGGGCGCCATGGACGCGGGCAACCTGCTCAAGCCCATGCTCGCGCGCGGCGAGCTGCACTGCATCGGCGCGACCACGCTCGACGAGTATCGCAAGTACATCGAGAAGGACCCGGCGCTGGAGCGCCGTTTCCAGACCGTGCTGGTCGAGGAGCCGACGGTCGAGGACGCCATTTCCATCCTGCGCGGCCTGCGCGAGCGCTTCGAATTGCACCACGGCGTGCGCATCCAGGACAACGCCCTGGTGTCCGCCGCCGTGCTCTCGCACCGCTACATCGCCGACCGTTTCCTGCCGGACAAGGCCATCGACCTCGTGGACGAGGCCTGCGCCATGATCCGCACCGAGATCGACTCGCTGCCGACCGAATTGGACGAACTCCAGCGCCGCGTCATGCAGCTCGAGATCGAGGAAACCGCGCTGCAGAAGGAGAAGGACGACGCCTCCAAGCGCCGCCTGACCGAGCTGCGCAAGGACCTCGCCGACGCCAAGGAGAAGGCCACCGCGCTCCGCGCGGTCTGGCAGAAGGAGAAGGATTCGCTCAACCGCGTGCAAAAGGTGCGCGAGGAGCTCGAGGCCGCGCGCCTCGAGATCGCGCAGGCCGAGCGCAACTACGACCTGAACAAGATCGCCGAGCTCAAGCACGGGCGCATCCCGCAGCTCGAGAAGGAGCTCGCCAAGGCCGAGAAGGCCGGCACCGCCAAGGCCACGCTGGTGAAGGAGGAGGTTTCCGCCGAGGAGATCGCCGAGATCATCTCGAAGTGGACGCACATTCCCGTGACCAAGCTCATGGAAGGCGACAAGGAGAAGCTCCTGCGCCTCGAAGATGAGCTGCACCGGCGCGTCATCGGCCAGGACGAGGGCGTGCGCCTCGTCAGCGAGGCCATCCTGCGCGCCCGCGCCGGCATCAAGGACCCGCGCCGCCCGATCGGCAGCTTCCTGTTCCTCGGGCCGACCGGCGTCGGCAAGACCGAGCTCGCCAAGACGCTCGCCGAGCAGCTCTTCGATTCCGAAGCCAATCTCATCCGCCTCGACATGTCCGAGTACATGGAGAAGCACTCCGTCGCGCGCATGATCGGCGCGCCCCCGGGCTACGTCGGTTACGACGAGGGCGGCCAGCTCACCGAGGCCGTGCGGCGCAAGCCGTACTCGGTCGTGCTCTTCGACGAGATCGAGAAGGCGCATCCGGACGTGTTCAACGTCCTGCTGCAGGTCCTCGACGACGGGCACATCACCGACTCGCAGGGCCGCACCGTGGATTTCAAGAATACCGTCATCATCATGACCTCGAACATCGGCAGCCGCCACCTGCTCGAGGGCGTCGATGGCGCCGAGATCAAGGAAAGCGCGCGCGAGGCCGTCATGGCCGACCTGCGCTCGTCCTTCCGTCCCGAATTCCTGAACCGCATCGACGACATCATCCTGTTCAAGCCGCTCGCGCTCGAGGAAATCGAGCGGATCGTCGCCCTCCTGCTCGCCGACATCAACAAGCGGCTGGCGGACCGGCGCGTCACGGTCGTGCTCGACGGCAAGGCGAAGGAGTGGGTGGCCGAGAAGGGTTACGACCCGGTCTTCGGCGCCCGCCCGCTCAAGCGCTTCCTCCAGCGGCACCTCGAGACCCAGCTCGCCCGTGCCCTCATCGCCGGCGAAGTCGCCGAGGATTCGACCGCGACCTTCAAGGTAAAGGACGACGAGCTCGTGCTGGCGAAGTAAGGAGCATTCGACTGGTCAGGCGGGGGCAGCGCCCCTGGCTGCATTGGCTTCGCCTGGCGTCCGGTCACGTGACCTCAGCGGAGGTTAACGCAGCTGGACCCCGGACCGACATCAGCGCCCGCACTTTTCCCAGCAGTGACCTCGACGTTGCAGCTGACGAAGCTGCCGGTGAAAGTGCGGGCAGCAAGGTCACGAGGCTGGCAAATCGCGAGGAGAGGCGCGGCATGGGAAAACGAGGACTGGAAAACGATAGTGGGCACGTCCGGTGGAGGAGAAGCGCAAATCAAGGCGGGCGGGATGCAATTCCGCCTTGAACCTTCACGGCGCGGGCTGGTCAGATGGCGGGATGCAACCTGGGCATGAAGTCGATTCCGGACTGGGTGGCGGAGAAGTGAAGCGCCGGCACATCGTTCTCAAAGCGGTACTGGTGGGCTCCCTGGCGGGAGTGCTGGCGTCGGCGTTTCGCTGGACGCTGGAGAGAGCCGAACACCTCCGCGCCTGGGCGGTGGCTGCGACGCCCCCCGGCTGGGGGCTGCCCGCCGCCCTGGCGATCGGCATGCTGGGCGGCGGCGTGGGCGTCTGGCTGGTCCGCCGCTTCGCGCCCCACGCCGCGGGCAGCGGCATCCCGCATCTCAAGGCGATTTTGCTCCGCGAAGCGGAGCCCGAGTGGAAGCGGCTGCTGCCGGTGAAATTTTTCGGCGGCGTCCTCACCACCGGCAGCGGTTTCGCCCTCGGGCGCGAGGGCCCCACAGTGCAGATGGGGGCGGGCCTCGGGCATGCGGTTTCCGAATGGTTCAACGTGCGCCGCGGCGAGGGCGAGCGCCGGGCGCTCATCAGCGCGGGGGCGGGGGCGGGCCTCGCCGCCGCGTTCAACGCGCCGTTGTCCGGCCTGGTGTTCGTGCTCGAGGAACTGCATGGCAACTTCACCCCGGTGATGTTCGTCGCCGCGTTCCTGGCGTCGGTGGCGGGCGATGTCGTGTCGCGCCTGCTGATGGGCGAGTTGCCGGTGTTTCATTTGGCGGGCATGACGGCGCCGGGCGTGGCTGCGCTGCCGTGGGCGGCGGTGCTGGGGGTGCTGGGCGGCGGGCTGGGCGTGCTGTTCAACCGCAGCCTGCTCGCGACGATCGATCTCCGCGACCGGCTGATGCGGTGGCCGGCGTTTGCCGTGGGCGCGGTCGCGGGACTGTTCGTGGGATTCGTCGGCTGGGTGGTGCCGGGTCTGGCTGGTTCCGGCGGGCCACTGGTGCAGGGCGCGCTGTCGGGGCACATCGCGTTGTCGCTCCTGCCGCTGTTCATCGTGGCGCGGTTTTCCCTGACGATGGTGAGCTACGGCTCGGGGGCGGCGGGCGGCATCTTCGCGCCGTTGCTCGTGCTGGGTGCGCTCGGTGGCCTGTGGTTCGGCGCGGGCGTGCAGGCGCTTTTCCCGGGCAGCCACACGCTGGAACCGGCGGTCTTCTGCGTGCTGGGCATGGGGGCGCTGTTCACCGCCATCGTGCGCGCGCCGCTCACCGGCATCGTGCTGATGATCGAGCTGACGGGCGTCTATGATTTCATGCTGCCGCTGCTGGTCTGCTGCCTCGTGGCGTACGGCGTGGCCGAGGCGATGGGCAACACGCCGATCTACGAGGCCTTGCGGCTGCGCAGCAACGCGGCGCGCCTGGCGATCTCCGGCACCGTGCGGTGAGTTTTTGATGGCGGGAGCCCGGCCGCTCCCACAAACAATGGGGACCTTTATGCCCGCCGAACCGATCCGCTATTTCCATCGTGCCAAGCAGGTCGTCGAGACCGAGAAGGTTTATGGCGAGAACTGGGTGCGCTGGACCTACGAGAGCAAGGGCGGCAGCCTGTTGCTGCACGCGCTGGCCAAGCGCCATATCGCCTCGTGGTACTACGGCTGGCGCATGAGTCGCGCGGTCAGCGCGAACAAGGTGCTGCCGTTCATCATCGAGTACGACCTCGACGTGGACGAGTTCGCGAAGAGCCAGTTTTCGTTCAAGACCTTCAACGAGTTTTTCTACCGCGCGCTGAAACCCGGCGCGCGGCCGGTCGCGGCCGGAGAGAAGGTCGCCGTGCTGCCGGCCGACGGGCGCCACCTGGCGTTCCCGAACGTCGACGCGGCGCAGGGTTTCTACGCGAAGGGGCAGCAGTTCGACCTCGCGTCGTTCCTGGGCGACCCGGCGCTGGCGGCGGAGTTTGCGGGCGGCTCGCTGCTGATCTCGCGGCTGTGCCCGGTCGATTACCACCGCTTCCATTTCCCCGTGGCCGGCCAGCCGGGCGAGGCGAGGCTGATCAACGGTTTCCTTTATTCCGTGTCCCCGATCGCGCTGCGCCGGAAGCTCGGCTACCTCTGGGAAAACAAGCGCATGGTGACGCTCGTGGACTCGCCGCAGTTCGGCAAGGTCGCGGTGTGCGAGATCGGCGCGACGATGGTCGGCAGCATCGTGCAGACCTACCTGTCCGGCGAGAACGTGGCCAAGGGTTTCGAGAAGGGCCTCTTCAAGTTCGGCGGCTCGTGCGTCGTCACCATCTTCCAGCCCGGCCGCATCAAGTTCGACGCCGACCTCGTGGCGCAGAGCGCCGCCGGCCTCGAGGTGTACGCGAAGATGGGCGAGCGGCTGGGCGAAGCGGTTTGAAATTAAGAAGGATGATTTAAGAATGAAGAAGAGTCGCCAAAAGGGCTCTTGCTACCCTGATTCTTAATTCATCACTCTTCCTTCATAATTTGTTTCGCTCGGGTGATGGAATGGCAGACATGCGGGTCTTAGAAGCCCGTGCCGCAAGGCGTGTGGGTTCGAGTCCCACCCCGAGCAATCCTCAAGGTTTCAGCACGAGCTTGAACACCAGGGTCTCGCGGTTGGCGGAAGACTGGCGCGGCAGGTTGGTCGCGAACTGGTACGGATGGATCTTGAACGAGCGCGCGACATTGTAGCGGCCAACGATGTCGGCAAGCAGGTAGGTGAGGCCGCCGCGCGGGACCATGTCCCAGTGGGTGGGATCCTGCGGATTGCGCGTGGGAATGTATTCCAGATAGAGCGCCGCCGGCAGGCCCCCGGCGCGGAGGCGCGCCTTGAGGCCCGCCTCGTAGGCCGCGGCTTCCTGGCGCGCACGCACCGTGATCGGGGCGTTGCCCTTCACGGCGTCGGTTTCCGCGAGCGCGAACGCGGTCGTGCCCATGCCCAGCGTCATGACGTCGGGCCGCTGGCGCGTGACCGGCTCCAGGATGAAATCCACGACGACACGGCCCGGTTGCCTCAGCACATCGGCCGTGAGTTCATCCCAACCCGGGTCGGGTGCGGGCGGCGGCGGGGCGAGGACCACGAGGACAACGAGGTTTGCGGCGAGCAGCAGCTCGCGCCACGGGACGGCGGCGACACGGCGCGAACACTCAAGGGCGGCGAAGACCAGGAGTCCGGGCGCCAGCAGGTTGAAGTAGTAGGTCAGGTAGGCGCCGAGATGCCAGCCGGGTCCGGCCAGCAGCGCGGCGGCGGCGGCGAGCGCCACGAAGCCCCAATAGCGGAGATTCGTGCCAGCGGGTTCCGAGGCAGCACTTTCGCGGCGAAGCAGCCGCACTGCGCCCACCAAGGCGATGAGCATCGCGCCGATCGTCAGCAGGCTGAAATCGCGCGCCTGCTGCAGCAGCCAGTGGAAATTCGGATCGGTGTGCGCGAGGTGCGCGGTGAACGTCTCGAAAAAATAGTACGGGTTGAATGCCGCGTAGAGGGCCACGCCGCCCGCGAGCACCGCGCCGCTGATCCCGCCGACGACCAGCGCGCGGCGCCATTGTCCGGTGAGGAGCAGGTAGGCGGGAACCGTGCCCCAGGCGAAGATCCCGTAGGGTTTCGTCAGGTAGCCGGCAAGGGCGCCGAGGCCGAGCAGCAAGCCCAGCCCGACGGGGTTGCGCCGCGCCTGCACGCTGGGCTGGCCGAGCGCGAAGGTGACGAGCATCCAGAGTGCGACGAGAAAGTCGGGGCGCGCCTGGACGGAATAGCTGCCTTCCTGCAGGGCGTAGAAGAGGGCGGTCACGGCGGCGGCGACGACGGGCGCGCAACGGTTCGCGCGCAGGATCCACCAGAGGACGCCACTGGCGGCGGCGAGCGCGACGAAGTTGGCGACCCGGTGCGCGACATAGATGTCGGACAAGAGCGCGAGGAACGGCCGGCAGAACAGCGGATAGCCGGGTCCGTAGTTGTCATGGCCGGCGACGAAGCTGCCCCACTGGTATTGGTGCGGCCACTGCGCGGCGATCGAAACGTAGTTGGTTTCCCACATGCCCATCGGCTCGCGCAGGCCGATCGTCCGGAGGTGCAAAAAAAGATGATAACCGGCGGCGACGGCCGTGCCGAGCCACAGCGCGACGACGAGCATCCGCCGAAGGGAGGGCGCAGCGGAAGCGGGGGAGGATGAAGTCATGCCGGGTGTGTCATTAAGAGGGAGTTGCGCCGGTTGGCGCAAGGGCGCACGGGGACTGGCAGGCTAATGATTGCGGCTAACTGTGCTCATAGCACCTGCGCATCCCTTGACTCCACCCGGGCGGTGGAGAGGCTGTCGTCTTTCATGAGCCAGGGCAGCAACTCCTCCGCCACCAGCAGCATCCCGACGGCCGTCTCCGCGACGGCCAACCACACGGTGATGAACATCCTGCTGATGCTGAGCACGGCGCACATGCTGAACGACACGTTCCAGGCGATGCTGCCGGCAATCTACCCGCTGCTGAAGGATTCGTATCACCTGACCTTCACCCACATCGGGCTCATCACACTGACTTACCAGCTGACCGGTTCGCTGCTGCAGCCGGTGGTGGGCTTCTACACCGACCGCAAGCCGAAGCCATACTCACTGCCGATCGGCATGACCGCGACGTTGTGCGGCATGGCGTTGCTCTCGCAGGCGCACACCTTCCCGTTGATGTGTATGGCGGCGGGCCTGATGGGCCTGGGTTCGTCGGTGTTCCACCCGGAGGCGTCGCGCGTCGCGCGCATGGCGTCGGGCGGCCGCCATGGCTTCGCGCAATCGCTCTTCCAGGTCGGCGGCAACTTCGGCACCTCGCTCGGGCCGCTGCTGGCGGCGGTCCTCATCATTCCGCGCGGGCAGGCGCACATCCTGTGGGTCACCCTGATCGCGCTGGCCGGCATCATGCTGCTCACGCGCATCGGCACCTGGTATCGCGACAACATGCACCGCCTGAAGCCGAAGGCGGCGGCACACGGCGACTTCGTCGCGGTGAAGCTCAGCCGCGGCAAGGTGGCGTGGGTGATCTTCGTCCTGATCGTCCTGGTTTTCTCGAAATACTTCTACCTGATCAGCCTGACGAACTACTACACGTTCTACACGATCCAGAAGTTCGGCGCGTCGGTGCAGGCCTCGCAGATCTATCTCTTCGTGTTCCTGTTCGCCGTCGCCGCGGGCACGATCATCGGCGGCCCGGTCGGCGACCGCATCGGGCGCAAGCGCGTGATCTGGATCTCGATCCTGGGCGTGGCGCCGTTCTCACTGCTGCTGCCGCACGCCGGCCTCGTGGGCGCGGTGGTGCTCACGATCTTCATCGGCTTCATCCTCGCCTCGGCGTTCTCGGCGATCCTCGTCTACGCGCAGGAACTCGTGCCGGGCAACGTCGGCCTGATCGCGGGGCTGTTCTTCGGCCTCGCGTTCGGCGCCGCCGGCATCGGCTCGGCACTGCTCGGCCGGCTGGCCGACCACACCAGCATCGAGACCGTTTTCCGCGTTAGCGCCTATTTTCCGCTGCTGGGCATCATGACGGTCTTCCTGCCGGAGGTGGAGCGGAAGGCGAAGGCTTGATGTAGCCGGGGGCGTCGGCCTCGGTCACGAACGATATCGCGCCCATCCGGGGGCAGCCCCCGGCGACATTACACCGGCGGGCGCGAGTCTTCCGCCTTCAACCACGGCAGCTTGTCGAGGTCGGCGTTGCCGCCGGTGACGATCAGGCCGACGCGCAGGCCCTTGGCGGCGAACTTGCCCTCGAGCAGCGCGGCGTAGGGCACGGCGGCGGACGGTTCGATCACGATGTGGAGCGCCTCCCAGATCGTGCGCATGGCGGTGACGATGCTTTCCTCGGAAACGGTGAGGATGTCGTCGACGTGCTGCTGGATGATCGGGAAATTCCTTTCGCCCGTGCAGTTCGTGCGCAGGCCGTCGGCGATCGTGGCGGGCGTCGGGATGGAGATGCGCCGGCCGGCACGGAACGACTGTGCGACGTCGTCCCCCAGCGCGGGCTCGACGCCCATGACGCGGAGGCCCGGGCGCAGCGCCTTGGCGGCCACGGCGGTGCCGCTGAGCAGGCCGCCACCGCCGACGGGACAGAGGATGAGGTCGAGGTCGGGCACTTCCTCGAGCAGTTCGATCGCAGCCGTGCCCTGGCCGGCGGCGACGCGCAGGTCGTCGAACGGGTGCACGATGGTCGCGCCGGTCTGCCTGGCCACGCGGGCGCAGGCTTCCTCGCGGGCGGCGAGGTTGGGTTCGGTGAAGGTGATCCAGCCGCCGTAGCTGCCGACGTTGCGCACCTTGGACTGGGCGGCGCCGGCGGGCATGACGATGTGCGCGGTGATGCCGCGCAGCTGGGCGGCGCGGGCGAGGGCGGCGGCGTGGTTGCCGGAGGAGTGGGTGACGACCCCCGTGGCGGCCTCCGCGTCGGTCAGCGAGAAGACGGCGTTGCAGGCGCCGCGGGACTTGAACGCGCCGGCCTCCTGGAAGTTCTCGCATTTGAAGAACAGGCTGCCGCCGCAGGCCGCGTCCAGTTTCTCGCTCGTGAGCACGGGCGTGCGCTTGATGAACGGCCGGATGCGTTCGTGGGCTTCGCGGATGGCTTCAAGGCTGAGGGACATGGCGGAGTGATTGGTTAACCACGAAAGACACGAAACACACGAAAAGAAAAACCCGGAATAGGAACAGTGGTGCGGGCGGATGATTTTCGGGTGTTTGGAGCATTTCGTGGTGGCTCTGTCCGGGACGGAAATTATCTTTCCGACATGGCCGTCCACAAACTCCTCCACACCCGCATGCGGGTTAATGACATCGAGCAGACCGTCAGGTTCTACGAGCAGGCACTGGGCCTCAAGGTGAGCCGCCGGCACACGTCGCCGCGCGGCGCGCAGCTGGTGTTCCTCGCGACGCCGGGCAGCGAGGAGGAGATCGAGATCTGCCAGATGCCCGCCGGGGCCGAACCGGTGAAGGTGCAGCCGGACCTGATGCACCTGGCGTTTGGCGTGGATGATTTGGAGGCCTTTGCCGCCGAGCTGAAAAAGAAGGGTTTCGCGCTCAGCGACGGCCCGACCAAGACCGGCAGCGGTTCGGTGATCGCCTTCATCGACGCCCCCGAGGGCTACGAGGTCGAGCTGATCCAGAAGGGGTGATGGGTTTGAGGCAGGGCGGCGAGTCCCTTCGCCGCCGCGGCGCGGAGTCCGCGCCCTACCTTCCGCCGTGCTTTCGTTCCCACCCGCCTTCGCCTTATGGGCTTCGGCGAGGCGAGCGCAAAGCATCAGCGGCCGCCATGGCGGCGTTCCCACGCGAACAGGTATTGCTGCGCGAGGCCGGCGAGCGCGCCGAAATGCGCACGGCCGAAATGGGCGACCGGGGCAGGCTTCCAGCCGGTGAGGCCGTAGCGGCGGGCGAGTGACTTGAGCACCCAGGTGTCGACCGGGAAGGCTTCGAGCCGGCCGGCGCCGAAGAGCAGCACGCAATCGGCGACCTTTTCGCCGACGCCGGGCAGCTCGAGCAGCCGCGCCTTGGCGGCGACGTAGGGCGCGTGCTCGGTTTCCTCGAACCAGCCGGGACGACGAGCGAGAAACTTCGCCGTCTCGGCAATGTAGCGGGCCCGGAAGCCGAGCAGGCAGCCGCGCAGTTCGGACTCGGGGATTTTGGCGAGCTCGTCCCAGGTGGGCAGCCGATAAAGGTGGGCCGTGCTGACCCCAGCGCGGCTGAACGCGTTGAGGTCAACGCGTTCCACCAAGGGCGTGCCGTGACGTTCGGCCAGCAAGCCCATCATCTGCTTGATCTGCACGATCTGCTTCGTGGCGCTGCAGAGGAAGCCGAGCAGCGTCTCGCCGAAGGGTTGGCGCAGGATGCGCAGGCCGGGGAAGGCCGCCATGCATTGCGCGAGATGGGCGTCGCTGCGCCACGGCAGCGTGTCAGTGAGGACGGTCCAGTCGGTCTCGCTGCCGAGATAGTGGCGCAGGTGGGAAGCCTCGGTGCCCGGCGTGCCGCGCCATTGCAGGACGCCGGCGGCGAGGCGCAGCTGGACGACGTGCGAGCTCCAGCGTCCGGTCCAGATACCGTCGGCGCCGTGCCAGCCGAAGCTTTGGCCGCCATCGAGGGTTTCCGCGAGCACGTCGGGTGTCGGGCTCCAGCCGGCGAGCGGACGCCACTCGGACCAAGCGGGTTGAACGGAGCTGGGAGGCATGCGGTTGGAGGCGGGACTGGCAGTCTCGCGGGACATCATAAGCGGAGCCGAAAGAACGCGGGACTGCTAGTCCCGCCTCCACGGACTCAATTCGCCGCGGGTTTTTCCCAAAGGTAGCTCTTTTCCGTGGCGAGCGGCTGGCCGTCGGCGTCGGTGAGGTCGAGCTTCCACGCCACGGGATGACCTTTCGGGTCGGTCCAGTCGACGCCGGTCAGGCCGAGGTTGAAGACCGTGTCGCTATCCGCCTTGAGCTCGGTCGTGAACGGATAGGCGGTCGGGCGGGAGTTGGCCGAAGTGATCACGTGCAGCATCGCGCGCACGGTGCGGGCCGGGCCGGGATTCTGGACGCGCACCAGGAAATAGAAGCCGGCGCGCTCTTCGGCGTGCGTGCGCAGCACCGCCTCGCCGTGGGTGTTCTCCTTGCCGTCGAAATACTCGGAGATGCGCTTGAAGGACGCGGCGTCGCGCCAGCCGGTGTAGACGCGCTTGATGGCCAGGGGCGGCTGCTGCTCCTTCGCCAAGGCTACGGAGGACAAGGCGGCGCACAACAGGCAGGTCAGGAGGCGGCGAAGGAGCACGGCGGGAGTTTTCACGGGACCGATTGCGACACGCAAGAGCGGACTAAGGTGCCAGATAAACCTTCTTATAAAGATGGATCCCGATGATGGCCGGGGCCCAGTTTTTCACCGCGGGATGAATCAGGTAGGTGCGGCTGCGGTAGACGAGGGGCGGGGTGGGCAGGTCGGTCAGGAGGATTTTCTCCGCCTGCTGCATGAGCTCGAAGCGCGCCTTGGCGTCCGCGGTGTGGTCAGCCTCGCCCATCAGGCGGTCGTATTCGGGATTGGACCAGCCGCTCCAGTTGTTGCCGTTGCCGGTCTGGCAGATGCTGAGGAAGGTGACGGGGTCGGGGAAGTCCGCGGTCCAACCCATGAAGCCGATCTGGTGCTGCATCGACTGCTGGTTCTGGAACCAGATCTTCTGCTCGTTGGTTTCGATCGCGACGTGCACACCGAGGTCGCGGGCCCACATGGCCTGGATGGCCTCGGCCATCTTGGGCTGGCGGATGTCGTTCAGCACTTGCAGCGAGAAGGTCGGCAAGCCCTTGCCGTCGGGATAGCCGGCCTCGGCCAGCAGCCGCTTCGCCGCGGCGACGTCGTAGCCCACATGCGTGCGGGAGTTGTAGCCGCCGCAGTCGGGCGGGACGAAACTGGTCGCGGCGGGCAGCACGCCATCGAGCACGCTGCGGGCGATGGCCGCGCGATCGATGGCGAGCGAAAGCGCGCGCCGGACGAGCGGGTTGTCGAACGGCGGTTTCTTCAGGTTGAAGTTGAGGTAGTAGAGGCTGAGCAACGGATCGATCCGCAGCGGGCTGGGGCTCTGTGCGCGGTAGGCCGCCACCTTGGAGAGCGGCAGGTCGTAGGTGATGTGCACCTGGCCGACACGGAAATTCCGCTCCTCGGTGTCCGCGCTCTCGGTGGGGAAAAAGCGGATGCGGTTCAGGCGGACGCTGGCGGCGTCCCAGTAGTTCGGGTCCTTCTCGACCGTGATGCGGGTATTGGGATTCCATTCGGTCAGCTTGAACGGCCCGTTGCCGACGAGGTTGCCGGCGCGGGTCCAACGGGTGCTGCGCTGCGCCATCGTGCCGAACTTTTCGATGCAGGCGCGTTGCACCGGGTACCACGTGCTGTGCGCGGCCAGCGCGAGCAGGTAGGGCGTGGGTCGCTCGAGCGTCAGCACCAGCGTGGCGTCGTCGGGCGTGGCGATGCCGACTTGGGAAAAATCCTTGAGCTTGCCGGCGTTGTAGGCCTCGGCGTTTTTGATCGGCCAGAGCATGTACGAGTACTCCGAGGCCAGCTCGGGCGTGAGGATGCGCTGGAAGGAATACGCGAAATCGCGCGAGGTCACCGGCGTGCCGTCCGACCATTTGGCGTTGGCGCGGATGTGGAATTTGTAGACCAGGCCGTCCGCGGAAATGTCCCAGCGGTCGGAGGTGCCCGGCAGCGGCACCCCGGTGCGTTCATCGGGAATCGTCAGGCCCTCGAAGATCGCCGCCGCGATGTTCATGTCCGTGTACGCGGTGAGGATGTGCGGATCGAGGTCCTGGGGTTCCGCGAGGTTGCCGATCAGGAGAGTCTGCGTGCGAATGCCTTCCTCGGCGGGCGTGGCGTGCCGGCTGCAGGCGGCGAAAAACAGGAGACCAGCCGCCGCCAGGCCTATGGCTGGCAAGCAGGGGACAGCCGACAGGAGACAGGCGTGACGAAGGAGGCGTGCAACCATGGCATCCCAAGGGTGCGCGCTCCGGCCGCCGGTGCAAGTAGGCAGATATCCGGGATTTCGGGCAGGCAAGTTCCGCCCGTTTGCGCCGATATAAAGGGGAGCCAGTGAGCAAGACCCCCACCATTCCTGCCGGATCGCCTCCGCCCGCAGTTGATCCGGCGTTGCTCGGACGACAGGAAGCGGGGCTGCGGACCTACCTGGCGGGCTTGCAAGGCGCCACGGCGACGCAAGTCGACGACGTCATCAAGCAAGTCATGCGGGCGGCGGCGGAGCAGCCGGAATTCGAGGACGATCCGGTGGTCTGGCTTTTTGCGGAAGGTCGCCGGCGGATGGGCAGCGGCGGGCAGCGCGGGGAGGCTTTGGTCGGCGAGACGGGCGAAGCCGACGAGCCGCTGGCGGGTGAGAATCCCGCAATCGCGATCCACCGGGCGTTCGGGCGCCTGACTAACAAGCAGCAGGAAATGGTGCGGTTGAAATTCCAGTTCGGCTTCAACCTGGGCGAGATGGCGCGGATCGCCGGCATCAGCCAGACCGGCGCCGCGGGGCTGCTGCATTCGGCAATGGAGCGTCTCTGTCGCGCCGCCGGTTCGGACTTGTCGCTGGGCGAGGGACGGGGCGGCGACGCCCGCCTCACGGCCTACGCGCTCGATGAGATGGAGCCGGAGGAGAAGCAGTCTTTCGTGGAAAGTGTCCCCGACGGCAAATCGCTGCTGGAGAGTTCCACGACGATCCGGAAGGTGGGCCAGCAGCTGGCCCAGGTTTTGGAATCCGGCGCCCCGCTGCCGAAGCGGCAGCGCCGGCGAACCGGTGTCGCGTGGTGGAAATCGCCGGTCGCTTGGTCGGTTCTCGCCGCGGTTGCGGCCATCGGCGGACTAGCCTGGTACTTTCTGCGCGATTCCGCGGAAACCGCGGATGATCGAGCCGCCGGTGAGATGCATGGAACGAGCCCCACGACGCGCCCGATGCGCGAACGTGAGCCCGATGACTTCGCGCGCGTGGGTGGCGGTTCCGGGGAAACGAATTTCTCCAGCCGGTCCGGCCGCAAATTGCGCCCGGGCGAGGCGGCGTGGGAGCGCAAGGCCTTCGGCAAGGGCCACCGCAATGCGAGCGAGGCCGGGAACGACAGTGTCGGCGGCATCCCCGGGGACGGGGCCAACCCCGCCCAGCGGGACGGCGAGTCCGGCGCGTTGAGTGCCAGCGGAGGCGAACGCAGCGCCGGTGCGCCGCGCGGTCCGTCGGCACAAAACGATCCGGCCGCCGAGGGCCGGGGTGAGGCGACGAAAAGCGAGCAGGGGAAGGATCCGGACGCACGCGAGCCGGATGCGCCTGCTGCAGATACTTCGCCGGCGTTGCCGGAGGAAGCTGCCGATAAGGCTTCGCCGTCCGGCGCGAATCCAAGGACGGCGCAGCGGGGCGAAATGAAGCCAGCCAAGCCTGGCGTGCGGGAGGCCGCGCCGAATGTCGGCATCGATCCCAAGGAAGCGGGCAGAACTCCGGAGAAGCGCCCGCAACTCGCGGCGTTTGCCCCGATGCATCCGCAACTTGCCCGGGGCGGATGGCCGAAGCCGGACGACGTGCGCGTCGGCGAAATGTTGAAACGGGTTCCCGCCGACCGGCCAACGCCTGCCCCGGCCGTCGACCCGGTTGCGGCGCGCCTGGAAATCACCCGTTCGCCTTGGAAGCCGGAGAAGCAAATCGTGCGGGCGATCGTCAGGGCCCGCCCGGCGCGTTCGCCGGTGCGCGCGCCGGGCAACCTGGTTTTTGCGATCGACGTATCGGGTTCGATGGCGGGCCCGAACCGCCTGCCGCTCGTGCGGGAGGGGATCCGCCTGCTGGCGGAGCGGCTGCGTCCGGAGGATCGGGTCGCCGTGGTCACCTACGCCGCGCAGGCGAAGGAGCTGCTGCCCGGCAATCCGCTCGGTGAAAAGGCCCTCGAGCTGCGCAATTGCCTGGCCGGGCTGGAGGCGTCGGGAAAAACCAACGGTTACGAGGGATTGCAGCGGGCCTACGATGTCGCGCGCCGGAATCGCAGCGCGGCCGGCTTGAACGTGGTCGTGCTGTGCACGGACGGGAATTTCAACCTCGGCGAGACGGACGACAAGGTGCTGGCTGCGCTGGCCACGCAGGCGGCGACGGAGGGAATAAAGCTGAGCGTCTTCGGCTTTGGCCGGACCGATCGCAATGACCTGCGCTTGGAGATGCTGGCCACGCAGGGCGGCGGGCGCAGTTGTTACGTGAACACCCAGGAGGAGGCCGAGCGCCTGCTCTCAGGCCAGATCGACGGCCTGGTCGAGGCGGTGGCCACGAATGTCGTGCTGGACGTGCAGTTCGACCCGCAGCGGGTGGGCGAGGTGAAGCGGCTGGATGGCGGGAACAGCGCCACGGCGGAGCTGCTGTCCGGTCGCAGTCTGACGGCGCTTTATGAAATCAGCCCCAAGCCTGGCATTCCCGGTGATGCGCGCGTGGCGACACTGGAGGTGAGCTACCGCCTGCCGGGAGCGCCGATGGCCAGTGACGCGCGGCGGGAAGCGACGGGTTTTGTCCAGGAATGGACGCAGATCGATCCCGGTTTTCGATTCGCGATCGCGTGGGCGGAGTTCGGGCGGATCCTGCAGGCTGGCCAGACGCAGGCCGGCGGCGCCCTGGACCGGCTGGAGGGCTGGGTGCAACAGACCCTGCCGGACGACCGCGGCGGCTACCGCAGCGAGCTGCTGGACAATGTCACGGTGGCACGGCAGGCGGCTGCCGGCAGGTGATGTAGCGGCGGTCTATGACCGCGGGGCTGGAGGCCGGCGCTCATGGAGCACCGCTACAGCGGAGGCAGGTTTGGGAAATAATAGTGTCCAAGCCTAATAAACCCGCCCACCATCCGTGGTAGGAGCAAGGTATCGTGAATATCGAACCGGAAAAATCCCATGTCAGCCCTGATGCCAGCTCTTTTGTGCAAGCGGCAGTCGCGCGCCATCAAGCGCCGCTCCTGCGCTATGCCACCCGCCTCCTGCACGGCGACAGCAACCGTGCGCAGGATGTCGTCCAGGATACTTTCGTCCGCCTCATGGCCCAGCCGCCCGCGCAAGTGGACGGCCACGTTGCCGAATGGCTTTTCACCGTCTGCCGCAACCGCGTCACGGACCTGCTCCGGAAGGAGGGGCGCATGAGCCTCTTTGCCGAGGGCCAGGCCGAGCGCCTCGTGGCGGCCGAACCGCGTCCGGGCGCCAGCCTGGAACGCTCCGAACAACACGCCGCCGTGCTGCGGCTCATCACCAAGCTGCCGCCGAACCAGCAGGAGGTCGTGCGGCTCAAATTCCAGAACGGATTCAGTTACCAGGAAATCAGCCGCATCACGTCGCTGTCCGTCACGAACGTGGGCTTCATCCTGCACACCGCCATCAAGAGCCTGCGGCAGAACTTGGCCGCCCAGCCTGAATGACCGGCGAACACCAAGAGAACCGAACCATGAACCAGAACCTTCCCCTTTCCCCCGACGACCCGCGCCTGACCGCCTACGCGCTCGAGGAGATGCCTCCCGCGGAACGCACGGAATTCGAAAAACTTCTCCAGCAGGATCCCGCCGCGCAGCGGATCGTGGACGAAATCCGCGAGGCCGGCGCGATGCTGGCCGGAGCGCTCGAGCACGAGCCCTCCTTCGCTGAAGCTTCGGAGGGCAAGCCAGCCACTGCTGAATCTTCGACCGCTGCGGCGATCATTCCCGGCGGCGACCTCCGCAAACTCGACGGAGGCAAGGCCGCGGTGCACGACATGCTCAAGCGGCCCATCCGTTTCCCGCAGTTTTACTACATGGCGAGCGGCCTCGCCGCCGCGTGTTTCGCGCTGGTCTTCGCCTACTGGCAGAACAACCGTCCGCTGCACGCGCCGGCGAAGCAGTACCTGCAGATGCAGGCGGCGACTTCGGCGCCAGCCCCGGTCCCGACGGCTGTCGAGGTGGACCAACCTCCGGCCATGGCGGTGGTCGACGCAGATGCGGCGGTACCCGCTGCGGGTGAGATTCAGGCGAAGCTCGAGCAGAAGCCCGCCGGCGGCCTGGCCCAGGCGGTCAGGCAGGAACGTGAGCAGGCTGAAGCCGCGAGCCGGGCGGTTGAATACGCCGGTTCCGTGAAAGCGCGGAACGCCAGGCTGATGGCGGCGAACGCGGCGCCGGCGGCCACGGGCTTCAACAACAACCTGATCAAGGACAAGGCCACTTTTGGCGCCGTGGCGACCGACGGTTACTACGTGCCGCCCGGTCCCCCGCCGCCGTTGCCGGCAGTCGCCGGCGCCGACCAGGGGTACAACACCGAGGCCTATGGCTACCGGAAGGACAACGACTTCCTCGGCGCGCGGGACAACCCGCTGTCGACGTTCTCCATCGACGTCGACACGGCATCCTACGCCAACATGCGCCGCTTCCTGACGCAGGGCCAGCGCCCGCCGCCGGATGCGGTGCGCATCGAGGAGCTGGTGAACTATTTCCCCTACGAATATCGCGCCCCGACCGGCGACGTGCCCTTCGCGGCCAATCTCGAGGTGGCGTCCGCCCCGTGGGCGCCCGAGCACCGCCTGGTGCGCATCGGCCTGAAGGGCCGCGAGGTCAGCGACGCGGCGCGCCCGGCCGCCAACCTGGTTTTCCTGCTCGATGTCTCGGGCTCGATGCTGCAGCCGAACAAGCTGCCGCTCGTGAAGCAGTCGCTTCACTTGCTGGTGGACAAGCTGCGGCCCGACGATCGCGTGGCGATCGCCGTCTACGCCGGGGCCTCCGGCCTCGCGCTGCCCTCGACGCCCGCCAGCCACAAGGCCGAGATCCTCGCCGCGATCGACCGGCTCCAGGCCGAGGGCTCGACCAACGGCGCGATGGGCATCCAGCTCGCCTACGACATCGCCAAGGCCAACTTCGTCACCGGCGGCGTGAACCGCGTGATCCTCGCGACGGACGGCGACTTCAACGTCGGCGTGACCAGCGAGGGCGAGCTCGTGCGCCTGATCGAGGAGAAGGCGAAGAGCGGCGTGTTCCTCAGCGTGCTCGGCTTTGGCATGGGCAACTACAAGGATGCCACGCTCGAGTCGCTCGCCGACAAGGGCAACGGCAACTACGCCTACATCGACACGCTCGCCGA
>JBEHYX010000023.1:0-53935 GCA_048497945.1 Verrucomicrobiota bacterium | reverse complement strand
CCAGATCGAGCTGGCCAGCGCCGTGCGCGCCTTCCGCCGCCTCGAGCAGGAAAACCAGATTTTGCGCGGCAAGGGCGGCCCGAACCTCATCGCCCAGTCCGTCGCCATGCGCCCCGTGCTCGAGATCATCTCGCGTGTCGGCCCCTCGGACGCGAACGTCCTCATCACCGGCGAGAACGGCACCGGCAAGGGCGTCGTCGCCCAGGCGCTGCACGCCGTGTCGGTCCGCGCCGGCAAGCCTTTCATCTCGGTCAACATGGGCGGCCTCCCCGAGGGCGTGTTCGAGAGCGAGCTCTTCGGCCACGTGCGCGGCGCGTTCACCGACGCCAAGACCGACCGCGCCGGCCGCTTCGAGCTGGCCGACACCGGCACCCTCTTCCTCGACGAGATCGGCAACATCCCGCTCGGCCAGCAGGCCAAGATCCTGCGCACGCTCGAGACCGGCGAGTTCGAGCGCGTCGGCTCGTCCAAGGCCTGCCGCGCCAACGTGCGCCTGATCTCCGCCACGAACGCCGATCTCCAGGCCGAGGTCACCGCCGGCAAATTCCGCCAGGATCTCCTTTTCCGCCTCAACACGATCCACATCCACCTGCCGCCGCTGCGCGAGCGCCGCGAGGACATCGCGCTCCTCGCCCAGCATTTCCTCAAGCAGCACGTGACCCGCTACCGCAAGGCGATCACCGGCTTCGACGACAGCGCGGTCGAGGCGATGAAGGACTACGCGTGGCCCGGCAACGTCCGCGAGCTCGACCACGCCGTCGAACGCGGCGTGCTCATGACGCAGGGCAAGGTCGTGCGCGCGCCCGACCTCGGCCTCAACGCCGGCCAGTCCGCGCCGCGCCTCGAGGACATGAGCCTCGAGGAAGTCGAAAGCTTCCTGATCAAGAAGACCCTCGCCCGCTGCGACGGCAACGCCCGCAAGGCCGCCGAGGAACTCGGCCTGAGCCGGAGCGCGTTCTATCGGCGGCTCGAGCGCTACGGGCTGTAAGCCCGCACGCAGCGATAAGCTGTAAGCATTAAGCTTTAAGCTCCGAGCCACCTGTCTCTAGCCTGCTCGCGTGAAAGATTTCCGCGAAATCCTCGTCTGGCAGCGCAGTCATACGCTTACCCTGGAAATCTACCGCCTTACTTCGAATTTTCCGAAGGAGGAAATGTTTGGTCTCACAAGCCAGATGCGCCGCGCCGCTTCTTCTATTCCGGCCAATATTGCCGAAGGGTGCGGGCGCGATGGCGATCCTGAACTGAAGCGGTTCATGAACATCTCGCTCGGATCTGCCTGCGAGCTCGACTACTTTCTCCTGTTGGCGAACGACCTGGGTTACATTCGATCTGAAGATGCCGGCAAACTCAGTGCCGAAGCATTGGAAATACGCAGGATGCTCGGCGGCTTCATCCAGAAGCTTAAAGCTTAGCGCTTACTGCTTACCGCTCTTGCATGGCCCAGCCTAAAAAACGCCGGATGTCCCACGAGAACCGCGTGTTCCTGTACACGCTGTTGGCCGGTGCGCCCGCGGTGATCACCGCGATGACGCTGCTGCTGGCGGGCGGCTACAAGCCCCAGATCCCCTGGACCTTCGGCATCATCATGTTCGGCTTCTGGTTCGGCTACGCGCTGGCCGTCCGCGACCGCGTGGTGCGCCCGCTGCAGACGATGGCCAACCTGCTCACCGCCCTGCGCGAGGGCGATTTCTCCACCCGCGCCCGCGGTGCCAACCGCGACGAGCCGCTCGGCGACGTTCTCGCGGAAATCAACCTGCTCAGCGGCACGCTCCAGGAACAGCGCCTCGGCGCGCTCGAGGCCACCGCCCTCCTCCGCACCGTCATGGAGGAAATCGACGTCGCCATCTTCGCCTTCGACGCCAACGAAACGCTGCGCCTCGTCAACCGCGCCGGCCAGGAACTCATCGCCCAGCCCGCCGAGCGCATCCTCGGCCGCCCGGCGAAGGACCTCGACCTCGCGGACTGCCTCGTGGGCGAAGGCACGCGCGTGCTGAGCCGCACGTTCGCCGGCGGCGCCGGCCGCTGGGGCATGCGCCGCACCGTTTTCCGCGAGGGCGGGCTGCCGCACAGCCTTGTGGTCATCGCCGACCTCAGCCAGCCGCTGCGCGAGGAGGAGCTGAAGGCCTGGCAGCGCCTCGTGCGCGTCATCGGCCACGAGCTCAACAACTCGCTCGCCCCGATCAAGTCGATCGCCGGCTCGCTCACGTCCATTTTGAAGCGCCCGCAAAAGGCGTCCGACTGGGAGGACGACATGCGCGGCGGGCTCGAGATCATCGAGACGCGCGCCGAGGGCCTCAACCAGTTCATGCAGTCCTACGCGCGCCTCGCGAAGCTGCCCCCGCCCACCAAGCAACCGTTCGAAGTCGGCCCCCTCCTGCGGCGCGTCGTCGCGCTCGAAACCCGCTCCGAGGTCGAGCTGGTGCCGGGGCCGGACATCACCATCAACGCCGACGCGGCGCAGCTCGAGCAGGTCATCATCAACCTGATCAAGAACGCCGTCGAGGCGCTGCCCGAGCCCGGCCAGTCGGCTGCGCCGACCTGCTGCGTGCATGTCACGTGGCAAAAGACCCCCGGCGCCCTCGAGATCACCGTCACCGACGACGGCCCCGGTGTCGCCAACTCGCAGAACCTGTTCGTGCCGTTCTTCACCACGAAACCCTCCGGTTCCGGCATCGGCCTGGTCCTCTGCCGCCAGATCGCCGAGAACCACAGCGGCTCGCTCACCCTCGAGAACCGCAGCGACCGCCCGGGCTGCATCGCGCGGCTGCGCCTGCCGCTCTGATCCGGCCATGGATTACCTGGTCACCCTTGTCATGCTGATCATCGGCTTTGGCCTGTCGGCTTGGGCCGCCCTATACGGCATCTCCCTGCACCTGCTCGGCCGCCACCTGCGTCGCCATCATCCGCGCGAGTGGAAAGACCTCGGCGCGCCCGACCTCGCCACCGCTCAGGGCCCGCGGCCCCAACCGCTCGCCCGCTGGCTGGGTCGCGATCGTTACCTTAAGCTCCGCGATCCCGCCTTGGAACGCTGGGTGCCGCGCCTGCGGAAAATCCCGACCGTCGGCGCCGCGGTCATCGGCAGTTTCACCCTGCTGGCCCTGCTGGCCGCGCTCATGCTCGCCAAGCGATGATGGTCAATGGAGGTCAGGCCGCGAATGTTCGGATTTCCGATGCGCGATATGCTCACGGAAACTTGACGGCCGGAAACTTGACGTTCTGCCAGCTAAAGCCATTTCTTACCGCGTGAGCATTCTCGAGCTCAAGGAAGCCGCGGCCAAGCTCTCGCAACGCGAGCGCGAAGAGCTGCATATCTTCCTGATCCAACTGCGGCACGACACCCCGGCTTGGAAACGCAAGACTGCCCGCACCATCCGCGAGATGCAGGCGGGGAAGCGGGTGTCGGCAGAAGCAATACGGGCCCGTATTGCCCGTGCCTCAGGCCGCTGAATATCGCGTTTGGTATTCCGCTTCGGCGACGGGGTTTCTCTCTCGGGGCTTTCTTCTCGTGACCAGTGGCGTCTTTGGATGCAGGCGAACGAAATCGCCCGACATCCTTTTCTTCGCCGGGGCTATCGACTGATCGATGGGGACGGTCATGAAGTCGAGCACCTCGTTGTCGGATCCTGGATTCTCACCTATTGGATCGATCACGCCCAGCGTGCAGTGATATCGAGACTAGCGGCTAGCCACTCCCTGCTGGGGCCTCTGATTCACCGCCAAGCGGCGCAGCGCCAGGAATCACCCCGGGCTTTGCGTCTCGGCGCCTCTGCGTAAGACCTGCCTGGAATCCCCCTCCATTCGACGTCGAACCAGCGTCCCACTTTCGGAACACATGCTTCCCGGCTTCGCTCTGAAATCCGAGCGATCGAAAACCCATCAGTTTTGCTTAGGGCTTACAGCTAATGGCTTACAGCTATTATCCGACTTGGCACGGACGTTGCAATTGTGCGGGGAAATATCGCACACGAATGGACATCGCCCGCCCCAACGTCGCCAAGGAAAAACGCAAAAAGCGCATCATCTACGCCGTGGTCTCCGCCCTCGCGCTGGTCGCGATCACCGTGGTCATCATGCGCCTCAAGCCTGCGGCCCCGACGGTCGAGCGCAACCTCGTGTGGATCGACACTGTCAAGCGCGGCCCGATGGTCCGCCAGGTCCGCGGCCTCGGCACGCTCGTGCCGGAGGAAATCCGCTGGATCGCCGCACGCACGCAGGGCCGCGTCGACAAGATCATCCTCCGCCCCGGCGCCACCGTCGAACCCGGCACGCTCATCGTCGAGCTGACCAACCCCGACGTGGTTTCCGCCGCCGCCAACGCCAAATCCCAGCTGCAGGCCGCCGAGGCCCAGCTCGCCGGCCTGCGCGTCACGCTCGAGAGCAGCCTGCTCCAGGCCGAGGCCGCCGCCGCCAACGCCAAGTCGGAGTATGAATCCGCCCGCCTCCAGGCCGAGGTGAACGACGAGCTGCTCAAGGACGGCCTCGTCTCCCCCGTGCAGCACAAGCTTTCCAAGGTCACGGCCGAAACCGCCGCGACGAAAAATGACATCGAGCAAAAGCGCTACGCCTTTGCCAAGGACTCCATCAAGCCGCAGCTCGCCGTCCAGGAAGCCGAGGTCGAGCGCCTCGCCTCCCTCTACAAGCTCCGCACCGAGGAACTCGAAGCCCTCCAGGTGCGCGCCACCACGAGCGGCGTGCTCTCGGCCCTCGGCACTCCCACCCTCCCGATCGAGGTCGGCGCCCAGGTCCAGCCGGGCAACAACATCGCCCGCGTCGCCGACCCGACCAAGCTCAAGGCCGAGGTCCGCATCGCGGAAACGCAGGCCAAGGACATCGCCATCGGCCAGCTCGCCTCGATCGACACCCGCAACGGCATCGTCGAGGGCAAGGTCGGCCGCATCGACCCCGCGGTGCAGAACGGCACCGTCACGGTCGACGTTTTCCTCACCGGCACGCTGCCGAAGGGCGCCCGTCCCGACCTCTCGGTCGACGGCACCATCGAACTCGAGCGCCTCAACGACGTTGTCTTCGTCGGCCGCCCGGCCTTCGGCCAGGAGAAGAGCTCGGTCAACATCTTCAAGGTCGCCGACAGCGGCGAGGCCTACCGCACCCAGGTCCAGCTGGGCCGCAGCTCGGTCAACACCATCGAGATCGTCTCCGGCCTCCAGCCCGGCGACCGCGTCATCCTCTCCGACATGTCCCAGTGGGACTCCAACGAGCGCATCAAGCTGAACTGACGCGGTCATTAATGATTAATGATTCATGATTTCCGGGCTCCTGCGCCATGATCTTCATCACCGTCATTCTCTCCCTGCTCACCCTGCTCGTCGCTTCGGACGAGAACCACGAATGAGCCGAAAATTCCTGTAACCTGCCCGCCATCCCGCGTGTTTATCCCCCAACGTCGCGCATTCCCCAATCATTAATCATCAATCGTTAATCATTAATATCGCACCATGAGCACCGACACTCCCTCCCTCATCAAACTCGAAGGCGTCACCAAGGTCTTCCTCACCGATGAGGTGGAAACCCATGCCCTCTCGGGCATCCACATGGACATCCGCAAGGGCGAGTATGTGTCCATCGCCGGCCCGTCCGGCTGCGGCAAGTCCACGCTCCTCTCGATCCTCGGCCTGCTCGACACGCCGACCGACGGCAGCTACGTGCTCAACGGCCGCCCGGTGCAGGGCCTCACGCTCCCGGAGCGCGCCCGCATCCGCAACCGCGAGATCGGTTTCATTTTCCAGTCGTTCAACCTCATCGGCGACCTCACCGTCTATGAGAACGTCGAGCTCCCGCTCACCTACCGCGGCATGCCGGCCAACGAGCGCAAGCAGCGCGTGACCGACGCCCTCGAGAAGGTCGGCATGGGCCACCGCGCCAAGCACCTGCCCTCCCAGCTCTCCGGCGGTCAGCAGCAGCGCGTCGCGGTCGCCCGCGCCCTCGCCGGCTCCCCGGCCGTCCTCCTCGCCGACGAACCGACGGGCAACCTCGATTCCAAGAACGGCGACGCCGTGATGGAGCTCCTCCGCTCCCTCCACAAGAGCGGCTCCACGATCGTCATGGTCACCCACGACGCCCGCTTCGCCCGCAACGCCGACCGCACCATCCACGTCTTCGACGGCCGCGTCGTCGAGGAGCAGGTCGAAGCGTAAGCTTCTTTGTCTCGTGTAGGGCCGGCGCTTGTCGCCGGGCCTCGAACACCCATTCAGGTCCGCCGGCAAGCGGCGACCCTACACAAGCCGATCACCAAGGCTGCCGCCCCCACCATGCTCTCTGACGTTCGCTTCGCCACCCGCACCCTGGCCAAGACGCCGGGCTTCACGCTCATCGCGATCTTCACCCTGGCGCTGGCCATCGGCGTCAATTCCGCCCTCTTCAACCTCGTCCACGGCGTCATCCTCCGCCCGGTCATCCCGGTGCGGCCTGACGAGGTCGTGAACGTCTTCACCGCGAAGAAGGGCGCGAGCAAGGACTACCGCCAGTTCTCGCACGCCGAATATATGGCGCTGCGCAACGACCGGAGCGTGTTCAGCGAGGTCGCCGCGCAAAACCCGATCCTCGCCGGCATCGGCCAGGACGACGCCATGCGCCGCAGCTTCGCGTTCCAGGTTTCGGACAACTACTTCGCGATGCTCGGCACGACGCCGCAGGTCGGCCGCTTCTTCTCCGCGGAGGAATCGAAGCCCAACGCCAACCTCCCGGTCGTCGTCGTCAGCTACAACCTCTGGCAGCGCTACAGCGGCCAGCCGAGCTTCGTCGGCACCCGCCTCCGCATCAACGGCCAGCCGCACACCGTCGTCGGCGTCGCCCGCAAGGGCTTCAGCGGCATGAACGCCCTGCTCGCCCCCGACATCTGGCTCCCGCTCGGCCAGTTCTCCAACTACCAGCAGACCCTCAATGACGACAAGTCGCTGCAGGACCTCAACAGCCCGAAGAATTTCACGCTGAACCTCACCGCACGCCTCGCGCCCGGCGTCACCCGCGAACAGCTCACCGCCCGCCTGCCCGCGCTGGCCAAGCAGCTCGACGCCGTCCAGCCCGCCGACCTCGCCAGCGAGCGCGAGCTGCAGTTCGAGACCCCTTCGCGCTACAGCATCAGCACGACGCCGAGCAACGACGGCTCCGGCTTCCCGCTCGCCGCCACGCTGCTCGTGATGTCCGGCTGCGTCCTCCTCATCGCCAGCCTCAACCTCGCCAACATGCTCCTCGCCCGCGGCGCCGCCCGCGCCAAGGAGATCGCCCTGCGCCTCGCGCTCGGCGCCACCCGCGCCCGCATCGTCCGCCAGCTCGTGGTCGAGGGCTTCCTCCTCGCCCTTACCGGCGGCGCGTTCGGCCTCCTGCTTTCCCTCTGGAGCAACGACCTGCTCCTGCGCTCGCTCGAGACGCTGTTCAGCACGATGAATTTCTCGCTGGCCGTCGACCCGACGCCCAGCGCCCCGGTGCTGCTCGCGACCTTCGGCCTCTGCCTCCTCGCCACGCTGCTCTGCTCGGTCGGGCCCGCCCTCCGCGCCTCCAAGACCGACCTCGTCCCCGCGCTCAAGCAACAGGGCACCGAGACCGATTCCAGCGGCGCCCTCAACCGCTTCTTCGCCGGCCGCCACCTCCTGGTCATGGCGCAGATCGCCCTCTCCTTCATGCTGCTCTTCAGCGCCGGCCTCTTCGTGCGCGGCGCGCTCGCCGCCGGCGGCGCCCAGCTCGGCTTCGAGCCCAAGGGCCAGATGATCGTCGAGCTCGACTACTCCCTCGGCAACACGCCGCCCGCGGAGACCAAGCGCGCGATCTTCAACACGCTCGACCGGATGCAGCAGGTGCCCGGGGTCGAGGCCGCGGCGCTCGGCACGCAGCTGGCCTACGGCAACGTCACCAACATGTCCCGCTTTGCCGACGCCCGTGACGCCGGCTCCACGAAGAAGGCCGACCCGAACGCGCCCGAGCCCGGCGCCGACGCGCTCTACACCTCGATTTCCTCCGACTACTTCAAGGCCATGGGTGTGACGCTGCTCCGCGGCCGCACGTTCACCGACGCCGAGGTTCGCGCCGACAAGGCCCCCGCCGTCGCCGTCATCGATGAGGCGCTGGCAAAAAAGCTCTTCCCAAATGGTGACGCCCTCGGCCAGCGCATCCGCTACACCCAGCCGCGCGCCGACGGCTCGTCGCCCGAACTCGAGGTGGTGGGCATCGTCGCTGCGCACCGCCACGACGCCCTCCAGCGGCAGGATCGCCCGCGCGTCTTCGTGCCGTTCTCCCGCGATTTCCAAGCCAGCCTTTACCTGCACGTCCGCACGTCGCTGCCGGCCGAAGCTGCCGTGCCGGCCCTCCGCACCGCGCTCCACAACATCGATCCGCTGATGCCGGTGCTCGGCATCACGCCGATGAGCGACCTCCTCGGCCGCAACATCCAGCTCTGGATCGTCCGCCTCGGTGCCGCGCTCTTCGGCATCTTCGGCGGCGTCGCCCTGCTCCTCGCCGTGGTCGGCGTCTACGGCGTCAAATCCTACGCCGTCGCCCGCCGTACCAAGGAAATCGGCATCCGCATGGCGATCGGCGCGCACCCGCGCGACGTCTTCAACCTGATCATGAAACAGGGTGTCCTGCAGACCGCGCTCGCGCTGTCCGTCGGCCTCGTCCTCGCGCTGCTCGTCGGCCGGATGCTGGCCAGCTTCCTCTACCAGGTCAGCCCGATGGATCCACTCGCCCTCGGCCTCGCCGCCCTGATGCTCGCCGGCTCCGCCCTCCTCGCCTGCTTCCTGCCCGCCCGCCGCGCGACGAAGGTAAGTCCCATGGTCGCGCTGCGCTCCGAATAAGGCAGAAGAAAGAATTAAGAATGATGAAGGCTCCAAGCTCCGCCTTCTCCGTCATTTCTTAATTCTGCCTTCTTCCTTCTTAATTTCTATGAACGACCTCCGCTACGCGCTTCGCTCCCTCGGCAAGACGCCGGGGTTCTGCCTCATCGCCATCGCCACGCTCGCGCTCTGCATCGGCGCGAACAGCGCGATCTTCTCGGTCGTCAACGCCATCCTGCTCAAGCCCTACCCGTGGCCCGGGTCCGACCAGCTGGTCTACGTCTACAACACGTACCCGCTGATGGGCCTGCCCAACGCCGGCATCTCGATCCCCGACTACCTCGACCGCAAGGCGGGCGTCAGCGGCTTCGCCGACGCCGCGATGTACAACGTCCGCAGCTTCAACCTCGCCGCCGACGGCGAGCCGGAGCGCATCATCGGCCTCAACGCCACGCCCTCGCTCTTCACCACGCTCCAGTCGCGCGCCGCCCTGGGCCGCACCTTCGAGGAGAAGGAAGCCGACCCGGGCAACGAGCACGTCATCGTGCTCAGCCACAACCTCTGGAAGAACCGCTTCGGCGCCAAGCCCGACATCGTCGGCACCACCATCCGCCTCAACACCGAGACCTACACGGTGATTGGCGTGATGCCCGAGGGCTTCTATTTCCCCACCCCGCGCGTCCAGGCGTGGGTGCCGTTCCTTTTCACACCCGCGCTGCGTTCCGACCAGGAGCGCGGCAACGAATACTCCACCATGATCGCCCGCCTGAAGCCGGGCGCCGCGCTCGACGCCGTCCAGCGCGACCTCGACGCGATCCAGGCGCGCAACGCCGAGCGCCTGGCCGACCAGGCCAGCTTCTGGAAGACCGCCGGCTTCGGCGGCCGCGTGCGGGGTTTCCTCGAACAGAACGTTTCCAATCTCCGCGGCATGCTCTGGCTCGTGCAGGCCGGTGTTGCCGCCGCCCTGCTCATCGGCTGCGCCAACGTCGCCAGCCTGCTGCTGGCCCGCGCCATGGCCCGCGAGCGCGAGCTCGCCATCCGGGCCGCGCTCGGCGCCGGCCGCGCGCGCCTGATGCGCCTGCTGCTCACCGAGAGCCTTCTCCTCTTCCTCGCCGGCGGCGCCCTCGGCCTGCTCGTCGCGTGGTGGAGCGTCGAGGCGCTCGGTTCGCTCGGCCTCTCGAACCTGCCGCGCGGCTTCGGCGTGCAGCTCGACCCCACGGTCTTCGCCTTCACCCTGCTTTGCTCGCTGCTCACCGGCCTCGCCTTCGGCGCGCTGCCCGCGTGGTCCGCGTCGCGCGGCGACGCGGCCGCGGCCCTCAAGGAGGCCGGCACGCGCGGTTCCGCCGGCAAGCGCACGACGCTGCTGCGCGCCGCGCTCGTCACGGGCGAGATCGCCCTCGCCGTCATGCTCCTCTCCACCGCCGGCCTGCTCATCCGCAGCTTCCAGCGCCTGCAGCAGGAAAATCCCGGCTTCTCCCCCGGCGGCGTCATCACCGCCCAGCTTGCGCTGCCCGCCGCGAAATACAACGAGCCCGCCAAGCGCCTCGCCTTCGCCGACGCCGCGCTGGCCCGCCTGCGCGCGCTGCCGGGCGTCACCGCCGCCGGCCTCACCGACGTCCTGCCCTTCACCGGCAACAACAGCCAGGGCTCGTATTCGCTGCCCGACGTCACCCTGCCGCCGGGCGCCCCTCTGCCCCACGGCCAGCAGCGTCGCGTCGACCCGGGTTATTTCAAGGCGCTCGGCCTGTCGCTCATCCGCGGCCGGCTCTTCACCGAAGCCGACACGGCCACGACGCAGAAGGTCGTGCTCATCGACAAGGTCCTCGCCGACAAGTACTGGCCCGGCCAGGACCCGGTCGGCAAACGCTTCAGCCGCGGTGGTGACGATGCCAATCCCGACATCTGGACCATCGTGGGCGTCGTCGCCCCGATCAAATTCCAGAGCCTCGAGGAGGACGTGAAGAAGGAGACGTACTATTTCCCGTTCGCCCAGCAGCCGCCGAACAACCTGATCCTCGTCATCAAGACCTCGGGCGATCCCACGCTGCTGACCTCCGCCGTCCGCGCCGCCGTGCAGGCCGCCGACCCGGAACAGCCGGTCTACGACGTGAAGACGATGCGCCAGCGCATGGACGAGGTCGCGCAGACCCGCAAGGCCCCGATGGTACTGCTCTCGCTCTTCAGCGGCGTGGCGCTGCTGCTGGCCGTGCTCGGCGTGTACGGCGTCCTCGCCTTCTCCGTCACGCAACGCACCTCGGAATTCGGCGTGCGCATCGCCCTCGGCGCCTCCTCCGGCGACATCGCCTCGCTCGTCCTCAAGCAGGGCGCGCGGCTCGTGCTGGTCGGCATCGCCGGCGGCCTCGTCGCCTACCTCGCGCTCAGCTCGATCGTCGGGAAGCTCCTCTACGGCGTCGCCGCCACCGACCCGATGACGCTCGCCATTGCGCCCGTGGTGCTCGCGCTCGCGGCGGTGTTCGCCTGCCTCCTCCCCGTCCGCAAGGCCGTCCGCGTAAACCCGCTGGAAGCGCTGCGCGCGGAGTAGGAAATCTTGAAATCAGCGATCGGGAATTGGGAATCGGGAAACTTGAAAATGCCGGATTCAAGGCATCTCCCATTTCAAGATTACTGATTCCCGATTTTCAGTTTTCACGATTCTATACCCACCCATGACCGCCCTCCGCCACGCCTTCCGCACCCTCCGCAAGTCGCCTGGCCTTTCCATCGTCGTCGTGCTGTCCCTCGCGCTGGGCATCGGCGCGAACACCGTCATCTTCAGCTGGCTGCAGTCCTCGGTGTTCCACCCGCTGCCGGGCGTGAACGCGCCGATCCTGCTGGTGGAAACCAAGGACGACACCGGCAACTACGTCTCCACGTCGTGGCTCGAATACCAGGACCTGCGCGAGCTACTCCCGTCGTTCCGCAGCATCGCGGCGCAACGCCAGCGGGCGCTCTACCTGGGCGACTCCGAACGCGAGGGCCGCGTCTATGCGGAGCTGGTCTCGGGGAATTTCTTTTCCGTGCTCGGGCTGACCCCGCGCATCGGCCGCTTCTTCCGGCCCGAGGAAGCCAGCCAGCCCGGCTCCGCGCCCGTCGCGGTGATCGGCTACGATTTCTGGCAGGGCTATTTCAAGGGCGACCCCGGCGCCGTCGGCCGGACGCTCCGGCTCAACAGCCGCACGTTCACCGTCATCGGCGTCGCCCCGCCCGGCTTCCGCGGCGGCTACAACAACCTCGCGCTCGATGTCTACCTGCCGGCCACGATGGCCGCGGAGCTCGTGCCCGCGACCTCCGAGCTCGCGCACCGCGGCAACCGCCCGTTCACGATGATCGCGCAGCTCCAGCCGGGCGTGACCCTGGCCCAGGCCCGCGGCGAGCTCGCGGCCGCCGCCCGGCACCTGGTCGCCGCCTATCCCGACACCAACAAGGGCCTCGCCTACGAATTGCTCCCCACCTGGCGCTCGCCGCGCGGGGGCGCCACCGTCGTCGCGTCGCTCGCCACGCTGCAGGCCTTCGCAATCCTGATCCTCATCGTCGTCTGCGCCAACACCGCCAACCTGCTCCTCGCCCGCGCCAGCACCCGCCAGCGCGAAATCGGCGTGCGGCTCGCGATCGGCGCCGGCCCGGGCCGGATCGTCCTCCAGCTGCTGCTCGAGAGCGTGTGCTTCGCCTTGCTCGGCGCGGGTGCCGGCCTCGTCGTCGCGCTGTGGGGCGTCGACGCCCTCGCGCAGGTGCCCCTGCCGGGCAACCTCCCGATCCGCCTCGCGCCCGAGCTCGACTGGCTGAGCATCGCCTTCGCCGGCGGGCTGGCCGCGGTCTGCGGCGTCGCCTTCGGCCTCGCGCCCGCCCTGCAGCTCGCGCGCGCCGATGTGATCCAGTCGCTGCGCAGCGGCCACGGCAGCCTGGGCGGCCGGAGCCTGCTGCGCGACATCCTCGTCGGCATCGAGGTGGGCGTCGCGCTCGTCGTCCTCGTGCTCGCCGGGCTTTTCCTCAAGAGCTTCCGCAACGCCCACACGGTCCAGACCGGTTTCGAGGCCGGGCCCGTGATGCTGGCCGGCGTCGACCTCGGCGGCCGCGGCTACAACCGCAGGACGGGCGCCGCGCTCCTCGACGACCTGGTGCAACGCCTCGAGGCGATCCCCGGCGTCGAGCGGGCCTCCACCGCCAACTACGTCCCGCTCGACCTGCACGGGCCGCCGACGGGGGTGGTTTCGATCGAGGGCAAGGAATTCGATCCCAACCGCAAGATCCTCTATACCTTCGTCACGCCCGGCTACTTCGCCACGCTCGGCATCCCGCTGGCATCCGGCACGGACATCGCGCCGCGCGCGCGCGAAGACCTGCCGCCCGACGCCGTGATCGGCGACGAGATGGCCCGGCGCTACTGGCCGGGCGAAAACCCGGTCGGCCGGCGCTTCGAGGTCGACGGCACCACGTTCACCATCGCCGGCGTCGCCCGCACGCCGAAGCTGGAAAAAATGAACGAGTCGCCGCGCCCGGCCGCGTGGCTCACGATGCGCACGCAGTTCGTTTCCGCGCCGATCCTGTACGTCCGCACGACGCAGGGCGACCCGCGCGCGCTGCTGAAGGCGATCCGCGCCACCGTGCACCGCCTGGACCCGGAGCTCGGTGTGCTCGACGCCCGCTCGATGCTCCAGCATCTCGACAACAACCTCTTCATCCAGCGCGTGCCCGCGGCCATGCTCGCCGTGCTCGGGCCGCTCGCACTGGCGCTCGCCGCCATCGGGCTCTACGCCGTGCTGGCGTACGCCGTCGCCCGCCGCACCCAGGAAATCGGCGTGCGCCTGACGCTCGGCGCCACGCCGCAATCGGTCGTCACCCTGATGATGTGGCAGAGCATGCGCGTCGTGCTCCTGGCCACGGCCGCCGGCTGGCTCGCCGCCCTTGCGGCGGGCTGGTTCCTGCGCGGGCTGTTCGTCGGCGTGCCCGTGGGCGACCCGGCCATCTACCTCGGCATGCCGTTGCTGCTGCTCGGCGTGGCCACCCTCGCCTGCTGGCTGCCGGCCCGCCGGGCGACCCGCGTCAGCCCGATGGAAGCGCTGCGCACCGAGTGAACCGGTGATGGCGCGAACGAAGCCAAGCCCCGCCGGGAATGCCGCCACCTTTTTCCACGCACTCCCCGACCATGAAATTCGCCCTCCGCTCGCTCGCCCGGACCCCGGGCTTCACCGCCGTCGCCATCATCGCGCTCGCCCTCGGCATCGGGGCGAACACCGCGATTTTCAGCATCGTCAACACGCTCTTCCTGCGTCCGCTGCCCTATCCCGACGCCGGGCGGCTGGTGCTGCTCCAGTCGTCGCAGCCGGAGAAAAACATCGAGGAATTTCCGTTCTCCTATCCGCGCTTCCTCGCGGTCCAGGACGGACAGCAGGTGTTCAGCGACCTGGGCCTCGGCATCGTCACCGGCTTCACCGTCACCGGGCGCAATGAACCCGAGCAGGTCCAAGGCCTCCAGGCGTCGGCCTCGTACCTGGCGACGCTCGGCGTCACGCCGCTCCACGGGCGGAATTTCAACGCCGACGAGGACCGTCCCGGCGGCCCGCCGGTCGTCCTGATCAGCCACCACTACTGGCGGCAGCACTACAACTCGGACCCGGGCGCGCTCGGGCAATCCCTGACGCTCGACGGTCAGCCGCACACGATCATTGGCATCCTGCCGCCGTCGCTTTCCAGCTTTCCGCTCAACCAGACGGAGCTTTGGACGCCGCGCCCGGCGGAAGTGCCTTTCCTCGCGCGCTCGCAGCTCGACGGCGGCGGGTTCTTTTTCCAAGTCATCGGGCGGCTGAAGCCCGGCGTCACCCTCGCCCAGGCCCGCGAGAACATCAACGTCATCGCCGCCGCCTACCGCCAGTCCCACGGCGGCAACGCCGACGCGCCTACCGAGGCGCTCGTGCGCCCGATGCTCGAGACCTTCACCGGCAACCAGCGGCCGACCTACACGCTGCTCTTCGGCGCCGTCGGCTGCGTGCTGCTCATCGCCTGCGCCAACGTGGCCAACCTCCTGCTCGCGCGCTTCGTCGGCCGCCGGAAGGAAATCGCGTTGCGCTTCGCGCTCGGCGCGAACCGGAGCCATGTCGTCCGCCAGTTGCTGACCGAAAGCGTGGTGGTCGCCTGCGCGGGCGGCGCCCTCGGCCTCGTCTTCGCCCAGCTGGGCGTGAAGGCCTTCGTCAACGTCGGCCAGGCCTTCATCCCGCGCTCGCTCGAGGTCTCGGTGGATCCGCTGGCCATTGCCTTCACCCTCGGCGTGGCGCTGGTCACCGGCCTCGGCATGGGTCTTTTTCCCGCGCTGCAGGCGGCGCGCCACGACCCGAACGGCGCCCTGAAGGACACCTCGCGGGGTTCCTCGGGCGGCCCCACCCAGCGCCGGCTCCGGAGCGGACTGCTCGTCGGCGAGATCGCCCTTTCGCTCGTCCTCCTCGTCGTGGCCAGCCTGCTGCTGGCGAGTTACGTCCGGCTGCAGCAGGTTTCCCCGGGCTTCCAGCCGGGCAAGGTCTTCGCAGCGTTTCTCAACCTGCCGCCGACGAAATATCCGGACGCCACGGCCATCTCGAACTTCCAGGTCCGCCTGATCGACCGGCTCGCCGTCCTGCCCGGGGCCCGCGCGGTGGCGCTGAACGATTCCCCGCCGCTGGCCGGCAACAGCGGGGGAGCGCCCATCGGGGTCGTGGGCCGCGCCCTGCCGCCGCTCGGCGAACGCCCGGGGGCGCTGCGCCACCTGGTCAGCCCGAACAGCTTCGCCACGCTCGGCATCCCGCTGCTGCGCGGCCGCGACTTCAACGAGCGCGACCGGCCGGGCAGCCCCGAGACCGTCATCGTCAACGAAGCCTTCGTGCGGCAGTTCTTTCCCGGCGAGGATCCGCTCGGCCGGAAAGTGATCACCGGCATGGGCCAGCGCGTGGCCGAGATCGTCGGCGTGGTGGCCGACACCCATACCGTGGACCTCAACAGTCCGCCCCGTGCCGAATATTTCCTGCCGGCGCAGCAGCGGGGCGAGAACTTCACCACCATTCTCGTCCGCACTGAGGGCGATCCCGCGCTGTTCACGACCGCAGTGCGCACCGCCCTCCGCGAGGTCGATCCCGACCTGCCCCTGCTGAACGCACAGCCGCTGACGGCGCTGATCGACCAGGCGGTGGCGGAGCGCCGCCTGATCATGACGCTGCTGGCGGCCTTCGCGGCCCTGGCCCTCGTGCTGGCGTGCATCGGCGTCTACAGCGTCATGGCCTACGTCGTCACCCAGCGCACGACCGAGATTGGCATTCGCATGGCGCTCGGCGCGAGCCCCGGCGCGGTTCAGGCCATGATTCTGGGCGAGGGCTTGCGTCTCGCGGCCCTCGGCATCGGCATCGGCGTGGGCGTGGCACTCGCCGCCAGCCGGCTGATCCAGCGGCTGCTGTTCAATGTGCCGCCGCACGATCCGCTGATTTACGCCGGAATTTCCCTCCTGCTGGCCGCCGTCGCCGCCCTGGCCTGCTGGCTGCCGGCCCGGCGGGCCACCAAGGTCGACCCGCTGATCGCCTTGCGGGCGGAATAAGCCGCCAGCAATCAGCCGATCAACCGATCCTGTGCATCCTTCTGGCTGAAAGCTGACCGCTGAGAACTGACTGCTAAAGCCGGTGATTTATGACATGGCGGCGCGGATCGGCTGCAACTTTTCGCCGCGCGGTGGGTTTTCCTGCAGGGGGGGCACCATGCCCTGACGCCACGCCCAACCACCGCCGCCATGAACTCCCTTCGCTTCGCCCTCCGCTCGCTCCTCAAATCGCCGGGCTTCACGCTTACCGCCCTCGTCACCCTCGCACTCGGCATCGGCGTCAACACGGCGATGTTCAGCCTCGTCGACGAATTGATGCTGCAGGTCGCGCCTTTCCCGCACGGGCGGGAAATCCACCAGATCATCGCCGACACCCGGCAGGGCCCGAGCAACAACTTTTCCGAAAACGAGGTCCGGGAGATCCGGGACAAGGTCACTTCCTATCAATCGCTGGTCACACTCCGTTTCATGAGCAGCGCGCTGGCCGAACCCGGCCACCCGCCGGAACAGGTCGAGAGCATCATGGCGTCCGCCGAGTTCTTCGATGTGTTCGGCACGACGCCGATCCTTGGCCGGGCGTTCACCGCGGCGGAAGCGCAGCCGGGCCACAACCAGGTCATCGTGCTGAGCCATTCCTTCTGGCTGCAGCGCTTCGGCGGGGATCCCGCCATCATCGGCCGCTCCGTGCGCATCGACGGCGAAGCCGTGACCGTCATCGGCGTCATGCCGGCCGACTTCGGCTGGCGCCTGTTTTGGGGCAATCCCAAGTTCTGGCAGCCGCTCAATTACACGCCCGACCAGCTGAAGGAGCGCAATTACCGGACATTCTCCCTCATCGGCCGGCTCCGGCCGGGCGTCACCCGGGAGCAGGCCACGGCCGAGCTGGGGCCGGTCGCCGCAATGCAGCTGAAGGACTTTCCGAAGAACTATGACGGCCTCGCCTACCGCGCCCTGCCGCTCAACGAGGCGCAGATGGATGACGAGAGCCGCAAGATCCTCATGATGCTGCTCGGCCTCTCGGGGTTCGTGCTCCTCCTCGCCTGCGCCAACCTCGCCAATCTCCAGCTCGCCCGCGCCACGACGGCGATGCGTGACTTCGCCATCCGCGCCGCGCTGGGCGCATCCCGCGCCCGTCTTATCCGCCAGCAATTGACCGAATGCGTCCTGCTCGCCCTGGCCGGCGGCGGGCTTGGCACCGCCTTCGGCTGGTGCATCAACCGCGCCTTGTCCGCCATGATCCGCATCAGCCAGGAGCCGGGCGGCCTGCAACTCCCGCTCAACGGCAAGATCCTGCTCTTCACCTTCGTCGTCGCCACGGCCGCAGGCATCATCTTCGGCATCGTGCCGGCCTGGCTGTCGTCCCGCGCGGACGTGGTCACCGCGCTCAAGTCCCAGTCGCGCGGCTCGACCGGCGGCCGCAGCCAGCACCGCATGCGCCAGCTGCTCATCATCGGCGAAGTCACGCTGGCCCTGGTTCTCCTCGGTGGCGCGGTCGTCATGCAGCGGGGCTTCGACAAATTCCTGCACAAGGACGTGGGCTGGGACACCGGCCGCCTGCTCACCGGGGCGCTGCCGCTGCCCGAGGCGCGCTTCCCCACGACCGAAAGCCGCCTCGAGTTCTTTCGCCGGGTGCAGGCGCGCCTCGGGGCCCTCCCGGGCGTGGAAAAGGCCGCGCTCAGCACGGGGGTGCCGATCTGGGGTTACGGGACGGACCGCAAGATCTTCACCGAGAAGCAGGCCGCCGCCGACCAGGCCAACCTGCCGCTGGCGCACCATACGATGATAACCGACGGTTTCTTTGACGTCCTCGGCGTTCGCTTCGTCGAGGGGCACGACTTCGCCCCCGGACTCAAACCCACCGATCCCGCGGTCATCATCATCAACCAGAGCCTCGCCCGCCAGCTGTGGCCCGGCGAAAGCGCGATCGGCCGCCGCCTCGCGTCGATCGACGGCAGCAAGACCACCTGGAGCGAGGTCATCGGCGTGGTCCACGATACCGAGCCCGCCGCCAGCGTGGGCAACGACCGCATCCCGGGCCAGATCTTCCGGCACGTGGCCCACGAACCGTGGACCTGGATCCGTTTCATGATCCGCGCCCAGGTCCCGGCCTCCCTCGAGGACAGCGTCCGCCGCGCCCTCGCCGAGATCGATCCCGACCTGCCGGCATCCGACCTCAGCACGGTCGGCCAGGCGGTCGACCGGGGCCAGCACAACCTCGTGGTCATCGCACAAATCCTGGCCGGCTTCGCGGCGCTCGGCCTCGTGCTCGCCGCCGTCGGCTTGTACGGCGTCATCTCCAATCTCGTGGCCCAGCGCACCAGCGAATTCGGCATCCGCCTCGCGCTCGGTGCGCGGCCGGCCGACGTGCTCAATCTCGTCATGCGCCACGGCCTGGTGCTGACCGGCATCGGCACTGTCTTGGGACTGGGGGGAGCGTACGGCCTCAGCCGCCTGCTCGCCTCCATCTTCCCGCGCCTCGTCAGCGCCGATCCTGTCGCCCTCGGCGGCATGGCGTTCACGCTCTTCGCCGTCGCCACCCTCGCCTGCTGGCTCCCCGCCCGCCGCGCGACGAAGGTCGACCCGATGGTCGCGCTGCGGAGTGAATAATCGCTTCCCCTATCGCCATCGGCCTGTCACCTCGGTGCATCCTCGCGCTTCTCGTCAGCCGTAGGCTCGGCGAAGGCTGATGGTGGCGCTGCGCAGCGAATAAACGCCCGCGAAAAACCTCTTTTCCGCTCCCTCTGCAAGTAGTCTATTAAACTACTTGATGGCCCGATCCCAGAGCGGGAAATGAAAAAGCCGCATCCGGATTTAAGTAGTTTAATAGACTACTTGATCGCCAGGCGGGACGGCCCGCGGATTGCGGGCGAATTGGGGCGAAGCGTTTCACGGGGAGCGCGAACAGGCTGCTGGCGTGCGGATTTGGTTTGCCGATGGCGGAAAGCTCACTGCTGATCGCGGCCCATGCGCCGCTTGCCGTTATTGGTCCTCGCGACTTGCGGAATTCTTTCCGCCGCACCCAAGCACATTGCCCTGCTCAAGGACGCCGCCGCCGCCATGAAGGCCGGCGACAACCCCACCGCCCTCGCCAAATTGGAAGCCGCGGCGAAACTCCGCCCCGATTACCCGCGCATCCAGCTCAACCTCGCGCGGCTGAATGCGGAGGCGGGCAAGACGGACGATGCCCTCGCCGCCCTCGACCGTCTCGCCGCCATGGGCCTGAGCCTGAACCTTGCGGCCGACCCCGCGCTGGCGCCGCTGGCCGGACTGCCGCGTTTCAAGGAGATCACCTCCCGCCTCGTCGCCAACGCCACCGTCGCCCGCGGCGAACTCGCCCCGCTTCGCCTGAAAGGCGTCACCGGCATCATCGAGGGCTGCCTCTGCGATCCCGCCACCGGGGACTGGTACTTCGGGGACGTCCGCAACCGCTGCATCTGGAAACGCGGCGCCGACGGCGCGCTGCGCAAGGTCACCGACGACGCCGAGCAACTCGACGGCGTGTTCAAGCTGCTGCTCACGGAAGACCGCAAGACCTTCTGGGCCGCCACCGCCAGCGTGGGCGCCATGGCGGGGCCCGGCGCCGACGAGGAAGGTGCGCGCTCCGCGCTGGTCGCGTTCGATTTCGCCTCCGGGAAAATCGCCGCGCGCTACCCGACACCCGCCGACGGTCGCAAGCACCTGCTCGGCGACTTCATCCTCGCGCCCGACGGCGCGCTCTACGCCACCGATTCCTTTGCACCGGTGATCTGGCGGCTGCCGCCCGGCGGCACGCAGCTCGGGGCGTGGCTGGAGAACGACGACTTCCTCAACCTGCAGGGCCTCGCCTTCAGCGCCGACGGGCAAAGCCTGTTCGTCGCCGACTACAGCAACGGCATCTGGCGCATCGATGTCGCCACCAAGGCGGCCGCGCTGCTTCCCGCACCGGCCAACGCCACGTTCTTCGGCATCGATGGCCTCTATGCGGTGCGCGGCGGGCTCCTCGCCGTCCAGAACGGCGTCAGTCCGCAGCGCGTGCTGCGGATCGATCCCGCCACCGGTGCGACGCAGGCCGTGGCGGGTGGTTATCCCGCGATGACCGACCTCTCGCTCGGCACGCTCGCCGACGGGCGCTTCCACTTCATTGCCGACAGCGGCTGGGCGCTGTTCGACCCGCCGCCCGCCAAGGCCCCGCCGGCGCGCGAGCTGACGGTCTACTCGTTCAAGGTAAACTGAGCCGTCAGCGATCAGCGGTCAGCTTTCAGCTTCGGTAGGGGCCGAGCTTGCTCGGTCCTTGGGACACAGGCGAGACCGGGCAAGCCCGGCCCCTACCTCGCCACCTCGACCGGCTCTCCCGTCGGCGCAGCCTTGCGCCAGCGCGCCACCCAGCCCTCCACCCGGATCTTCTGCCGGTCGAGCCAGATGTACACCACGGGCACCGTGTAGAGCGTCAGCAGCTGGCTGACCGCCAGGCCGCCGACGATCGCGAGGCCGAGCGGACGGCGCATCTCGACGCCTTCGCCGGACGACAGCACCAGCGGCAGCGCGCCGAGCAGCGCCGCCAGGTTGGTCATGAGGATCGGGCGCAGGCGCATCTGCGCCGCCTCGAAGATCGCCGCCGTGGCGGCCATGCCGTCCTGCCGCTCCCGTGCGAGCGCGAAGTCGATCATCAGGATCGCGTTCTTCATCACGATGCCGATCAGCAGGAACAGGCCGAGCAGGGCCACGAGCGAGAACTCCGTATGCGTGAACCGCAGCGCGAGCAGCGCGCCGAGCCCCGCCGACGGCAGCGTCGACAGGATCGTCAGCGGGTGCACCAGGCTCTCGTAGAGGATGCCCAGCATCAGGAACACCGCCACCAGCACGCCGAGGATCAGCCAGTGCTGGTTGCTCAGCGCGTTCTGGAAGGATTGCGCCGAGCCGGCCAGCTTCGCCTGCACGTCCGTCGGCAGCATGAGGCCCGCGAGCTTGTGGTCGATCGCCGTCAGCGCCTGCTGCAGGGACACGCCGGGGGCCAGCGAGAAGCCGACGTTCTCCGCCACGAACTGCTCGCGGTGGCGGACGCGGTCCTCGACCAGCGCGTATTCGTACTTGGTGAAGGCCGACAGCGGCACGCGCGAGCCGTCCGCCGCGATCACCTGCACCTGGTCGAGCACCACCGGGTCCTGCGTGTACTGCGGCCCGAGCTCCATGATCACGCGGTACTGGTTCAGGCTGTCGTAAAGCGTGGAAATCTGCCGCTGGCTGAAGGAATTGTTCAGCACCGCCGTGATCGTGCGCATGTCGACGCCCAGCCGGCGCGCCGCCTCGCGGTCGATGTTCAGCCGCACCTGCTTCGTCCCGCCGTCGGTGGGTATGTCGACGTCGGTCAGCTCCGGGAGCTCGGCCAGCGCCCGCCCGATGCGCGGCGCCCATGTGCGGATCGTCGAGACCTCGCTGGCGAGGATGGAGAAGTCGTAGGAGCTGCCGTCGGACACGCGCGGCATCTCGATGTCCTGGGCCACGCGCAGCCAGAGGGTGCCGCCCGGCACCGGTGGCATCTGCCGGCGCAGCCGGTCGGCCACGGTGCGCGCGGAATCCTTGCGCTCGGCCAGCGGCTTCAGGCGCACCATCATCCACGCGTTGCTCGTGCCGGCGGGGCCGCCGGTCATGCCGGCGACGTCCTGCACCGCCGGGTCGGCCATCACCAGCTTCCGGTAGATGTCGATCTTCGGTTGCATCACCTGGAACGAAAACCCGTCGTCGCCGCGCACGAAGCCCTGCAGCTGGCCGGTGTCCTGTTCCGGCAGGAAGCCCTTCGGGATGCTGTAATACAGCGAGACGTTCAGCGCGATGATCGCCAGCAGCACGAGCAGCGTGCCCTTCGGGTGGCCGAGCACCCAGCCCAGCGTGCGGGCGTAGCCGGCGCGCAGCCGGTCGAACCCGCCGCGGCTCAGCCGCTGGTAGCGGTTTTCGGTGTGCACCGACTCGTGGCGCAGCCAGCGGGCGCACAGGCTCGGCGTCAGCGTCAGCGAGATGAGCAGCGACACCAGCATCGCGCCGGCCAGCGTCAGCGAGAACTCCCGGAACAGGCGCTCCACCAGCCCGCCCATAAAGAGGATCGAGACGAACACCGTGACGAGCGACAGCGTCATCGCCAGCAGCGTGAAGCCCACCTCGCCCGCGCCCTTCATCGCCGCCTTTGCCGGGGGCAGGCCGGCCTCGATGTGGCGCTGGATGTTCTCGAGGACGACGATCGCGTCGTCGACCACCAGGCCGGCGGCGACGATCAGCGCCATGAGGGAGAGGCTGTTGAGCGAAAAGCCGTTCAGGTACATCAGCGCGAAGGTGCCGATGAGCGACACCGGGATGGCCACGCTCGTGATGAGCGCGCCGCGCGCGCTGCCGAGGAAGCCGAAGACCACGACCACCACGAGGCCGACCGCGAACAGCAGCGTGTGCTGCGACTCGCGCAGCGTGGCGCGGATGGCGGGCGAGCGATCCATCACGACCGTGAGGTCCGCGTCGGCCGGGAGGAGCGCGCGCAGGGATTTCAGCTGCTCGTTGATGGCGTCGATCGTCGCGACGATGTTGGCGCCGGGCTGCCGGCTCACCATCAGCAGCACCGACGGGCTGTTGTTGTGATAACCGCTGCTGTTGCGGTCCTCGACGGAGTCGGTGACGGTCGCCACGTCGCCGAGCCGCACCGGGGCGCCGTCCTGGTAGCGGATGATCACCGGCAGGTATTCGCTGGCGCGCCGGAGCTGCGAGCTGACCTGCACCTGCCACTGCTTGTCGCCGGATTCGACCTGGCCGCGCGGCCGGAGGGAATTGGTGTCGCTGATCGCGCGGCGCACGTCGTCGAGCGAGACGCCCAGGCTGGACAGCGCGTGCGGGTTGAGCTGCACGCGCACCGCGGGCAGCGAGCTGCCGCCGACCGTCACCTCGCCCACGCCCTCCACCTGCGAGAGCTTCTGCGCGAGGATCGTCGAGGCGAAGTCGTAGAGCTGGCCCGGGGCGATGTTCGGCGAACTGACCGCCAGGCCCATGATCGGCGCCGCGGACGGGTTCACCTTCCGGTAGGACGGGTTGCGCGGCATGCCGGCCGGCATCTGGCCGCGCGCGGCGTTGATCGCGGCCTGCACGTCGCGCGCCGCGGCGTTGATGTCGCGGCCGAGGTCGAACTGCAGCGTGATGTTGGTCGCGCCCGAGCGGCTGTACGAGGCGATGGAGGTGATGCCCGCGATGCTGCCGAGCGAGCGCTCCAGCGGCGTCGCGACGCTCGAGGCCATGGTCTCGGGGCTCGCACCGGGCAGGCTCGCACTGACGTTGATCGTCGGGAAATCCACCTCGGGCAGCGGCGCCACGGGCAGGAGGTGGTAGGCCAGCGCCCCGGCCAGCACGAATGCGACCGCGATCAGGCAGCTGGCAACCGGCCGGTGGATGAAGGGTCCCGCGAGGTTCATGCGGCCGTTCCCTTTGCCAGTTCCTGCTTCATTGAACGTCGAACGTTCAACGTTGAACGTTCAACGTTGATGGGAAATCCAAAGGCGATGGTGCCATGACTGGTCATGAGGCCGGGTGCTCCGCAGCTCCTTCCGCCGGGAACGGCGCCGGCGCGTTCGCGCCCCGCGCGCGGCGGGCCAGGCGGTCGAAGAAGAGATAGACCACCGGCGTGGTGAACAGCGTCAGCACCTGGCTGACGAGCAACCCGCCGACCATCACCAGGCCCAGCGGCTGCCGCAGCTCGGCGCCGGAACCCGAGGAAAGCATCAGCGGCAGCGCGCCGAAGAGCGCGGCCAGCGTCGTCATCAGGATCGGCCGGAAGCGCAGCAGCGCCGCCTGCCGGATCGCCGCGCGGGGCGTCATGCCCTGGTGGCGCTCGGCCTCGAGCGCGAAGTCGATCATCATGATGCCGTTCTTCTTCACGAGGCCGATCAGCAGGATGATGCCGATGATCGCGATCATATCCAGCGGGCGGCCGGTGAGCCACAGCGCGAGGAGCGCGCCGACCGCGGCCGACGGCAGCGTCGACAGGATGGTGATCGGGTGGATCCAGCTTTCGTAGAGGACGCCCAGCACGATGTACATGGTCACGACCGCCGCGAGGATCAGGAACAGGGTGCTCGAAAGCGAACTCCGGAACGCGCTTGCCGCGCCCTGGAAGCGCATCTCGACCGCCGCGGGCAGCTCCATCGCCGCCGTCTCGCGCTCGATCGCCGCGACGGCCTCGCCCAGCGACGCCTTCGGCCCGAGGTTGAACGAGATCGTCGCCGCCGGGAACTGGCCCACGCGGTTGACGAGCAGCGGCGCGGAGCGCTCGAGCACGCGGGCCACCGAGGCCAGCGGCACGGGCGTGCCGCCGCGGCCGTTGACATAGATGCCGGTCAGCGCCTGCGGCCCGTTGGCGAGGCGCGGATCCATCTCCAGCACGACGCGATACTGGCTGGCCTGGGTGAAGAGCGTGGAAATCTGCCGCTGGCCGAACGCGCTGTAGAGCGCGTCGTCGATGCTCGCCACGCTGACGCCGAGCCGGCTGGCCGCGTCGCGGTCGATCTCGAGGAAGGCCTGCAGGCCCTGGTCCTGCAGGTCGCTCGCCACGTCGGACAACTGGGGCAGCCCGCGCAGGCGCGCCACGACGCGCGGCACCCAGTGCGCGAGCAGCTCCTCGTTGGGCGACGTGAGCATGAACTGGTACTGCGTGCGGCTGACGCGGTCCTCGATCGTCAGCTCCTGCACCGGCTGCAGGTAGAGGGAGATGCCGCGCACCTGCCGGGCGCTCTCCGCCAGGCGGGCGATGATCTCGTCGGCCGTCTCGGAGCGCTCGCCGCGCGGCCGCAGGTTGATCAGCATGCGGCCGCTGTTGAGCGTGGAGTTGGTGCCATCGACGCCGATGAACGACGAGATGCTGCGCACCGCCGGGTCGGCGAGGATGCGCGCCGCCAGCGCCTGCTGGCGCTCGGACATCGCCGCGAACGAAACCGACTGCGGCGCCTCGGTCACGGCCTGGAGCGCGCCGGTGTCCTGCGCGGGGAAGAAGCCCTTCGGGACGAAGACATAGAGCCCGGCGGTCAGCGCCACCGTCGCGAGCATCGCGCCCAGGGCGAGGCGCTGGTGCACCAGCACCTTGTCGAGCCAGCGGCCGTAGAGCGCGATGACGCGGTCGAGGAAGCCCCCGCTCTCGCCCGCCCCATGCCCGTGCGATGCCGGCAGCATGCGTGCGCACATCATCGGCGTGAGCGTCAGCGACACCACCAGCGAGATGAGGATCGAGACGGCCAGCGTGATGGCGAACTCGTGGAAGAGCCGGCCCACGACGCCGCTCATGAACAGCAGCGGGATCAGCACCGCGATCAGCGAGATCGTCAGCGACACCAGGGTGAACCCGATCTGCGACGCGCCCTTGAGCGCGGCCTCCATCGCCGTCGCGCCCTCCTCGCGGTAGCGGGCGATGTTCTCGAGCATGACGATGGCGTCGTCGACCACGAAGCCCGTGGCGATGGTCAGCGCCATCAGCGTCAGGATGTTCAGCGAGAACCCGGCGAGGTACATCACGCCGAAGGTGCCGATGAGCGACAGCGGCACCGCGATGCTCGGGATGATCGTGGCCGCGACGTTGCGCAGGAACAGGAAAGTCACCGCCACGACGAGGATGATGGCGAAGACCAGCTCGTGCTCCACCGAGCGCACCGAGGCGCGGATGCTCTGCGTGCGGTCGGTCAGCACCGCCATCTCGACCGACGCCGGCAGGCTGGCCTGCAGCTGCGGCAGCAGCGCCTGGATGCGGTCGACCACCTGGATGACGTTGGCGCCGGGCTGGCGCTGGACGTTCACCAGCACGGCGGGCAGGTCGTTGGCCCACGCGGCCTGGCGGCGGTCCTCGGTGGCGTTCTCGATCCGGGCGAGGTCGCCGAGGCGGAGCGGCGCGCCGTCGCGCCACGCCACGATGAGGTTGCGGTATTCGTCGACCGAGCGGAGCTGGTCGTTCGCGTCCATCAGGATCGTGCGCACCGGGCCGTCAAAGCTGCCCTTGGGCTGGTTCACGCTGGCGGACGTGATCGCGTTGCGGATGTCGGAGAAATTCAGGCCGCGGGCCGCGAGCTCGGCCGGGTTGACCTGCACGCGCACGGCCGGGCGCTGGCCGCCGGCGAGGCTGACGAGGCCGACGCCCGGCAGCTGCGCGAGCTTCTGCGCGATGCGGGTGTCGACGAGGTCGTGCACCGCGGGCAGCGCGAGGGAGTTGGAGGTGACGGCGAGCGTCACGATCGGCGTGTCCGCCGGGTTGACCTTGCGGTAGATCGGCGGCGTGGGCAGGTCCGCCGGCAGCAGGTTGCCCGCAGCCGCGATCGCCGCCTGCACTTCCTGCTCCGCCACGCCCATCGAGACATCGAGGGAGAACTGGAGCGTGATGACCGAGGCGCCGCCGGAGCTGGCGGAGGACATCTGCGCCACGCCGGGAATCTGGCCGAAGCGGCGCTCGAGCGGCGCGGTGACCGCGCTGGCGGTCACGGTCGGGCTGGCGCCCGGATAAAACGTGAAGATCTGGATCGTCGGGAAGTCGACCTGCGGCAACGCCGCGACCGGCAGGAGCCGGTAGGCCATGATCCCCAGCTGCAGCAGGGCCACCATCAACAGGCTGGTGGCGACCGGCCGCAGGATGAACGGGCGCGAAAGACTCATGGACTCGTTGCGACGGATTCCTTGCCCTGCACCACGACGACCTTCTTGCCTTCACGCAGGCGGTCGAGCCCCTCGAGGACGACGCGGTCGCCGGCTTCCAGGCCCTGGTTCACCGCCTGGAGCACGCCGTCGGACGGCCCGAGCTCGATGGGGCGGATGGTCGACTCGCTCCTGGCGTTGACGACGTAGACGTACGTGCCCTTCGAGCCGAACTGCACCGCGGCCGCCGGGATCACGAGCGCGTCCTTCAGCGTGGAGACCTGGAGGCGCACGTTCACGAACTGGTTGGGAAAGAGCTTCTCGTCGGCATTGGGAAACTCGGCCTTGAGCTTCAGCGTGCCGGTCGTGAGGTCGATCTGGTTGTCGAGCTTGTCGAGGATGCCGCTGGCAAGGTGCGTCGTCTCGCTGCGATCCCACGCCTCGACGGCGAGGCGCCCGCCCGCGCGGAGCGGGCCGACGACCTTGTCGAGGTCGACCTCGGGCACGGTGAACAGGACGGCGACCGGCTTGGTCTGGGTGATGACGACGAGGCCGTCGGCATCGTTGGCCTTGATCAGGTTGCCGGCGTCGACGCGGCGCAGGCCGACGCGGCCGGCGATCGGCGCCACAATGCGCGTGTAATTGAGCTGGAGACGGGCCTCGTCGACGCGCGCCTGGTCGGCGGCGACGGCGCCGGCGCGTTCGCGCACGAGCGACTGCTGGGTGTCCATTTCCTGGCCGGTGACGAGATTCTTGGCGTTCAGCTGCTGCAGGCGCTCGAGGTCGGCGCGCGCCGTCTCCAGGCCGGCCTTGTTCTGGAGCTGCTGGCCCTCGGCCTGCGCCAGTTGGATGCGGTACGGCTCGGGGTCGATCTCGGCGAGCAACTGGCCCGGCTCAACCTGCTGGCCTTCGGTGAAGACGACGCGGAGCAGCTGGCCGTCGACACGGCTGCGCACCGTCACGGTGTTGAGCGGCGTGACGGTGCCGATGGCCTTCAGCTGCACCGGCAGCATGCGGCGCTCGGCCGCGACGACCTTGACCGGCGTGATGGGCTCCCCTTCCCCGGCCCAGGTCGGATTGGGCGGACGCCGGTTGGGCTGCTTGCCCGGCCGGCTGAATTGCCAGACGCCGAGAACGGCGACGACGACGATGCCCGCGTACACGTACCAACGGCGGCGGGAAGATGAAGGTTTTTCGGTCATGGGGAGGGCGAACGGAAGTAACGAACAAACAGGCGGATAAAATAACGGTCTCCGACACGTCTGATAGGACGACCGGGATGGAAAATTTCAACTGCCGAGACTGTCTTTTTTATTTTATCGGTCTGTCCGCCATGTGCGCGACGTGCCAACAAGTGACGGCTGACCCGAAAAATGTGATCCAATCGTAACCATTTCGCGCTCCAGAGGTTCTTTCGGGCGGGCCAACGCACCCCGCCCGCCCGCCATCCCGCCAACAATCCCGCAACTTCCGGCTCCCGCCCGGTGTATTTCCAGCATCCCCGCACCAATCCACACACCGTTCCCATGAAATTTCTTCTCTCCCTCCTCGCCGGCTCCGTCCTCGCCGCGGCCGCTTCCGCCGCCGTCACCGAGAAATTCAGCCAGACCTATCCGCTCGCGGCGGACGGTTCCATCCACCTGGACAACGTCAACGGCTCCGTCGAGATCATCGCCTGGGACAAGGCCGAGGTTGCGCTCGAGGCTGTGAAGAAGGCCAGGGACGACGAAGCCCTCAGCCACCTGCACCTCAAGATCGAGTCCTCGCCGACGCGCCTCAGCATCAAGACCGAATACGAGAAGAAGTGGAAGTTCTGGGAAAACGCGCGCGCCGAGGTCCGCTACAAGCTCATGGTCCCCGCCGGCGTCTCGCTCGACAAGATTGACGTCGTCAACAGCAGCATCCGTGTCACCGGCGTGAAAGGCTCCGTCAACCTCGACTCCGTCAACGGTTCCATCGAGGCCGACGGCCTCGCCGGCGCCGGCCGCTTCGACACGGTCAACGGCTCGATCACCGCCAGCTACGCCGCGATGCCGGCGTCGAGCGACGACATCTCCCTCGATACGGTCAACGGCAGCTGCACGCTGAAGCTTCCCGCGGGCGCCAGCTTCAAGCTCGATGCCGACACCGTCAACGGGCATGTCAGCTGCGATTTCCCGATCACGCTCGAAAAGTCGGGCCGCCATAAACTGCGCGGCACCGTCGCCAGCGGCGCCAACAAGGTGAAGCTCGACTCCGTCAACGGCGGCCTGACCGTCGCGAAACGGGACTGAGTTTTCCCGCCCGACCGACCGCGCCCCGCGCCCCCGCGCGTCTCCCTCCCTCCCCTCCTATTCAGCTTCGCCACCATCCCACCCTGCCCGTTGGTAGTCTATTAAACTACCAATGCCTGAAAAGCAGGTTGGTAGTTTAATAGACTACCAACGGGCTGTCCGGCGGACTCAGACCAGCGTGCGTCCTTGCCGGCGGGCAGCGAGCCAGGCGAGCAGCAAAAGCGTGCGCTCGGCATCGAGGCAGCCGGAGCGCGCTTTCAGGCAAACGTTCAGGCGCTGTTTCGGCACGCCCAGGATGCGGGCGAGGTGGATCTTGCTGCCGCGTTTGCGCAGAAGCGGCGTGACCTGCTGCACGAGCTCATTCCAGAGCGGAGTGTCCGGGCCCGGCAGCAACGCGAGCCCTCGCTTCGGCGAACGGCGCTTCAAGGCCGCCGCCGCGCGACGCGCGGATTCGGCCGCCACCCGGGTGAGCCAATCAATAATTTCCACGTAGACCTTCATTCGAGGATGAAGCGGAAACCGATAACCTGGACTCACCGGGATTTGGTAATCTAACAGACTACCAACTGACCGGGGATTGGGCGGCGGCGGCTTTCGGGGGCCGGGCGAGGCGGGACGCTTTTTTCGATTCGGGGATGCAACGGGCTGATCGTTCATGGAGAAACAGCCCGTTTCCTTAGTGAGTGCGGCTTTTCCCAAAGCCCGCCGCAATCGAAAACCCATCCCACTATCGGGACAGGGTAATTTCATTTTCAGGCAATTTGGGATGCCATGGGGGCACAGGTCGAGTGGCTATTGGCTAATAGCCAACGATTAATCACAATCAATTCGCTTGGCACAGAGCATGCGATTGGGGCGGCGTGCTCCTGCCGTCACACACCCTCGTTTTCCGGGCCCACACCCGTGTTTTCCTGACGCTGTTCGTGGCTTTCGTTGCCCTCGCGACCGTGGTCGCGCGGGTGCTCCTGCTCGCTCCCTGAGATTTTCCCATGCTCGGCTCCGAATACAAATGGCTCCTCGCCCCGGTTCGCCCCGCGGCCATTGACCGCGCGCACCTCGCGCGCCGCAGTTTCGCCACCCTCGCCGTCGCCGCCTTCTGCGCGCTCTGCGTGTTCGCGCCGCGCACCGCGTCGCTGCCGTCCGCCGCCACCGTCGCCGCCCCGGTCGTCACCCAGTTCGACCAGGCGCAGGTGGAATGGCCGCACGCGCTCGTCCGCCTCTGGTTCCTCCTGCCGCAGATCCTGCCCAGCCGGGACTGATTTTTCGCCGAAACCGAGCCGTCAGCGATCAGCTTTCAGCTCCCAGCCAAACCCAGCCCAACCTCCCATCATCCCCTGACAGCCGACCGCTGAAAGCTGACTGCCCTTTCCCCATGATCTTCGAAACGTTCCTCCAGGACCTGCGCATCGGCTTCCGCGTCCTCATCAAGGAAAAGTCCTTCTGCATTCTCGCCATCTTCGTGCTGGCCGTAGGCATCGCGGCGGTGACCACCCAATATGCCGTCGTTAATGGCGTCATTCTGCGGGGCGTCAATTTTCGCGACGCCGATCGCCTCGTCGACGTCCAACTCGCCGATCCGCAGGAATTCCAGCCCAACAATTTCAATTCCCGGATGACCACGGCGGATTTCGCAGACATCAAGGAAAAGCAGCAATCCTTCGAGGGTTTCGTCGGCTATCTCAACGGCTCAACGGTCAACGTCACCTACAACGGCAACCCGCAACGCTACACGGGCAGCTATATCACGTGGGATTTTTTCCGGGCGCTCGGCGTCACACCGGTCCTCGGGCGTGATTTTCTCCAGGAAGAGGACCGCCCGGGCGTCGACAAGGCGGTCATCCTGAGCGATTCGCTCTGGAAAAAGGATTTCGGTGGCACACCCGATGTCATCGGCAAGACGGTCCGGGTCAACGGCCGGCCCGGCGTGGTCGTCGGCGTCATGCCGCCCAAGTTTCAATTCCCCGCCAACGAGCAACTTTGGATCCCGGTGAACACGGAGTTCCCGGTGAAGCCCCGCAATGACCGCGGCATCAATTTCATTTCGATCATCGCCCGCCTCAAGCCCGGCATCAGCTACGAACAGGCGGAAACCGAACTTTCCGCGTTCGGCAAGGCGTTCGCGGAAGCCTATCCCGACACCAACAAGCAATTCACCAAAGGCTACGTTCGCCCGGTCATCGCCCAATTCACCGGCGGCCAGCTCAACGTCCTCCTTTACACCATGCTGGCCTTCTGCGTGGGCGTGCTCCTCATCGCGTGCGTCAATGTGATGAACATGCAGTTCGCCCGCGCGGTTCTCCGGGCCAAGGAACTGGCCATCCGCTCTTCCCTTGGCGCCACGCGCATCCGCCTCATCCGCCAGATGCTGACTGAGAGCCTGCTGCTCGCCTCGCTTGGTGCCGGCGCCGGCATCGGCCTCGCCTACTGGGCCACCGATTATCTCAACGCCTACTTCCACCGCGACCCGCAGGCCGGCGTTCCCGCCTGGATGGTCATGGACATTGACGGCGTCGTGCTCGCCGTCGTACTTGGCGCCACGCTCCTTGCCGCCCTGGTGTCCGGCTTCGTGCCGGCGTGGATGTCCTCCCGGGCCAATGCCAACGACGCCCTGAAGGAGGGCGGTCGCGGCAATACCAGTCGCGCAGTGACGGTGATTTCCAAGAGCCTCGTGGTCTTCCAGATTCTCATCACCTCCCTGCTCCTCATCGGCGCGGGCGTCATGATGCAATCAATCGTCCGCCAGCAGACGGTCGATTACGGCTACGAGACCGGCGCGATTCTCGGCGTGCGCATGGGCCTGATGGAGGGCGACTATCCCACCAACGATCGCCGCCTCATGTTTTATGAACGACTGCTCCGCGAACTGCGCAGCTCGCCGCAATTCGAGCATGTCACGTACACGAGCCGTCTTTTCCGCAATGGCGGATCCCCCAATGGGCCGATCGAAATCGAAGGTCGCGAATACAAGCAGGACAACGACCGCAGCCCCGCCTACTTTGAAAACGTCACACCGGGCTACTTTGATGTCTTGGGCGTAAAGCTTCTGGAAGGGCGTGACTTTACCGACACCGACGCTGAACAGAAGCAACCTGTCGCGATTGTAACCGCGAGTTTTGCCCGCGAGCTTGGTTCGGGCGGTAGCGCAATCGGGCGCCGGTTCCGCACCATCAACCAGAACGGAACGCAACCCGGCCCTTGGCGGATCGTGGTCGGCGTCGTGCCCGACATTCGCATGCAAGGTCCCTTCAACAACAATCAAAAGGCGGGAGCCGCGGGCTTCTTCGTACCGTTCTTCGACACCGGCTTCGGTCCCGCGGCGACGGAGCCGCAGGCGTTCCAATTCGGAACGGTGCTGGTGAGCCCGCACGGCGGCCAGCGTCCGGAGTCGCTCCTGTCTGCCGTCCAGGAAGTCGTAAAGAAGGTCGATCCCAATCTTCCCCTCTACTTCACCGGCACGCCGAAGGGTGATTTCGATCGCCTGCTGGCGGCACCGCGCATGGTGGCCCTGATGTTCGGCGCCTTCGGCCTGATTGCGGTGGCGCTGGCTTCGGTCGGGCTCTACGGCGTAATGAGCTTTGCCGTCAACCAGCGCAGCCAGGAGTTTGGCGTCCGCATGGCGCTCGGCGCCGACGGCCGGCGGATCCTCGGCATGGTTTTCCGCCAGGGCATCTGGCAACTCGGACTGGGCCTGGTACTGGGGGTGGGCCTCACGCTCGCCATCGCCACGCTCTTCCGCGACCCGCTCACTGCGTTCCTCTTCAAGACCAACCCCCGCGACCCGCTGACCTATATTGCAGTCTCCGCGCTAGTGGCCGGCGTCGCCTTCATCGCCATTTTCATCCCCGCCCGCCGCGCCACCCGCGTGGATCCCATGGTCGCGCTCCGCGCGGAATAAGCGGCCAGCCCTCAGCCAACCCAACTCCATCTCCATTTTTCCTCACACCAAGCTGATTGCTGACAGCTGACCGCTGAAAGCTTGCACGCCATGCTCGACTCCGTCCTCCACGACATCCGCCTCGGCTACCGCGTCCTGTTCAAGGAGAAGTCCTTCTTCGCGCTGGCGGTGTTCGTGCTCGCGATCGGCATCGCGGGGGTGACGACGATGTTCAGCGTGATCGACGGCGTGCTGCTGCGCGGCATGCCGTTCCCGCACCCGGAGCAGCTCGTCGACCTGCAGTGGCGCGACCCGAAGCAGCCGCCCGAGGTCACCACCAACCTCCTGCCCGCCGACTACCTCGAGCTGCGCCCGGCCCAGCAGTCCTTCTCCGACCTCGCCGCCTACCTCGCCCTCTCGACGGTCAACATCACGATTCGCCAGACGCCGCAGCGCCTGCAGGGCGCGTACATCACCGAGAACTTCTTCTCCGTCCTCGGCGTGAAGCCGGCGATGGGCCGCGACTTCACCGCCGACGACAACCGCCCCGAGGCCGCCCGCGTCGCGCTGATCAGCCACCAGATCTGGCAGCACGAGTTCAACGGCGACCCCGGCATCATCGGCCAGGGCGTGCGCATCAACGGCCGCGCCGCCACCATCATCGGCGTCATGCCGGCCGGCTTCGCCTTCCCGCAGAACGAGCAGATCTGGCTCCCGCTCTTCAACACCTTCGCCCCGCCCGCGCGCAATTTCCAGGCCGCCGCCGGCCTCGGCATCGCCGCCGCGCCCAACGTCGGCATCCTCGCCCGCCTCAAGCCGGGCGTGACGATCGACCAGGCCCGCGGCGAATGGGACGCGCTCGCCGCCCGCTTCGCCGGCATGTACCCGGACACGAACAAGCTCCTCACCGAGTCGGCGGTCCGCCCGCTCATCCAAAACTTCGTCGGGCGCAACCAGCGCATGATGCTCTACATCATGTTCGGCGCCGTCGTCGGCGTGCTGGTGATCGCCTGCGTGAACGTGATGAACATGCAGTTCGCGCGCGCCACGCTCCGTCACAAGGAACTCTCGGTCCGCAACGCCCTCGGCGCCACGCGCGCCCGACTCTTCCGCCAGATGCTGACAGAGAACCTGCTGCTTGCCGCGGCGGGCGCCGGCGCCGGCGTGCTGCTTTCGCTCTACGCGGTCGACCTTTTCAACGACGCGCTGGCGATCCAGCAGCCCCCGCCGCCGTTCTGGGTCCACTTCACCGTCGACCCGCGCACCCTCGCCTTCACCGTCGGCGCCGCCGCCTTCTCCGCGCTCCTCTCCGGCTCGCTGCCCGCGCTCGCCGCCTCGCGGGCCAGCTCCGCCGACGCGCTCAAGGACGCCGGCCGCGGCAACACCAGCCGCACCGCGACGGCGATCACCCGCACGCTCGTCGTCGTCCAGATCAGCCTGGCCTGCGCGCTGCTCGTGCTCTCCACCCTGGTCATCCGCTCCGTCGTCAACCAGCAGCACATCAACTACGGCTACGACACCGAAGCCGTGCTCAGCGCGCGCGTCGGGCTGTTCTCCACCGACGACTATCCCGCCGAGGCCGACCGCCGGAAGTTCTACGAGCGCGTCCTGCGCCAGCTCCGCTCGACCCCGGGCATCGAGTCGGCGGCGGTGACCTCGCGCTTCCGCATGATCGTCGGCGGCAACGGCCCCTATGAGGTCGAGGGCGTGAAGTACCCCACCGACCGCGACCGGCCGCGCGGCTCGTTCGAGAACATCAGCGAGGGCTATTTCGCCACCGTGGGCCTGAAGATCATCGCGGGCCGCGATTTCACGGTCGACGACAACGACGCCCGCCAGCCCGTGGCGATCGTCACCGAGTCCTTCGCCCGCCAGAATTTCCCCGGCACGAGCGCGCTCGGCCAGAAGGTCCGCCCCTTCGCCGCCGGCAACTCCGGTCCGTGGCGCACCGTCGTCGGCGTCGCGCCGGACATGGTCATGCAGGCGCCGCCCTTCAGCCCCACCGTCAACACGGTCGGCATGTTCCTCCCGCTCAACGTGAGCACCCCGCCCTTCGCCACCATCCTCGCGCGCCCGCCCGGCGGCTCGCCGCACGCGATCGACGACACGCTGCGCAAGGCGGTCGCCGCCATCGATCCCAACCTCCCGCTCTATTTCGTCAGCACGCCGCGCCAGAGCCAGGACGAGATCCTCGCGCAGAACCGCATCCTCGCGACGATGTTCACCCTCTTCGGCGGCGTGGCCACGCTCCTTTCCGCCGTCGGCGTCTATGGCGTGATGGCGTTCGCCGTCAGCCAGCGCACGCAGGAGTTCGGCGTGCGCATGGCGCTCGGCGCGGACCGCCGCCAGATCCTCTCGTCGGTGCTCGGTTCCGGCGCCCGGCAGATGCTGGCCGGCCTCGGGCTCGGCCTGCTCGCCGCCGTGACGCTCGTGCTGTGGTTCACCGCCGCGTACGCCGGCCTGTTCTTCGGCGTCAACCGCTTCGACCCGACGATCTACGGCTTCGTCGCCATCCTGCTCGGCGCGGTGGCGCTGCTCGCCTGCCTCGTCCCCGCACTCCGGGCCACGCGGGTGGACCCGATGGTGGCCCTGCGGGCCGAATAAGGCAGAAGGAAGATTTAAGAAGGAAGAAGTCACCGATCCAAACCCGACTCCTTCTTAATTCTTCCTTCTTACATCTTCCTTTTCCTTCCCCCATGTCCCCCGATCTCAAAGTCGCCTTCCGCCAGCTCGCCAAGAGCCGTGGCTTCACCTTTGTCGCGCTGGTCACCCTCGCGCTCGGCATCGGCCTGAACACCTCGATGTTCAGCCTGATGAACCTGCTCATCCTGAAGCCGCTGCCGTATCCGGCGAGCGGCGAGCTGGTCCGGATCCACCGGACCAACCCGCAGAGCAACACCGCCAGCCACGCGGCCTCCGACTACCTCGAGCTCGCGCGCGTGACCGCCGACTTCGCCCAGCTCGCCGCCTTCCGCGGGTGGGGCTACACCATGAGCCCCGAAGGCCGGTCCCCGGTGAATCTCAACGCGCTGCGCGTTTCCGCTTCCTTCCTGCCCACCCTCGGCCTGAAGCCCGAGCTCGGCCGCTGGTTCACGCCGGAGGAGGACGACCCGGGCAACCACGTCATCATCCTCAGCTACGACACCTGGCAGGCGCAGTTCGGCGGCGACCGGTCCGTCGTCGGCACGACGGTGCGCGTCGACGGCGAGGCCACGACCATCGTCGGCGTGATGCCGGCCGACTTCTCCTCGGTCTTCCTGTGGGGCCCGTCCGACGCCCTGCGCCCGCTCGGCCTCACCACGGCGGAAAAACAGAGCCTCGGCGACATGCAGTTTGCCATCATCGGCCGCCGGCCGGCCGCCGTCACGCTCGAGCAGTTCAACACCCGCCTCGCCGCTGCCGCGCGCCAGCTCGCCGAATTTCGCCCGAAGGACCGCAGCGGCGACGGCCTGCGCGCCGTCACGCTCGTCTCCACCGTCCGCAACCCGTCCTCCATCACCATTTCGTGGATGATGGTCGGCCTCGCCGGCTTCGTGCTGCTGATCGCCTGCGCGAACCTCGCCAATCTCCAGCTCGCCCGCGCCATCGCCCGGGCCCATGAGTTCGCCATCCGCGCCGCGCTTGGCGCCTCGCGCGCCCGCCTGCTGCGCCCGCTCCTCGCGGAAAGCATGCTGCTCGCCGCCGGCGGCGGGCTGCTCGGCATGCTCGTGGCGGTCTGGACCAACGACTGGATCTCCAGCCGGCTCTCGGCCAGCGGCATCTTCCGCATCACGCTCGAGCTGGACTGGCGCGTGCTCAGCTTCGCCTTTCTCGCCTCCCTGGCCACCGGCCTGTTCTTCGGCCTCGCCCCGGCCTGGCTGCTCAGCCGCGTGCGCGTCAACGATTCCCTGAAAAGCGGCACGCGCGGCAATACCGGCGACAAGCTGCAACACCGCGTCCAGCACAGCCTGATCGTCATGCAGCTGGCCAATGCCCTCGTCCTCCTTGCCGGCGCCGTCGGCTTTGTCCGCGGCCTCGACCGGCTCGTCGCGATCAACCCCGGCTGGGCGCACCGCGAGGTGATCCAGACCGTCATCAATCTCCCCGCGGCGAAATATGCCTCGCCGGAGCAGACCTATGGCTTCTACACCCGCCTGCAGGAGCGCCTCGCCGCGCTGCCGGGCGCGAAGGGCGCGACGGTCGCCTGGACCCTGCCGGTCTTCCAATACCTCACCAGCCGCTCCGTCGTCGTGGAAGGCCAGCCGCTGCCCCAGGCCGGACACGAGCCGCTCAGCTACATCAACGCCGTGGCGCCCTCCTACCTGGATACGCTCGGGATCAAGCTGCAGGCCGGGCGCAACTTCACCGCGGCGGACAAGCTGGGCTCCGTCCCCGTCGCCATCATCAACGCCTCGCTGGCCCAGGCCCTGTTCCCGAACGGCGACGCCATCGGCCACCGCCTCGGCAACCCCGACCCGAAGAATCCCGGCTGGCTCGAGATCGTCGGCGTCGTGCCCGATGTGGGCATGGCGGTCGGCGTCGTGCCCGTCGCAACCAAGTTCCTGGTCCTGAAGCCGCTCGCCCAGGAAACGTGGAACTACGTCACCGTCGCCGTCCGCGCCGACCAGCCCGCGCTCCTCGGCGATTCCATCCGCCAGGCGGTGGCCGCGCTCGATCCGGACCTCGTGCTCCAGCAATTCGGCACGATGGCCCAGGTGACGCAGATTGCCACCGGCGGCTTCTCGATGGTGAGCCAGGTCCTCGTCGGCTTCGCCGGCCTCGGCCTGTTTCTCGCCGCGATCGGGCTCTACGGCGTGATCGCCCGGGTCGTGGTCCAGCGCACCGCGGAAATCGGCGTGCGCATCGCGCTCGGCGCGCAGGCGCAGGATGTCGTCTGGATGATCGTTCGCTCCGGCTTGCGGCTGACCCTGATCGGGGCCGGCCTCGGCCTGCTCGGTGCCGTCGGCTTCTTCTGGCTGCTGAGCCGCGCCCTTCCCAGCCCGCCGCCGAGCGACCCGATTGTCTTCGTGGTCGTCACCGCCGTGATGATCGCCGTCGGCCTCGTCGCCTGCCTGCTGCCCGCCCGCCGCGCCGCCAAGGTGGATCCCATGGTCGCGCTGCGCGCCGAATGAGCCGCAAGCAGTAAGCGCCAAGCTTTAGGCCCAAGCCATCGAACCCAATCCAACCCGATGCCTATCGCTTAAAGCTTACGACCTGTCGCTTCTTCCCATGCTCTCCGAACTTCGCTTCGCCCTGCGCAGCCTGGTCAAGACGCCCGCCTTCACGCTGGTCGCGCTGCTCACGCTGGCCCTCGGCATCGGCGTGAACACCGCGATGTTCACCGTGGTGAACACGCTGCTGTTCCAGCCGGCGCCTTATCCGGAATCCGCGCAGCTCGTGCGCGTCTACCGCACCAACGCCCAGGGCGAGGGCTGGCCGCACTCGCTGCCCGACCTGCGTGACCTCGGTGCGCAGGGCAAAACCTTCGCCTCGGTCACGCCCTACCAGTGGTGGAGCTTCAGCCTCGCCGAGCCCGGCCAGCCGGCCGAGCTGCTCAACGGCGTCGTCGCCTCCGCGAACCTTTTCCAAACCCTCGGCCTGCAGCCCGCGCTGGGGCGCGCGTTCACCAAGGAGGAACAGCAGGCCGGGCGCGACACCGTCGCCGTCCTGAGCGACGCCTGCTGGCGCCGCAAATTCGCCGCCGACCCGGGCGTCATCGGCCGCACCCTGCGCATCGGCGGGGAAAGCGTCACCGTCATCGGCGTCATGCCGGCGCAGGCCGACTACCCGATGTTCTGGGGCCCGATCGACATCTGGCGCCCGCTTCCGCTCGCGGAAGGCTGGCGCGAAGACCGCGACGTGCCGTGGCTGCAGGCAATCGCCCGCCTCAACCCCGGCGTTTCGCGCGGCGCGGCCCAGGCCGAGGCCTCCGGCATCGCCTCCCGCCTCGCCCTCCAGTTCCCGGCGACCAATGCCGGCAAGGGCGTGCGCCTCGTCCCGCTGGTCGGCTCCGAGGTCGACGACGTGCATCGCCGCCTGATCTGGCTGACCCTCGGCCTCGCCGGCTTCGTGCTGCTCATCGCCTGCGCCAACCTCGGCAACCTGCAGCTCGCCCGCAGCGCCGGCCGCGCCCGCGACTTCGCCATCCGCGCCGCCCTCGGTGCGTCGCGCCCGCAGCTCATGCGCAAGCTGCTCGTGGAAAATCTCGTCCTTGCCCTCGCCGGCGGCCTGCTCGGGCTGCTCGCCGCGCAGGTCGTCACGTCGGTCCTCGCGCCGCACCTGTTCGACGGCAAGACGGCCACCGCGGTCTTCACCCTTGACTGGCATGTGCTGGGTTTCGCGCTGCTGACCGCCGTGCTCGCCGGCCTGCTGTCCGGCGGCATCCCGGCGTGGCTGTCCAGCCGCGCCGACCTCAACAGCGGCCTCAAGCAGCAGTCGCGCGGCGCCACCGGCGACCGCACGAGCCAGCGCGGCCGCCAGCTGCTGATCGTCAGCCAGATCGCCTTCTCCGTCGTCCTGCTCGCCGGCTCCGCCTTCTTCATCCGCGGCCTGCAGCGCTACCTCGCGCAGGATCCGGGCTGGAAGGTCGGCGGGCTCGTGAAGGGCACGATGACGCTGACCGAAAACCGCTACCCGACCGACGCCGCGCGCCATGCCTTCCACCAGCGGCTGCTCGGGCGCGTCGCGCGCCTGCCCGGCGTCGAAGGCGTGGCGCTCGCGGTTTCCCTGCCGTTGCGCGACTACACCACGCCGCTGGGCTTCGTCCCCGAAGGCCGCGAGGAGCCGCCGCCGGGCCAGGAACCGTTCGCCTACCACAACATCGTGAGCGCGGACTATTTCACCATCCTGGGCATCCCGCTGCTCGAGGGCCGCGCCTTTTCCCCGGCCGACGTGCCCGAGGGCGCGCCGCACCAGGTCATCATCAACGAGTCGATCGCGCGGAAGTACTGGCCGGGCGAGAGCGCCGTGGGCAGGCGGATCTTCGGCCTCAACGGCGCCGCGCGTTTCCCGATGGAGGTCATCGGCGTCGCGAAGAACGTCGCCCTCGCCGGCAACGTCGGGGCCGCGGCCACGCACTACCAGATCTACCACAACATGGCGCAGAACCCGTGGGGCTACTTCACGATGGTCGTGCGCAGCCGCACACCCGACATGCTGGCCGACCCGTTGCGCCGCGCCGTCGCCGAGCTCGACGGTGACCTGCCCGTCGTCGAGCTGCGCACCGCCGCCGCCGCCGTGGCCGGCGGCCAGCACGATGTCGTCGTCGCCAACCGCCTGCTCGCCACCTTCGCCGCACTCGGGCTGGGCCTGGCCGCGCTCGGCCTCTACGGCGTGATCTCCGGCCTCGTCGCCCAGCGCACGCAGGAGTTCGGCATTCGCCTCGCGCTCGGCGCGCAGCCGCACAACGTCCTCCAAATCGTGCTCGGCAACGGCGCGGCGCTCGCCGGCGTGGGCACCGGGCTGGGCCTCGGCCTTGCCGCGCTGCTGCTGCCCGCGCTCGCCGCCGCCTTCCCCGGCCTGCCGGCCCTCGACGCCGCGTCGCTCGCAGCCGCCGTCGGCCTGCTCTTCGCCATCGCTCTCCTCGCCTGCTGGCTCCCGGCCCGCCGCGCCACACAAGTCGACCCCATGATCGCCCTCCGCGCCGAATAGGCGCGGAGAAAGTAACAGGGACCAAGGATCAAGTAACAAGTTCAGGCACCCACCTTCATAACCCACCCGACTCTCAAATCTTGGTACTTGATACCTGATACTTGTCACTTCTCCCGCCCCCATGCTCTTCGACCTCAAGTTCGCCTTCCGCCAGCTCGTGAAGTCCCCGGGCTTCACTCTCATCGCCATCCTCACCCTCGCCCTCGGCATCGGCGCGAACACGGCGATCTTCTCCTTCATCAACACGTTTTTCCTGAAAAACTTCACGGTGAAGCAGCCGGCGGAGCTGGTCTCGCTCTACACCACCGATGAGCGCAACCCCGGCCTGCTGCCGGTCTCGCACCTCAACTTCGCCGACTACCGCGACCGCAACCAGGTGTTCGCGGAGATGGCGTGCTACGGCTTCGCGCCCGCCAACGCCACGATCAACGGCGAGCCGTCGCAGATCTTCGGCGAACTCGTCTCGGGCAACTATTTCGACCTGCTCGGCGTGCGCCCGACGCTCGGCCGCACCTTCCTCCCCGAGGAATACAAGGCCGTCGGCGGCGGCCAGCCGGTCGTCGTCCTCGGCTACAGCTTCTGGCAGAACCAGCTCGCCGCCGACCGCGGCATCGTCGGCCGGACGCTCACCCTCAACGGCACGCCCTTCACCGTGATCGGCGTCGCCCCCGCCGACTTCAAGGGCCTCAACACGCTCAACTCGCCCGCGTTCTGGGTCACGACCGGCAGCTACAAGCAGATCCTCAACGGGCTCTTCCTGAATTTCTTCGAGACGCGCCGCGCCCTGCTCTTCTCCGTCGTCGCCCGCCTCAAACCCGGCGTCACGTTGACGCAGGCCGACGCCGCGCTGAAGCCCATCTCCACGGAACTCGCGCAGCAGTTTCCCAACGACAACCAGAACCGCGGCATGCGCCTGGTCCCGCTGGCGGAGTCCGGCATCGACCCGAACCAGCGCCAGAACTTCAAGCTCGCCGGCACGCTCCTGCTCTCGCTCGCCGGCCTCGTGCTCCTGATCGCCTGCGGCAACATCGCCAACCTGTTGCTCGCCCGCGCCACCGGCCGCCAGCGCGAGGTCGCCCTGCGCATCGCCCTCGGCGCGGAACGCCAGCGCCTCATCCGCCAGTTCCTGACCGAGAGCATGCTGCTCGCCGTGCTCGGTGGCGCCACCGGCATTGTCGTCGCGAGCTGGACACAGAAGCTGCTCTGGGCGCTGCGCCCGCCGTTCTTCCCCGACGACCTCGTCATCGCGCTCGACCCGCGCGTGCTCACCTTCGCCATCGGCATCGCCCTGCTGACCGGACTGCTCTTCGGTCTCGCGCCGGCCTGGAGCGCCACCAGGCCCGAGCTGACCTCCGCGCTCAAGGAGGAGACCGGCGGCGCCGCCGCGCGCGCCCCGCTCTTTTCCTTCCGCAACCTGCTCATCGCGGGCCAGCTCGCGCTCTCCGTCATCGCACTGGTCTTCGCCGGCCTGTTCATCCGCAGCCTGCGCCACGCCCAGCAGGTCGACCCCGGCTGGAACACGCACAACCTCGCGCTGCTTTCCGCCAACGTCTCGGCCCAGGGCTACGATGGAGCGCGCGCCATCGCCTACTACCGCGCCGCGGTCGAGAAGGCCCGCGCCATCCCGGGCGTCACCGACGCCACCGTCGCCGCCGGCCCGCTGCTCAACGGCGGCGGCTTGCTGCGCACGATCCGCCCGCAGGGCGACGACGACAAGCTGCGCACGACCGGCCAGCTCATGAGCTACAACCACGTGCTCCCGGGCTTCCTCAAGACCATGGGCATCCCGCTGCTCGCCGGCCGCGACTTCACGCCCATGGATGACGACAAGCACCCGCTCGTCGTGATCGTCAACGAAACCCTCGCCAAGCGCGTCTGGCCCGGCCGCGACGCCGTGGGCCAGTCGATCAAGGTCTTCGGCTCGGAAACGCCGGTCGAGATCGTCGGCATCATGAAGGACGTGACCTACGACAACATCGGCGAAGACCCAAAGCCCTACATCTTCTTCTCGATCGCGCAGGAGGCCGACCGCGGCGGCTTCGGCACGATCCAGGTGCGCACGCAGATGGACGTCAACGCCCTCATGCCGACGATCCGCCGCGAGATCCAGTCGCTGGACACCTCGATGCCGCTGGTGAACATCACCACGATGGACGAAAGCATCCGCCAGGGCCTGTGGGCCTCGCGCGCCGGCGCGGGGTTGCTGTCGATTTTCGGCGGGCTCGCGCTGCTCCTCGCCGCCATCGGCGTCTACGGCATCATGTCCTACAGCGTCGGCAAGCGCACCCGCGAGATCGGCATCCGCATGGCGATCGGTGCGCAGCGCGGCGACGTGCTGAAGCTCATCCTCAACCAGGGCCTGCTGATCGCCGGCGCGGGCTTGGTCACGGGCCTGGTGGCAGCCTTCCTCGCCGCGCGCTACTTCCAGAACTTCCTCTTCGGCATCGGCGCCGGCGACGCCATTACCTACGCCTCGATTTCCGCCATCCTCGCCGTCGTCGCCCTCCTCGCCTGCTTCCTCCCCGCCCGCCGCGCCACCAAGGTGGACCCGCTGATCGCCCTGCGGGCGGAATGAAACCCAGCTATAAGCGCTGAGCTTTAAGCAGAAAGCCGAACCCCATCCAAAACCCTTCCTCCCTCCTTATCGCTTAAAGCTCTTACGGCTTGTCGCTTTTCCCATCCATGCTCTCCGACCTTCGCTTCGCCTGCCGCCAATTGACCAAGACGCCCGGGTTCACGATCGTCGCCCTGCTGACGCTCGCGCTCGGCATCGGCCTGAACACCTCGATGTTCAGCGTCCTGAACCGAATGCTGCTGCACACCCCGGCCTATCCGGAGCCCGACCGGCTGATCCGCGTGTTTCGCACCGGGCCGACGTTCCAATTCGGCCCCCATTCGCCGGCCAATTTCATCGACTATCGCGCCCAGGCGAAGTCGTTCCAGTATCTTGACGTCTACAACCGCGACAGCACCAACCTCAGCGCCGACGGCCAGCCCGCGGAGCAGCTGCCCTGTCTCTACGTCACCGGCACGTTCTTTTCCCAATTCGGCGTCGCCCCGGCGCTCGGCCGCTTCATCGCTCCTGACGACGACGTGGAGGGCCGCGGCAAGGTGGTGGTGCTGAGTGATGCCACCTGGCGCGAGCGGTTCGGCGCCGATCCCGCCATCATCGGCCGCACGGTCCGGCTCGACAGCGAGCCGGTCACCGTCATCGGTGTGATGCCGCCGGGCTTCGACGACCCGCTGGTCTGGGGCAAGCTCGCCGTCTGGCGCCCGATGGCGTTCGACCAGGGATCGCGCGAGAATCGCGGGGGCAACTGGCTCTCCATGATCGGCCGGCTCCAGCCCGGCGTGACCGCCGCGGCGGCCCAGGCCGAGCTCGGCGCGATCTGCGCGAACCTCGCCGCCGCCTATCCCGGCACCAATGCCCGGACCGGGATGACCGTCATGCCCTTCCTGCGCTCGGTGCAGGATAACACCGGGCGCACGGTGGCGCTTTTCGCCATGGGCCTCGCCGGCTGCGTGCTGCTGATCGCCTGCGCCAACCTCGCCAACCTGCTCTTCGCCCGCAACGTCGCGCGCCACCGCGAACACGCCGTCCGCACCGCCCTCGGCGCCTCGCGGGCCCGCCTGGTCCGCCAGTCGCTCACCGAAAGCCTGGTGCTCGCTCTCCTCGGCGGGGCGCTGGGCCTGCTGGTCGCGCTGTGGGGCAACGCCTACCTCGGCACCCAGCTCCGTGCCGCGAACCAGAACACCCTTGAGGTGGCGCTGGACTGGCGGGTCGCCGGCTTCGCGGCGGCGGTTTCGCTCGCGGCCGGCGCCGGCTTCGGCCTGCTGCCCGCTTTGCTCGCGTCGCGGGTCGATGTGAACGACGCGCTCAAGCAGGGCACGCGCGGCTCGACCTCGAGCGCGCACCACCGCATCCGCCACGGCCTCATCGTGGCCGAGGTCGCCCTCGCGCTCGTGCTGCTCTCCGGCGCGGTCTTCTTCCTGCGCGGGCTGGACCGCTTTCTCCACCGCGACCATGGCTGGACCACGGTCGGCCTGCTCACAGCCGATCTCGGCCTGCCGGAAGTCAGGTACAAGGACGACGACCAGCTGCGCGCCTTCTACGACCGCCTCGAGGCGCGCCTGCACGCCCTTCCGGGCGTGGAGCAGGTCGCCCTCTCCCGCTCGCTGCCTTACTTCGGCTTCCAGTGGGGCCAGCGGTTCATCGTCGAGGGCGCGGCACCCCTGCCCGCCGGCAGCGAACCGGGGCGCGACGTCAATGCCGTCAGTCCCGGCTACTTCACCGCCATGGGCATCCCGCTCAAGGCGGGCCGCGATTTCACGCCGGACGACCTGAAGGGGCCGATGAAGACGATCATCAGCGAATCGATGGCCCGCCAGTACTGGCCCGGCCAGAGCGCCGTGGGCAAGCGCATCGCCCATCCGCTCTCGCCCACCGAGTGGCAGGAGGTCATCGGCGTCGTGGGCAACATCACCTTCACCAGCACCCTCGACAACGCCGGCACCCGGCCGCAGACGTACCGCCTCCTTGCCCGCGAGCCGGATCGCGGGGTTTCCCTCGTCCTGCGCTGCGCGGCGCCGCCCGACACGCTGGTGGACGCGCTGCGCCGCGCCGTCGCCGAGATCGATCCCGAGGTGCCGGTCAACAACCTGAAGCCCGCCACCAAGGTCGTCGAACAGAGCCTGGCCAACTACCAGCTCACCGGGCGTCTGCTGGGCGGCTTCGCGCTGCTCGGCCTGCTGCTCGCGGTCATCGGGATTTACGGCGTGATCTCCGGCTTCGTCGCCCTGCGCACCGCCGAGATCGGCATCCGCATGGCGCTCGGGGCGCAGGTGCGGGATGTGTTGCGGCTAGTGCTGAATCAGGGCCTGCGCCTCACCCTGCTCGGCACGGTCCTCGGCCTGGGCGGTTCGTGGTGGATCGCCCGTTTTCTCCGCACGGTCATGCCTGCCATGCCGACCTCCGAGCCGGTCACCGCCCTCGCCGTCGCCTTCATCCTGCTCGCGGCGGCCCTGTTCGCCTGCTGGCTCCCCGCCCGCCGCGCCACCAAGGTGGACCCGCTGATCGCCCTGCGGACGGAATGAGGCCAAACTATAGCGCTAAGCTTTAAGCTCAAAACCCGAGCCCAACCCAAACACTTCCTCCTGCTTATCGCTTAACGCTTATTGCTTACCGCTTTTCCCCATGCTCCCCGACCTCAAACTCGTCCTCCGCCAGCTGGCCAAGTCCCCCGGCTTCACCTTCACCGCGATCGTCACCCTCGCCCTTGGCATCGGGCTGAACACGTCGATGTTCAGCGCGCTCCACGCCATCTTTCTCCGAACCCTGCCGTATCCGGACGGCGAACGGCTCGTGCGCATCTACCGCACGAGCCCCGAAAGCAACGGCAATCCCCATTCGCCGGCCAACTTCCTCGATGCCCGCGGGCAAAATGCCGTTTTCAGCGGCATGGCCGCGCTGCAATGGACGAACCTGAATCTGGCGGACGACGGACAACCGGCCGAACGGTTGCACGGCCTGCTCGTCACCGCCGATTTCTTCCCGCTCCTCGGCATCAAGCCCGCGCTCGGCCGGGTGTTCACGGCCGAGGACGATCGCCCGGGCGGGCCTTCGGTTGCGGTGCTGAGCCATGAATTGTGGTCCGGCCGGTTCGCGGGCGACCCCGGGATCGTCGGCCGCGAGATCCGGCTCGACGGCCACCCGGCCACCGTTGTCGGCGTGATGCCGCCGGGATTCAACGACCGGCTGCTTTTCGGGACGATCGACGCCTGGCGGCCGCTGGCGTTCACCGACGCCCAGCGCACGACGCGCCGCAGCAGCTGGCTCACCGTGATCGCCCGGTTGAAGCCGGGGATGTCCCTGGCGCAGGCGCAGAGCGGCATGGACACCCTCTCCGCGCAACTCGCGCTTTCCTGGCCCGACATCAACTCGCACCTGGGCTTCCGCCTCGTGCCCCTCTCGCACGGCAGCCGCATCGAGCCCGATGGAAAAGTCACGTGGTTCGTCATGGGCCTCGCCGGCGCGGTGCTGCTCATCGCGTGCGCCAACCTCGCGAGCCTGCAGTTTGCCCGCACCGCCGCCCGGGCGCACGAATCCGCGGTCCGGATGGCGCTCGGTGCCTCCCGCCTGCGCCTGATGCGCGGGATGCTCACGGAGTCGCTGCTGCTCGCGCTGGCCGGGGGCGGCCTCGGCGTGATCCTCGCCCTCTGGAGCAATGATGCGCTCGGCAGCCGCTTCCTCGTGGACGGCGCACCCGGCCTGGCCTTGCCCCTCGACCTGCGCGCGCTCGGCTTTGCCCTGCTGCTTTCCGCCACAACCGGCGTTCTCTTCGGCCTGCTGCCCGCGTGGCTGGCCGCACGCGCCGATGTCGGCGACGCGCTCAAGCAGGGCGCGCGAGGCGCCACGGCGGCCCGGGGGCAGCATCGCGTGCGGCATGTGCTGATCGTCGCCGAGGTGGCGCTCGCCCTCGTGCTGCTCGCCAGCGCCGCGTTCTTTGTCGGGGGATTGCAACGGTTCGCCCAACGCGACCTTGGCTGGCGCAGCGACGGCCTGCTCACGGCGTCGTTCGACATCGGCACCACGCCCGAGGCAAGCTCGAGCGCTGCGCGCCTCGCCGCCCACCGCACCGCGGTCGTCGAGCGCTGGGCGGAGCGGCTCGCCCGGATCCCCGGGGTTGACCGCGTGGCGTTCGCCCGGCGGCTCCCGGTCTACGGCTACGGCAACAACGCCCGCTTCGCGGTCGAGGGCCGGCCCGATGCCCCGTCCGGACGCGAGCCGCTGGCGTTCACCCCTTCCGTCACGCCGGGCTTCTTTGAAACCCTCGACCTGCCCCTCGTGGCGGGCCGCGGGTTCACCGCCGCCGACCGGGCCGGCTCGCTCCCGGTCGTGATCATCAATGAATCGATGGCGCGCGCGCTCTGGCCCGGCGAAAGCCCGCTGGGCAAGCGCATCGGCGCCCCCGATCCCGCCAACCGGATGTGGCGCGAGGTTGTCGGCGTGGTGGGCGACGCCCGCTCGATCGAAATCGGGGAGGTGCGGACGCCGTTCCAGGTGTATCGCCCATGGGCCCAGGCGCCGGAAGGCAGCGTCACGATTGCGCTCCGCACGCAGCTTGCGCCGGAATCGCTGGCGGCGGAACTGCGTCGCGCCGCCGCGGAAATCGACCCCGGCCAGCCGGTGCATTCGATCAGCAGCGTCCGCCGGGATCTCGATCAGGCGTTCACCAATCTCGATCTCGCGGGCGCAATGCTCGCGGCCTTCGCCTTGCTGGGCGTCTTGCTCGCTGCGCTCGGCATTTATGCCGTGATTTCACACAGCGTGGTGCAGCGCACGCATGAGCTCGGCGTGCGCCTGGCCCTGGGCGCGCAAACCCGCAGCGTGCTGGCGCTCGTCATTGGCCGCGGGCTGCGCCTCGCCCTTTTCGGGACCCTGGCCGGACTCGCCGGCGCCTGGGCGGTTGCGCGGCTGCTGGGGGCGATCATGCCGGGCGTGCCGCTGGCCGGCGGGCTTACCCTTGGCGTCGCCGCCGGCACGCTTCTCACCGTCGCCTTCCTCGCCTGCTGGCTCCCCGCCCGCCGCGCCACCAAGGTCGATCCATTGATAGCGCTGCGGACGGAATGAACCGAAGGCCGAAGTAAGATTTAAGAAGGAAGAAGTCCCACCAGAGTTCTGGCGCCTTCTTAATTCTTCCTTTTTGCTTCCTCCTTCCCCCTGCCCCCATGAACCGTCGCACCTTCGTCTCCTCCCTCGCCGTCGCCGGCGCGGCCCTCGCCACCTCCTCCCGCCTTTCCGCGGCGGACCCGAAAGCCCGGCCCAAGGTCGGCGTGATCGGCTGCGGCTGGTACGGCGGCGTCAACCTCGAGAGCCTGATGCGGAATTTCCCGGTCGACGTCGTGTCGCTCGCCGACCCCAACGAACACTCGCTGCAGACCACGCTGAAGCTGGTCGCCGACACCGGCCAGGCGACGCCGCCGAAGACCTTCGCCGATTACCGCGAGATGCTCGCGTCGACGCATCACGACATCGTCATCGTCGCCACGCCCGACCACTGGCATGCGCTGCCGGCCATCGCCGCGATGCAGGCCGGCGCCGACGTCTACCTCGAGAAGCCGATCAGCGTCGACGTGATGGAGGGCGAGGCGCTCGTCGCCGCCGCGCGCAAGCACGACCGCGTCGTCCAGGTGAACACGCAGCGCCGCAGCACGCGCTGCCTCGCCGAGGCCCGCGACAAGTACATCCGCAGCGGCCGGCTCGGCGACATCGGCCTCGTCGAGGTCTATTCGTACCTGACCGGCCGTTCGCCCAAGGTTTCGCCCGACGGCCCGGTGCCGGCGCACCTCAACTTCGACCTCTAGACCGGCCCCGCCCCGCTGCTGCCGTTCAAGCCGGTGATGGAGTCGAAGACCTGGCGCGACTTCAAGGAATTCGGCAGCGGCCAGATCGGCGACCTCGGCGTGCACATGATCGACTGCGTGCGCTGGATGATGGGCCTTGGCTGGCCCGAGACGATCCAGTCGAGCGGCGGCATCTACGTGGACCGCGCCGCCAGCGCCAACATCTCGGACACCCAGCGCAGCGTCTTCCATTATCCCAACCTCGACGTCAGCTGGGAGCACCGCACGTGGGGCGGCTCGCCGATCCCGCCCCGCCACTGGACCGACCAGTGGGGCGCGCGCTTCGTCGGCAAGCACGGCACGCTCACCATCACGCTGCTCGGCTACGAATTCCAGCCGGCGAAGGGCGGCCCGCGCGAGGGCTTCCACATGATGTCGAAGACGGGCAACCTCGAGAACCTCGACTTCAACCAGAACGGGCCGTTCACCGACATCCAGAGCTGGCACATCCAGGACTTCATGCAGGCGCGCGAGAACCGCACGCGTCCCGTCGCGGACGTCGAGGAAGGGCACATCTCCACCGCCTGCTGCATCCTGGCGAACCTCGCCCAGGAGCTCGGCCGGCCGCTGCGCTACGACCCGAAGACGCGCACCGTCCCCGGCGACGCCGAGGCCACCCGGCGCCTCGCGCGTTCCTACCGCGCGCCGTGGGTGCACCCGGACCCGGCGGCGGTGTGACGCCCGCTCTCCTTCGCAATTGGCTTTGCCGGGAAGGCAAATCCCCGAAACATCGGCCGGGTGAGCGCACCCCGCACCTCCCCTCGTTTTCTGGCTGAAGCCTGGCGGCGGATGCGCGATTTCGCGGGCTGGTCGGCCGACGCCACCTACCTGTGGCCGCGCTGGTTCGTGCTGCGCTGCGTGGGCGCCGTCTATCTGATCGTCTTCGGCGGCATCATCGCCGAGGGTCCGGCCCTCGTCGGCGCCCATGGCATCCTCCCGATGGCCGGGCTGTGCGCCCACCTGCAGGAACTGTTTCCCCACGGGCTCGAGCGTTTTCTCCGGGCCCCAAGCGTGTTCTGGTTCGGCGGCAATCCCGTGCTGGTGGCGTTCCTGCCCTGGGTCGGCCTCGCCGCCGCCGCCGCGCTGCTGCTGAACCTCTGGCCGCGGCTGGCGCTTTTCACTTGCTGGGGCGTGATGCTCTCGTTCGTGTCGATGTGGCAGCTCTTCTCGCCGTCGATCGTCGACCCGCTGGTGCTCGAGGTGGCGCTGCTGTGCATTCCCTTCGCGCCCGCCGGCCTGCGCCCCGGGCTCGGCGCGGCCAGCCCGCCGCCGGCGATCGCGGTGTTCGCCCTGCGCTGGCTGGTCTTCCGCATCATGTTCGAGTCGGGCCTGATCAAGCTTTTCGCCGGCAACCCGCACTGGCGCGACTTCACGGCGATGGACATCGTGCACGAGACCAATCCCGCCCCGACGGTGCTGGCCTACTTCGCCTTTCATTTGCCCCACGCATACCACCTCGGGGAGCTGGCGCTGACCTTCGTTGCCGAACTCGCCGCGCCGCTGCTGGCGGTCTTCGCCGGGCGGCGCGGGCGGTGGTTCGCCCTCGGGGTGTGGATCGTCCTGCAGGCGGGCATCCAGGCCACGGCGAACTTCGGCTGGCTCAACACGTCCGCCATCGCGCTGGCGGTCCTGCTGCTCGACGACCAGATGCTCGCCGCCGCCGCGCAAAAACTTCGCTGGCGCCGGTTCGTCCAGCCGCCGGTCCCGGCGCCGCCGTCGCCCGGCGGCTGGCGGCGGCGCGCGCTCATGGCGCTGGTGGCATTGCATGGCGCCGTCACGGTGTACGTCTTCGCCGGCACGCTCGCCGGCCGCGTCAGTCCGCCCGCGCCCGACCCGGTCCGGCAGCCGCTGGACTATCTCTTCCGTGATTTCCGCAGCGCGAACAGCTACGTGCCGTTCGCGACCTTTCACGACGTGCGCTACGAGCTGGAATTCGCGGGCTCGAACGACGGCGGCGCCACCTGGCGCACCTGGCCGTTCCGCTACAAGCCCCAGGCGGAGGACCGCATGAGCCCGTTTCTCGCGCCGCGCTTTGCCCGCTTCGAGACCGCGCTGCAGCTGGCGCTCGACGAACAATCACCCGTGATCCCGCGCATCGCGGCGCAGCTGCTGCGGCGCAATCCCGAGGTGATGGCGCTTTTCGCGTCCGATCCGTTCCCCGACCGCCCGCCCATGGTCGTCCGCATGCTGGTCCACCGGTATGCCTACACCGACCGCGCGACGCACCGGCAGACCGGGCGCTATTGGAACAAGGAATACCAGGGCGATTTCTCGGCGCCCCTTTACCTGGACGAGCGGGGCGAGATCAAACAGGCCGCATTGCCCTGACCCGCCCGTCCGGAACAAAACCCCTGCCGTCCTTTCCCAGCCCCATGCGCCACCTCCTGCCCCTGCTCCTGCTGTCCGCCCTTCCCGCCCTGGCCGTGGACCAGGCGCTGCACGACCGGGTCGAGGCCCTGTTCAGGCAGCGCCAGTGGGCGCAGGCGCAAGCCGTGCTGGAAAAGGCGACCGCCGCGACGCCGCGGGATGCCGAGGCCTGGCAGATGCTCGGCCAGGTCTTCATGCAAACGGGCAATGCCGACCGCGCCGTCGAGGCGATGGAACAGGCCGCCGAGCTCGCGCCCGCGAGCAGCGACGTGCAGCGCCAGCTGGGCGACGCCTACGGCTTCGCGGCGCAGAAGGCGGGCATGCTTTCCAAGATGGGCTGGGCGAAGAAATGCAAGGCGGCCTACGACAAGGCCGTCGCGCTCGACCCGAAGAACATCGATGCCCGCTGGAGCGTCATGGAGTACTGCCGGCAGGCCCCGGGCTTCGTCGGCGGCGGCATGGACGGCGCCTACGCGCAGGCCGAGGAAATCCGGAAGATCGATGCGAACAAAGGCCGCATCGCGCTCGCCACGCTCTACGTCGCCGAGAAGAAGATGGTCGAGGCCTTCGGGCTCTTCGACGAGGCGCTGAAGGTGACCCCCGACGACTACACCGCGCTCTACCAGCTCGGCCGGCTTTCCGCCATGACCGGCCAGCGGCTCGACCAGGGCGTCGCGAATCTCCGCAAATGCCTCACGCTGACCCCGCCGCCCGGCCAGCCCGGCGCCGCGCCCGTGAACTGGCGCATCGGCAACATCCTCGAGAAGCAGGGCGACAAAGCCGGCGCCAAGGCCGCCTACGAGGCCGCGACCGCCGCCGACGCGAACTTCGTCCCGGCCCTCGAGGCGCTGCGGAAGCTGAGCGCGGGGAGCTGAGCGCCGCCCGAAGCAACAGATTCGTTATCGCCCATTATTTAATCGATATTGGCTATATCGAGCCGGCGGCGGTGCACGCATGGCAAGCAGCGACGCCGCCGTATCTCCGCTCGATATAGCCACTGCTGATTAAATAATGCTTACTGGCCCATTCTCCCTCCGGTTGGACATTGCGGCGCAGCCATCCGCGCCTATTTTTTCCGCATGGTTCCCCGCGATGAATTCCTTGCCGTGCTCTCCGCCAGCGTGCGTGACGGCAGCTTCGCGCGCCTGACCCTCGGCAAGCCGCGCGGCGAAGACGCCACCCTGCAGAAGATCATCATCCGGCCGGTCACGCTGAAGTCCGGCCCGCACCTGTCGTTCGTCTGGCGCCACGACACGCGCGACATCACCAAGAACCTCGCGCCCGACGAGGCCGTGCGCGAGATCGACCAGCTGACCGGCACCGCCTTCCACAGCGCGCACCTCGCGACCACGCAGCAATCGGTGCAGCTCGAGTACAACAAGAAGGGCGAGCCGCGCCTGAGCCTCGGGCTTTCGGCGCATCCGTTCGTCGACACGGCCCATGATCGCGCCAAGCCGCGCCTGCTGCCCGCCGAGGCCCAGTCCTGGCTCGCCGCGCTCGGGGTCACGACCGCCGCCGGCGCGGTGCGCGAGGGCATGGCCGACAAGAACCGCCAGATCCACAAGTTCGTCGAGATCCTCAGCCACCTGTTTGTCGACCTGAAGCTGCCCGAGGACCGCCCGGCCGAGGTCGTCGACATGGGCTGCGGCAAGGGCTACCTGACCTTCGCGGCGCACGACTACCTCGATCGCGTGCTCAAGCGCTCCGTGCGCGTGTGCGGCGTCGAGGCCCGCCCCGAGCTGGTTGCGCTCGACAACCGCATCGCCCACGAGACCGGCCGCCCGAAGCTTTCCTTCATCCCCGGCACGATCCAGGAAGCCGAACTGCCCGCGCTCGACGTGCTCATCGCGCTGCACGCGTGCGACACGGCCACCGACGACGCCATCGCGCGCGGCATCAAGGCCGACGCCGCGCTGATCGTCGTCGCCCCGTGCTGCCAGAAGGAAGTCCGCCCGCAGCTCCGCGCCGCGCCGGTCCTCGCGCCCGCGCTGCGCCACGGCATCTTCCAGGAACGCCAGGCCGAGTTCGCCACCGACGCGCTCCGCGCGCTGCTGCTGGAATGGGCCGGCTACGACACGAAGGTCTTCGAGTTCATCTCCAGCGAACACACCGGCAAGAACCTGATGATCGCCGCCACCAAGCGCCCCGGCCTCGCGCGCAGCGACGCCGCCGCGGACAAGGTGCGCGCGTTCGCGTCGTTCTACGGGATCAAGACGCAGGCGCTCGCACGGCAGTTGTCGATCGAACTTTGACCACGGATTGCACGGATGATTACGGATTACACTGAATTTCCCCACTCCGGTCATCCTGAGCCGTGCGCAGGACCCAAGGTGGTCGCCGCCGTCCCGGCGGCGACAGGCGCCGGTGCGGAGACCGACGCCCACCTTTCCTGCGCACGGCTCAGGATGACCGGAGTGGGGAAATTTGGTGTAATCCGTTT
>JBEHYX010000022.1:0-54175 GCA_048497945.1 Verrucomicrobiota bacterium | reverse complement strand
CCCCAAACCTGTCCTTGTCCGGCTCCTGCCTTTTTTTCTTTTCGGCCTGTCGGTCGCCGCGGCGCGCGCCACGGCGCTGGAACTCGCCCCGCTGTTCCGCGACCACGCCGTGCTGCAGCGCGACCGGCCGGTGCCGGTGTGGGGCCGCGCGGCGCCCGGGACCGCGGTCACCGTCTCGTTTCACGACGCGACCGTCCAGACCGTCGCCGCGGCGGACGGCACGTGGCGCGCCAATCTCCCCGCGATGCCGGCGAACGGCACGGGCGCGGACCTGGTCGCAACGGGCGGGGGCCTGGTCACCCTGCACGATGTGGTGGTGGGCGACGTCTGGTTGTGCGCGGGACAGTCGAACATGGGCCGCAACGTCGGCCAGGCCCTGAATCCGCAGGCGGAGATCGCGGCGGCGAATTTTCCTCTGATCCGGCACATTGCGATCCATGACACCGTGGCGGACGCGCCGGCCTTCACCGTCGCCACGACCGACTGGCAGCCGGCCACGCCGGCCACCGTCGGCCGCTTCACGGCCATCGGCTATTTCTTCGCGCGCGAAATCCATCAGGACCTCGGCGTGCCGGTCGGCATCGTGCACTGTTCGTTCGGCGGGACCCGCATCGAGGCGTGGATGAGCGGGGCGGCGTTCGCCAGCGACCCGGCGTTCGCCGCGATCGGCGACCAGTGGCGGAAGGACAACGTGGTGCCCTATGCGGAACGCAAGGCGGCCTTCGATGCCGCGCTCGCGAGCTGGCAGGCGGCGGAGACGGCGGCGCAGGCCGCGGGTGAGGAGGCGCACCGCCAGTTCCGGAAGGAGCACCGGCGCCCGCAGGCCCCGGTCACGCCGCAGCAGGCCCCGGCGGTGCTGTTCAACGGCATGGTCCATCCGCTCGTGCCGTACGCGCTGCGCGGCATCGTCTGGTACCAGGGCGAATCCAACGTCTGGGCCGTGCCGGGCTATCACCGCGAGTTCTCCGCCCTCATCACCGCGTGGCGGAAACATTTCGAGGCCGACGACCTGCCGTTTTATTGGGTGCAGCTCGCCGGCTACGAGGATTCGCACGACTGGGCCGGCCTGCGCGAAGCGCAGAACCAGACCCTCGTGCTGCCGCACACCGGCCAGGCCGTGGCGGTCGACGTGGGCGAGGCGAAGGACATTCATCCCCGCAACAAGCAGGAGGTTTCGCATCGGCTCGCCTTGATCGCGCGGGCGCTGACCTACGGGGAGAAAGTCGAGTATGCCAGCCCGTCGCTCCAATCGGCCGAGCGCGAAGGCGCGGCGTGGCGGTTGCGTTTCGCCTCCGCCGCCGGCGGGCTCGTGGCTCGGGGCGGGGAAGTGCATTCGCTGGAAGTCGCGGGCAGCGACCGCGTGTTTCACCCCGCGACGGCGCGGATCGACGGCGCCACGCTGCTCGTCTCCTCGCCCGAGGTGAAGGATCCCGTCGCTGTCCGCTACGCCTGGCGGAACATGCCGGATGCGAATCTCTACAACACGGCCGGCCTGCCCGCGGTGCCTTTCCGCACCGATCGCTGGTGATGTTTTCGCCCGCCCGCCGGCATCATTCCCTCCCGTCGTGAACCGGCGATCTTTCCGCCCCCGACTGCTCCTGGCGCTGGCCGCCGGTTGCGCGCTGGCCGTGGCGGCCGGCGCAACCAAATGGCCCGGCGAACGCTGGGCGACGGCGACGCCGGCGGAAGCGGGCATGGACGCGGCGCGCCCGCAGCAGGCGCGCGACTACGCGCTGACCGGCGGCGGCTCGGGCATGATCCTGCGGCACGGCAAAGTCGTGCTGGCTTGGGGCGACCAGGCGAAGCGCTACGATTTGAAGTCGTCCTCGAAGTCGATCGGCGTCACCGCGCTCGGCCTCGCGCTGCAGGACGGCAAGGTGCGACTCGACGATCCCGCGGTCCGCTATCAGCCGGCGCTGGCGGTGCCGCCCGAGGCGAACCGCGCCACCGGCTGGATCGGGCGGATCACGCTGCGTCACCTCGCGAACCAGGTGGCGGGTTTCGAGAAACCCGGCGGCTACGGCCGGCTGCGGTTCGCCCCCGGCACGCAATGGCTCTACAGCGACGCCGGCCCCAACTGGCTGGCGGAATGCCTCACGCTGGCTTACGGCCGTGACCTGAACGACGTCCTGTTCGAACGCGTGTTCACGCCGCTCGGCATCACGCCCGCCGACCTCGCCTGGCGCGAGAACGCCTACCGGCCGCACGAAATCAACGGCATCAAGCGCCGCGAGTTCGGCTCGGGGTTCAGTGCGAACGTCGGCGCCATGGCGCGGCTCGGTTATCTCTACTTGCACGAGGGCCGGTGGAACGGCCGCCAGCTCATTCCCGCGGATTTCGTCCGCCAGGCCGGCCGGCCGGCGCCGCAGCTCGCGGGCCTGCCGGAGCCCGACCCGGCGCACGGCAACGCCTCGGAACATTACAGCCTCCTTTGGTGGAACAACGGCGACGGCACGATTCCCGGGCTGCCGCGCGACGCGTTCTGGTCGTGGGGACTGTACAACAGCCATATCCTCGTCATCCCGAGCCTCGATATCGTCGCCGTCCGCGCCGGCGGTTCCTGGGCCGTCACTTCCGACGAACATTTCGACGTGCTGAAGCCGTTCTTCGAGCCGATCGCGGCGGCCGTGCGGGATTTCGGGCGCAAGCCGGCGGACACCCGGTCCGCGGCCGGGCAGCCGGGGCTGCCGCCGTATCCGCCCAGCCGCCTGGTCACGCGGGTGGAATGGGCGCCTCAGGCGACGATCGTGCGGCGCGCCCCCGGGGGCGACAACTGGCCGCTGACTTGGGGCGACGACGACGCGCTCTACACCGCTTACGGCGATGGCAACGGCTTCGCGCCCTTCGTGCCGGAGAAGCTGAGCCTGGGTTTCGCCCGCGTGACGGGCGGACCGGAGGATTTCGCGGGCGTGAATCTCCCGAGTCCCACCGGCGATTTCCGCGGCGACGGGCGGTCCGGCCGCAAGGCGAGCGGCATCCTGATGGTCGACGGCGTCCTCTACGTGCTCGCGCGCAACCGCGACAACGCCCAGCTCGGCTGGTCGCGGGACCACGGCGCGACGTGGACCTGGGCCGACTGGCGGTTCGCGACGAGCTTCGGCTGCCCGACGTTCCTCAACTTCGGGAAAGATTACGCGGGGGCGCGGGATGGCTACGTGTATGTCTATTCGCCGGACAGCGAGGGCGCCTACGAGCCGGCGGACCGCATGGTGCTGGCCCGCGTGCCGCGGGATCGCATCGCGCAGGCCGGCGCGTACGAGTATTTCGTCGCTTCCGATGGCCGGGGCGGCGCCACGTGGAGCCGCGATATCAAGCGGCGCGGGGCCGTGTTCGCGAATCCCGGCGCGTGCTTCCGCGGGGGCGTCAGTTACGACGCCGGGCTGAAACGCTACCTGTGGTGCCAGATTCTGCCGCACAGCACCCATCCGCAGGGCCAGCGCTTCCAGGGCGGGTTCGGCATTTACGAGGCACCCGAGCCGTGGGGACCGTGGGCGACGGTGTTTTATACCACCGATTGGGACACCGGGCCGGGGGAGAGCAGCAGCTTCCCCACGAAGTGGATGAGCGCGGACGGGCGGACGCTCCACCTCGTCTTTTCGGGCGATGACAGTTTTTCCGTGCGGCGGGTGACGCTCGAAACCTCCGGCCCGCCATGAGAACGCCTCCCGTCATCCGCCGGCGCGCCGCGCCCGGGGTTCGTTGAGCGCGCCGGCCGGGTTGGCCGGCGAATCATTTTTTTCCTTCCGGGTATCACGCTTTGCCATTCGCGTCGGCGGAGCCCGCCCGCTTTCGTCCCCCGTTTGGTTGTCACCCCCAACATCACATTTGCCCCGCCCGCCATTCACCGGTAACGTTTCCGGGTCCGGCGAACCGGCGGCAGCCTGGCGGTTTTTCCATGAAATCCATCCCCATCTCCCTCCAAACCTACTCCCTCCGGGAGGAAATGAAGGCCGATTTTGCCGGCACCCTCGCCGAGGTAGGACGAATCGGCTATGACGGCGTCGAAATCGCGCTGCACCGCGAGTTCAAGCTGGATGATCTCAAGGCCGCCGTCGACAACGCCGGCCTCAAGGTATCCGGCATCGGCATCGGCTACACGGAGCTCAATGCCGATCTCAATGCGGCCATTTCCGACGCCCTGACGCTTGGCGCGAGGCACATCATGTGCCCTTGGTGGCCCTACACGCATTTCACCTCCGCCGCGGCCTGCCAGAAAATCGGGGAGAAACTGGGCGAGATCGGCGCCGGGCTGCGCGATTTCGGCATCCAGCTCAGCTTCCACAACCACGCGCGCGAGTTCCAGGTCATCGAGGGCCGCACCGTCATGGACTGGATCCTGTCCGCCGCGGCGCCGCGCGACCTGCTGGCGGAACCCGACGTCTACTGGGTGCTCAAGGGCGGCGGCGACCCGGCCAAATTCCTGCGCGAGCAGGGCGCCCGGTGCCGGCTGGTACATCTCAAGGACGAGAAGGAACTCGGCACGGGCCCGGTGAACTTCCCGGAGGTTTTCGCGGCCATCGAGGAAATCGGCGCGATCGAGTGGTATGTCGTCGAACAGGAGCGCTCGGAGCGCAAACCGATCGAGGCCGTGCGCGCCTGCTTCGAGCAGATGAAGCGCTGGGGCAAAGCCTGAGCGCGGCCGCGCCACCGTGCATGCCGTCCTCGCCCGACATCCCGCCGCCCGCGCCGTTGACCCCGGTCGAGGCCGCCGTGCCGCCGGCGGAGGGCCAGACGGCCGCGCCCTTCGCCTCCGAGCGGGAGGCGGCCAGCGCCTCGCAGTGGGTGCTGATCCGGCGGCGGTTCGCCCGGCACCGGCTGGCGCTGGGATCGTTCTATCTGCTGGTCGCGCTGTACCTGCTCGCGGGCTTCGCCGAGTTCTTCGCGCCTTATCCGTCGCATTGGCGCGACCTGTCGCACGCCTATTGCCCGCCGCAGCTGCCGCGGTTCTCGTTCGCCCACGGCCTGCACGTGCCGGCGATGACGCGCCAGGTCGATCCGCTGACCTTCAAGAAATCCTACCTCGAGGACGACACCCGGCCCGTCGCGCTCGGCTTCTTCGTGAAGGGCGAGCCGTACCGGCTGTGGGGCCTGGTGCCCGCCGAGCGGCACTTCTTCGGCGTGCGTGACCCGGCGCCCCGCCCGGACGGCCCGGCGCCGACATTCTTCTTTCTCGGCAGCGACAAGATCGGCCGGGACGTCTTCAGCCGGCTGGTCTATGGCGCGCGCATCAGCCTCTCGGTGGGCCTGGTGGCGATTGCGGTGACGTTCCTGCTGGGCGTCACGATCGGCGGCATTTCCGGTTACGTCGGCGGGGCCACCGACAACATCATCCAGCGCCTGATCGAGGTGGTGAACGCGTTCCCCCAGCTGCCCCTGTGGCTGGCGCTGGGTGCCGTCCTGCCCACGGACTGGTCGCCGCTGGCGGTGTATTTCGCCATCACGATCGTGCTGAGCCTGCTCGGATGGACCGCGCTCGCGCGCGTCGTGCGCGGCAAGATCCTCTCGCTGCGCGAGGAGGATTACGCGGTCGCGGCGCGCCTGATCGGCGCCTCGCACTTCCGGATCCTTTTCCGGCACCTCCTGCCGGGGTTTACCAGCCACATCATCGTGGTGCTGACGATGAGCGTGCCGGCCATGATCCTGGGCGAGACGTCGCTGTCGTTCCTCGGCCTCGGCCTCCGCGCGCCCATCGTGAGCTGGGGCGTGATGCTGCAGGACTGCCTGAGCATCCAGGCGGTCGCCAACTACCCGTGGCTCCTGTTCCCGGTCGTGTTCATCGTCCTGACCGTGCTCTGCTTCAACTTCCTCGGCGACGGCCTGCGCGACGCCGCCGACCCCTATTCCGGCCGATGACGGCGCCCATGACCAATCCCGATCCCGTGCTCGAGGTGAGCGGCCTCCGGACGCATTTCACGAACGATGAAGGGCGGACGCTGCCGGCGGTGGACGGCGTGACCTTTTCCATCGGACGCGGGCGCACGCTCGCGCTGGTGGGCGAGTCGGGCTGCGGCAAGTCGGTCACGAGCTATTCGCTGCTGCGGCTCATCCAGCGCCCCGGCCGCGTCGTCGGCGGGCGCGTGCTGTTGCGTTCCGCGCGGGAAGGGACGATCGACATCACCGCGCTGCCCGACAATTCCGCGCGGCTGCGGCAGGTGCGCGGCGGGCTGGTCAGCATGATTTTCCAGGAGCCGATGACGGCGCTTTCGCCGGTGCACACGGTGGGCAACCAGATCATGGAGGTCATCCTGCTGCAGCGCGGCACCTCGGAGGCGGAGGCGCGCCGCCGCGGAGTCGAAATGCTGCGCAAGGTCGGCATCGCGGCGCCGGAGCAGCGCTTCGACCAGTATCCCCACGAGATGTCCGGCGGCATGCGCCAGCGCGTGATGATCGCCATGGCGCTGGTCTGCCGGCCCGAACTGCTGATCGCCGACGAGCCGACGACGGCGCTCGACGTCACCATCCAGGCCCAGATCCTGGGCCTGATCCGGTCCCTGCAGCAGGAGCTGGGCTGCTCCGTGCTGCTCATCACGCACGATCTCGGGGTGGTGGCGCAGATGGCGGACGATGTCGCCGTGATGTATCTCGGCCGCATCGTGGAGCACGGCCCGGTGCGGGAGGTCCTCAAGCGCCCGCGTCATCCGTACACGCAGGGTTTGCTGCGTTCGATCCCGTCGCTGCAGGTGGCGAAACGGCTCGCCTCAATTCCGGGCACCGTGCCGGCGCTGACCGCCATCCCGCGCGGCTGCCCGTTTCACCCGCGCTGCCCGCATGCCCAGTCCGGGCGGTGCGACGCGGGCGGGCCGCCGGAGCTGCGCGAACTGGCGCCGGGTCACCTCGCGGCCTGCGTGCGGGCCGAGGAGATTGCCGCCGAGGGAGGGACCGGCCGTGGCTGATCTTCCCGCCAGCGCCCTCGTGTCACCCGCGGCCGCCGGGCCGTTGCTGGCCGTGCGCGGCCTGACCAAGCACTTTGAGATCCGCAGTCGCGGCTTCTTCCCGAAGCCCATCGGCACCGTGCGGGCGGTCGAGGACGTTTCCTTCGACGTCCAGCCGGGGGAGAGCCTCGGCCTGGTTGGCGAAACGGGCTCGGGCAAGACGACCGTGGCCCGGTGCATCATGCGGGCGCTGCGGCCGACGGCGGGGCAGGTGCTCTTCCGGACCGCGGCGGGCCCGGTGGTCGACCTGGCCACGCTCGGCGAGCGGCCGCTCAAGGCGCTGCGCCCGCAGGCGCAGATGATCTTCCAGGATCCGTTCTCGTCGCTCAACCCGCGCCTGACGGTCGGCCAGATCGTGGCCGAGCCGCTCGTGGTGCACGGGCTGACGCGGCGGGCGGAGATCGACGCGCGCGTCGCGGAAATCCTGACGCGCGTCGGCCTGAAGCCCGACCACCGCACGCGCTATCCGCATGCCTTCTCCGGCGGCCAGCGCCAGCGCATCGGCATTGCGCGCGCGCTGATCATGCGGCCGTCCCTGGTCATCGCCGACGAGGCCACCTCGGCGCTCGATGTTTCGGTGCAGGCGCAGGTGCTGAACCTGCTCAAGGACCTGCAGCAGGAATTCCGGCTCACCTTCGTGTTCGTCGCGCACAACCTCGACGTCGTCCGCCATTTTTGCGACCGCGTGGCCGTGATGTATGCGGGGCGCATCGTCGAGCTGGGGCGGACGGCGCAGCTGTTTTCCAATCCGCTGCATCCCTACACCCGGGCGCTGCTCGCCGCGGTGCCGTGGGCGGACCCGGATGTGAAGATGAACTTCAACGTGCCCGGGGAGGTGGCCGACCCGACCCGGCTGCCGCCCGGCTGCAGCTTCCACCCGCGCTGCCCGCGCTGTTTTGCGCCGTGCGCCGTGGCGCGGCCGGCCCTGCGGGATGTCGACGGCACGGGCCGCTTTGCCGCCTGCCACCTGCACGACCCGGCGTTTGCGGAGGAAAAGCGCGCCGCCGGGCCGGACGCGAACCGAACCTAGCATGAAATACTGGATTGTCTGCGCGTCACTCCTGCTCGGGCTGGCCGCCCGCGCGGCCGACCGCGCGCCGGTGGATTGGGTGGACCCGTTCATCGGCACCGGCGACACCGTCCTGCCGCCGGCCGAGGGCATCGCGGCGCAATGGGCGTGGTTCAAGCCGAAGCACGGCCATCTGCATCCGGGGGCGACCTCGCCGTTCGGGCTCGTTTCCGTGACGGCCTATGGCGGCGGGTATCCGACCGGGTACTGGAAGGGCTACGAGGGCGGGCCGTGTTCGGGCTTCACGCATTTCCAACAAAGCGGCGTCGGCGGCGTGGGCATCTACTATAACTACGTGCGCGTGGCGCCGGTGCGCGGTCCGCTGACCTTCGCCAAGCCGCGCTACACGCTGACCGGCGAGACCGCCGCGCCGGGCGTCTACCGGGCGCACATCGCCGAAGCCGACACCGACGTGGCGGTGACGGTCAGCCGGCGGACGGCGTTTCACCGCTATGTCTTCGCGGGCGACGCGCCGGCCCACCTCGTCATCGACCTCGCCCAGGTTTACGATGGCTGGAACGCGCGGAAAATGCAGCCGCCGACGGCGGCGAAGTTCGAGCTGACCGGGCCGAACGCGGGCGAGGGCAGCGTCGTCTTCGGCAAGTTCCCGCTGTTTTTCCATTTCGAAGTCGACGGTGCGGTCAAGGAGTCCGGGGCGTGGGCCGGCGACGCGAAGACGCCGGGCAGCGGTCCCCACGGCCTGGCGGCGGGGCCGTTCGGGCTGTGGTTCAGTTTCGCGCCGGGAACCACCGCGACGCAGCTCCGGATCGGGTTTTCGTTCCAGAGCGTGGCGCAGGCCCGCGCGAACCTGGCGGAGGAGATGCCCGGGCATGACTTCGGGGACGCGGTCGCGCAGGCGCAGGCCCGGTGGGCGGAATATCTCGGTCGTTTCCAGGTCGAGGGCGGCACGCCGGAGGAACGCACGCTGTTCTACACCGCCCTGTATCGCGCGCTCATCAAACCGGGCACCGGCACCGGCGAGAATCCATTCTGGAAAAGCACGGCGCCGTGGTGCGTCGATTTCTCCACGCTTTGGGATGTCTACAAGACCCAGGCCCCGCTGCTCATGACATTTTATCCCGAGCGCGGACGCGACGCGGTCAACGCCTTGCTCGACATCGCGAAGCACCATGGAAGTTTTCCGGGCGGTTACCTGATGACGGGCGATTTCCGGCTGGCGGAGGATCAGGGCGTGGATTTCGCCCAGATCATCATCGCCGACGCATGGCGGAAGCAGGTGCCCGGCATCGACTGGCCGGTCGCATTGCCGCAGCTGGTCCAGGGCCTTAAATCCACGGCGCGTTATTCCGACGCCGCGCTGCATTACGCCTACGCCAGCGCCTGCCTGCTGCCGATCGCGGAAAAATACGGCGATGCCGAAATGGTCCGGGCGCTGCGCGCGCAGGCGCAGGGCTGGCGCGCGGCTTTCGACCCGGCGACGCGCATGTTGCGCCCGCGGACGGACATGCCCTACGGCTATACGCTCTATGAAGGCGGGCCGTGGAACTATTCGTTCACGCTTTGGCACGACATGGCCGGGCTCATCGGGCTCTATCCCTCGCGCGAGGCGTTCGTGCGGGAACTGGACCGGTTCTTCGGCTACGAGGGGGACGTCGGGGCGAACCTGCCGTTCGAGGGCTTGAACAACCAGTCGGACATGGAGGTGCCCTACGTGTACATCTTTGCCGGCCGGCCCGACCGGACCCAGGAAATCGTGCACGCCATCCGGAAGTTTCGCTTCGCCACGGGTCGCGGCGGCTGGCCGGGCAACGACGACTCGGGGGGCATCTCGTCGTGGTATGTCTGGAACGCGCTGGGACTTTTCCCGTTGGTCGGGCGCGATCTTTACCTGATCGGCACGCCGCAGTTTCCGCGCGTGAGCTTCGCGGTCGGCGGGAAGACGTTCACGATCGAGGCGACCGGCGTGTCGGCGGACGCCTGCTACATCCAGTCGGCGGAGCTCGACGGCCAGCCGCTGGACCGGGCCTGGCTGCGCTATGAGGAACTGGCGCGCGGAGGCCGGCTCGTGCTGCGGATGGGCTCCCGGCCGGGCGCCTGGGGCGCGGCCAACCCGCCGCCCTGACCGGCGGACTTCGCATGGCCAAGTCCCGCTCCACCGCCAAAGGCCCGCCACTCCGGCGCGTGCGCCTCGTGCTCGTGGGCGACTCGACCGTCACGGAAGAGGCCGGCTGGGGCCGCGGTTTCAAGGCCTTCCTGACCGACCGGGCCAAAGTGCAGAATCTCGCGCGGAACGGACGCAGTTCGAAAAGCTACCGGGACGAGGGGCATTGGGCCACGGCGCTCGCGCTGTGGGGCGACTATTACCTGGTGCAATTCGGTCACAATGACCAGCCGGGCAAGGGCCCCAAGCGCGAGACCGATCCGGACACGACCTATGCCGCGAATCTGGCGCGCTACGTCGACGAAGTGCGCCAGATCGGCGGCCAGCCGGTCCTGGTCACGTCGCTGACGCGGCGGAATTTTCACCGCAAGCACCGGGATCGGATCGACTCAACCCTTTGGCCGTACGTCGATGCCACGAAACGCGTGGCTTCGCTGAAACAGGTGCCGTTGATCGACCTGCATGCGCGAAGCATTGCCCTCTGCGAAGAACTGGGACCGGAAAAGTGCCGTGAGCTCAATCCTTTCGACGCGAAGAACCAGGCTGATACCACGCACCTGCACAAGGCCGGCAGCCTCGTGTTCGCCCGGCTTGTCGTCGAGGAACTGCGGAAGGTCGTGCCCAAGCTCGGCCCCTGCCTGCGGGCCGACCCGGCGGGGACGGGGTGATGGGCAGGTTACGGTGACGCCGAGATGAGTTTCGCGCCGGCGGGTGACGTGCCCGTGGCCAAAACAAGCTGAGGCCGGTGCGTTCGCCGGTCGAGCGAAGGATCCGGCCGGACGGATGTGCGACGCCGTTTTGGCCTCGCAGCCTTGGCGGAATTGCGCCTGTGTCCCATCTGCAAGTCGCAGGGCCGTGCGGCATTTCATGCCCATGGATGCCAAGTTGGAACAGGTTCGGGAAATGCAGGGCCTGTATGGTCCCTTCACCATTGCGGAACGCGTGGTGCAAAAGCTGTGGCTGCGCCGGGATTTCGAACAGGCCGGGCTGCGCCTGCTGGATGGCCGCGCCTTGCGGATCCGTTCGCCGGGTCACTGGAATCTCCTGGGCGGTCCGGATTTTCACCTGGCGCGCCTGGCCTTCGACGGCCAACCGCTGGTGGGCGATGTCGAGGTGCATTTTCATTCCGCAGACTGGCACGCGCACCGGCACGCCGAGGACCGCGCGTACGACAATGTCGCGTTGCATGTGATCATGTTCCCGCCCGGCAGCGGCGAGCGGAGGGCGGAGCGGCGCGATGGCAGTGAGATTCCCACGCTGGTGCTGCTGCCGCACCTGCACCGGGGCTTGGAGGAATATGCCTCCGACGACGCCTTGGAGAAGATGACCGCGCGCGACGCGGTGGAGCGCATCGCCGAGCTCGCCCGCCAGCCGCGCGCGGAATTGCTGGCCCTGTTGCGCCGGCAGGCGCGGGCGCGCTGGGAGGGCAAGGTGCGCTTTGCCGCGCTGCGCATCGAAAAACTCGGCTGGGGTGGGGCGGCGCATCATGCCGCGCTGGAAATCCTCGGTTACCGGCGCAATCGCGCCCAGATGCTCTCGACGGCAACGGCGCACGGCTTGGCCGAGTGGACGGAGGGCTTGGACGTCGCCGCGGTTTTCGCCGAAAGGGCGGGGCAGTGGCAGTTGCAGGGGATGCGTCCGGCCAACCACCCGTTGCGGCGCTTGCGGCAGTATCGGGAGTGGGTGAAGGGACGGCCGGGTTGGCCTGATCGGTTGCGCAGCCTGGCTTTGGCGATGAAGGATGGCGCGGCGGGGCAAACCGGCACCCGCGAGTTTCGCAAGCAGCGCGACGTTGCCGGCCTCCGTGCGCTTTGGTCCCGCGACATTGTGGGTGACGGGCTGGGCGGGTCGCGACTGGACACCCTGGTTTGCGATGGCTTCCTGCCCTTGCTGGCGGCCGAAACGGGCCGCGAGTTCTTTCCCCTGTGGTTCCACTGGTTTTTGGGCGACGTGCCGGTGGAAGTCCGCAAAGCGCTTGCCGCGCTGGGGGTGGCCGGGACGAAATCGGATCCGTTTTCGCACGGCTGGGCGCAGGGATTCCTCGGCTGGATTTCGGAACGGGAGGCTCGCGCAAGTGGCTGAACGACAGAAAACTTGCCGGGGCTTGACAAGCGTTGGAGGCGGGGAATACCTTTCACCCCCTATAACTAGTTCACTTTCTAAAAGGTGGGCCCTCGGGTCCGCCTTTTTTTTCCCATTAATCCAAACACACCATGAGTAGCGAAATCCTGTCCGTTCTTGAGTACATGGAGAAGGAGAAGGGCATCCCACGTGCCGACATGATCTCCACGATCGTCAATGCGATCAAGACCGCCGCTTTGAAGGGCGTGAATTCGGGCCAGGAACTCAAGATCGAGATCAACCCGAAGAACGGCCAGCTGAAGGCGTGGTCGCTGCTCAAGGTCGTTGATTCGGTGGCGGATCCGAAGCTCCAGATCCATGTCGAGAAGGCGCAGGTGTTCAAGGCCGGCGCCGCGATCGGCGACACCATCGAGAAGGAAATCGACCCGTCGTATCTCGGCCGCATCGCCGCCCAGACCGCCCGCCAGGCGATCATGCAGCGCCTGCGCGCGTTCGAGAAGGAGCGCATCTACGACGACTTCAAGGATTCCGTCGGCGACATCGTCAGCGGCACCGTGCGCCGGCGCGAGCGCAACGACCTCTTCATCGACCTCGGCAAGGCCGAGGCCGTCATGCCGGGCAAGGAACAGGTCCCGGGCGAGGAGTACGCCCCCGGCGAGCGCATCCGCTGCATCCTGCTCGAGATCGAGAACAGCAGCCGCGGTCCCGAGATCATCCTCAGCCGCGCCAGCCCGAAATTTGTCCGCCGCCTCTTCGAGCTCGAGGTCACCGAGATCGCCGACGGCACCGTCAAGATCGAGGCCTTCGCCCGCGAGCCCGGTTATCGCACCAAGATCGCCGTCACCAGCACCGACCCGAAGGTCGACCCGGTCGGCGCGTGTGTCGGCGCCCGGGGCGCCCGCGTGAAGAGCATCGTGCGCGAGCTCGGCGGCGAGAAGATCGACATCATCCCGTACCACGCCGACACGAAGGAAATGCTCGTCGAGGCGCTCAAGCCGGCCGTGCCGCGCGAAATCATCCTCGACGAAAAGAACAAGCGCATGCTCGTGCGCGTGGTGAACGACGACCTCGCCGTCGCCATCGGCCGCAAGGGCCAGAACGCCCGCCTGACGTCCCGCCTCGTGGGCTGGCGCCTCGACATCGAGGAGTTCAAGACCACCGCCGCCGACCCGCGCGCGCAGGCCATCGGCCTCCTCACCAGCACCTTTGCCTTCGAGCCGGCCATCGCCGAGCGCCTGGTCGCCAACGGCATCAATTCCCCCGCCGCCTTCGAGGGCGTCGAGGCGAAGGACCTCATGGACGCCGGCTTCAACGAACAGGAAGCCGCCGGCATCATCGCCAAAGTCTCCGGTAACTAATCCCAGCCACCTTATCTCCCTCCCGCCACCGCCCGAATGAGTATCCGCATCCACGAACTCGCGAAGAAGCTCAACATGGACAACAAGGACCTGATGGCCTTGTTGAAGGAACGGGGCTACCCGGCCAAGAGCGTCTCGAGCACAGTGGACAACATCACCGCGGAGGCGCTCGAGACCGAGATCGCGGCCAAGAACCCGGCGCCCGCTCCCGCGGCCGCCGCGGAGGCCCCGGTCGTTGCCCCGGTCGCCACCGTTGAGCCCGGCAAGGTGAAGCTGCCCGCCGGCGTGTTCGTCAAGTCCGCCCAGGACATCGCCCGCGAGAAGGAAGAGGCGGCCAAGGCCGCGGCCGCCGCCCGCGCCGCTGCGGTGCCGGCTCCGGTGCCCGCCGTTGCCCCGAAGCCCGCTCCGGCTCCCGTGTCCACGGTCAAGGCCCCGCCGCCGCCGCCGGCCATGGCTCCGCGCTTTGCGCCGGCCCCGGTCGCGCCGCGCCCGGCGGCGCCCGCTCCCTTTGTTCCGACCCCGCGCGCCGCGCCGGCCCCGGCTCCCGTGGCCAAGGCTCCGGTCGCTCCGCCGCCGGTTCCGTCCGCGCGCCCGCCGGTGCCGCCGCCCACCCCCGTGGCGAAGGCCGCGCCGTTCGTGCCCGCGACGCCCGCGCCGGCGGCCAGCTCCGTGACCATCACCGAGGAGGGCGGGGTGAAGATCATCCATCTCAAGCCGCCGATCATCGTCCGCGACTTCGCCGTCGCGCTCGGCCTCAAGCCGTTCAAGCTGATTTCCGAGCTCATGGAGATGAGCATCTTCGCGTCGATGAACCAGTCCATCGACGAGGCGGTGGCCAACAAGCTCGCGGAAAAGCACGGCTTCCTGCTCGACATCAAGCACCGCGGCGAGACGCAGGCCCCGGTCGTCACCCCGGCGCAGGCCAAGCAGTCCAAGGAGGACAAGGCCCGCGAGGAGGACATCAAGAACCTCGCGCCGCGTCCGCCGGTCGTGGTCATCATGGGCCACGTCGACCACGGCAAGACCTCGCTGCTCGACGCCATTCGCAAGGCCAACGTCGCCGCGGGCGAAGCCGGCGGCATCACGCAGCACATCGGCGCCTACCAGGTCGAGCATAACGGCCGCAAGATCACCTTCCTCGACACGCCCGGCCACGCCGCCTTCACCAAGATGCGCGCGCGCGGCGCCTCGGTCACCGACATCGCGGTCCTCGTGGTCGCGGCGGACGACGGCTTCATGCCGCAGACCGACGAGGCGCTGAAGCACGCGCAGGAGGCCAAGGTCGCGCTCATGGTCGCCGTCAACAAGATGGACGTGAAGGGCGCCAACCTCGACCGCGTGAAGCAGCAGATGCAGGAACGCCAGATCACGCCGGAAGACTGGGGCGGCGAGACCGTCACGGTGCCGGTGGCCGCCATCAAGGGCCAGGGCATTCCCGAGCTGCTCGAAATGATTCTCCTCCAGGCCGACGTGCTCGAGCTCAAGGCCAACCCGAAGGCCGAGGCCAGCGGCGTGGTCATCGAATCGCAGGTCGACGTGGGCCGCGGCCCGCTTGCCACCGTCATCGTCCAGCGAGGCACGCTTCGCGTTGGCGACGCCATCGTGTGCGGCCCGCACTACGCGAAGGTCCGCGCGATGTTCGACGACCAGGGCAACAACGTGAAGGAAGCCCCGCCGGCGATGCCCGTGCGCGTCATCGGCTGGTCCGGCGCGCCGGATTCCGGCGCCAAGTTCGTTTCCGCCAAGAATGCCCGCGAGGCCGAGCGCATGGCCGAGGAGGCCGAAGACGCGCTCAGGAAGTCCACGGTCGCCGTCGACGCGGCCCCGAAGGATGTCTCGCTTGACGCCCTCTTCGCCAACATCGCGGCCACCCAGGCCAAGGTGCTGCGCGTGGTGCTCAAGTCCGACGTCTACGGCTCGCTCGAGGCGGTCAAGAACGTGCTCGAGAACATCAAGAGCACGAAGGTCTCCCTCGACATCGTCGCGGCCGACGTGGGCGTCATCAGCAAGAACGACGTCCTCATGGCCAGCACGGCCAAGGCGGTCATCATCGGCTTCAATACCAAGCAGGAGAACGGCGTGACGGCGCTGACCAAGCACCACGGCGTCACGATCGAGAACTTCAACATCATCTACGAACTCGGCGACCGGGTGAAGGAGATGATGGCCGACCTGCTCGACCCGGATCTCAAGGAGAACAAGCTCGGCGGCGCCGAGGTGCGCCAGGTGTTCCCCGTCGCCAAGGGCTTCGTGGCCGGCTGTCTCGTCACCGAGGGCAAGGTCAACCGCGGGGCCACCGCGCGCGTCCGCCGCGGCAAGGAATCCGTCTTCGAGGGCAAGGTCGGCACGCTGCGCCGCTTCAAGGACGACGCCAACGAGGTCCGCGCCGGCCTCGAGTGCGGCATCCGCCTCGACGGCTTCGACGGCTACCAGCCGGGCGACCGCATCGAGTGCTTCGAAATCCAAAAGGTCCGGGCCTCGCTCTAAGCGAACGGCCCGCATCTCCCGGCCACGGTTCCATCCCGTCCCGCCATGAGCAACCGACTCCTCCGCGTCAACGAGCTGCTGCAGCGCGAAGTCAGCGCGTACCTGCGCAAGAAGCACGCGAGCGAGTCAGTCGGCATCACCATCACCAGCGTCGAGGTCACGGGCGACCTGCGCGAGGCCAAGGTCTATTACTCCGTCCTGGGTGACGAGAAGGAGATCGCCGCCGCCGGCAAGCTGCTGGTCCGCAAGCGCGACGAGATCCGCGAGATGCTGGCGAAGAACGTCATCATCCGCCACGTGCCGCTGCTGGCCTTCATCCACGACAACCATGCCCCGCGCACGCTGCGCGTGGAGACGCTGCTCGCCGAAATCGATCGGAAAGAGGGCAAGCCGTCATGATCCATTATCCCCGTTTCGCCGCCCGGTTCGCGGTGCTCATGGCCGAATTGCGCGGCAAGCAGGTCGTCGTGATCGGCCACCAGCGCCCGGATGCCGACTGCATCGGCTCGCAGGTGGCGCTGTGCCGCGTGTTGCGCTCCCAGGGCATCGACGCCGTGTGCGTGAACCCCGACCCGGTGCCGCGCCGCATCAAGTTTCTCCTCGGCGACACGCCCTTCTACCAGCGCGACGAGATCTCGCCGGAGGGCCGCGTGGCGATCTTCACCGACTGCGCCGACCACAGCCGCGCGGGGGACAGGATCCGCGAGATGTATCCGGCCCCGATTGCCTGCTTCGACCACCATCTTTCGAACCAGGGCTTCTCGCGCTTCGATTTCGTCGACACCGCGTCGGCGGCGACAGCGGAGGTGCTGATGGGCGTGTTCCTCGACGCGGACCTGTCGATCGACCGCACGACGGCGCAGGCGCTCTACACGGGCATCATGACCGACACCGGGCAGTTCCGCTTTGCGTCGACCTCCGAGCGCGTGTTCCGCCTGTGCGCCGAGCTGGTGGCCAACGGGGCCGATCCGGCGTTTGCGGGACAGGAACTCTACGAGCGCGAATCCATCGGCAAGCTCAGGCTGCTGCAGCATTTCCTCAGCACGCTGAAGATCGAGTGCGGCGGGCGCGTGTGCATCGGCGTGCTGCCGCTCGGGATTTTCGAGCAAACCGGGGCTTCGGTCGAGGATACCGAGGGCCTGGTCGACTACGCCCGCAGCATCGACGGCGTCGTGATCGGCGTCCTCATCGAGGAGCGCGCCGGCACGATCAAGGCCAGCCTGCGCGGCATGGAGAGCGTCTATCGCATGGACACGCTGGCCGCGCAGTTCAACGGCGGCGGCCACGCCAACGCCGCGGGCCTGAACTGGAAGGGCAGCCTGGCCGATTTCTACGCGAAGCTCCTGGCCGCGATCACGCAGCGCCTGAAGGAAGTCGACGCCGCTTTAAAATGAGCCTGATGCAAGTAAAGGAGATGGAGGGCGTGTTGCTCGTGGACAAGCCCCAGGGCCTGACGTCGCACGACGTCGTTTACCGCCTGCGCCGCAAGCTCGGCATGAAGAAGATCGGCCACGCCGGCACGCTCGACCCGATGGCGACCGGGCTCCTGATCATGCTCATCGGCAAGGCCACGCGCATTTCGCAGTATTTGATGAGCACGGACAAGGTCTACGAGGGCGAGGCGACGCTGGGCGTCGTCACCGACTCGCAGGACGCCGAGGGCGAAATGATGGAAACAAGACCGGTCCCTTCGCTGTCGGAGGCGCAAGTGAAGGAAGCGATGAAAGGATTTCTCGGCGACCAGTACCAGATTCCGCCGATGCGCTCGGCCATCAAGGTCGACGGCGTGAAGCTCTACCAGCTGGCCCGCAAGGGCGAGGAGGTGGAGCGCGAGCCGCGTTTCATCCGCGTGATGTCGTTCGAGCTGCTTTCTTTCAACTCGCCGAAGCTGACCTTCCGGCTCCATTGCACGAAGGGCACCTACGTGCGCACGATCGCGCACGACCTCGGGCAGAAACTTGGCTGCGGCGCCCACCTGTCGGCGCTGCGCCGGACCGCCAGCGGCAAGTTCGAGATGGGGCAGGGCCTGACGCTCGACCAGGTCGAAACGATGTCGCTGCCGGAAATCGAAAAGCGCCTGATCCCGGTTTACGCGGCGGCGCCCACGGTGGCGCAGTGACGGCGATGCTCCAGTTCGAGGGACTGGACAAGGTCCGGCTGCCGGCCAAGCCGCTGCACCTGGCCATCGGCATGTTCGACGGCATCCACCTCGGGCACCAGTCGGTGATCGAGTCGGCCATCCATTCGGCCCGGCGCAGCGGCGGGCTCGCCGGCGTGCTGACGTTCTGGCCGCATCCCAGCGCCTTGTTCCGGCCGGAGAATCCCACGCAGCTAATCATGCCGCTGCCCATGAAGCGCGCGGTGCTGGCGCGGTTGGGCGTCGACGTGCTGATTGAGCAGAATTTCTCCAGGGAATATGCCGCCATCGAGGCGCGGGACTTCATCGCCCACCTGCGCCAGCACCTGCCGACCCTCGCGGCGCTCTATGTCGGCGAGAACTGGCGTTTCGGCCGCGGGCGCGCCGGCGACGTGGCCCTCCTGAACGAGGAGGCGCGACAGGCCGGCCTGTCGGTGTTCAGCATGCCGCGCCTGAACCACAACGGCGCGCCGGTCAGCAGCTCGCGCATCCGGGAGTTGCTCGCGGAGGGCGCGATCACCGAGGTCAACGCCATGCTCGGCTATTCCTATTTCACCGATGGCGTGGTGGAACGCGGGCGCCAGCTCGGCCGGACGATCGGATTTCCGACCCTGAATGTCGCCTGGGAGCCCGAAGCCAAGCCCCGGTACGGCGTGTACGCGGTGCAGGTGCTGAACAGCCACCAGCAGCCCGTGAAGGGCGTCGCCAACTACGGCCTGCGGCCCACGGTGGAGCAGGCGACCCGGCCGCTGCTGGAGGTGCATTTGCTCGAAACTTCGTCGCTGACCTATGGCGACAAGCTCACGGTGCAGTGGCTGGAGTTCCTCCGGCCGGAAGCCAAGTTTGGCAGCTTGGAGGAACTGCGCCGCCAGATCGAAAATGACCGCAAAAACGCGCTGAATTTCTTCCAGAAGTAACGGTTGAAACCGGATTTCCGCCCGCACGAATTAAAAGCAGGAAAGGACCCAGAAGGACGCTTGACACCCCTATCTCGGAATCTACGTTGCGGCCTCTTTCCCCTCTTTTGGGGTGGTAGCTCAGCTGGTTAGAGCGTCTGCCTGTCACGCAGAAGGTCGCGGGTTCGAGTCCCGTCCATCCCGCCATTTAAGCCCAAGGAGTTACACGCTTCTTGGGTTTTTTATTGGGGTTGGCCGATGCCACATAAATGCCACTAAAAACCGCCAAAATCCGCACGTAGTGGCATTTTTGTGGCACGCGAAAATGACTCGTCGGGCCCATGTAGAGATCATGGGTGCGCTCTGGATGCGTTATAGAAAATCGACGGCGAAGAGAAGGAGTGGGGACTGGTACCTCAACCTAGGTAGCCGGTCCCAATCCTGATGGTTGAATTGAGTCGATGAACTTTAAGAGGTCGGTTTGCGAGACCGAGTTTATGAATCCTGGCCCCGGTCGATGAGCCCTAACAGGGCAAACGCCACACTCAGGAGGGAAGGAGGGGCCCTTGAGCTTTTTTAGTCTCGAACCGCACTGGGGAAGCAGTGGCCTTTGCTTGTACGCTTAACATTTAAGCAACGAGGCGGATTGCTGGTGGCGAACTGTGCAGCATTAAGTGTCCGCATTTGCCCCGACCCATTTCTGCCGTATCGGATCAGCAAGAAATTCAATTATGAAACCTGCGATTTCTGCTTCAGTTAAGACCATCGCTTTCAACGTGCTCGCGATCATACTGGGCCTGTTTTTCGCTTTCGCGGGCGCCCGCAAGCTCTTCACAGACTGGCCTGAGGCCAAGCGCAGTTACCTGCAATATCATCCACTTTGGGTCTACTATGCCTCCGGAGTCGTAGAACTGATTTTCGGGCTTGGCATGGCATTTCCGAAAACGCGGTTTGTATCCTGTATCTTTATTCTGGTGATGATCGTATTGGTCGCAGCTCACCCTTGGGAGGGCGGACAGGCTAAATTTCTCATTCCTGCTGTGGTCTCAACCGCGCTGCTGGTCATGGTAGCTTGGCTTAGCCGGCCGCGCTGATTCAAAATCAACCTACCCCAAACCCCATGCTGCTCCGCCTCTCATTGGTTGCACTTATACTCGCGATTCCATTCTCAGCCATGGCCGAAGACAGCCCGCCCAAGCCGGCCGCGCCGATGCCTTCGGCTGCACCGGATCCAGCAGCCGCAATGATGGAGTTCATTGCCAAGAGAGACAGGGAAGATCCTGGAATCGGGAAGGAAATGAAGGAGTTTATGGCTGCGTCGTACCCGGTGGACCGGCCGGCACGAGCAAAGGCGGCGCCGACGCAAAGCCGGTTTGAGGTCCATCTTCTGCAAACGAAGCAAACCATCGAGGGGATCGGGTTTGAAATCCAGTCCGACTCTATCGCATCGGGAAATGCTGCGTTACCCGAGCATGAAATCAGCGTGCCTCACGACCTGATTCCGGCGGAACGCGACCGCCTCTACCAAGAGATGCTAAAAGGCTTCCGTTATTGTCGTCTGGCCGGAGGACTCTACTGGCGGGGCTTGGATGCCGAGGGGAAAACCCTCCAGCCCCGCTGGCCTGGGCAGTTGGCGGAGATCAAGGAGATGATCACGGCAGCCGGGATCGAAGGCGTCTCCCTGGAGTATTGGTCGCCACCACCTTTCTGGAAGGCGAACCGGCAGTATACACGCGAGGGCGACTCCGAAAACAAACTGCGATGCTTCGGGCGGGATTTCGCGAACGATCCGGAATACCATGGCGATATTGATCGCTTCCTACGGGACATGGCCGAGGCACGGGTGGCTGACCTGAAGACTTTGCGCGCGGCCGGTATTCCGGTGGTTTTCTGGGGCCTCCAGGCTGAGCCGTCAACCGACGCTTCATTTTCATCCTGTCCTTTCACTCCCGAGCAATATGCCCGGACTTTTAAGGCGGTCGCACCTGCGGTGAGGGCCTATGATCCCAAGATCCGGATCATCGCCGATACGGGCCTTTCCCTGGATTTCAGGTATGCGCGTCCCGTGCTCAAAGATCCGGCGTTTGCGCAATACATCGATGCGTTGGTCGTTCATCTCATCGGGTGGGACTCGAAGCACCTGCATTTCCCCGTCGAGCCCAGCGGGAAGCCAAGGTTCAACAATGAGTTTGAGTATTTGGCGGGTCCCGCGACTCCGGCGCGGACACTGAACACCGTCCAGCACATCATGAATTGGTTTCAGCTCGGGGACGCACCTACCTGGTTCTGGATTCATGCGCTCAAGCCCGTCGGCAATGCCGAGGCGAGCGGATATTCTCTCGGCTTCTGGCGTCCCTCCACCGATAATCCCAATGCTCGCTCGCCTTCCGGGCTGCAGGTCGGGCATTGGGGCTGGAACAAATACAATTGGTATGCCGTGGGCAGCTTCGTGAAGCATATGCCGTGGAACTGCGTCTCGGTGGCGGTAACCGAGCTGGACGGCGCCGACGATGACCTCCGCATCATGACCTTCAAGCGGCCCAACGGCAAATTAACGGTGGTGCTTTCGAACCGCAGTTTCGTGCCGCATCGTTTCACGGTTACCACCGGATTGTCCGGGAAGACCTTCAAGGGATATCGCTATACGCCGGAGTCCGCGGGAATCGATTGTCGAGGAGTGGAAGTCGGTGAACTGAGCGAAGCCGCCCTCTCCATCGAGGTCCCGGACATGGCCTGGGAGTTCTGGGAGGAACAGTAATCCACCCGCGGTCCATCCAGTGATGAATGTTCAGGTCGCGGACACGTTGTTTCGGGTGGAGGACATCATTGAATTTTCGCGTGGCGCCAAAAGCCTATGAAACCCCTGTTGGCGGATAAAGTAATCGTCATTACCGGTGGAACGCGGGGACTGGGCCGCAGTCTGGCGATCGCGGCCGCCGGCGAAGGAGCCAGCGTGGTCATTGGCGGATTGGAACAGGCCGAAGGCCGGGAAGTGATCCGCGCGGTGCGGGCCCGCGGGGGCAAAGGTCTCTTCGTGCGGGGAGACTTGGGACGCGTTTCGGAGTGCCGCCGGCTGATCGCCAAGGCGAAAGCCGCGTTTGGCCGGATCGACGGCTTGGTCAACTACGCGGGAATCCTGCCGGTTTGTCCGCTAACCGACACGGACGAGAAGCTCTTCGACCGGGTGTTTGGCCTGAATATCAAAGCGCCCTATTTCTGCACGCAATACGCCGTCAGATCGATGATGGCCACGGGCGGAGGCGCCATCATCAACATCGGCTCGCTTCACGCTTACAACGGCGAAGCGGACCGCGCGGCCTATGCCTGTTCAAAGGGGGCACTGCTGACTTTGACGCACCATGTGGCAAAGAACTACGCGCGAAACAAAATCCGGGCGAACTGGATTACCATGGGGTGGGTAGCAACGCCGGGAGAACTTGCCCTGCGGCGCAAGCAGGGCCGCGGCCAGGCCTGGTTGGACAAGGTGGCGGCTAGGGTCATGCCGATGCAACGGCTTCAGACGCCAGAAGACTACGTGCCGGGCATGCTCTACTTGCTGTCGGATGCAGCGAATCAAGTCACCGGGACCGAGCTTTTCGTCACTGGAGGTTTTTTCCTCTAGCACCGGCGATGCCTCCAAAAAATGAAAACCAAAACGAAGCTTGCGACGGAGTGCGTACTGGATTGCCGGGACAAACTCGGTGAAGGGATTTTTTGGTGCCCGCAGGAACGGGTTTTATACTGGGTCGACATCGCCATGCCCTCGCGGTTGCATCGGTACGAACCGCGCACGAAGAAGCACGATGCCTGGCCCATGCCCGAGATGATCTCCTCTCTGGCAAAGCGTCGCGACGGCTCCCTCCTGATCGCCTCTCACCACGGATTGAACTTCTTCGATCCGACAACCCAGAGTTTCACGCACGTGGCCTCGCCCGAGGCGGCGCATCCGAATAACCGGGCGAACGACGGGGCGCCCGACATCCGCGGCCGCTTTTGGTATGGCACCATGTCCAATAACATCGGTCCCGACGCCAGCGACATCCCCATTGCCGGGCCAACGGGGATGCTTTACCGCGTTGAGCCCGACCTGCGTGTGATCCCGGTGGATGGGCCGATTGGGATCTCCAACGGCACTTGCTTCAGCCCGGACTATCGCACGCTCTATTTCGCAGACACCCTGGCGGAGGCCATCTTTGCCTACGATCTCGATCCCGATTCCGGCGCCATCAGTAACAAACGGATTTTCGCCAATCCCCAGGGTTATGGCTATCCCGATGGATCGACGGTCGATGCGGACGGCTACATTTGGAATGCTCGCTGGGAGGCCGCATGCATCGTGCGGTTTTCGCCCGACGGGAAAATCGATCGAGTCGTGGAAATTCCCGCGAGCCGGGTCACTTGCTGTGCGTTCGGTGGCGAGGAGCTCGACACGCTCTACGTGACGTCTTCGCGAATGAATGTAAGCTCGGAGGAATTGGCCAAACATCCCCAAGCTGGTGGAGTCTTCGCTTTGAAGCCGGGCGTCCGCGGTCTACCGCGCCCGGCGTTTGGAGGCTGAAGCACGGGAAGTGGAGGCTAGCAGGGCTGCAGCCGACAGTTTCGGCGGCAGCGTGGAGCCGGGATGCCACGCACCTTCGGCCAGGACGACGTGCGCTCTTGCAGGAACGCCACGCTCCAGATGCAACAGTTGGTTCATCAGCAAATCCACGGCGTTGGCCCCAATGGTCTTGAAGTCCCAGTGGATGCCGCTGACATCGCCGGGTGTGAAAATATCCAGCGCGGCGTAGGGGTACCGCTTGCCCAGCTGAGTTTCCTTGAAATCCGCCGACCAGCCATCGAGAAAGGGAAAGACCAAGCAGTCCGCGTGTGATTGCTTAAGCCACCGCTTCAGCGAACCGAGTTTGTTATCCGGCATGCGAAAGATCATCTTTCTCGGGTCCACGTCGCCCGGGTAGTGGGTCAGAAATCCGGCTTCCGGCGTGCGCCATGCACGTTCGTTGCGTTTTTCCTCCAAGATCAGGGCGGGGCGAATGTATCCGAGTTGACCGATGCGGGTTATGGCGCGACACATCGACCGGTAGTGGTGGTGCCCAGCCCGGTGAAATTCCGGACTCCAGGGGCAATTGCCGATCACGACCACGGAAAATTTGTCCCAAGCGAAACCGAGCTCGACATTCGGGATGTTTGCCGAGGGAGAAAAAATCACCCCGGAGATTCCCCGCGCCAGGATAATTTGCTCCAGCCGTTTGGGCGACATGCCGCGCGCCGATAGGAAGAACTGCTCCAGGTGCAGGCCGAGCTGCGCGGCTCTTTCCTCCACTGAACGCACGGTCTGCGATTCGAAGGGATCGGAGCGCACGCTCTCCGGCGTCGCCTCCAGCCACACAAACGCGATGTTCAGCCACATCTTCTTTTTTGCGCTCGCCGCCCGGACATGCGACATCACGGAACGCAGGAGAGGATTGGTGCGATAACCGTGGCGCTTTGCCGCCTCCGTGACGCGGACAACGGTCTCGTCGGAAATGCGCGGGTGCCCGCGCAAGGCCATCGAAACCGCAGCAACGCTGATGCCGCATTCCGCGGCGATCTGGCGCATTGAAGGACGGGAAGAAGGTCGGGGCATGGTTTAAAAACAAATTGGTTAACATTTAAGCATTCGGGGCGATTGGCTTGGCGCAAGGGTGAAGCAAAACAGAGGATAAATTCTCACACCTCACCGGCTCCGGCGCTACCCACCTCCGGAGCCAATGACGGGTTTTCCGTATCACGTGTCTTTCTTCCACATTCGAAAATGCACTATACAACGATGGAGTGCGGCCAGGCGGAAGGGCACACTTTGGCACCCAGGCCAAAGTCGTTGGGCCAGGGATGCGCGCTCCTGGGGAAAAAGATTGGGCGTGGTTCCGAAACCGGCCATCTGTCGCGCATGAAGATCCCGAATGTTCGATGGTGGATCGCAGGTCTCCTGGTCTTGATTTCGGCTAATAATTACCTCGACCGGGGAATGCTTTCAATCCTGGCGCCCACCATCCAGGGCGACTTGGGTTTAAGCGACGGCCAGTACGCGAACGTACTCAGTTGGTTTCTGGTAGCGTATACGGTCGCTTACGTGCTGTCGGGGCGGATCGTCGATGCGATTGGCGTCCGGTGGGGCCTGACGATTTTCATCGGATTTTGGTCGCTGGCGAATGCCATGACCGGGCTCGCGCGTTCTGCCACTTCATTGAGCGTATATCGATTTGCGCTGGGATTGGGCGAGGCCGGCGGTTGGACTGCAGGACCCAAGGTCATCGCCGATTGGTTCCCCAAGCGGGAGCACGGGCTGGCGATGGGGCTGCTATCGGTCGGCGGTTCGCTTGGCTCAACCATCGCGCCCGTGCTGGTGGTGACTGTCTCGGCCCAATACGGGTGGCGGAGCGCGTTTTTCATCACGGGTTTGATCGGACTCGGGCTCATGTTGCTGTGGGCAATCTTCTATCGCGAACCCGGCGAACATGTCTGGGTGCGCGATTCCGAGCGGCAGATGCTGCAAACCGAGCGTGTCCACGCGCCCGACAAGGCGACCGCCAATACAGGAAGTGAAGCCTGGCGTTGGGGACAGATCTTGAGGCATCCCGCCGTCTGGGCCTTGGTCGCCGCGCGGATGCTGACGGATCCGGTGTGGTACTTTTTCCAGTTCTGGCTACCGAAGTATTTGCACAGTGTCCGCGGCTTTAGCCAGCTGGAGCTCGGCTCCCTCTGGATCATTTTCGTCGCCGCCGATATTGGGTTTCTGGCTGGAGGCTTTCTCTCCGACCGTTTGGTGAGACAGGGTTGGCAATCACGTCGCGCCCGCTTGGCGGTGATGCTGGGCTGCGCCCTGCTTGTCCCGCTGGCCCCGCTGATTGCGCTACTGCCGAACAATTCCGCAGCCTTCGGGGTGGCGATGGTGGTGGTGCTGGCGCAGACCGCGTGGATGGCCTGCATCAACACCTTCATCATCGATTTTCTGCCCGCGGCCATCTTTGGCTCCGCGTACGGGTTCATTGCAATGGGCAGCGCAGCCGGCGGCATTGTGATGAACCAGTTGGTCGTGCGTGTCGTGCACAGCTACTCCTACGCCCATTGCTTCTACGCGATGGCGTTGCTCCAGCCGCTCGCGTTTCTGCTGCTGGTGATGTTCGCCAACCGCGCGTGGGAGCGAAGCCCGGCGAGCTGAAGCACAAGGTTTTATCTTATGAAAAAAGTGTCCCAACAATACGATCTGGTAGTTTGCGGTGGCGGCTTGGCCGGCTTTTGCGCGGCGGTCGCTGCGGCCCGACAAGGCGTGAAGACCTGCCTGGTGCAAGACCGTCCGGTGTTGGGCGGTAACAGTTCTTCCGAGGTGAAGGTGTCGCCTCATGGCGCCGCCGGCTTTCATGCCTATGGGCGGGAAACCGGCATCATTTCGGAAGTGCTTATCGAGGAGCGCGCCAGAAATCACGAAGCGGTGTTTGAGAACGGCTGGATGAACAGCGTTTGGGACATGGTGCTCTACGACGTGGCGCAGAAAACCCCGACCCTTAAGCTGCATTTGAACACGAGCATAACCGCCGTGGTGATGGCGGGGGGAGCGCGAGTGGAGGAAGCTCCGCTGCCCCAGGCCAACTTCGGTTATCTGCATCGCCCGGCCTGCAACCCGGCTCGCCGAATCGAAGCCGTGGTCGGGCGCGTGGCAAACGCCGAAACGGAGCTCACTCTGTCCGCCACGCATTTCATCGATTGCACTGGTGATGGCTTGGTGGCTGATCTCGCCGGTTGTGAATGGCGGATGGGCAGCGAGGGCCGGGACGAATTCGGCGAAATGCATGCACCGGCCAAGCCCAGCAAAGACACGATGGGCAATTCGATCCATTTCCGAGCGCGGGACATGGGCCGGCCGATGCCCTACACACCGCCCGAGTGGGCGATCAAACACACGGACGCGCGCTATTTCTACGAGCAGGGACGAAAGGTGGACCGGGATATCCGCGCCGGCTACTGGTGGCTCGAGATCGGCGTGCCTTGGGATACAATTTATAATTCCGAGGACATCCGCCACGAGTTGACGCGACACACTCTGGGCGTCTGGGATTGGATCAAAAATCACGATCCGAGAACCAAGGATCTCGCGGCCAACTATGCCCTGGATTGGATCGGCCAAGTGCCCGGCAAACGCGAAAGCCGGCGTATCATGGGCCAATATTTGATGACGGAAAATGACGTGCAAAATCGCAAAGTATTTTCCGACGAAGTGGCCTTTGGCGGTTGGTTCCTCGATCTGCACACGCCCGGGGGATTGCTCGCTCCCAGCAGTGAGCCTGCGACGGTTGAGGGATACAATCCGACCAGCGATTATGCGCACAAGAGCTACATGGCGCCCTATGGCATCCCGCTGAGCATCCTGATCGCCAAGGATCTCGACAACCTGATGATGGCCGGTCGCAACGTGAGCGTATCGCGCGCTGCATTGGGAACGGTTCGGGTCATGGGAACGACAGCACTGATGGGGCAAGCGGTGGGCATTGCCAGTGCGCGCGCGCTCAAAGTGGGGAAGTCCCCCAGTGCGCTGGCGGCGGCGGATGTCGCCTGGATTCAGCAGCAACTCATCCGCGATGACTGCTTCCTGCCCAATACGCCCGAGAGCCACCCGCAAGAGCTGGTCAGGGGAAAGGCGACGATCTCGGCGAGCAGTGAAGACCTGCTCGACGGGGCCATTCCCGACGAGAAGGGGCATCATGAGGGCCTCTCGTTCTGGGTCGACCAAGCGATGAAAACTGGGCGCGACGAGTTGTTGCTGCGTCGCGGACAATTGATCGCTGTCGCCACCGACCGGATCGATGAGCTGTCCGTGTGTCTTTCCAATTTCAGTTCGATGCCCCAGGAAGTCACTGCGTGCCTGGTGCCGGTGGACAACATTTGGGACTATCGGTCCGATCCCGATCCGGTGCTGGCCCAGTCCAAACTGGTGGTTCCGCCGGGGGAGAAGAACTGGGTGAAGTGGAAACTTGGTGTGGCGGTCAAGCCGGGCACCTATGTCCGGCTCGACCTCGGGGCGAACAAGCAAGTTGCCTGGCTGCCCGCCGGACGGATCGTGCCAGGCCATTATGCTTTGTTCGACATGGGCAAGGGCCGGATGCGGCGTTACGGCCACGGCGTGACCATGAGCTACCTCATTGCGCCCGCGCAGCCAAGCTTCGGGCCCGGCAATATCGCGACAGGAGTCGGCCGGCCTTATCGGTTCACCAACCTTTGGTGCTCGGCAGCCAAGCGCACGCTGCCGCAGTGGATCGTGCTCGAATGGGCGGAGGACCAGAAAATCAAAACGATCGACCTGACTTTTCCCGGCAATATGCTGCGCGAGTATTGCGCCTACGGTGCGCTCTATCTCGATCCACAGTGTCCTCGGGACTATGCGGTGGAGGTTCCAACTGGAGACGGCTGGAGTGCGATCTTCGAGGTTTCCGGAAATTTTCAGCGCCGGCGCCGGCATCAGTTGGAACGGCCGGTTTCGACACGAAAGATTCGGATTAAAATCACGGCGACCAACGGTGATCCTCGGGCCGCGATCTACGGGGTGCGGTGCTATCCGGATTAAGGCGACAGGGCTGTGCGATAAGCGCTCATGAGTGTCTATACTTTGACCAACTCGCGAGGCGTTGCGTTGGCCCTTACTTCCTGGGGCGCGTCCGCCATGCGGCTGACCTTGCCCGATTCCGGCGGTCGCTTTCGGGATGTTCTCTTGGGCTATGCGTCCGAGACGGCCTATGCGACCAATCCGGCGTACATGGGTTGCGTGGTCGGCCGGACGGCCGGTCGGATCTGGCCTTCTGAAGTCAGGATCGGAGGGCGGTCAGTCGGCTTGCCCGTCAATGAGGGCCGCGAGTGCCACCTGCATGGCGGACCTCAAGGCTGGCACCGGGCCAATTGGGCGGTCTTGGAGCGGGCGGGGGGATCAAGCAATACGATCACCTTCCGCCATCACAGCGAGTCGGGCGAATCGGGCTATCCGGGGTCGGTGATCGCAGACGTGCGCTACGAGCTCACCGACGACAATCGCTGGTTGATCCAATACGCGATCACCACGGATCAAGATACGATCGTGAGTCCGACGCAGCATGCTTACTTCAATCTTGCGGGCCACCAAGCGGGGAGAATCGACGATCATGTGGTGACGTTGCGCTGCAAGCAGCAGATTCGGCTTGGCGACCATAAGGCGGCCGATGGAAATCTGGATCCGGTGGCGGGCAGCACGGTTGATTTTCGTGCGGCCACGGCATTGGGGCTCAAATTGGGAGAGCAGGGGGGGAATCCTGGTGGAATCGACCACTGCTTCGTAGTCTCACCCGACGGCGCCAATGCGCTGCGCCGGGCGGCGAAGGTTTATTCGCCGAGCTCCGGGATTTCGCTGGAGGTTCTGACCGACCAGCCGGCGCTGCACTTCTACACGGGCAATTACCTCGACGGGAATTTTCAGGGCAAGGCCGGCATCCGATATCCCCGGCAATCGGGTTTTTGCCTGGAAGCACAGGAATTTCCCAACGCCGTGAATCATCCCTCGTTTCCGCAGGGCGTTTTGTCGGCCGGGCAAACGTACCTTCGCCGCACCGAGTACCGTTTTGGGATCGAAAATTTCTCGTGAGTTTGCCTTTCCTCACGTGAATTAGAATAGGTTAACGTTTAAGCACCTCAGGGCATTGAACCGCCCGGACACGTCCTGAAGCTCGGTGTGTGACTGCCACTAACGCCATACCACCCCTCCGTGCGCACTTATCCAGAACTGCTCGGACCCAGGAATGGGCCGAGGCCCGCGAATTGGGACAGGCCCAATTGTTGCTGCGGTATTATACCCGGATGCGCACGATCCGGCAGTTTGAACGGCGTTGTTCGGAGCTGAGCGGCGGTCCGTCGCCGTTAGTCGTGGGCTCAGTCCACACCTGCGTTGGCCAGGAGGCGATTCCAGTGGGTGCGATGTCGAGCCTGCGTTCTACAGATTATGTCGTGAGCACTTATCGTGGGCACGGATGGATTCTTGAGTCAGGAGTTCCCCTGGAATCCGTGCTGGCGGAAGTGTGCCATCGGGCTACCGGCATCAATGGCGGTCGGGCGGGCTCGGCGATGATGTCCGCGCTGGACTACGGCTTCATTGGCGAGAATTCCATTGTCGGCGCTGGCGTGCCGATCGCGGCGGGTGCGGCGCTGGCGCTTCAGCGCCAGGGGCGTGACGGCGTGGTCGTGGTCTCCTTCGGAGACGGCGCCATGAGCCAAGGCGCGCTGCATGAGGGCATGGTCTTCGCGGCTGCGGAAAGATTGCCGTTGATCCTCATCTGCGAGAACAACGGCTGGTCCGAACTGACGCGCACCACAACGCTGCTGCGCATTAAAAGCCTGGTAGAGCGGGCCACGGGTTGCGGCATTCCCGGCGTTTCCATTGACGGTTGCGACCCATTGGCGGTCGCCCAGGCGGTGGATGAGGCTGCCGCTCGCGCGCGCAGCGGAGCGGGGCCGACATTCATCGAATGCAATACGGTTCGGCTGGGCGGACATTACAATGGTGACATCCAGCATTACCGCCCGAAGGACGACATTGAGCTGGCAACGAAACGCGAACCGCTGGTCGTGCTGCAAAAGATGTTGCTCGAGAAAGAGGCGGCGACCGCAGAGGAGCTCGTGAAGATCGACGAGGAGATTGTGGAAATCGTGGAACGGGCAATCGACCGGGTTCGCCAGGCACCACTGCCAAACCCTCGGACAGCTAGCTCACATGTTGTCGCACCTGCGGCCGATCTCGTAGTGAATCGCCGTGACGGTGAGGCTAGCAGCCAGCAGATGACCTTCGTGAATGCGATCAACGAGGCTCTGCGCATCGAATTGAACCAGCGGCCCGAGCTGATCGTGTACGGCGAGGACGTGGGGCATAGCGGCGGCATCTTCGGGGTTCACCGGAAACTGCAGGCCGATTTCGGATCGAAGCGGGTTTTCGACACCCCCATTGCGGAATCGGCGATCCTGGGCTCCGCCGTCGGCGCGGCGCTGCTTGGCATGAGGCCTGTCGTCGAGATCATGTGGGGGGACTTTTTGCTGGTGGCCCTGGATCAGTTGATCAACCAGGCCGCCAACATTCGCTATATCTCCGCAGGCGCTTATTCAGCCCCGATCGTGGTGCGCACCCAACAAGGAGCGACTCCCGGTTCATGTGCGCAGCACTCCCAGTGTCTCGAGGCGCTGCTGGCGCATATTCCCGGTCTCAAAATCGGCGTCCCGTCGACGCCAACTGATGCACATGCGATGTTGCGCGCGGCGATTGCCGATCCGGACCCATGCGTCTTGTTCGAGTGTCGAGGTCTTTATAAGCAGTCTGGAAATGTTGCGCTTGAGCCGGCACCCGAGCCAACGGGCGGTGCGCGGGTGCTGAAAGAGGGAAGCGATCTGGTGATTATTTCGTGGGGGCGCTCCGCCTTGCACGCCGTGGAGGCGGCGGAACTCCTGCTGCAGGAAGGAATCAGGGCCGCCGTGCTCGATCTTCGGTGGCTGGCCCCATTGGACATTGCCGCGATCGATGCCGCGGTGGCACGTTCGGGTCGGAAGGCGGTGATTGTTCACGAGGCCAATGTCACCGGGGGATTTGGCGCCGAAATTGCCGCTGGAATCGGCGAGCGAGTCGCCGGCGCGAAGATCAGGCGCCTCGGGGCTTTGGATTCGCGCATTCCGGCTTCGCCTACGTTGCAGGCGGCGCTCCTGCCCGATGCCCGGGCGATTTCGGCGCAGGCCCGCGCGCTGCTCGTGGCATGAAGATCACCGGGATTGATGTTCTGCGCTGCCCGATCGAATTGCCCCAAGCGATTCGCTTCGGCGAGGTCGTGATTCGGGCGCGGGATTACGTTGTTCTCCGGATCAAGACCGATGCTGGCCTCGAAGGGTACAGTGTCAGCTATGCGCGTGGCACCCCGCTGCTTGAAGCGTTGGAAACATTGGGGCGGCGGATCCTCAATGCAGAACCGCTCTTGCCCCGAAAGATCATCCATGTCCTCGAGCAACAATTCATTCCCGGGCGGGCGGCTTTCATCCGGGCCGTCAGTGCAATCGACATTGCCCTGTGGGATATTGTGGCAAAGACCGCGAAATTGCCCCTCTTCCAGCTTCTCGGAGGATGGCGCACCGAAGTCCCTCTGCTCGCCGTAGCGGGATATTTCCCGGAGACGCGCGGCATCGAAAGCCTGGAAAATGAAGTCAAGGCCCTGGTCGATGATGGTTACGGGCTGATCAAGGTTTGTCTTCCCGGTGCCGACGCCGCGGTGGACGCGCGATTGGTGACGCGGCTGGTCAAGGCAGCCGGCACCGCCCGGCTGGCCGTCGATGCGCACTGGCTTTGGGAGGAAACAAATCCGGCCTGGCAGGCCTGTCGCCGGCTGGATGATCTGGACTTGGAATTCATCGAAGATCCCTTTCCCCCGCATCTCTGGCGGTTGACCGCGGAATTGGCTGGAAAGCTGGCCACGCCCCTAGCCGCCGGTGAAGATGTGCTGGGTCTTGCTGGATTCCGCGATTTGTTGGAAGGCGTCGAGATCCTGCGCGTCGATGCCACCGCAAGCGGCGGTATCACCGGTGCGCTCGGCGCCCTGCAGCTGGCTGCCGCAGGGGGAAAAAAGGTTCTTCCTCACGTGTTTCTTCCCCTGCATGCGCAACTGGCGGCAAGCAACCCGCAGGTATCGTTGGCGGAACTTACGACCGACCGGAGAATCGATCCCTATGAAAATCTATTGCGCCAGCCGCTGGATGTGAAAGCCGGAAAAATGATCTTGAGTGCGCAGCCGGGCAACGGATGGGACGTGGACTGGCAGAAGGCCGCGGCCCTCGCCACCGAGGCGCTTACGATTTGACGGGCCACTTGCCATGAAAGCTCCACTCATACATCCCCCGGCGGCGAGTTATCCCGATTTGCAAGGCGACGTGGCGATCATCACCGGCGCCGCCGCGGGCATCGGCCTCGCCATTGCCTCCGCTTTATTGGTACAAGGAACGCGCGTCGTACTGGTCGATTTGGATGAGCCCGGCTTGAATGAGACGCTCCGGCTGCTCAATCGACCCGTAGACACTTGTGCAGTCGCCGGTTCGGTGGCGAACCCCGAGGTCATCGAAAAAGCCTATGCCGAAGCCATGGCTCGCTGGGGACGACTCGATCTGCTGGTCAACAACGCGGGCATCTTTGCGAACTTTCCGTCGCTGGAACTGACGCTGCAGGATTGGCAGCGCACGATCGATGTGAACCTGACCGGAGTGTTCGTCTGCACCCAGGCGATTGCAAAACGGATGGTCGAGAAAGGCCAGGGAGGGATCATCAATCTCTCGTCAATCTATGGCACGGTTGCCGCGCCCAAGCGCGCCGCCTATGCGGCGACCAAGGCGGCCGTGACCATGTTAACCAAGGTTTGGGCCGTCGAATGGGCCCACGCCGGTGTCAGGGTCAATGCGATCGCTCCCGGTTACGTACTCACCGAGGCAACGCTGGCCTTGCAGAAGCAGGGCAAGATCGACGTGGAGGCGATCAAGCGCCGCACGCCGCAAGGCCGCTTGGGAACGCCGGAGGAGATGGCCCGGGCGGTTTTGTTTTTTGCTTCTCGCGAATCGGCGCATATCACGGGGCAAATTCTGGGAGTGGATGGCGGCTGGACCGCCTACGGTTATCTGTAAACTCGCATGGAATTTCTTGTCTCCATTGAAATCGAACATTCCTACCCGAAAGAACTGGCCGCTGCCGAAGCAGCTCGGGCGAGGCAGCTGGCCGGACAGGGCCTGATCCGACGGCTTTGGCGCGTGCCGGGGCGGTGCGCCAACTGGGGACTGTGGGAAACCCGGGATGCGACCGCCCTGCATGCAGCCATCAGTTCATTGCCTTTGTATCCGTACATGGATGTGAAAATCCATCCCTTGGCGGAGCACGGATCGGATCCGGCGACAAGTGCTGCGCGTCCGCGGCAGCGTCGGCGCTGACATTTTCGCTTTTCGCCCGGTTTTCGACGTGAAGCAAAGGCCGGCTTAACGCTTAAGCAGACGCGGGCGTTGGCATGGTTCAACAGCGAAATCATGAATCCTCGTATCCTCAGCGATAATAACTTTGCTGGGTTTACCCCTACCTCACCATGAAGACTTGTCGGAAAATGGCGCTGCCATTTCTTTTGCTCAGCACACTCAATCTGGGCGCACAAACCGCCGCAGGCAATCCGGTCGACACGCATACAGTCGCTTCTGCCGGGGAAACGCTGGTCTTGAACCCGTTCCAGGTAACCGCGGAAGTAAACGAAGGATATCTTTCCAAGTCGTCGACGGCCATCGGCCGCGTTTCCCAGTCGTTGGAAAATATCCCTCAGCAGATCGACATCATCAACGCGTCGATGATCCAGGACATGGGCACGAGCAATTTCCAGGACGCTTTGCGCTACTCGAGCAGCGTGGACTTTTCCAATGCCGGTCGCAACGGCGCTTCCCCGATTGTGCGCGGATTCGACACCGCCGCAGCGGTGCTCTACAACGGGTTTTCGCTGAACAGCGCCTTTAATAATTTCATGGGCACCGAGGCCATCGAGCAGATCGAGGTCGTGAAGGGTGCGGCGGCCGTGCAATACGGCCCGAGCCAGCCTGGCGGTGTGATCAACATCGTGAGCAAGCGCCCCAAGTACACACAGGAAACCAATGTGGGGCTGTCGTTCTTCGGTGAAGGCGGCTACAGCACATCCATCGATGCGACTGGGCCGGTGCCCCTGGCCAAATCGAAAGACGGCCGGGATCTGCTGGCCTATCGGGTGGTCTATGCGAATGAAGACCGCGATCTCTACCAGATCAACAACGACTATCTGAAGCGTCAGCTCTACTACGGGCATCTCACGTTTACTCCGATCAAGGAACTCGCGATCGATGCGGAATTCGAATATGCTCACAAGACCCAGTCTTTTTTCAATTCCCAATTGGTGCTGGCCTCCCAAGCCGGCCTCCCGGCCAGCCAGGTGAAGCTGCCTTACGATATCTATCCAGTGGATTGGACCTATCAGGACACAAATGGCTATCACGACCAAACCGACAAATCCTTCCAGCTTAGTGCGGTCTACACGCACGACTACGGGAGATTCGGGGTCTGGAGTCTTCGCGCGGCCTACTCTTGGCAGTTTTCGGTTTTGGAGCGCCTGCTCGACGACACTACTACTTCGCCGCTTCCGGTTAAGTCTGCCGATATTGGCAAAGTAGTTAATTTCTCGCAGACGGTTACCCAAGCCGATGTCGCTGCCGGCCGCCTGTGGATTCCCACGCGCTATGTTCGTCTGCTGGATACCTACGGTAATGCCACCCTCAACACGCAATGGGACATCACGGGCAAGTTCGACACCGGACCGGTGAAGCATGTCTTGCTGATCGGTACGGACCAGTCGTTGGGATTCAAGTCGAGTGCGCCCACCGCCGGGGTCGGGCAGTACGAGGCGCAGGCCTACGTCGGGACCGCCGGAGCCGTGAATGCCATTTGGGTGGACAAACCGGATCTCCGGTCGATCACCAACATCGATTGGAACGACATTCGTTCCGCCTCGAACCCAAACGGAATCGTATCGGTTACTTTCAACTATCCTAACGGACAAACCAGCCTGAAGACGATGAAGGTTGGCCTGCCATGGCTGACAGTACCCGATCCCAACAATTACGACAAAGACATCTATGTCTTCGATGCAATGAGCCTGATGAACGACCGGCTCCAGATCTCTGCGGGTGCACGCTATGATAAAATCGCGCAATACGTCGCGCCGACGACTTTCTACAAGGATCAGATGACGTATCGTTACGGAGCGGTCTTTAAGATCTTGCCTCAGCTTCACGTCTTTGCGCTGCACAACGAATCCTTCCTGCCAAACCCGGTTGCAGCCTCAGCGGCCTTCGGTTTCTTCCTTCCGCCGCAGCAGGGCAAACAGGACGAGGCGGGCGTAAGATTGCCGCTCCTTGCCGGCAAATTGTTGCTGGAAGGGTCGGTCTACAAAATAACCACGACCAATGTCGTGCAGAGCAATCCATTCGGGAACGTCGGTGTCGTGCCGCCAATCCCGGCGAATAATTTCTCGATTGTTCCCGGTGTAACCAACAAGGGCTTCGATCTCAGCGCCAAGGTTAATTTGTCCCGTTCCACCCAACTGATCGCAAGCTATACACACACGGATATTTTCAACGCGGCCGGTCCTGCCCAACTCGCGCAGGGAATCACGCAGTTCGACGTGAATAACGTACCGGCAGAGCAATATGCCGCATGGATGAAGTATACCCCACAAACCGCAGCGTTGCGGCATTTCAGTGTGAATCTTGGCTATCGGTTTACTGGGCGTCGCTCCGGTGGTGCCGTCGGATCCGTGCCCGCGTTGTATTTGAATTCATATGGCGTTTGGGACACTGGCCTGAGTTACACTCGAGGCTCATGGGAGGCGAATCTCTCCATTCGAAATCTGACTGATGTTTATGCGTTTCGGTCCGCACCGGCAGCCAATCGGCTATACCCGGAAGATCCACGCGAATTCACCTTCAGCATCAGGACGAAATTCTGAGTGCTGGATCCGAGAAGACGTTGGGTATCCGGTTAGGCTGCCGCGTCGTGATGCACCTCACCGGATTTCCCCGGCTGGAAGGATTTCGATTATGTACCAATTGCGTGGGTCGTTCTTTTGATAGTCGGCGAGCAGTTCGGGATGATTTTGTTATATGAAGTTTCTGCATTTTCCGAAGCCCCTGAGCCGCAACCTGCACCTGATCCGGTGGGTGAAGAAGATGGCGGCGCTGTGCAAACCCGACGCGATCCACTGGGTCGACGGTTCGCAGCAGGAATACAACGCGCTGTGCGCCCGGATGGTCGCGGGCGGCACGTTCACCAAGCTGAACCAGAAGAAGTGGCCCGGCTGCTTCCTGGCGCGGTCCGACCCGAATGACGTCGCACGGGTGGAGGACCGGACATTCATCTGCTCGCTGTCGAAGGAGGCCGCCGGCCCGACCAACAACTGGGTCAATCCCTTCGAGATGCGCAAGACGCTGAAGGGCCTGTTCAACGGCTGCATGAAAGGCCGTACGATGTATGTGCTGCCGTACAGCATGGGCCCGATCGGTTCGCCGATGTCACAGATCGGCGTGCAGCTGACCGACTCGCCCTACGCCGTGGTCAACATGCGCATCATGGCGCGCATCGGCAAAAAGGTGTTCGAGCTGATCGACCGCGACTTCAAGCGCGTCGTGCCCTGCGTGCACTCCGTCGGTGCGCCGCTCAAGAAAGGTCAGGCCGATGTTGCGTGGCCGTGCAACAAGGAGAAGTACATCGTCCACTTCCCCGAGACCCGCGAGATCTGGAGCTACGGCTCCGGCTACGGCGGCAACGCGCTGCTGGGCAAGAAGTGCTTCGCGCTCCGCATTGCCAGCGCGATGGCGCGCGACGAGGGCTGGATGGCCGAGCACATGCTCATCCTCGGCGTCGAGAACCCCGAGGGCCGCAAGCACTACGTCGCGGCCGCGTTCCCGAGCGCGTGCGGCAAGACGAACTTTGCGATGATGATCCCGCCCGCGCATTTCTCGAAGCAGGGCTGGAAGGTCACGACGGTCGGCGACGACATCGCCTGGATCAGGCCGGACGCCGAGGGCCGCCTGCACGCGATCAACCCCGAGGCCGGCTTCTTCGGCGTGGCGCCGGGCACGAGCGTGAAGACCAACCCGAACGCGATGGCCTCGCTGGCAAAGAACACGATCTTCACGAACGTCGCGCTCACGCCCGACGGCGGCGTCTGGTGGGAAGGCATGACCGACGAGCCGCCCGCGCTGGCGACCGACTGGCAGGGCAAGGTGTGGACGCCCGAGATCGCCAAGGCGACCGGCGCCAAGGCCGCGCACCCGAACGCGCGCTTCACCGCGCCGGCGGCGCAGTGCCCGACGATCGACGAGGATTGGGAGAAGCCCGAGGGCGTGCCGATCAGCGCGATCGTCTTCGGCGGCCGCCGCGCGACGACGATGCCGCTGATCTACCAGGCGTTCAACTGGTCGAGCGGCGTGTACGTCGGCGCGACCATGGGCTCCGAGATGACCGCGGCCGCCGCCGGCACGATCGGCAAGGTGCGCCGCGACCCGATGGCGATGCTGCCGTTCTGCGGCTACAACATGGGCGACTACTTCCGCCATTGGATCAGCATGAAGCGCTCGCTCAGCGAGACCCCGCGCATTTTCCACGTGAACTGGTTCCGCAAGGACCGGGACGGGAAGTTCATGTGGCCGGGCTTCAGCGAGAACATGCGCGTGCTGAAATGGATTTTCGACCGCGTCCGCGCCGGCGGACGCGCCAAGGAGACGCCGATCGGCTGGGTGCCGCGCTACAAGGACATCGACTGGACCGGCCTGGATTTTTCCGAGGAAAGATTCGAGGAGCTGCAGGCCATTGACCGCACCTCCTGGCGCGCGGAAGTGCTCAGCCACGAGGAGCTGTTCATCGACCTCCACGCCTCTCTGCCGAAGGAGATGATGTTCGAACGCGAACTGCTCATCTGCCGGTTGCCATCTTTCTAGACCTCGTGGCAAGTCCTGACTTGGATGGGTAACAACCACCGTGGTGAGACTTTCTAACATCAGCGAGTGACCAGAGCGCTTCGCGCTAACCCGCAATCTCACCGTCGCGCACATCAAGAAGCGCACCGCAGGGTCCGCGGTCAGCGCCGACTTCTTGCTGGTCTTGATCTCACAAGCTTTGCTGCGTTGTGGCATCGTAGTGGCATGGAGTCGTGCAAGTCGTTGCCGTGCAGTTCAGCCCACTCCACTGTCACGCAGAAGGTCGCGGGTTCGAGTCCCGTCCATCCCGCCATTCTTCGCTCCGAAGGAGCTTCGAATGGCACGGCCAAGGTGGCTTGGTCCAGATCCACGGCTTATTGGCTGGCCCGGCGAAGAATGCCGTGCGTAGCCTTGGCGGAGCAGGGCCGGATCTAACGATGCACTATGTTTATCTGATCCGCAGTGAAAGGATTCCGTCGCGGCGTTATGTCGGGTTTACCGAAGACTTGCGACAGCGACTCGGCGATCACAATGGCGGCGGGAATTTTTCGACCGCCCGTGATCGTCCTTGGAGGCTCTGCACCTACATAGGCTTCGGGAGCAAAAAACAGGCCTTGGACTTCGAGAACTATCTTCCGGCCACGCTTTTGCCCGGCGCCGCTTGTGGTGATCACCTTCCGATTCAGGCTCCGACGCACTTACGGGCTGATCGTGAACGGCACGTTGACGCGGGCCTTCACCGGCTGGCCCTTGGCCAGGGCCGGCTTGAACTTCCATTTCAGGGCGGCGGCTACGCAAACCTTGCCGAGGTCCGCCTGGGTGGCGCGGATCACACGGGCGGTTTTGACCGTGCCGTCACGCTCCACGACCATCTCGATGTCGACGGAGCCGGCCGTGTCCTTGAGGCGTTGGGGGATATCGGGTTGGACCCGGGTGACCGGCACCGGATTGGTTTCAATTTCGGAAGACGGAATGATGCCGTCCGAGGTGAGAAGCACCCCGCGCAAGTCGAGCGCGCCGCCGTCCTCCAGCCGGCCTTGCACGCTCACGCCTTGGAAGCCGTCGAGCGCGAGGTCGAAGCTCAGGTCGCCCGGCGCCAGGTCGGTGAGGGTCAGGGGAGTGACGCCGAGAGGAACACCGTTGCGGGAGACGTGGACGCCCGACGGGGCGCTGGCGATCCGGACGGTGCCCTTGGGCAGGGTCCACGCCGTGCGCGTCGAGCCATCGCGGGTCACGGTGACGATTTCGGAATGGGGTGCCCAGCCGTTGCGGGTGAAGGTCACGACATAGTCGCCGGGCGTGAGATCGTTGAGCGTGGCCGGGGTGTGGCCGGAGCGGGCATTGGTGACGAACAGGACGCCGGCCGGCTTCAGCTCGTAGGCGACACCGGCGGGTTCGGTGGCGAGCTCGAGCGTGCCGGTGATGCGCACCAGCGCGACGGAAGGCGGTTCGGTGGTCTCGTTTTCCCGGATCGTGGCGGTGAGCTGCACCGGGTCGTAGCCGGCGAGGGTGACCGACACCGGGTACTCGCCGATGTGCACATCGTCGAATGTCGCCGGGCTGGGACGCGGCGGCAGCGACCCCACGGTCACCTGCGCGCCGGCCGGCTCGGTTGTGACGATGAGGCGGCCGCGGGCGTTGGCGAGGCGGGCCGCGGCTTGCGTGCGTGCCTCGTTCTCGGCCTGGGCGCGGGCGGCTTCCGTGGCGGCGAGCTTCTGGTTGAGGGAAAGCTCGAACTGCTTGCGGGCCTCCGCCTCCTCGCGGGCCTTTTGCTCGGCCAGGCGGGCGCGTTCGGATTCCTCGCGCAGGCGCTGTTCCTGGCGGGCGCGTTCCGCGGCCAGGCGGGCTTCCTCGGCGCGCTGGTTTTGCACGTAGAAGTAGCCGCCGCCCGCGAGGGCCAGCACAAGCAGGGTCACGACCAGGACAACCGGGCGGAGAAAAAACGGCGTGGCGCGGCGCGGGGGCTCATCCCGATGCGCCGGTGCGACGCGCGGCGAAACCGGCGGTGCCGGCGGAGCGACCACGACGGGCTCGGTTGCGGACGCCGCGATGGTCGTGACCACGACCGCGGCGGGCTTCGCGATCTCGACCGGCACGTCGGCTTCGGCCGGTTCGGAGGGCGCTTCCAAGGTCGCGGCATTGGCCACCGTCACGGGTTCGTGCCTCACCGGCGCCGCCGGGACGACCATGGGTGGGGTGGAACGGGACGGCTTCACCGGCGCCGGCGCAATGACGCGGGCGACCGGGGCCGAAGAGGGCGCGCCCGGCTCCGGAGCCGGCGGAGTCGTGCCCGCCTTGGGCTCGGCGACGGCGAGCCACTCGGCCTGCCATTCCGGTGCGGGCGTGGTGTGCGTGCCGAGCAAGTGCAGGAAGCCCAGCCAAAGCGGCGGAATCTCCGCCGGCACGAGCGGCGCGGGGAAACTCAGGCCCGCGGCCTTGCACCAGCGGTCGTAATCGGGCGCGAAAAGCTTGAGCTGGAGCGCGGCGGCAAGCTGGGTTGCGAACCATTGCTGCTTCGCGGGCAGGCCGCTGCAGTGCAGCGAGACCGGCGCCGGGCCGGAGGGCTTGGGCAGCGCGGCGAGTTCGCTTTGGAGCGCGGGAACGAGCCGTTCCACGATGGCGGCGGCCGATTCGCTGAAGTCATATTGCTCGTTCAGGAAAAGTTTCTGGGCCGAGCCGCGGTACTTCAGGGTGAGCACGGATTGCACCGCCTCGGCGATTTGCTCGATGCCAAGCGAAACCTGGCCCGACGCCATGACGCCGGCGCGGCCGATGAAGAAGACCCGCGAGCTGTGCACCCCGATTTCGATCAGCAGGGACGGTTCCTTGACGCTCTCGGTGAGCGCGCCGGCGGTGAGATGCAGCGAGGAAAGCCGCCGGCCGGGCATGAGGTGCAGGGCCTGCGCCATGCTGTCGGACTCGGCGCGATCCTCGGCGGTGGCATAGGCCGCCAGCCACGAGGTGTCGCCGGGCGCGGCGCCGTTGCGCGCCTGCACCGCCGCGAGCCAGGCGGGCTGGCCGGCGTGTGCGTGCTGGGCAGCCAGCTGGCGTACCCCGAGCAGGCCGGGATGCGTACGCGCCTCCGCGGGGGTGGCGAGATGCACCAGCTGGGATTTCGGCCGCAGGGCCATGATCACCGGGTCGGCGGTGTGCTGGAAAACCGCATGCAGGCCTTCCTCGAGCGCGTGGGCGTCGCTGATCAGCACCTCGTGGATCGCCTCCACGCAACGCGAGCCGGCCGGGCCGGAGCAGCGCGCGAAGCGCAGCGAGAAATCCGTCTGTTCGAGAAAGAATTCGTGGGTGGGGTGGGAGGAGGACATGGCGGTCGGGGGTTCCAGGAACGCCGCCAGCATGAGCGCGCGGACGGGGCAACTCCACCTGCGGCTGCGACGCGCGGTTCGTTTTACGGGAATTTGCACGCCGCGGACTGGCTTTCGCGCAACGGGCTTCCAATTCTATGCGGCACGGAAGGCTAGCTGCGTCGCGCCCCAAGTCATGCCTGACAAAATCCTTTTTCTCAAAAAGCACTCGCAGGAGATGCAGTCCACCGCCGCGGTGGTGGGAGCCAGCGGTTTTTTCTGGCGATCGTTCGCCAGCCGCGCCGAGGTGGAGGTCGCGCTGCAGCGGGAGCGGTTCGACCTGGTGATCGTCGATCATCGCGTGCCGAAGGAGGATCCCTTGCAGTTCATCAACCAGCTGCCGGCCATGCCGGCGGGCACCCCGATTTTCCTCGTGACGGTGCAGCACTTCGAATTGCAGAACGTGATCGCGGCGATCCGGCTCGGCATCAAGGACGTCTTCCACCCGCCGCTCGACCTGAAGGCCATCGTGGAACGGGTGCAGTCGCTGGATACTTCGCTGGGCGGCCAGACGCGGATGCACGCGGAGGAATGGAGCGAGTTCGTGATGTTCCTGGCGGGCGGGGAAATGCCGGGCGAAAAAACCGATCCGCGCCGGGCGGCCGGGAAAAATGCCGCGGCCGAGCTGGCCGCCAAGCTGACGCTGGCCACGCAGGAGCGCGACCAGTTGCTCGCCGAGCGCACGGAATTGAAGCAGGCGAAATCCCGGCTCGAGGCCGAGCTGGCGGACGCGCAATGGGAAAGCGAGCGCCTGCAGGCCGGCGCCGCCGCCAAGGCGCCTGCGCCCGCCGCGCCCACCGCCGATGCCCTGGCTTCCGAAAAGGCCGCGCTTGCACAGGAGCGCGCGGCGCTGGCCGCGCAGGAGAAGGCGCTGGCGGAGGCGCACGCCCGCTTCGTGGCCGAGCAGGAGGAATTCGAAGCCGCGCAGCTGGTCGCCGAGCAGGCCCAGTCCAAGGTGGATCAGGTCGTGGGCGAACTGGGCGATGCCGCCGAGAAGCTGAAGCAGCAGCGCGTGCAGATCGCGACCGAGCAGCGCAAGTCGACCGAGGAGCTCAACCAGCGCGCGGTCGCACTCGAGGCCACGGCCCGCCAGCATTCCCAGAAGGAGGCGGAGGTCGCCGCCCAGCTCCGCCAATTGCAGGAGGAGAAGGCCGCCCTTGTGGCGCGGCAGGCCGCGCTCGAGAAGGCCGCCGCCCAGGCCCGCAGCCAGGCGGAGGAGCTGAAGCAGGCCCAGGCCGCCGAGAAGGCTGCGCACGACAAGGCCGTGGCCGCATTGGCGGCGCGGGTGAAGGAATTCGACGCGAAGCAGCAGCAGTTCCGCGAGCAGATGAAGCAGATGCTCGCGGCGAACTGACGCCGTTCCCGCCGGCGCCTCAGCGCTGGGCGGCCAGCACCGCGCGCCAGCGGGCGGTTTCGCCGGGGATGCCGTGGCGGTCGAGCATGGCCGCGACTTCGGCCATGGCCGGTTCGCGCACCGCGTGCTTGGGATCGTCGGGAAACTCGGGGCGCACGGCGCGGCAGATCGCCCAGCACGCCCAGATGCGCCAGCGGCGTTGCTCGCGGCGGGGTTCGTTCATGCGGTCGGCGAGATGCTGGAAATGCACGCGGGGATTGCCGATGAAGACGTCGGCCGGCGCGTGCCGGAGAAACCACGCCATCGCGTCGTAGGGCAGCGGCCATTGCTGCAGCACGGCTTCGTCCCCGCGCAGGTCCGCGAGCAGCGCCCGGTCCAGCTTCAGGATGGCGCGGGCAGCCAGGCCGCGCTGCCACAGGTATTGGGCATAGGTCAGCGCGGTCAGGTAGAAATCGGCGTCGCGTTCGTCCCCGTGGGCCGTGAGCGCGCTGGCGTCCATGTCCGCCGGGGCGGCGGGCAGGAGCGGGCAGGGCGGGAGCGGAGAGTTCGAGCTCATCTTGAAATCGGGAATCGAGAATCAGGAATCTTGAAAAGGTGACAATCCTCCAGTGGCCGCACGATTTCACGATTACTGATTCTAGATTCCCGATTTCAAGATTTCGGCGGATTGGCTTGGCGGCCGGCCCGCGTTGCGCGCATAACGGGAGTCTGCACACCGAGAACACAGGAGCGATCAACGAAGTCACGGGCTGGCGCCGCCTGCTGCTCTGGATGCTGGCCACGCTGCTCCGCGTCTGGGGTCGCACGCTCCGCTTCGAGGTCGACGCGGCATCGCTGGCGCACCTGACCAAGTCCGACGAACCCGCCGCGGTCGTGCTCTGGCACAACCGGCTCTTCCTGTCGGCGGAGATGTTCCGCCGCTACCGGACGAAGCGCCGGGTGTACGGCTTGGTGAGCGCGAGCAAGGACGGCGCCTGGCTGGCGGCGTTCTACCGCCTGATCGGCATTTATCCCGTGCGCGGCTCGAGCAGCAACAACGGCCGCGAGGCCGCCCGGATCCTGATCGAGGTCATGCGCGAGGGCCACGACATCGGCATCACGCCCGACGGCCCGCGCGGGCCGATGTACACGGTCGAGCCGGGCGTGCTCGTGGTGACGCGGCGGAACAACGCGCCGATGCTCATCTTCGGCGCGGAGTTTTCCACGGCCTGGCGGCTGAAGAGCTGGGACCGGTTTTATATCCCGGCCCCGTTCTCCAAGATCACCATGCGCTGCACGGTGCTCGCGCCGAAGGCCGCGGGCGAAAAGCTCGGGGCCGACGACGTGCGCGCCGCGCTGCTGGCGGTCAATCCCGATCCCGGCGAGTAGCCACCACGAAATACACCAAATACACGAAAGCGACGGCTTGGATTTCCCAGGTCTCTTTCGTGTGATTCGTGTTTTTCGTGGTTAATCCCCACGACAACTGGTTCAGAACGTCGGCGTGATCGTGATGCTCTTGCCGGCGGCGATGGTGTAGTCGGCCCCGGCGCTCCAGGACAGGTCATTGACCAGCACCTTGAAGATGACCGGCTTGGCGGCCTTCTTGACCGAGACGGTCCAGAGGTTCGGGCCGACGCAGTCCATGACCAGGCCCTCGTCCCAGCTCAGGCCCGGGCCTTCGCCGCGGATGGTGAGGTGGTTGCCGAAGCCGATGTCAACCTGGGCGGAAATGAACGTGGCGGGCGGTTCGGAGACGGAGGATTTCTTCTTGGCGGGAGCGGCGGTTTTCTTCGCCGGGGCCTTCACGGCCTTCGTGACGGCGGGCTTCTTGGCGGGCTTTTTCATGTTTTGATTTCTAATTCAGGTTAAGTGGAAGTCAGGCGTATTTCCCCCGGCTTCCGGGCTTCGCAACAGCAAATTGGGGGCCAATGTGGCGGCCCGGTTAAATCGCTTTCCCGGAGGAGTCGACCCGGGTGTAAAATTTATCGTGGGTCAGCAGCCCGAAATAATGCATCGCCAGGCTCAGCTCGGCAAACGTGTCCCCTGTCGCCTCATCGGCGAAGCCGGCTTCCATGCGCTGCTTGGTCCGGCGAAACCGTTCGTTCAGCGAGCGATGCTCCTCGTCGTCGCCGAGCTGCCGGAGCAGACCGCGGATTTTGTCCGCATCCTGCCGGGCCTGCCGGACGAGCCGCAGGGCGGCGGCGGAGGTGATGCCGCCGGCCTGAAGTTTCTTCAGCACGCCGCACTCGAAGGTCCGGCACTGTTCCGGCCGGTTCGCGTACACCCGGCAGGTGCGATCGGCGCACAGGGCGGCGCAAGGTTGCGGAAAGCGGGAGATGGGTGTCCTGGCTCGCGGGGTCTTTACCGGCAGGCCCAGCGCCTTCAACTGGCCGGGATTGTCTGCCATGCCGAGTTGCACGTGGTGGAACAGCGTGCCGTCGCAGCACAGGCCGCAGGCAAGGCAGAGTTGTTCGGCGGATTCCACGCCCTATACCATCCGGCAGCCGGGGGGCGGGGTGCAAGCCGGGGCTTGCCGGGGTGGCCAGAGAGACGCAAAAAAGGCCGTTTCCCGGAGGAAACGGCCTTTAAAGTGGTGGAGCAGATCGGGATCAAACCGACGACCTCGTCGTTGCGAACGACGCGCTCTATCAACTGAGCTACTGCCCCAAAAAAGAACAAAAACTGTGACAATGGTCGGGCTGGTGAGATTCGAACTCACGACCTCTTGCACCCCATGCAAGCGCGCTACCAGACTACGCTACAGCCCGATTCATCATCGGAAGGGCGAAGAAGCCGCATGCTCTGGACCTAGGCAAGTCATTATTTTTTGGTCCGGATTTCATGTCCAAGGAACGGAATTGGCGTCCCCGGCGTGACTCGAACACGCGACCGTCGGTTTAGAAAACCGATGCTCTATCCAGCTGAGCTACGAGGACAAATGTGAGGCGTTACTGGACGGACTTGGGCGGGTTTGCAGCATTTTTTGTGACACGGTTCCCCGGGGGGCTGCGGCCGGAATCTGACTGTAATATTCCGCGCCGCTAGCCGTTCCGCAGGAGTTGGCTCTTGTAGGGTCTCATGCTCCCCAAATTACCCCGTTTGCTGGCCTTGGCCCTGTTGGCCGCCGGCCTGTTCAGCGTGCCGGCGGCGGCCCAGCTCGGCCACCGCTTCCCGTCCGAGAAGAAAGTCGTCATCGATCCCGTCACCGGCACGCCGCTGACGTTCCTGACCAGCGCCCCGGTGGGAGATTCCAAGATCTACCCGACGCACCCGCAATGGACGGCCGACGGCAAGTGGGTGATCTTCCGCTCCAACCGCGTGAAGAACCAGGCGATGGCGGTGAACGAGGAAACCGGCGACATCGTGCAGGTCACGCAGACCGGCTACGTGGGCGCCCTGTGCGTGGGCCAGAAATCCATGCGGCTCTTCTTCACGCGCCCCGAGAACCACGCCTCGCCCGAGGCCTACGCCGGCAAGCCGGCTGATCGTCCGCGCGTGCCGATGCAGGTTGTTGCCATCGACCTCGCCCGCGTGTTTGCCGACAGCGCGGCGGGCAAAATGCAGCCGGCCGCGACTTATGAGCAGGTGTTCGGCACGATTCCCGTGGATGTGGGCGGGGGCGGGGAACTCGCCATCGATGCGACCGAGAAGGTGGCGTATTTCCGCCTGATGAAGGAAGCCGCGGCCAAGGTGATCGCGCCCGGCACCAGGATCGAGAGCGCCTTCGGTCCGCGCCACATGGGCGCCGGGCCGACCGGCGTGGCCAAGATGAACCTGGAGACGGGCGAGGTGACCCCGGTCGTCGCCGTGCCTTTCCAAGTCGGCCACATCCAGTCCAACCCCTGGGTGCCGGGTGAAATCGTCTTCTGCTGGGAAACCGGCGGCAAATCGCCGCAGCGCACGTGGACCGTCATGGCCGACGGCAGCGGCCTGCGTCCGCTGTTCCCGGAAGCGCCGTACGATTGGGTCACGCATGAGGCGGTCATTTCCAAGGATGAGGTGGCCTTCGCCATCCTCGGCCACCGCAAGGTCGGCACGAACGACGCCTGGGGCCCGAGCGCCACGCGCGAGCACCCGACCGGCCTGGCGATCGTGAACCTCCGCACGCGCGAGGTGTTCATCGAGGGCCAGACCCGGAGCGGCAGCGGGCTCTGGCACGTGCACGGCTCGCCCGACGGACGCTGGGCGGTCGGCGACGACTTTGCGCGCAACCTCTACCTGATCGACCGCCGCACCCACGAGATGCGCCTGCTGACGACAGGGCACAAGGACACGGCGGCGGACCACATCCATCCGACGTTCAACCCGGACGGCACGCGCATCGAGATCCAGTCGGCCATGCTTTCCGCGGACGGGCGGTCGATGAACATCTGCATCGTCCCGGTCCCGAAGGACTGGCTGGCGCGCACCTACGACGACAAGGTGCACCCGTTGCGCTCGGACGGCGGGAAGCCGTAAGGCCTGAGCCGGGATCATGCAGCTGAAGGTGGAGCGACTTGTCCCCAAGGCGCTTCTTCCCGACGGAGTTTCCCCAGCGCGGTGGGGTCACCGCGCTCCACCTTTCAGTTTGCCCCTGCACCAGGCGAAAGCGGGAAGGAACTGTTTGATCCCGGCTCAGCTGGACTCATGCAGCGGGTGGGCGTCGGTTTCCATACCGACGCTCTGTCGCCGGTGTGGAAACCGGCGACCACCCTTCGGTCTGCTTTGCTGCGGAGTGAGAGCGGATTTTCTACTGCATATCCCCGGCTACAGCAGCGCGGCGTGCAGGATTTCCGCCGGGTGCAGGGCGATGCGCCCGGTGGCATCCTTGATCTGGTGGCGGCAGCTGGTGCCCGGCGCGCAGACGATCGTGTCGGGTGCGGCGGCGCGGACGGCGGGGAAGAGCACGAGTTCGCCGATCTGCTGCGAGAGGGCGAAATGCTCGGCTTCGTAGCCGAACGAGCCGGCCATGCCGCAGCAGCCGCTGGGGATCAACCGGACCTCGTGTCCGGCGGGCAGTTCGAGCGCGGTTACGGCGGGGTTGAGCGAGGACATTGCCTTCTGGTGGCAATGGCCGTGCAGGCGGATGAGTTTTTTCTCCGTCCGGAAGGATTCGCGTTGGATGCGTCCGGCGGCGGCTTCACGCGCGATGAATTCCTCGAAGAGCAGGGCATGTTTCGCCAGCGCCCGCGCCGGGGCCTTCAGGTGCGCCGGCATCAAATCGGGGTATTCGTCGCGGAAACCGAGCAAGGCGCCGGGCTCGAGGCCGACCAGCGGGGCGCGCTCGGTGATTACATCCTGCAACAGCTCGACGTTGCGGATGGCGAGGTCGCGGGCCTCGCGGACGAGCCCCTTGGAAAACTGTGCGCGCCCGCTCTCCACTTGCGGCGGGATGACGACTTCATAGCCGAGGCGGTTGAACAGCTCGATCGCCTTGATGCCGATGGTGACGTCGGTGTGGTTGGTCGATTCGTCACAGAACAGATGGATGCGGCCGTTCGGGTAATGAGGTGGAACCTGACCTCCGGGCAGGTTGGCTTGCGGGCTCGCGTGGGAAAGCCCGCCCGGCCGGCCAGCCATAGGCTCGGCGACGGCTGGAGGTCGGGCTCCACCTTTATTGGCATGTTTGCGATACCACGCCGCAAGCGTGGTTGTGTGGAGCAGCGGCAGGCTGCGGCGTTCCGCGAAACCGGCGAATTGCTTGATCCAGCGCGAGGTGTCGGGCGCGGTCACCAGCCAGTTGTACAGGGCGGGGGCACGGGCGGCGAGGCGCATGGACTTCGCGAAGTTGGCGACCAGGCGCGAGCGCAGCGGCACGCCGTGGGCGTCGTTGTAGTGCTGTTGCCATTCGGCCTTCAGTTTGGCGAGGTCGACCGTTGAGGAGCACTCGGCCTTGCAGCCCTTGCAGGAGAGGCACAGGTCCATGACCTGCCTGAGTTCCTCGCTATCCCAGGGATTCGTGACGTCGCGCGGGTGGGTGAGGACCTGGCGCAGGAGATTGGCGCGGGCGCGGGTGGTGTCCTGCTCGTTGCGCGTCGCCATGTAGCTCGGGCACATCGTGCCGCCGGTGAGGTGCGACTTGCGGCACTCGCCGTTGCCGTTGCACTGTTCGGTGGTCCGCAGCACGCCGTGCGTCGCGCTGAAATCGAAGATCGTTTCGTACTCCGGTGTGGGCAGGTCCGGGCCGTGCCGCAGCGAGGTGTCCATCGGCGGCGTGTCGATGATCTTGCCGGGATTGAGCAGGCCGAGCGGGTCGAAGGTTTCCTTCACGCGCCGCATCATCGCGTAGCACTCGGGGCCGACCATGAACGGGATGAATTCGCCGCGGAGGCGTCCGTCGCCGTGCTCGCCCGAGAGCGAGCCGCGGTATTTCTTCACCAGCGCGGCGACGTCGGTGGCGATGCCGCGGAACATGCGCAGGCCTTCCGGCGTTTTCAGGTTGAAGAGCGGGCGGGTGTGCAGCTCGCCCGCGCCGGCATGGGCGTAGTAGGTGCTGCCGACGCCGTATTTGGTGCGCAGCAGCGCGTCGAACTCGGCGATGTAGGCGGGCAGGTCCTCGACGGCGACGGCGGTGTCCTCGACGACCTCGCGCGGCTTGGCGTCGCCGGGGACGTTCTGCAGCAGGCCCTGGCCGGCGCGGCGCAGGTGCCAGATGCGCTCGCAGTCGGGGCCCCAGACGAGAGGAAAGGCATAGCCGAGGCCGGCCCCGCGGAGGTCCGCGGCCAGGCCGAGCAATTCGCGCTCGAGGTGGGCGCGGTCGGTGTGGCGGATCTCGACCACCAGCACGGCGGCGGGATCGCCTTGGACGAAGAAGCGGTTTGGCCCGTGTTCGAGGCTGTCCTTGGTGCACTCGAGGATCAGGCGGTCGATGAGCTCGCAGGCGAACGGCTTGCGCTGCATCGCGATCAGCGTGGCCTTGAGGGCGTCGTCCACGGAGTTGAAGTGCGCGCACAGCAGCGCGCCGGGCGGCGGCAGCGGGTTGCACGAGAGTTCGAACTCCACGCCGACGAAGAGCGTGCCCTCGGAGCCGGCGATGAGGCGGCAGAGGTTGAAGGGCTTGGGCGAGGTGGGGTCGAAGACGCCGCAGTCCATGAGCGCGTCGATGGCGTAGCCGGTGTTGCGGCGCGTGACCGCGGGCTTGGGAAAATTGTCGCGAATGAGCCGGCGGTTGGCCTCGTCGCCCAGCAGGTCGCGGACGAAACGATAAACGCGGGTCTCGAGCGTGTCGGGCCCGGCGCATTTGGCGGCGAATTCCGCGGCGGTGAGCGGACCGCAGGTGACGGGCGAGCCGTCGCTCAGGAAACCGCGGGCCGACACGAGGTGGTCGCGGGTCGCGCCATAGACGATGGAATTGGCGCCGCAGGAATTGTTGCCGACCATGCCGCCGAGGGTGGCGCGGTTGGCGGTGGCGGTCTCGGGGCCGAACAGCACCCCATGGGGTGCGAGGACGCGGTTGAGCTCGTTGCGGACGACGCCGGGCTGCACGCGCACGGTACGCCGGGCCTGGTCGTAGCTGAGAACGCGGTTCAGGTGGCGGCTGACGTCGACGACGATGCCGCTTCCCACCACCTGGCCGGCGAGCGAGGTGCCGGTGCCGCGCAGGATGAGGCCGATGCGGTGGCGGCGCGCAAAGGCGAGCAGGCGTCCGAGGTCGGCCTCGGACTTCGGCAGGGCCACGGCGGCGGGCAACTCCTGGTATTCGGAGGCGTCGGTGGCGTAGATCTGGCGCAGCGCGGCCCCGCGGTGCAGGTCGCCGTCCAGACGCGCCGCGAGTTCGGCCCAGGCCGTGGACAACCCGGCGGGCTCGGCGGCCGGGGAAGTCGGGGAGGGCGCGGGGTGGGGCATGGAGGCGGGACGAAACTACGGAGTTTGATCGAGAGGTGGCAATTCCGCTCGGTTCCAATCTGAACGTTGAACGTTCAACGTTGAACGTTCGCCGTTCAAGGCTGTAGCGGCGCTCTATGAGCGCCGTTGCGCGCCCGGCGGCCATAGACCGCCGCTACAGGTTGCTATTTTTTCCGCGACGGAGGCCGGTGATTGGCTCAACTTGCAAGCGTCCATGACCGAGCCCAAACGGAAATTCCGCCGCGACATCCTCTGGCCCTGCCTGCTGGCTGGCACGCTGACGATGTGCTCCGGGTTTCCGGCGGCCGTGCCGGATATCATCGACGTCGACAAGCTCGGGCATTTCGCCGCGTATGGCGCGCTGGCCACGGGCATTGTCCGCATTGCGGAAGTCAAAGGCTGGCGCGGCTTGGGCGGCTGGTGGGCGCTGGTGCTGGCGTCGGCTTACGGCATGGGCGACGAGTTCCGCCAGAGCCTGACGTATGGCATCCGCACGCCCGACTGGCACGACTGGCTGGCCGACACCCTGGGGGCGCTCACCGCGGTGTCCCTCTACCTGCATTGGGCGTGGTACCGCCGCACGATGGAGTGGCCGGTCTTCAAGAAACGCGCCAAGCCGCGGCCGGCGGAAGTTCCAAGTGACAAGTAACAAGTACCAAGTAATACAGTGTTTTCTCTTGGTACTTGATACCTGACACTTGATACTTCGATTTATCCCGATGACCCCCGCCGAGGCCAAAAAGCGCATCGCCACCCTTCGTGCGGAAGTGGCGCGCCATGCCGAGCTTTATTACCGCCAGGCGAAGCCCGAGATTTCCGACCACGATTACGACAAGCTCGAACGCGAACTGGCCGACCTGGAGAAGGAGTTCCCGCAGTTCGCCGACGCCGACTCCCAGACCCGCAAGGTGGGCGACGACCGCGTGCAGGGGTTCAAGGAAGTCGAGCACCGGCAGAAGATGCTCAGCCTCGACAATACCTACAACGAGGAGGAGCTGCGCGCCTTTCATGCCCGGCTGATCCGGCTGCTCGAAACCGACGACCTCCGCTACACGGTCGAGCCCAAGATCGACGGCCTCGCGGTGAGCCTCACCTACGAGAACGGCGAGTTCGTGCGCGCCGTCACGCGCGGCAAGGGCGACCGCGGCGACGACGTCACCGCCAACGTGGCGACGATCGCCATGCTGCCGCGCAAGCTCAAGGGCGCCGCGCCGAAGGTCGTCGAGATTCGCGGCGAAATCTACATGACGCAGGCGGAGTTCGAGCGTCTCAACGCCGAGCGCGCCGCCGCCGGCGAGGAGCTCTATGCCAATCCCCGCAACACCGCCGCCGGCACGATCAAGCAGATCGACCCGACCGAGGTGGCGAAGCGCAACCTTTCCATCGTCCTCTACAGCCTGGGCTACTGCGAACCCGAGATCGTGCGCTCGCAGACCGGGTTGCAGCAGCAGATCCGCGACTGGGGCCTGCCGGCGGTCGAAAAATACTGGACCGTGCGCGGCATCGACGAGGCGTGGGCCGCGATCGGTGAGCTGGATTCGCTGCGGCGCACGTTCGCCTATGGCACCGACGGCGCCGTCGTGAAACTCGACAACGTCGCGCAACAGCGCACGGCGGGCTCGACCGACAAGTCGCCGCGCTGGGCCATCGCCTACAAGTACAAGCCCGACACCGCCCGCACGCGGCTCAAGGCGATCACGATCCAGGTCGGCAAGACCGGCATCCTCAGTCCCGTGGCCGAGCTCGAGCCGGTGCACCTGTCGCTCAGCACCATCGCCCGCGCCACGCTGCACAACGAGGACGAGATCCGCCGCAAGGACATCCGCATCGGCGACCTCGTCGAGATCGAGCGCGCCGGCGAGGTGATCCCGGCGGTGCTGCGTTCCTTTCCCGAGGAGCGGCCGGCCGGGGCGAAGGAGTTCGATTTGTTCGAGGCCGTCGGCGGCAAGTGCCCCGTGTGCGGCAGCAAGATCGCCCGCATCGAGGTCGACACCGACAGCGGCGTCGGCGCCGCCTGGAAGTGTCAGAACTACGACTGCGCCGCGCAGCGCACCGGCCGGCTGGGTTTCTTCTGCAGCCGGCGCGCGCTCGCGATCGACGGGCTCGGGGACACCGTGGCGGCGAAGCTGGTCGAGCTCGGCCTGGTGAAGGATCAGCCCGACCTGTACGACATTCCGCTCGAAACGCTCGCCACGCTCAACCTCGGCACGGCGGAGGAACCACGCGTGTTCGGTGAGAAAAACGCGACCAAGCTCGTGGCCGCCCGCGAGGCCGCGCGCGCGCTGCCGCTCGAGAAATGGCTTTATGCGCTAAGCGTGCCGGACATCGGCGAGTCGACCGCGCGCGAGCTGGGCCGCCGCCACCGCAACCTGGCGGAGCTGGCGAACTCGGCGCTGCTGAAGGCCGTGTTGCGCAAGGCGGCGCTGGAGGATGAGAAAGAGCGCGAGAGCCCGAATTCGAAGAAGAACCCCGCCAAGGACGAGGCGGAGAAGGAACGCCGCAAGGCGCGCCGCACCGAGATCGACAGCGAGCTAAAGGCGCTCGACGGCGGCATCCTCGCTGGCGTGCCCTCGGACATCGGCCCGGCCGTGGCGGCGAGCACCCTGGAGTTCTTCGCCAGTGAACCGGGCCGGCGCCTGCTGGCCAAGCTGAAGCAGCTCGGAATCGATCCGCAGGGCACCGTGATGACGGCGGGCGCGTTTACCGGAAAGACCTTCGTGCTCACGGGCACGCTGCCAACCCTGAAGCGCGAGGAGGCCGAGCAGAAGATCCTCGCCGCCGGCGGCAAGGTGTCGGGCAGCGTCAGCAAGAAGACCAGCTACGTGCTGGCCGGCGCCGAGGCGGGCTCGAAGCTCGACAAGGCGAAGGAGTTCGGCGTGCCGGTGATCGACGAGGCGGAGTTTGTGAAGCTGCTGCATGGGTAGGGGCGCAGACTTGCTGCGCCCAATGTTCGTAATACGAACATTCCGGTCCGGTGGGGTGGAAGGGGCCGATGTTTCGGTTGGGAAAGGGAATCCCGCGGACGCGGGATTGG
>JBEHYX010000021.1:0-54792 GCA_048497945.1 Verrucomicrobiota bacterium | reverse complement strand
CGGCACGAAGAGTGACGTTCCGGTGACATGCCGCATCGATACGCCCATCGAGATTGATTACTACCAGCACGGCGGCATCCTGCCGTACGTTCTGCGCCAAATTGTGGCGCAGAACTGAGAAACCTGAAATTTGAAACCTGAAACCTGAAGTAATTCGGGTTTCAGTTTCGACGTTTTGGCGGCGCTTAATCACCACTCCCATCAATCAAGCCAGATGAGTCTGTATATTTTCAGGTCTCAGGTTTCAGGTCTCAGGTTTCTCTGCTGATGCCCGATTCCGCCAAACCTGTCTTCCTCGTCGACGCCTACACCGACCCGGTGGTGGTGCGCATCGACGGGCGCGCGTCGTTCATGAACAGCGGCGGGTTGAAGGACTTCTTCACGGAGATGATCCGGCAGGGGAAGCGGCGGTTCGTCGTGGATTTCCGGCTTTGCGCGAGCATGGACAGCACCTTCCTCGGAGTCCTCGCGGGCGCGGCGATCGAACTGCGCCGGCTGTCGCCGCCCGGCCACCTGACGCTGGTGCGGGTGGGGGAGCGCAACCTCGAACTGATCCGCAACCTCGGCCTGCACCGCCTGGCCACGGTTGATCCTGGCACCCAGACCGCCAATCCCATGGGGTATGGCACCGCGCTGAGCGAGCAGGCCCGTTCCGAGGTCGAGAGCGCCCGGCTGATGCTGGAGGCGCACGAGAACCTGATTGCCGCCGATCCGGAGAACGCCGCGAAGTTCCAGGACGTGCTGACGTTCCTGAAGAGCCGGCTGGGGCAGGGGTGAGGCGGAACAGGTATCAAGTGGCAGGTATCAAGTAACAAGAGTCGGAATCTTGTTACTTGGAACTTGATACTTGGTCCTTCAGCTTTGCGGCATGGTCCTCTTCCTCCTCGGCGGTTTCCTGAGCGCGGCGCTCGTCTATGCCTTCTATTGGCGCGCCCAGAAGGAAGCCGCGAAGCTGGAGGAGGAGAAGCAGTCGCTGCTGGAGGAGCGCCAGATCGTCATCGACTACATGCACACCATGGTCGACGCCGTCGGCGAGCGCCTGCCGCGCGACGAGCTGTTCCAGCGCATCGTCCACGCGGCCATCCTCAGCACCGGGGCGCTCAGCGCGTGCATTTTTGAAAAGGGTGCGGACAGCATGATGCGCGGCGTCGCGGTCGAGGGCCTGTTCCCGCCGCATCGGCCGATCCCCGACATCCAGAAGATGAAGATGGGGACGCGCGCGAAGTTCATCGAGCAGGTGCTCAAGTCCGAGACTTTCCCGGTGGGCGAGGGCCTCGTGGGTCGCGTGGCCGCCACCGGCCGTGGCGAACTCATCGTCAACGCGGCGTCCGACCCGCGCATCGTGCGGCACGAGGATCCGGCCCTGGCCGTGAACTCCGTCATCGCCGCGCCGATCCTCGTGCACCGCCGCCTCGTCGGCGTGCTGTGCGTCTGCAATCCGTCGGACGGCATGCCTTTCTCCGAGACCGATTACTCGCTGGCCGAGGCGCTGGCGGAGCAGGCGGGCCTGGCGGTGCACAACGCCGATTTCCTCAGCCTGCAGGTGGAGAAGCAGCGGCTCGACCTCGACCTCGCGCTGGCGAGCGATGTCCAGCAGATGCTGCTGCCGCGGGCGATGCCGAAGGTCGACGGGCTCGACATCGACGCGCGCTACCTCGCCGCGCAGAAGGTGAGCGGCGATCTCTACGACGTGTTCGAACTCGGCTATGGCCGCGTGGGCCTCGCGGTGGCGGACGTTTCCGGCAAGGGCATCTCGGCCTCGCTGCTGATGGCGATCTGCCGCACCACGCTCCGCCAGATCGCGCCGGCGCATTTCTCGCCGGCGAAGGTGCTGACGATGCTCAACCGCTCGCTCGCGGGCGATGTCCGCGAAGGCATGTACATCACGATGGTCTATGCGGTGATCGATTCGACCCGCAACACGCTGATCTTCGCCCGGGCCGGCCATGAGCGTCCGCTGCTCTCGCATCGCGACCGCACCTCCGGTGCGTTCATCAGCGACTACGTTTCCTGCGAGGGCATGCCGCTGGGGCTGGTGGATCCGACTTTGTTTGAAAGCGTGATCGAGGACCGGACGGTGGAATTCTCGCCCGGTTCGACGCTGGTGCTCTACACGGACGGCCTGACCGAGGCGCCGAACGCCGAGGATCGTGAGTTTGGCAGTTCGCGTCTCGCCGACGCGCTGCGCTCGCTCCACGCCGGCTCCGCGGCCCGGATCAACGACGGCATCCTCCAAACCGTGCAAAATTTCACCGGCACAATGGGGTTGCGGGACGATTACACGCTGGTGACGGTCAAGCGGACCTAGACCGCCCTGCGGGCGGCAAAGTCCAAATGCCAGTAGCCAGACGCCAAAAATAGGACAGCAGGTTTTGAATTTTCAGATCTGTGTCTTGGGCTTTGTTTGGCGTTTGTGATTTGGCGTTTGGACTTTGCCAAAGGATTCGAGTTTGCATCCCAGACTGTCGCCTCTACCACTTGGAGCGATGCCTGTTTCCCCTCAGATTGCTCCCACCAAGCTGCCCGACACCGCCGGCCATTTCGGCCAGTATGGCGGCGTTTATGTGCCCGAGACGCTGATGACCGCGCTCGCCGAGCTGACGGCGGCCTACGAGCAGGCGCGGCAGGATCCGGCGTTCCTGGCCGAACTGCGGCACCACCTGAAGGAATTCGCGGGCCGCCCGACCGAGCTCTATTTCGCCGAGCGCCTGACCCAGCATTGCGGCGGGGCGAAGATCTATTTCAAGCGCGAGGACCTGCTCCACACCGGCGCCCACAAGATCAACAACGCCCTCGGCCAGGCCCTGCTCGCCAAGCGGATGGGCAAGAAGCGCATTATCGCCGAGACCGGGGCCGGCCAGCACGGCGTCGCGACCGCGGCGGTCTGCGCGAAGTTCGGCCTCGATTGCACGGTGTACATGGGCTCCGTCGACATGGAGCGCCAGGCACTGAACGTTTTCCGCATGCGCCTGATGGGTGCCAAGGTGGTCGGCGTCGAGGCCGGCCAGAAGACGCTCAAGGATGCCGTCAACGAGGCGATGCGCGACTGGGTGACGAATGTCCGCGGCACCCACTACATCCTCGGCTCCGCGCTCGGCGCGCACCCGTATCCGATGATGGTCCGCGATTTTCACCGCGTCATCGGCCAGGAAGTCCGCGAGCAGATCATGACCCGCGAGAAACGCCTGCCCGACGAGATCGTGGCCTGCGTCGGCGGGGGCAGCAACGCGATCGGCGTGTTCTTCGAGTTCCTCGACGAGAAGCAGATCAAGCTCATCGGCGTCGAGGCCGGCGGCCGCGGCATCAAGCGCGGCGAGCACGCGGCCCGCTTCGAGGGCGGCAAGCTCGGCGTGCTGCAGGGCAGCAAGACCTACATTCTCCAGAACCCCGACGGCCAGATCGAGCTGACGCACTCCGTGTCCGCCGGCCTCGACTACGCTGCCATCGGGCCGGAGCACGCCTACTACCGCGACCAGGGGCGCATCGAGTACGCCTACGCGACGGATGACGAGGTGCTCGAGGCGTTCCAGCTTTGCTCGCGTCAGGAAGGCATCATCCCGGCGCTCGAATCCACCCATGCCCTCGTGCACGGTCTCAAGCGCGCCAAGGCCCTCGGCAAGGATAAGATCGTCCTGATCAATCTCTCCGGTCGCGGCGACAAGGACGTCCAGCAAGTGCAGCGCCTCCTGACGGAGGCAAGTGGCAAGTAACAAGTGGCAAGTACCAGGTTAGTTTGCGCGAAGGCCACTCGTGCTGGGGGAAACTGTCTGCCTAGTCTTGCTACTTGTTACCGGGTACTTGTTACTTCTGCGCCATGAACAGCATGACCGGCTACGGGCGGGCCACCGCCGCGTTCGAAGACCAGACCCTGACCGTCCAGGTCAACTCGGTTAACCGCAAGAGCCTCGACCTGACCATGAAGCTGCCCGACGAGTGGCAGCCGTTCGAGGCCGCCGTCGGCGAGGCGGTGCGCAAGGTCGCCCTGCGCGGCAAGGTGCACGTGTCGGCCGAGGTGACCGGCGGCACCGCGGGCACGGTTGAGTGGGACGAGGCGGCCGTCGCCGCCAACCTTGCCAAGCTGGCCCAGCTGGCGAAGAAGCAGAATGCGAAGTTCGAGCCGACGGCCGACCTGCTGTGGCAGATCGCCAGCGCCCAGCGCACCTCCGCCCAGCTGCCGGCGGACGAAGCGACCGGTAAACTTTTCATCCGCACTTTGGAAACGGCGCTGCGCGGCTTCGGCGCCATGCGGGCCAAGGAAGGCGAGGCGCTGCTGGTGGATTTCCTCGGCCGTTGGGAGAAGCTCCATGCCGCCACCGAGACGATTGCCCGCCGCGCGCCGCAGCTCAGCGGGATTTACCGCGAGCAGCTGACGCAACGGCTCCGCCAGGCGGGGCTCGAGCTGGACGTGAACGACGAGCGTGTGCTCAAGGAAGTCGCCCTTTTTGCCGACCGCATCGACATCAACGAGGAGATCACCCGCCTGCGCAGCCACCTCGGGCAATTGAAGGACCTTCTGCGCGCCAAGGGGGAAATCGGCCGCAAGGCGGAGTTCATCCTGCAGGAGATCGGCCGCGAGATCCACACGATCGGCAGCAAGGCCAACGACCTGGCGATTTCGCAGCAGGTGATCGAGTTCAAGAACGAGCTCGAGCGCGTCCGCGAGCAGATAGCGAATGTCGAATGAGCGTCGCTCATTCGACGAAGTAACAAGTAGCAGGTATCAAGTATCAAGAGTCTGGGCTTGAGGCAGGGGGACTACTGGATGGTTTTAAGCCATATCGGTTAGGTTTAGCGGGCAGGCCGATTTCTCTATGCCTGCGCCCCAAAACAACCTTCCCGCCAGAACCTTTGCTTTTGCAAAAGCGATTCGTGGCTTTGTTAACAAACTTCCCAAACTGCCGGCGAACTACGAAGACACCAAACAACTGATTCGCTCCTCTGGCTCAGTAGCGGCCAATTACCTCGAATCTCAAGAAGGCGTAAGCCGCAGGGATTTCTTCTACCGAATCAAGTTATGCCGCAAGGAAGCGCGAGAGTCTTGGCTTTGGCTCCAACTTATGGAACCGGGGGCAACAGAGCCTTTGAAGCACGAGCGTGATCAACTTGCGCAGGAGGCCGACGAACTTAAACGAATCTTCGCCGCCATCGCAGGCAAGGACGACACCGCCGGCTAGCCGCTCTTGATACTTGATACCTGCTACTTGCTACTTGCGGCTGCCGCCGCCGGCTGCCGCAGCGACCAGATTACGTACCAGAACACGCCGACGAAGATGGCACTGTCGGCCACGTTGAAGGTCGGGTAGATGTAGCCGCCGAAGTGGAAGTCGAGGAAGTCGATGACATGCCCGTGGCGCAGGCGGTCGGCGAGGTTGCCGACGATGCCGCCGCAGAGCAGGCCGAACGCCGGCTGGGCCGCCGGGTTCTGGAGGCCCAGCGCACGGCGCCAGTGGAAGATGGCCGCGAGCGTGCCCAGCGCGAGGATGGCGAGGCCCAGGCTCTGGCCGGAGAACATGCTCCACGCCGCGCCGGTGTTGCCGACGTGGACGAGGTTGAAGAAACCGGGAATGATCACGACGTTGTGTCCCGGTCCGTAGCTGCCGAAGGGCAGGCGGTCGGCAATCAGCGACTTCGTGAGCTGGTCGAGGACGAAGGCCACGACCGCCAGGATCCAGAGGCGGCGGTAGGCGAGAAAGCGGGCGAAGTAAGATTTATGAATTAAGAAGTCCGATTCCTTGGCCGGAACCCCATCGGATGGCGGACCGTTTTTCTGATCCGCTTCCGCGGGTGGCGGCTGCCCGGACATTGGCGCTTCTTAAATCTTCCTTCTTAACTCTACCTTTATTCGTCGTCGCCGCCGCTGTCGTCCGACATCTTGCCGCCTTCCTCGTCGGTGCCGTCGCCGAACAGGCCGCCGCGCTGCTGGGCGCGGTGGGAGTGGCGTTCGACTTCCTTCTTGGCCTCGGCGGAATAGCGGGTGAAGGGCACGGCCAGCAGGCGCTCCTTGGCGATCGGCTTCTGCGTGGATTCGCAGATGCCGTAGGTGCCGTCATGGATGCGCTTGATCGCGGCCTCGATCTCCGCGAGGGCCTCCTGCTCGCCGGAAACGAGGCTGAGCGCGAAGTCGCGGTCGAAGGTGTCGGTGCCGGCGTCGGCCATGTGCTGGCCGTAGCCGGACAGGTCGCCGGAGTCGTCCTTGGAGGACTTGAGGAGCGTCTCCTCGGTGTGTTCGCCGAGCTGCGTCAGCACGTGGTTGCGCAGGTCGAGGAGCAGCCGGTAGTAGCGGCGGAATTTTTCGGGGACCTCGGATTCGTCGACCATCGCGGCGCGCTGCTTGCCCTTGTTCGGGTTGAACCCGAGGATGTCGGCGAGCGAGGCGGTCTTCACGTGGTGCGGCTTGGCCGGCTTCTCGAGCTGGCCTAGGTCGTGGGCCTTGGCGGACTTCGCGGTGGCCGCGGTCTTGCCCGCCTTGGCGGACGACTCGATCTGCTTCTCGTTCTTCTTCGCGATCTCGCGGACCTCGTCGAGGGAGAAGGCGATGGACTTGGCCGGGCCCGAGGATTTGCGCTCGAGGATCTTGCGCTTGAGGTCGGCGGCGGACATGGGGGCTTTGGAGGCGGGTTTGGCCGGCGCGGCGGGCGCCTTGGTGGGAGCGGTGGGTTTGGCGGGAGCCGCGGCCTTGGCTTTCGCCTCCGGCTTCCTGGCCGGCGCGGGCTTGGGGGCGGGCTTCTTCTTGGCGATGGTTTTCTTGCTCTTGGCCATAATCGGTAAAGTGGGTTAAGAGTTAAGTGCTTCCGCGCACCGAGGGCAAACTTCTCCTTGCGAAGTTACTGACAGGGCAGGGACCCAGCGCCAGCAGCGCGGGCAGCGGGTGTGGCCCGCTTCCTTGGCATTACGGGACGCAATACTGACGACGGAGCCGGCTTTGGGTTCCAACGTGACGTCCGAAACAATGAAAAACTCGGGGAGAAACGCGCGGTGTTTTTCCAGCACGGCGTAGGTGGCGTCCTCCGGCGCGCCGGACAAGCCGAGCACGGCATCGAGCGACTTGCCGATGGTGCCGGCCTGGCGCAGCGGCTCGAGGGCCTCGGTGACCTTGGCGCGGAGCTTGAAAAGATGTTCGAATTCGGCGGCGATCGCCGGGTTTGTCCAGTCGGCCGGCACGACGGGCCAATCCTGCAGATGGACGGACTCGTTGCTGTATTCCTGGCCGGTCTTGGCGTAGCTCCACGCTTCATCCGCGGTGAACGTGATCACCGGGGCGAGGATGCGCACGAGCGAATCGAAGATCGCGTGGATCGCGGTCTGCGACGAGCGGCGGAGCGGGTGGGCCGCGCCGAGCGTGTAGAGGCGGTCCTTGAGGATGTCGTGATAGACGGCCGACAGCGTCACCGAGCAGAACTGGTTGCAGAGCTGGTAAACGCGGTGGAACTCGTAGGCGTCGTAAGCCTTCGTGCACTCCTCGACGAGCACGGCGGTCTGGTGCAGCGCCCAGCGGTCGAGCGCGTCCATCCTGGCGACCGGCACGGCGTGCTGGGCGGCGTCGAAGTCGAACAGGTTGGAGAGCTGGAAGCGGAGCGTGTTGCGGAAAAGGCGGTAAGCCTCGCCGACGTGCTTGAGGATTTCCTCGTCGACCGGGATGTCGTCGCGGAAGTCCTGCGACGCGATCCAGAGACGGATGACGTCCGCGCCGTGCTGCGCGATGTAGGCGTCGGCGGTCTGCGGCTTCTGGTAGGTCGAGCTCTTGGAGATCTTCTGGCGGTTCTTGTCGACGATGAAGCCGTGGGTGAGGACGGCCTTGTACGGCGCCGCGCCGAAGGCGATGACGCTGTTCCAGAGCGAGGACTGGAACCAGCCGCGGTGCTGGTCGCTGCCCTCGAGGTAGAGGTCGGCCGGCCAGTGCGTGCCACCCTGGCCGCGTTTGAGCACGGCGGCCTGGGTCGAGCCGGAGTCGATCCACACGTCGAGCGTGTCGCGGCCGCAGGTGAGCGAAGCCGGCGCCGGCCAGCCGGCGGGCAGCTTCACATCGGCGAGGAGTTCGGCCGGCGGGGCGTCGTACCAGAGATTGGTGCCCTTGGCCTGGATCTTGTCGGCGACGGCGCGGACCACGCCGGCGTCGAGGTAGGGCTGCTTGTCGGGACCGTAGAAGGCGATGATCGGCACGCCCCACGAGCGCTGGCGGCTGATGCACCAGTCCGGACGCGATTCGACGGCGCCGCGGATGCGGGCCTCGCCCCAGGCGGGGATCCAGCCTTGGTTCTGCGCGATCTTGGTGATCTCGGCGAGGGCAACCTGGCGGTGGCCGGCCTTGTCGAGGGAAACAAACCACTGGTCGACGGCGCGGAAGATGATCGGCGTCTTGGAGCGCCAGCAATGCGGGTAGCTGTGCTGGTACTTGGCCTTGGCGAGCAGCGCGCCGACTTCGGCGAGCTTCTTGAGCACGGCGAGGTTGGCGGGCGAGGGCTTTTTGGCGGCGAGGTCCTCGACGGTTTCGAGCGTGGTCAGGCCGACGAGATCGGCGGGCACGCGACCGTCGTTGAGATATTTGCCGTCATCGCCGACCGGGCAGTAAATCTCGATGCCGTACTTGAGGCCGGTCTGATAGTCTTCCGCACCGTGGCCGGGGGCCGTATGCACGGCGCCGGTGCCGCTGTCGGTCGTGACATAGTCGGCGAGCACGACCGGCGAGGCGCGGTCGATGAAAGGATGGCGGGCCTGCAGCTTCTCGAGCTTGGCACCGGCGACCGTCATGACGACGGACGGCTGCGGCTCGAGCTTGGCCGCGGTGGCGACGGCACCGAGGAGGGCGGAGGCGACAATGATACGCTCGGCGCCGGTGTCGGCGACGGCGTATTCAACCTCGGGATGCAGTGCGATCGCGAGGTTGGCGGGAATCGTCCACGGCGTGGTCGTCCAGATGACGAGGTAGAGCGGCTTGTCGGTCGGCAGGCCGAACTTTTTGGCCTCCTCGGCCGGCACGAGGAACTTCACCCAGATGGCGATCGAGGTGTGGTCCTTGTACTCGATCTCGGCCTCGGCGAGGGCGGTCTCGAACGGGATCGACCAGTAAACCGGCTTCTTGCTGCGGTAGACGAGGCCCTGTTCGACGAACGCGGCGAACGTGCGCAGGATGTCGGCCTCGAACGCCGGGGCCTTGGTCTTGTACTCGTTTTTCCAATCGGCGAGGACACCGACGCGCTTGAACTGGCCGGTCTGCTTCGCGATCCAGCCTTCGGAAAACTCGTCGCACTTGGCGCGGAACTGCGCCGTGGTGAGCGTCAGGTTCTGTTCCTTGACCTCCTTGGCGACCTTCTGCTCGATCGGCAGGCCGTGGCAGTCCCAACCCGGGACGTACGGCGTGCGGTAGCCCCGCATGGACTTGTAGCGGTTGACGAAATCCTTGAGCGACTTGTTCAGCGCCGTGCCGATGTGGACGTCGCCATTGGTGAACGGCGGGCCGTCATGGAGCACGAAGGCCGGCTTGCCGGCGCGCACGGCCTGGATCTTGCCGTAAAGATCGAGCTTTTCCCAGTGGGCCACCCGGCCGGGTTCGCGTTTCACGAGGTCGGCCCGCATCGGGAAGTCCGTCTTGGGCAGCAGCAGCGTATTTTTCAGGTCTTGCGCCATGGAAATAAGGCGCCGGACGCTACTCCGGGGCCACCAAGTATCAAGTGCCAAGTGCCAAGTTCCAAGAACTGACGGGAGCGCTACTTAGGGCGACATTTCGCCGGGTTGTCCCCGGCCCCCTGATCCTGGTTATTTGTCGCTTCGCAGCGCGTATTCCCTGACGCGTTGCGCGAGCTTGAGTCCGCTTCGCGCGCAGTCCGGCATGGAAATGCCGTCGCGCGCGTTGCCACCGATGAATAGGCCGGCGTGCTGGTTCTCACATTGGGTGAGCGGTTCCAGGAAGCGCTCGTGGCCGACGTTGTATTGCGGGATGGCCTTCGGCCAAAACGCGTGGTGCGTGTAGACCGGGTCGCCCGTGACGCCCAGCAGGTCGCGCAGGTCGGGCAGCACACCGGCCAGCAACTCGGGCGTCGCAAGGCGCGCGGCGTCCGGCTGGCGCATGCCGCCGACAAACACCCGGAGCGCGACGTGTCCCTCCGGCGCGCGGCCCGGGAAGAGCGTGGAGGCAAACAGGACGCCCAGCAGGCTGCGGCGTTCGCGGGCGGGCACCAGGGCGCCGAAGCCGTCGAGCGGGTGCCGGACCTGGTCGCGGCGAAACCCGAGGAAAAGGGAGCTGACCGGCGGGTGGGGCAGGTGATCGAGCGACGCCAGGGGACGTTCCGCCAGCGTGCCGAAAACGAGCTGGCCAAGTGCCGGCGCCGGCAGGGCCAGGATGACCGCGTCGAATTCGGCCGTCTGCACGGTGCCGTCCTGGCTCGAGATGATCTTCCACGGCCGGCCGGGGATGAGGCTGGTGACCTGCGTGCCGAGGCGGACACTGCCGGAAGGCAGCGCGGCGGCGAGGGCTTCGGGCAGCGTTTGCAGGCCGCGCTCGAACGAAATGATCGGGAGCAGCCCGGAGCTTTCGCCGCGCGCCCGGCGCTCGGCGGCCTGGATGCGGAAGCCGCGGAGCAGCGAGCCGTGCCGGCGCTCGATCTGCCAGAGATTCGGGAAGGCGTAGCGCGCGGAGAGCTTCTCGGGATCACCGGCATAGACGCCGGCGACGAGCGGGTTCAGGCCGTAGTCGACCATCTCCTGGCCGAAGTGCGAGGCGATGAAGCTGGCCAGGCTGGTGTCGGTCGTCCGCACCCGCGGGCGCGTGAGCAGCTCGCGCAGGACCTTGAACCGGGTGCGCAGCGAAAAGAGCGGGGAGGTGAGGAAGCCCGGCGGCGACAGCGGCACGGCCATCAGGCGGCCGCGGCGCACGATGAAGCGGTTGCGGGCCGCGGGATTCGCGACCTGGCGCGCGCGGGCCAGGCCGAGGTCGTTGATCAGCGCGGTGATCTCCGGCGATTCCTGGAGGGAATTGGGGCCGATCTCGGACAGCCAGCCGCCCTCGGCGTGGGAGGCGATAACGCCGCCGACCCGCGCGGCCTTTTCCAGGACGGTCACCCGGCAGCCCTCGCGATGCAGCTTCCACGCGGCGGTCAGGCCGGTGAGGCCGCCGCCGATGATCGCGATGCTTTTGGGAACGGAGGACACGCAGGAAGGATAGGTCCACTATGCACCACTCGGCGCGCTGCGCGAACCCGGGTTCAGCTTTTCCATTGCACGACGGTGTCGACGAGCGACTCCATGCACTCGATTTTCGCCACGGGCATGATGCCGTGGCCGAGGTTAAGGATATGGCCGCTGGCGCCGCGCATGGTTTCCAGCAAGCGGGTCGTCTCGCCGCGCACGATCTCGGGCGTGGTGTTCATCAGCACCGGGTCGAGGTTGCCCTGGAGGGCGACGTTGCCGGGGACGAGCTTGCGGGCGATGCCGAGGTCGACCGTCCAGTCGAGCCCGAGCACGCGGGCGCCGCTGAAGGCGAGGTCGGTCAGCTGGGCGTTCACGCCCTTGGCGTAGAGGATGACCGGGAAATCCCGGGGCAGCGCGGCGATGATCTGGCGGATCCAGCGCAGGGACGCGGCCTCGTAGTCCTGGCCGGCGATGATGCCGCCCCACGAGTCGAAGAGCTGGATGGCGTCGGCGCCGGAGCGGATCTGCATCTGGCAGTAGTCGATGACGGCCGCCGTGATCTTTTCCATCAGCGCGTTGAAGAACGGGCGGTTGGTATAGAAGAGCTGCTTGATGCGGACGTATTCCTCGGAGCTGCCGCCCTCGATCATGTAGGTGGCGAGGGTCCACGGCGCACCGGCGAAGCCGAGCAGCGCGCGCTCGCCCTTGAGTTCGGCCTTCACGCGGGCGAGGGCCTGGCCGACGTAGTCCAGGCGGGCGGCGACGCCGGTGGCGTTGAGGCGGTCGAGCTGGGCCTGGTTCTCGAGCTTGAAGTCCATGGCGATGCCGCCCTCCTCGCGGAACTTGTAGCCCTGGCCGAGCGCCTCGGGGATCACGAGGATGTCCGAGAAGATGATGGCGGCATCGAGCGCGAAGCGGCGCAGCGGCTGCAGCGTGACCTCGGCGGCGAGCTCGGGCGTGCGCACCATCTCGAGGAAGGACGACTTGGCCTTGAGCGCGCGGTATTCCGGCAGATAGCGGCCGGCCTGGCGCATCACCCAGACCGGCGGGCGGTCGAGCGGCGTGCAGGCGCAGGCGGCGAGAAAACGTTCGCGGCTAGTCATTGGCCCAGTTCCTTGGCTTGAGGAAGACATCGTAAAGGCGCGCCTCGGGACTGCCGGGCTCGGGTTTCCAGTCGTACTTCCACGCCACGAGGGGCGGGAGCGACATGAGGATCGATTCGGTGCGGCCGCCGCTTTGCAGGCCGAAGTGGGTGCCGCGATCCCACACGAGGTTGAACTCCACGTAGCGCCCGCGGCGGTAGAGCTGGAAGTCGCGCTCGCGCTGGCCGTAGGCCGTGGCCTTGCGCTTCTGCAAGATGGGCAGGTACGCCGGTACGAAGGCATCGCCGATGCTGCGCATCAGCGCGAAGCTGGACTCGAAACCCGGCGCATTGAAGTCGTCGAAGAAGATTCCGCCCACGCCGCGCGGCTCGTTGCGGTGCTTCAGGAAAAAGTAGTCGTCGCACCACTGCTTGAAGCGCGGGTAGTGTTCGCCGGCGGCGCTGCGGGCGGTCTTGTGCCAGGCGACGGCGTCCTCCTCGAACCCGTAATAGGGCGTCAGGTCGAAGCCGCCGCCGAACCACCAGACGGCGGAAGCGCCTTCACCCGCGATGAAGAAACGGACGTTCGCGTGGCTGGTTGGCACGTAGGGATTGCGCGGATGGATGACCAGCGACACGCCCACGGCATGGAACGGTTTGCCGGCCAGCTCGGGCCGGGAGGCGGTGGCGGAAGGGGGCAGGGATGCGCCCGAAACATGGGAAAAGCCGACACCGGCCTTCTCGAAAACCGCGCCTTCGCTCAGGACGCGGGAACGACCTCCGCCGCCCTCGGCGCGCGTCCATTGGTCTTCCTGAAACCGGGCTCCGCCATCTTCCCGTTCCAAGGCGCTGCAAATGGAGTCCTGAAGCGACAGGAGATAGCTACGAACGGCTTGCAGGTCGGCTGGCATGGGTTGAAAGAGCCCCGAGGTAGCCAGAAAGCGGGGTGAAAATACACGCCAAATCTCCGCGATCGGGCTTGGCGGGGAACTGGGGACGGAACATCCTGTCCCTACCAGCCAGCGCACCCCACACCCCAATGAAACCCTTCGCTCGCATTTTCCGGCTGGCTCTCGGGTTCAGCCTCGCCGGCCTGATGGCCGGCTGTGTCAGCTCCGACCATCGCACGGCCCGGCGGATCGAACCGGCCAACGATTTTGAAGTCGTCGAAACCTCCGCCCGCCGCCCTCTCACCAACAAGGAGATGGCCGAATTGCGCGGCACCATTGCACACTATCTCGACCAGCAGGGCGAGACCGGGGCCGGTGACTATTACCTGAAGGTTTATCTCACGCCGGAAGCCGAAGGCGTCACGCCGGAATGGGTGGTGGTGCGTTTCACGCGGTACAGCGACGCGCGCGTGAATGTCGCCTCGAGCTATCCGGCGTATGATTATCCGTATTCGTCGTCCTACTACTCATACGACACCTACCCGTACGGGTACGATGGTTTCGGACGCATTTCGTTCCAGTATTACGACGATCCGTTTTACGGACGGCGTTATTACTATCCACGTCACGATCATCGCCGCTGGGATCGCGACCATGATCATCATCGCCCGGGCGACCACGACCATGACCACAACCACAAACCCGACCAGCCGCCGGTCGGAATAACCGGGACGCCACCGCCGCGCCCGGAGAATCCCCGTCGCCACACGCCGGATCGCATTGCGCCATCCAACCAGCCGCACCCGGAGCAGGTCAGCCGCAATCGCGGCGTGCCCGGCCGGCCCGAAACCGCTCCCGTGAGTTCGCGCCCGAACAATCCGGATCGCCAGCAATGGCGCGGTCGCAACGAGAACACGGGCCACGCCTACAACGCGCCCCGGCCGCCCAGTCCGCCGCGGGCCGAGGCGCGGAACGAAAACCGCTCCTACGCGCCGCCGCCGCGGATGCAAAGCGAGTCGCGCCCGCCGTCCAGCAGCAGTTCGAACAGCAACAGCGACCGGCACGACGACGGCAAGCTCGGCGGCCACCTGCCCTGAGGCTCGATTGGCTTGCTGGAGGCGGGACTAGCAGTCCCGCGAAGCATCAGCGGCGAAACGCGTACAATGCGGGACTGCTAGTCCCGCCTCCATTTATCGCTTCGCGCGCCGCTTGCGCGGCTTGGGCACGACACCCAGGCGGGAATCACGCTGACGCACCAATTGCACGAGCTTGGTCGCGACGGTCTCGAAACGATCCGCCGCCTCGGGCAGGTAAAGCCACTTGGGCAGGATCGGGTGCGGGGTGAGCTCGGGAAACTCGGCCTGCAGGGCGGGCTGGTGCTCGCGCGCCGTGCAGACGAGCACGCCGCGCCACGGCTCCTCCCCGGCGGTGAAGCAGAGGCAGATCTTGCCGTCGAGATAGACGGCCTTCGCGCCGAACATGGAGCGCAGCACGAACGTCGCCTCGCCGGCGAGCGGCTCCCACAGCCACTCGTGGCGGTGGGGCTTGCGCAGCGAAACCGATTCGCCGGGACGGCGCTTCATGGGATTTCAGTCGAACGGCTTGACCGGGTCGCCGGTGAGCTCGTTGCGATAGATGTCGCCGCCCTTCATGACGAAGGAAACCTTCTCGAGGATCGTGATGTCCGCCAGCGGGTCGCCCTTCACGGCGACGAGGTCCGCGAAATGGCCGGGTGCGATCACGCCGACGCGGTCCTTCCAGCCGAGCAGGTCGGCGGCGCTGGTCGTCGCGCTCTGGATGGCTTGCATCGGCGTCATGCCCCACTTGACCATGTGGCGGAACTGCTTGCCGTTCCAACCGTGCGGATAGACCCCGGAGTCGGTGCCGTAGGCGATCTTGGCGCCGGCTTTCACGGCCTTGGTGAAGTTCTCGCGCTGCGTGCGGCCTACGAGCTTTTCCTTGGCGATGATCTTGTCGGGATAGCCCATGCGCGAGTACTCCGCGAGGATGTAGTCGTCGTTGTAGATGTCGGGCACGAGGTAGGTGCCGTGCTGCTTGGCAAGGGCGATGCCCTCGTCGTCGATGAAACTGGCATGCTCGACGGAGGCGACGCCCGCGATGATTGCGCGCTTGATGCCCTCCGTGCCGTGGGCGTGGGCGGCCACCTTGCGACCCCACATGGCGGCCTCGTCGACCGCCGCCTTCATTTCCTCGAGCGAATACTGCGGCCCGCCCACGGATTCCTCCTCCGACAGCACGCCGGCCGTGGCCAGGATCTTGATGACGTCGGCGCCGTACTTGATATTTTCGCGGACCTTCCTGCGGATCGCGTCGACGCCGTCCGCGACGCCATTGATGTCACCCTCGAAACGCAGGTACGGCGACATGCCGTTGAGGTCGCCGTGTCCGCCGGTGGCGCTCAGGGCCGGGCCGCTGGCCAGCATGCGCGGGCCGGGGATCTTGCCGGCGTTGATCGCGTTGCGCAGCGCGAAGTCGACGTAGTTGCCGGCGCCGACGTTGCGGATCGTGGTGAAGCCCGCGAGCAGCGTGCGGCGCGCGTAGACGTGGGAGAGGGTGGCCTCGTCGATCGGCGACTTGCGGAACAGGTCCTCGTAGAAATTCTCCGGCTGGCTGGTGACATGCGTGTGGCAGTCGATCAGGCCCGGCAGCACGGTGGCGTCGCCCAGGTCGATGACCTTCGCCCCGGCGGGAATGGCGGTGCCCGCGACGGGGCCGACGGCCTTGACCTTGTCGCCCTCGACGATGATGACCTGCGCCTGCAGGACGGTGCCGGAGGCGGGATCGACGAGATGCGCGGCCTTGATGGCGAGCAGCGGCGGGGCGGTTTCGTCGGCGGCGAGCCGCGGGATCGCCGCGGCGGCGGCGAACGCGAACAGGGCGAAACGGGGGAGAATTTTCATGGGCTCGAATCAACCGGGCGTGAGGGCAAAGGCAAGACAGCGGCTCCCCGGCCGGAGCGCGGCCTATTTCCCGGCCGATTCGCGGCGGACAAAACGCATGCTTCCGACGATGGCGAGCATCTCGCCGGCCTCATCGGTGGCGGGGTCGTCAAACTGCATCGTGGCGATGGCGATGGTCTGCCGGTCGAGCGCCACCAGGGCGCTGCGCATGACCTTATAGTCGCCGGCGACCGGCGGCTTGCCGACCAATGCGGCATCGGTGAGCTCGGCGTAGCAGCCCTTGCCCTGGCGCGATCTCAATGCGACGGGACGGAATTCCTTTTCGACGGACTGCGCAATGTAGGGTTCGAGGCTGGACTGGAGGCGCTCCGCCAGGTCGCCCGCGAGCACCGGCTTGTTGGGCGGGGTGGCGACGAGCGTGATCTGCAGCATGGCCGGCACGGACGAGCCCGGGAGGCTGCGGAAGGCGTAGCCGGCATCGCCGGCCGGCTGGCCTTCGAGTTTCCAGCCCGCGGGCACGTCAAAGCTGATGATGCCGTGGTCGCGCCAGGGAAAGTCGGTGGCGTGGGCAAGCCCGGCCGAGACGAGAAAACAAAGCGATGCCGTCAGGCTGCGAAAAAACATGGGAGGTCACGACGCGCCGAAGAGGCGGCCGGTCAGTTGGGTGTGCTTAGGACACAAGCATTCCCTGGGCCGGATTCAACCTTGGTTTCAAATCTGCCACCGACGCGCGTGGCGCGAAAAGGAATGTTGCGAATGACCGCTTGGTGGTTGGTTGAATCCGCCGTTTGCCGGCCGGCCGGGGGATTGTCTGAGGCGCTGCCCGCCATCAAACAGGCGGCCGCCGACTTTCCCGGCGGCCGGGCTTTTGCCGACGATGTCGGCCTGGTGGCGTGCGGACTGATGCAGCCTGCCGGCTGAACTCAGCGCGAACGGGCCGGATCGGGGACCGGCGAATCGGCGAACTTCCGGATGGGGATCTCCATGATGAACGTGGAGCCGCGGCCGGCTGCGGAGATGACCGTCAGACGTCCGCCGTGCAGGCGGACAAGCTCGTGTGCGATGGAGAGTCCGAGGCCGTGGGACGATTCGCCACCGCCGGGACGGTTGTGCAGGCGGGCGAAGGGCACGAACAGGCGAGCCTGGTCTTCGGGGCTGATGCCGGGGCCTTCGTCGGTGACGCTGAACCGCACGGCTTCCTCCGTGCGGTCAAGCTGCAGCCGGACCAGCTTGCGCGGGGGGGAATATTTCAACGCGTTGTCGACAAGATTGCCCACCACCTGCTGCAGGCGGCGGGCATCGCCGATGAGCACACCGTCGTCCCGGGCGCCGGCGACAAATTCGATCTCTTGCTGCTTCAGCCCCGCGCGCCACTGCAGGCGGGCGACGACCTCACGGACAATCTCGGCCAGATCGGCCGGCGCGGGATCGATGGCGAGGCCGCCTTTTTCGCTGGCGGCGGAGTCGAGGATTTCCTGGGTCAGGCTGAGAACGTTCTCGGCCTCGTGCTTGATGATCGCGAGCCGGTCATCGGTTTGGCCGCCGGGCAGTTCCCCCCGCAGCTCATCGGTGACGTGCAGGACGTTCGTCAGCGGCCCGCGGATGTCGTGGGACGTGATGTGCAGCAAGCGGGTCTTGAGGGCGTGCGCGGCCTCCGCGGCTGCGCGGCCGGCGCGGGTTTCGGCGAGGATGCGTTCCTCGGTGCGGCGCTTGAGCCGGTGCCGGCTGAGAACGGCGACGCCCAGGGCGAGCACGCCGAGCAGGACCACGACCAGGCTGTAGCGCTGCCAGCGGAAGGTGGTGAGTTCGGCCTGCTGGAGCCGCTGGTCGCGGCGGAGCACGTCGATTTCGTGTTGCCGGCGCTCCGCATCATAACGGGCCTGCAGCGAATCCAGGCGCTGGCGCGAGCGCTCGCCGATCGCCGCATCGGTTGCGCTGGCATACTTGCGTTCGGAATCGAGGGCGGCATGGAAGTCGCCCCGGGCCTCATGATAAAGCGCGTAGGCGCGATGGACGCGCGCCTGTATCGTCTGGCTCGCGAGCTCGTCGGCGTAGCGTTGCGCGATTTCCAGGTGCGGCGGAACCTCGTCAAGCCGGCCGAGGAGCCGGAGGGCGGTCGCGTAGGCGACCTGGGCGTTGGTCAGGTTGCGCTTGAGTCCCAGCGAAGTGTGCAGGGCGATGGCGCGGTCGAGATAAGGCAGCGCGCGGGCGGGGTCCTTTTCCAGGATGGCGACCTCGGCCAGGTTTTGATTCGAGTCGGCGATGCCACGGGCATCGCCCCCGGTCGCTTCGCGAAGAGCCAGCGCGCGCTCGTGGAAGTCGCGGGCGCGCGGGGCGTCGCCCGCGTCCATTGCGAGGTTGCCGAGGTTGTTCAGGAATCCGGCCACCATCCGCTGGTCGCCGGCCTGCCGGGCATACTCTAGCCCGGCTTCGTAGGACTGGCGCGAGCGGTCGGGCTGGCTGGAGTCGACATAGGTCACGCCCAAGGCGTTGTACACGCGGCCGAGAAAGCGCGAGTCACCGATTTCCTCGGCCAGCGGGACAAGCGCGCGGAAGAGGTCGAGCGCGGCGGGAAACTCGGCAAGGCTGTCGTGGACGTTGGCAACGATGAGCATGGCCTCCGCGCGCAGGCGTTTGTCGCCCAGTGCCGTCGCGCGTGCGAGGGCCGATTGGGCGAGCGCGAGGGCGTCAGGGTAAGCGCCACGCCGCCGCTGGATGGATGCAATCCGCGTGTCGGCGCGAATGGTGTCTGCCTGGATGGTCGCCTCGCGTCGCGCCTGCTGCGCATAGTCCCAGGCGCGGTTTGTGTCGTCGGCTTCGATTTCGGCCGACAGCTGCACGAGCAGCTCGGAGCGATCCGCCGGCTTCGCGCGGGCGATTTCCGTTTCGAGCTGGGTAACGCGCGCGGTCGCTGCGTTCCCGGCGGGTGCGAGCGCAAGCGACAACAGCAGGCCGAGCAGGGCCCGGCTGACCTGTTTTTCACTCATCGCGGCGCGTCGCATCCGCGGAGGAAAAGAATACCCTTTCCCGATGGCAAGTGACGGGAGAAAGGGAAGATTCCCTAGGGAAAGTAGTGTTTTTGTGGCGAATCCTTTCGGGATTTCGCCGCGGTCTACCCCGGCGGGCTTTTCTGAAAATTATCCCGCGGGGATTTTAACGCACCTGTTCCAGCGGCAGTTCGTGCAACTTCAGCTCCGGGTTCTTCTCGGAGAAATACCGCATCGTCCAGTCGTTGGGGAAGAGCACGACGGGATGCTCGAACTTGTCCGTGCCGAAACTGACGCCGGTGGCGACGATGAGACGCGTATAATCGAAATCGCCCTTCGTGAGGCTGACGGGCGAGCCGTCGGCCTTGGACAGCCAGCGCAACACGGTCCACGGGGTCGGGGTCAGGCGGGACTCGGCGCCGTACTCGCTCTGCAGGCGCCACTGCACCACTTCGAACTGCAGCGGGCCGACCGCGGCCAGGAGCGTGGCGCCGGGCGGGGCGTTCTTGGCGGAGAAGGACTGGACGACGCCCTCCTGCAGCAGCTGCTCGAGGCCGGCGCGGTATTTCTTCGCGTCGCCGGTGTTCGGGTTCGTGATGTAAGTGAATACTTCCGACGGGAAGCGCGGGATCTCGTCGTAATAGATGCCGCGGTCGGTGGTGAGCGTGTCACCGATGCCGAACTCGCTGTGGCCGACGAGGCCGATGACGTCGCCCGGCCACGCCTCGTCGACGGTTTCGCGTTCGCGGCCGAAGAGCTTGTGCGAGGAGGAGAGGCGGACCTGCTTGCCGGTGCGCTGGTGGGTGACGACCATGTCGCGCTCGAACTTGCCCGAGCACACGCGCAGGAACGCGATGCGGTCGCGATGCTTCGCGTCCATGTTCGCCTGGATCTTGAAGATGAAGCCCGAGAACTTCGGGTCCTCGACGGGCACGATCCGCTCGGTGGTCGGTTGCGGCGCGCCGGGGACGGTCACGCTGACGGACTGGCGGGGGGCGGGGGGCACGGAGTCCTGCAGGAATCCGTTCAGGAGGAGTTCGATGCCGAAATTGTTCACGGCGGAGCCGAAATACACGGGCGTCTGCCTGCCGTGCTGCACGGCGTCCAGGTCGAACGGATGGCCGGCGCCGTCGAGCATCTCGAGCTGCTCCTTCACGTCGCGGTAGGTGTCGTCGTCGAGCTTGGCGCGCACAGCCGGGTCATCGAGCGAGGTGACGTTGACCGGCGCCTGGAACTTGCCGCCGGGCACGCGCTCGAAGAGGTGCACCTGCTTGGTCCGGCGGTCGAATACACCCTTGAACGACGGGCCGTTGCCCAGCGGCCAGATCAGCGGCGAGGATTGCAGGCCAAGCACGCTCTCGAGTTCGTCGAGCAGGTCGAGCGGGTTGCGCGTCGGCCGGTCGCACTTGTTCATGAACGTGAAGATCGGCACGCCGCGGCGGCGGCAGACCTCGAACAGCTTGCGGGTCTGGGTTTCCACGCCCTTGGCGGCGTCGATCACCATCAGGGCGGCGTCGACCGCGGTGAGCACGCGGTAGGTGTCCTCGGAGAAGTCCTTGTGGCCGGGGGTGTCGAGCAGGTTGACCGCACAGCCGGCGAAATCGAACTGCAGGACGGTCGAACTGATCGAAATGCCGCGCTGCTTCTCGAGTTCCATCCAGTCGGAGGCGGTGGCGCGCTGGTTCTTGCGGTCCTTCACGGCGCCGGCGAGGTGGATGGCGTTGCCGTAGAGCAGGAACTTCTCGGTCAGCGTCGTCTTGCCCGCGTCAGGGTGCGAGATGATCGCGAAGGTGCGGCGGCGGGCGATTTCCTGGGCGGGGGACATTGCGGAGGACAGGGAAGGAGGACGGCGGGCGGATGGAAAGAGGGAAGCTGGTCAGGAAACGGAGCCGGTTCGGTTTCGGCAAGAGCGAAACCGGGACGCGGATGGCCGCTCCACTGGGAGCGATAATCCGCCATATCGCGATTGAAACCGGCGCGGGATTCGGGTGTTTTCACGGCCTCCCTGCACCTCATGAAGAAGTTCCTCAAGATCATCGGCATCATTTTCGGCACGCTGCTCCTCATCGTTTTTGCGCTCGGCTTTTTCTTCAAGAACCGCAGCCAGGCGGCCCTCGCCAAGACCTACGTGGTGAACGTGCGCCCCGTCGCCATCCCGGGCGATGCGGCGGCGATCGCCCACGGCCGGCACATCGCGGAGACGCGCGGGTGCATCGACTGCCATGGCCGCGACTACGCGGGCGCCAAGGTGGTGGAGGATGGCGCCATGGGACGGCTGTTCGCGCCGAACCTGACCAAGGGCAAGGGCGGCAACATCGCGGCCTTCACGGACGAGGACTGGGTGCGCGCCATCCGCCACGGCGTGGGCGCCGACGGCCGCGGCCTGTTCATCATGCCGTCGGAGGAGTATTCCAAGCTGACCGACGAGGACCTTGGCGCGCTGATCGCCTTCCTGAAGACCGTGCCCGCCGTGGATCGGGAACGCGTGCCGACGGCCTATGGCCCGATTTCCCAGATCCTGCTGACAACCGCGCCGCAGAAGATGATCGCGGCCGAGGGGCTCGTTCATGCGCAAGTCGCCCCGCCGGCCAGCATCGCGAAGGGCCCGACGCCGGAATATGGCCGGTATCTCGCAGCCGGCTGCACGGGTTGCCACGGCGCGAATTATTCGGGCGGCAAGATCGAGATCGGGCCGCCGGACTGGCCGATGGCGGCCAACCTGACGACGCATCCGGAAAGCCGCCTCACGAAATGGACGGAACAGGATTTCATGAACACCATCCGGACCGCCAAGCGGCCCGACGGCACGATGCTGAACCCGGTCATGCCGCGGGGCTTTGCCGGCATGGACGACGTCGAACTGAAGGCCCTCTGGGCGTTCTTCAAGACGCTGCCGCCGGCGGCGCAAGGCGTGCGGTGACGGTGAAGTTGATGAATATCCGGTAAAGTCGGCGCTTTGGACGCCGATTGATCGGAGATATTCCTAGGGAATGACCGGGCGCTTTCCCATTTTACGAGGCTTTGCGCAAAAACGGGTTCAAGTATCGCCGGAAGCGGTCGATACTAGGTACCATGAACCTCTGGACCATTCTTCTGGTTGTTGCTGGCGTCACTCAGCTCGTCGGCCTGGCGTTTTTCCTGGTTTCCTCGCGCCAGTCGCCCGAGGGTTTTCAGGACAGCACGGGTTTCCACACCGGTCGCGAAGCGTTCGTGCCCATGACCGCCGCTGATCTGCCGGAAACGCACAGCGCCGAGCCGTTCGGCCACGCGGCCTGATCCGCCCGCTTTCCCCATGCCCGCCCGCCGGTTAATCCCGGTGGCGGGCATTTTTTGCTTCTGTGCGGACGGCGGGCCGCAATGATGCCCCGCCTGTGCAAGCCTCTCCCTCCCTCAAACTCAAAGCCAACGCCGCCAGCGCGCGGGTCCTGGGCGGCCATCCGTGGGTCTTCGGCAACGAATGCGAAGCCCTGCTCCCGGCGGAGCATGACGGCGAGGTGGTGGAGTGCCGCGACCGCACCGGACGCCTGCTTGGCACCGGGATCTACAATTCCAAGTCGCAGATCGTCTGGCGCCGCCTGAGCCGCGACCGGGTGGCGCTCGACGAGGCCCACCTGCAGGCCACGCTGGAGCGCGCGATCGCCCGCCGCCCGGGGATGGGTGAATTCAAGCGGCTCGTGTGGAGCGAATCCGACGACCTTCCGGGCGTCGTGGTGGACCAGTTCGGTGACACGCTGGTCGCGCAGATCCAGACCCTGGCGATGGAAAAACGGAGCGCCGTGATCGGCGACCTGCTGGCGAAGCTGACCGGGGCGAAGGAGATCATTTTCCGCAACGACGCGAACATCCGGAAGCTCGAGGGCCTGCCGGTGGAGGTGCACACGCGTTCCGGCCAGCCGGTCGCGCCGCGCTGGGTCACGATCGACGGCTTCGATTACTGGCTCGACCTGCAGAACGGGCAGAAGACCGGGTTCTACCTCGACCAGCGTGAGCAACATGCCGTCGTGGCGAAATACGCGAAGGGCAAGCGGGTGCTCGACGCCTTCTGCAACCAGGGTTCGTTTGCGCTGCATGCCGCGCGGGCGGGGGCGGCGGGCGTGCTCGGCCTCGACAGTGCGTTCGATGCGATCTCGCAGGCGAAGAAGAACGCCGAGCGCAACAAGGTGACGGCCAATTTTCAGGGCGTGAACGTGTTCGATTGGTTCACCGCCCAGCGCGACGCGGCGCCGGCGTGGGACCTGGTCATCCTCGATCCGCCGCCGTTTGCGAAATCGAAGTCGGCGCTCGAGGGCGCGCTGCGCGGCTACAAGGAGCTCAATTTGCGCGCAATGAAATCGCTGGCGCCCGGCGGGGTGCTCGCGACCTACACCTGCTCGCACCACATGCAGGACGTGCAGCTGCGCGAGGTCGTGGCGGAGGCGGCGGCCGATGCGAAGCGCCGCGTGCACATCCTCGAGTTCTGCCACCAGCCGCCGGACCATCCGGTGCTGGTGACGATGCCGGAGAGCGAATACCTGCGCGGATATATCCTGCGGGTGGAGTGATGGAGGGCCCGCGTCCCCGCGGGTCGGGAATGTTCACTCGCCCAGGACCGGACCGCAGGGACGCGGACCCTCCAGAGGCTACCGCTGCTTCGCGGCGTCGTCGAGGTTGCGGCGGGTCTCGCGCGTCTGGTCGAGCTCGGCCTGGAGCAGGGCGAGGTCGTCGGCCGAGAGCGGGCGCTTCATTTCCTCGAGGATCTCGCGTTCGCGTTCCATCAGGCCCACGCGGCTGGCGGCGACGGCGGAAAGATGGTCGGCGGAATTGCCGCCGAAGATGGCGGCGGCCTTGGAGAGCTTCTCGTTGTTCAGGGCCTGGTTCAGGTCGGTGGACTTGATGTTCTTGCTCTCGCGGGAGATCATTTTGTCGAGGCGCTTGATCTCCTTTTCCAGCTGCTTGAGGCGCTGGGGCGTGACCTTCATCACGGGCAGTTCCACGCTGCCCTCCACATGGGGCTTGGCCGGGTCGGCGGCGGGTTTGGCCGCAGGCGCCGGGGCGGGCGCCGCCTTGTCGTCGGCCGCGCGCAGGCCGGGGCCGAGGGCGAGGCAAAGCAGGAGCGGAAGAAGGTGGCGGAGCAGGGAGGCGTTCACGGGAGGCAGTGTGTGCGGTTGGCTGGAACGTGCAAGTAGACGCTGGAAGCCGGCGAATGTTGCAAAAAGAAAAGGCCGGGCGTCGGGTGACGTCCGGCCTTCCTTGGTGTGTGTTCTTACGGAGCTGTCGGGGTCAGGCAGCTGCGCAATTCTCAGAGGGTGCCGCCGTAGATCGCGCTGGCGCCGAGCTCCTCCTCGATGCGGAGGAGCTGGTTGTACTTGGCGACGCGGTCGGTGCGGGAAGCGGAGCCGGTCTTGATCTGGCCGGCGTTCGTCGCGACGGCGATGTCGGCGATCGTCACGTCCTCGGTCTCGCCCGAGCGGTGCGAGATGATGGTCGTGTACTTGTTCTTCTGGGCGAGCTCGATGGCATCGAAGGTCTCGGTGAGGGAGCCGATCTGGTTCACCTTGACGAGGATCGAGTTGGCGGTGCCGGTCTCGATGCCCTTCTTGAGGAACTCGACGTTGGTGACGAAGAGATCGTCGCCGACGAGCTGCACCTTGTCGCCGATGGCGTCGGTGAGCTTCTTCCAGGTCGTCCAGTCGCCCTCGGCGCAGCCGTCCTCGATCGAGACGATCGGGTACTTGGCGACGAGGTCCTTGTAGTAGGCAACGAACTGGTCGCCGGTGAAGGACTGGCCGGAGGACTTCTTGAAGACGTAGGTCTTCTTCTCCTTCACGTAGAATTCGGAGGAGGCGACGTCGAGCGCGAGGAAGATGTCCTTGCCCAGCTTGTAGCCCGCGCCCTTCACGGCCTCGGCGATGGCGTCGAGCGCATCGGTGGTGGAGGCGAGGTTCGGGGCGAAGCCGCCCTCGTCGCCGACCGCGGTCTGGAGGCCCTTCGACTTGAGGACCTTCTTGAGCGAGTGGAACACCTCGGCGCCGGCGCGGAGGGCCTCGGAGAACGTCGTGAAGTTCTTCGGGACGATCATGAACTCCTGGAAGTCGATCGGGGCGTCCGAGTGGGCGCCGCCGTTCATGATGTTCATGAGCGGCACAGGGAGGACCTTGGCGTTCGGGCCGCCGAGGTATTTGTAGAGGGGCTGGTTCGACGCGGCGGCGGCGGCCTTGGCGACGGCCATGGAGACGGCGAGGATGGCGTTGGCGCCGAGCTTCGCCTTGGTGGAGGTGCCGTCGAGCTTGAGCATCGCGCGGTCGATGCCGACCTGGTCGAAGGCATCGAAGCCGAGGAGCGCCGGGGCGATCTTGGACTTCACGTTGCCGACCGCCTTGAGGGTGCCCTTGCCGAGGTAGCGGGTCTTGTCACCGTCACGGAGCTCGATGGCCTCGTGCTCGCCAGTGGACGCGCCCGAGGGCACGGCGGCGCGGCCGAAGTGGCCGGAGGCGAGGCGGACATCGGCCTCGACGGTTGGATTGCCGCGGGAATCGATGATCTCGCGGGCGGTGATGGCGGTGATGCTGGTGTTCATTAAGGAAAGAAGGGTGGTGGCTGGCGCAAAAAGACCAGCCGCCGATGTGGCATAAGCCGGCGCCACTGTCTAGGCGTAAGGCGGCCGGGAGAAACCGGTCCGGTAAAGGATCTTCTGGATCAGGGTCGGCGGCTTCGGCCGGAACTCGAGCGGCAGCTGGTCGGCGTGCCCGTTGTGAATGGCGGCCCCGATGGGGGTGCCGCCGGTGTAGTTCTTGATCGTGAGCGTGGCGCGATTGAGGAACTCGAGCGGCACGTCCTTGAGGTGTCCTTCCACGGCGGCGGCGTGCAATGGCGTGTCGCCGAAATCGTTGCGGCTGATGAGCAGGTCCAGCGTCAGGCGATCGGTCGGGATCTGCTTCAGGTAACCGGATTCCGCGGCGGCGTGGATCGGGGTGTGCCCCGACTTGCTGGCGAGTACCAGGTTGTCGTGAGTGAGCAGTTCGGCGGGGATCTGGTCGAGGTGGCCCGAAATCGCCGCGGCGTGGAGGCACGTGTCGTGGTTTGCCGTCTTCAGCAGCAGGTTGGCGGCGGTGAGAAACTCACGCGGAATCTGGTCGAGGTGGCCGTTGAGCGCCGCGGTGTGGAGCGCGGTCTCGCCGCTGATGTTGGTCGAGGTGAGCGTGGCGGGCGTGATGAACTGCGCGGGAAAACGGTCGAGCGCGCCGTTCTCGGCAGCCTCGTGGAGGAGGGTGTTGCCGGTGTCGCTTTTCGTGAGCACGAGGTCGATGGTGAGCAGGCCGGCGGGAAGCTGGTCGAGCGTGCCGGCCGCGGCGGCCTGGTGGAGCGGGGTGAGCCCGCTGTTGGAACGGGTCAGCAGGTATTCGCGGGTCAGCAGCGCGGACGGAAACTCCGCCAGGGTGCCCTCGCGGGCGGCAAGGTGCAGCGGGGTGTAACCGGCGTCGTTCTTGATCAGCAGCAATGCCGGCGTGAGCAAGCCGGCCGGAACCTGGCTGAGTTTGCCGTATTTCGCGGCCAAATGGAGGGGGGTGTTGCCCGACGAATTGCCCTTGGTCAGATTTTCCGCGGTAAGCACGTCCGGGGGCAGCTGCCCCAGCGAACCGGCACGTGCCGCCGCGTGAAAATCGATTTTTTCCATGCCCCGCTACTCAAAAAAAGCCCGGCCAGCGTGGCAAGCAATCATCGTGCAACTCCGCATGGTTAATGAGGTTGTTTCACCAAGGATTTGGGTTTGCCAACGCGATGAGGCGCAGCACCCTTTTCCGTGATGACCGCTCCGACCGACTCCGCCGACGCAGCCAAAGCCAAGCTGGGCGCTGTGCTGTTGGTGGATGATGAAAAGCCTTTGCTGGATCTCTACGCCGAGTCGCTTTCGCCGTATTTCGATGTGGCGGTGGCCACCAGCGCCAAGGAAGCCGGCTTCATTCTGCACAAGCGCGCCTTCAAGGTGGTCGTTTCGGATCACCTGATGCCGGGCGGCAACGGGCTCAGCTTCCTGGTCGACGCCCGCGAGGAATATCCCGACATGCAGCGCGTGCTCGTGACCGGTTACATGAAGCCGGAAATGCTGCTGCGCAGCGTGAATGAGGCCGCGCTCTACCGCTATTTGCTCAAGCCGGTTTCCCTGCCGGAACTGGTGAAGACGGTGATGGAGGCGGCCAAGCTGCACGACCAGGCGGTCGGCGCGCAGAAATAATCCGGCCCCGCCGCATTCGTGCGCGGGATGGTCAGTCGTACCGCCGCCGCAGGTTGCTTGGCAGCAGGCCCAGTTCCTCGCGGTATTTCGCGACGGTGCGGCGGGCGATCTTGAGGCCCTTTTCCTGCAGCAAGCCGACGATTTCCTGGTCGCTGCGCGGCTGGCCGGGATCCTCGCCGGCGATGATGTCGGCGATCATCTCCTTCACGCTGGTGTTGGCGACGGAGGCGCCGGCCTCGGACTGGTAGCCGGAGGTGAAGAAAAACTTCATTTCGAAGACGCCGTGCGGCGTCTTGATGTACTTGTTGGCCAGTGCGCGGCTGACCGTCGTTTCGTGCACGCCGATGATGTCCGCAATCTGGGTCATCGTGAGCGGCTTCAGCTTCGAGACGCCTTCCTCGAAGAACTCGTGCTGGTGCTTGAGGATCTCGCGAGTGATGCGCTCGATCGTGCGCTGGCGCTGCTCGATGGCGTTGATGATGAACTTGCCGGAGCGCAGCTTCTCCCGGAGGTAATCGCTCTCCTGCTTGGACAGCTTGCCCTTCGCGATCAGGTCCTTGTAGGTGCCGCTGAGGCGGAGGCGCGGGATGTAATCCTGGTTGAGGATGATCTGCCACTCGCCGTTGTCCTTCTCGACGGTGACATCGGGCACGACGACGCGGTTGGAGTCGTCGGCGAAGCGCCGGCCGGGCGCCGGGTCGAGCGTGCCGATGATCTCGATCGCCTCCTGGATGATCTCCGGTGCGAGGCCCATCTTGCGCGACAGGTCGGGAATGCGGCGGCGGACCAGCAGCTCGAAGTGGTCGCGCACGATGCGCGCGGCGACGGATTTGCCGCGACCCTGGTGGTTGAGCTGGATCAGGAGGCACTCGCCGAGGTTTTCCGCGCCGATGCCCGGGGGATCGAAGCTTTTCAGCACGGCGGCGGCTTCCTGCATCGTCTGCAGCGGCAGGCTCGTCAGCAGGGCGAGATCGGAGAGGGTGGAGGTCAGGTAGCCGCGGTCGTCGAGGCTGCCGATGAGGTACCGCAGCGCCTCGAGGACCTTCTCGGAGGTGCCGGCGAGCTCCGCCTGCTGCATGAGGTGCTGCTGCAGCGAGGTCTCGGTCGTGAGCGAATCGTAGAAATGCTGGCGGCGCTCCTCCTCCTCGCTCGTGGTCTGGCGGACGCCGCCCGTGTCGGACATGTGGTCGCGCCAGTCCTGGCCGATGCGCTCGAGCATCTGCTGGTCCTTGGAGAAATCCATCTCCTCGCGCGGATCGTCGTCGGGCGCGGATTTCTCGTCGCCGCTGGTGGCCGTCTTTTCGAGGCTGACGTCGTCCATCGGCATCTCCTCGAGCGCCGGGTTGGCCTGGAGTTCCTCCTGGATGGTGGCGCGCAGGTCCAGGGCGGCGACCTGCAGGATCTTGAGCGACTGCCGCATCTGCGGCGCCAGCATGAGCTGCTGCGTCTGCCGCTGCTGGAAACTCTGGTTGAGTCCGGGGCCGCTCATGGGATGCGCGAGCGACCTCTGTTAGGGACTGGGCTGGAAAGAGCCGGGAATCGACGGGGTCGTGCCCGGTTTTTCCGGCGGGAAGATTTCTGCGAGGTAAACAGCCAGCTTCTCGTTGGTGGGACCGTAGCGGTCGCTGTAAAGGTACATCTCGAGATCGGTCAGCATCTCGTAGGCGGACTGGTAGCGCTTGTCGCGGTCGCGCTGCAGCGCCTTCTGGAGGATGACCTCGAGCTTGGCGTCGACGTCGGAGCGCAGGCTGTTGAACTTCGGCAGCGGCATCGTGAGGATGTTGCGCCGCGATTCGAGGCGGCTGGAGCCGCGGAAAATATTCCGGCCGAGCAGGATTTCCGTGAGGACGATGCCGAGGGAGAAAAGGTCCGAGCGGCCGTCGGTCACGGCATAGCTGGCGCCCTCGGTGGAAAGGTACTCGTCCTTGCCGGGGATCACCTTGCCCTCCTCGTTGTACATCAGGTCGAGGGCCTTCGCGATGCCGAAGTCGGTGAGCTTCACGTCGCCTTCGATGGCGAGCATGACGTTCTTCGGGTTGACGTCGCGATGGACGATGCCGAGCAGGCGGCCTTCCGTGTCGCGTTTGTTGTGGGCGTAGCTGAGGCCGCGGCAGACGCGGGAAGCGATGAACACCGCCATGTCGACGGGCACCTGGCGGCCGAGTTCGGCATGGCGTTCGATGAATTGCTCGAGATTTACACCGCGGACGAACTCCATCGTCATGAAATACTGCCCGCCGGTCTGGCCGAGGTGGTAGGTCTGGACGATGTTCGTGTGGATGAGGTCGGCCACGAGGCGGGCCTCGCCGATGAAATTCTTCTGGAATTCGGGGATGCTGGAGTATTCCTCGCGAATCAATTTGATGGCCACGACTTTGCGGAAATTACCGGATCCTTTTTGGACCGCTTCGTAGACCAATCCCATGCCGCCTTCCGCCAGTTTGCGGGTCAGCTCGTATTGTAATTCGTTGAAGATGTGCTTGAGGGCGGTCGTTGGCACGGGATCGAGAAAAGCCGCCGCCGCAGACTCTGGCAAGAACTCTGATCGAATATTGCACGCTTCCTGCTTCACGCTTGATTTCACGCGGAAGTGGGCGGGTTGACAGGACCCAAGTCGGACCTAGTTTGCGTCGCATGATCACCCTCACATCCCGCGCCGCCCGCCAGGTGCAGAGCATGCAGGCTGCACAAGGCGACGGACAGAAGAAGCTCCGCGTATTCGTCGAGGGCGGCGGTTGCTCCGGTTTCCAATACGGCATGTCGTTTGACCTGCCGAAGGCGGACGACCAGACGTTCGAGACGGAAGGTGTCCAGGTGCTCGTCGACCCGGCGAGCCACGCCTACCTCGATGGCACGAGCATCGATTTCGACGACGGCCTGCAGGGAAAAGGCTTCGAGATCCGCAATCCGAACGCACAGAGCACCTGCGGCTGCGGGAAGTCCTTCAACTGAAACCCGCTTCAGCGCGTTTCATCCTGGGCGAAACGAAGGATCCAGTCGGTTGCCAATCAGGCCGTCGCTTCGTGCAGCGCGACAATGCCGAAGGTGAACGGCGTGGCGCGCACGGAACTGAATCCGGCGCGGCGAATTTCCCCGGTCATGCCGGCGCGATCGGGAAATTTTTCAATCGAGCCGCAGAGGTATTCGTAGGCGGAACGGTCGCCGGTGACGATGCCGGCGACGAGCGGCAGCACGAACTTGAGATAACCGTAATAAAAGGGCCTGAACCAAAGCGCGGGTTGCGAGAATTCCAGCACATAGAGCCGTCCGCCGGGGCGCAGCACCCGGCGCATTTCGGACAGGGCCCGGTGGCGGTCGGCCATGTTTCGCAGGCCAAAGCTGATGGTCAGCGCGTCGAAAGAACGATCAGGCAGGGGAAGCGCGAGTCCGTCACCCTGCTTGAATTCGATGCCCAGCCAGCGTGGACTGGCGGCCTTTTTTACGACCGCTTCGTCGAGCATCGGCTGGCAAAAATCCATCCCGGTTATTCGCACTCCCGGCGGCAATCCATCGGCCAATGAAAAAGCCACATCTCCGCTGCCGGTAGCAAGATCCAGCACATCCAAGGGGTGCTTATCGCGAACCGCGCGGACCAGCCATTGGCGCCACCAAAAGTCCACACCACCGCTAAGTAAGTGATTGGCTAGATCATAGCGTCCCGCGATGCGGGCAAACATGGAGTTTACGGCCTTCGGATCGGGCATTGGAGGGCCTAAAGCTGTGTGTGGCTTTGCGGTTGACGCAAGCACTGGGTAGTGAATTATTTGTGGCCGAAAGCCTACAGCACCAAAATTTTAACCCCCGCCTGCCATGTCGACCAACCTCACCAAACGCGAAATCGTTCTGGAAATCTACGAGAAGACCGGGTTTCCGCAGAAGCAAATCCAAGATACGGTCCAGATGACCCTTGATATTGTGATGGATGCGCTGGCTGCCGGCCGCAACGTCGAGCTCCGCAACTTCGGCGTGCTCGAGGTTCAGGTGCGCAAGGCGCGCGTCGGTCGCAACCCGAACAAGCCGGAAACGGAAGTCGTTATCCCGGAGCGGGCCGTCGTGAAGTTCAAGTCGGGCAAGATTCTCAAGCAGAAGATCAAGCAGCTGAGCCTCGAGAAATTGCGTAGCAATCCGCCGCCGCCGGCTTCGGCTGACTAAGCCGCCGGTCGTCAGGCATGGCTGGTTTTCAGTCTCTCCCAGGCTTCCGGGACTTCTACCCGGAGGATTTTTCCCGCCGTCAGCATATTTTTGGCAATTGGCGCCGGGCGGCGACCCGTTTTGGGTTCGAAGAATACGACGCGCCGGTTCTGGAGCCGCTCGAGCTCTACACGACCAAGTCGGGCGACGAAATCGAGGGCCAGCTCTTCAGCTTCAAGGACAAGGGTGATCGCGCCGTGTCGCTGCGCCCCGAAATGACGCCGACGGTCTGCCGCATGGTCGGCGTGAAGGCCGGCGCGCTGAAGCGTCCGATCAAGTGGTTCAGCATCGCGGAATTTTATCGCTACGAACGCGCCCAGAAGGGCCGCTTGCGCGCCTTCAACCAGTTCAACGCGGATATCTTCGGGGAAGCCGGCCCGGAAGCAGAGATCGAGCTCATCGCTTTGCTGATCCAGTGTCTGGCGGGCTTCGGCCTGACCAAGGACGATTTCTATGTCCGCCTGAGCGATCGCGACCTGTGGTTTTTCTACCTCGAGGCGCTGGGTTTCAACGACGCGCAGGCGCGTGGCATCCTCGGCGCCATCGACCGCTTCGAGAAGATGGGCGACGACGCGTTCAAGGGCTATACCGAGGCGCATGGTGCGCTGCTCGCGGACAAGAAGGACCGGATTCTCGCATTTCTGAAGATCAAGAGCCTTGGGGATCTCGAGGCGGCTCTGGCGGCGTTTCCGTCCGAAAAGATTTCCGCCCGCCTGGCCGACTGGCGCAAGGTGCTGGGCGGCGTGGGCGCGATGGGCCTGGCGGACTTCATTGCCGTCGACCTGAGCGTCGTGCGTGGCCTGGCTTACTACACGGGCTTTGTGTTCGAGGCCTTCGATCGCAAGGGCGACCTCCGCGCCCTCGCCGGCGGTGGCCGCTACAATGATCTCGTGAAAAAGCTGGGCGGACCGGACCTGCCGGCGGTGGGTTTTGCCATTGGCGACGTTACCACCGGCCTGTTGCTGGAACAGCGCAACCTGACTCCGGCCTACAACCATGCGCCCGACGTCTACGTGGTGATCGGCGGCGAAGCGGAGCGGAAGGCGGCGTTCGCCGACATCCACGCACTCCGCGCCGCCGGTTTCCAGGTCGACTATCCGTTCAGGGATCTGGCCTTCGGCAAACAGTTCAAGGTCGCGGCCGAATCCGGCGCCAAACTGGCGCTGATCTACGGCGGTGACGAACTCGCCAAGGGTGTCGTCAAATTCCGCAACATGGCCGACCGCACCGAACGCGAAGTGCCGCGGGGGGATGTCGTCGGAGCGGTGCGCTCCCAATTGGGCCGGTCCTGACGGTCATGCGCCACTACTCCGGGCACGATCCTGACAAAGCAACGATGCCTGAGATGATTGGAATGATGGGACGCCTCTTGCTGGGACTGGTGGTGGTCTACGGGCTGCTGGCCGTGGGCGCGCATTACCTGTCGCTCCGGATGATTTTCCCGCGTCCGCCGGTGAAATACGAAATGGGCCCGGACTATTTGACGCTGACGGCGCCCGACGGCACCAAATTGGCGGCGCGCCACTGGGCAAATCCCGGGGCGAAGTACACGCTGCTCTACCTGCATGGCAACTATCAGGACCTCGGCAGTCTCGCGGAGTATATGCCGACGTTCATCAAGCACGGCTATGCGGTCTTCGCCTTCGATTACCGCCATTATGGCCACAGCGAAGGAACGCCGACGGAAGGCAATGTCTACAGCGACACCCAGCTGGCCTACGATTACCTGCGCACCAAGCTGGGCGTTCCCGCGGAGCGCATCATCATCTATGGCTATTCGTTGGGGGGCGGCCCGGCTGTCGAACTCGCACTGCACCAGCCGGTGGCCGGGATCGTGTTGCAGGGGGCATTCGTCAGTTCCTATCGGGTCATGACGCGCATCCCGTTTTTTCCCGGCGATAAATTTGCGAACCTCGGGAAGATGCCCGACCTGAAGGTCCCGGTGATGTTCATCCACGGCACGCAGGATGCCACGGTGCCGTTCTGGCATGGCGTGCGACTCTACGAGGCGGCTACGGCGCGCAAGACGAAGCTGTTTATCGAAGGCGGCCAGCATGGCGGGCTGGCTGACTTCGCCGGTGCGACTTACTGGGACGAACTCGCGAAGTTCACCCAGTCGCTGTAGGGCGGGACCACTGATCCCGCCTCGGTTTTCGCCACAGAGCGGCGGCAGCGACCCCGCCCTGGATTCTCACCAGATCGGCGGCCAGGTTTTCTCCGGCGGCGGGCAGTTGAAGGCCTGGTAGAACTCCGGGAAATTGGCCACCGGCCCAAGCACGCGCCACTTCACGGGACTGTGCACATCGCTGGTGACTTGCAGGCGGACCTTTTCCGGACGCTGGTTGGTGCGCCACCCTTGGGCGAACGCGATGAAAAAGCGCTGGTCGGGGGTGAGGCCGTCGATCGGCATCAGCCGCTTGTTGGCGGTCGCGAGTTTGAAAGCCTCATACGCGATCCGCAGGCCGCCGACGTCGGCGATATTTTCCCCCAAGGTCTGCTGGCCGATGATGTGCAGCCCGGGCAGGGGCTCGTAGCCGTCATATTGTTGGGCGACGAGATCGGCGCGCAGTTTGAAGTTTTTCTCGTCCTCCTCGGTCCACCAGTTCTTCAGGTTGCCGTCGGCGTCGTACTGCCGCCCTTCGTCGTCGAAACCGTGGGTGAGCTCGTGGCCGATGGTCGAGGCCAGCGCGCCGTAGTTGCTGGCGTCGTCGGCGTTCGGGTCGAAGAACGGCGGCTGCAGGATGCCGGCGGGGAAGCACATCTCATTCAGCGTCGGGTCATAGTAGGCGTTGTTGGTCTGCGGGGTCATGAACCACTCGCTGCGGTCGACCGGCTTGCCCAGCTTGGCGAGCTGGCGGTTGAACTCGAACGCCGAGGCGGCGATGACGTTGCCCACATAGGAAGCGCGGCTGACGGTCAATGCGCCGTAGTCGCGCCAGTGGTCGGGATAGCCGATCTTGCTGCGCATGGTCGCGAGCTTGCGGTACGCCTGCGCCTTGGTCGCGGGGCTCATCCACGTCGCAGCCTCGATGCGGTTGTGCATGGCCCGGAGATGGAAGTTGATCATCTCCTGCGCGCGGGCCTTGGCCTCGGGCCCGAAGGTGGTCCGCACGTAGAGCTGGCCGAGATCCTCGCCGATGGCATTGTCCGCCGCGGCCAGCACGCGCTTCCAGCGCGGCTTCAGCTCGGTGGTGCCGGACAGCTTCCAGCCGTAGAAGGCGAAGTGCTCGTCGACGAACGCGTGGCCGAGGTAGTCGGCACTCTGGCGGAGCACCTGCCAGCGCAGGTAATCGCGCCACGTCGCCGCGGGTTCGCTTTCGAACAGGCCGCCCAGCGCGGTGAAGAATTCCGGCTGCCCGACGAGCACGGTTTTCTCGGTAACCGGGAACTTGATGTGGGCGAAAAAGCCGTCCCACGCGAAGCCCGGCGCCTGCCGGGCCAGCGCGGCGCGCTCGAATTTGTTGTAGTTTTTCTCGGGATCACGGCGCTCCACGAGCGTGCGGGAGGCCTTCGCCAGCTTGGTCTCGAGCGCGAGAATGTTATCGGCGGACATCTTCGCCGCCGCCGGCGCGGCCCCGGCGAGTTCGAGGGTCTTGGCGACGTGCGCGAGGTAGGCCTGGCGGATTTCCACGGATTTCTCGTCGGTTCGGAAGTAGTAGTCGCGTTCCGGGAGGCCGAGGCCGCCCTGGTAGAAACCGGCGATCATTGCGGTCGTGTCCTTGTCATCGACCTGCACGCCGAAATTGAAGCAGGTGTCGAGACCGGCGGCGTAGAGCCGGCCGACCACATCCTGCAGGTCGGCGGAAGTCTTGATGCCGGCGATGGCGTCGAGCCAGGGAACGAGCGGCGCGAGCCCGGACTTTTCGATCGCGGCCTCGTCCATGCCCGCGGCGTAGAAGTCGCCGACACGCTGGGCTATGGTGCCCGGGGCGCCCCCGGTCTTGGCGGACGATTTGAGGATCTCCTTCAGGATGGCGAAGTTTCGCTCGTCGATTTCCTGGTTCACGCCGTAGCTCGAATATTCGCCGGGGATCGGCACCTGGTTGAACGCACCGTTGGCGTAGTTGTAGAAATCCTTCGCCGGTGACACCGACGTGTCCATGTAGGAGCGGTCGACACCGGTGATGGGACGGGCCGCGGCGGCGGCGAACAAGGCGGACGACGCGGCGCACGAGGCCGCCAGCAGGGTAAGGAATTTCATAGGCAAGGAGGGCGGCCGGACGAAACGCATCAGGCCAGGTTGTCCGGTCCGAAGGCGGCCGGCAGCAGCGCGGTGATCCGCGCATCGATCTGGTCGCGGCTGGCGCAGTATGAAATCACGCGCGCCTTGGGCCCGAATTCATAGATGACCTGCCGGCAGGCGCCGCAGGGTGCGGTGGCTTCCGGGGTGGGCGTATAGACGACCACGCACTTGAGCTTGCGCTCCCGGGCGGCCACGGCCGTGAAGATCGCGGTGCGCTCCGCGCAATTGCAGAGGCCATAGGAGGCGTTCTCCACGTTGCAGCCGGAGAAAATCTTGCCGGACTCGGTCAGCACCGCGGCGCCGACGTGGAACTTGGAGTAGGGGGCGTAGGCGCGGCCGGCGGCGGCCTTCGCGGCGGCCTTGAGCCTTTTGAGCTGGGCGGGCGTGGGCATCAGAGGCCGAATTCCTGTTTCACTTCGGCGAACTTCTCAATCGCAAAGGCCAGGTCCTCGCGGCTGTGCACGGCGGACACCTGCGTCCGGATGCGCGCCGCGCCCTGCGCCACGACGGGGAAGAAGAAGCCGATGACGTAGACTCCCTTCTCCAGCATGCGGGCGGCGAACTTCTGGGCCAGCGCGGCGTCGCCGAGCATGATCGGAACGATCGGGTGCGTGCCCGGACGGATGGTCAGGCCGGCCTTCATCAGGCCTTCGCGGTAGAACCGCGTATTGGCCTCGAGCTTGTCGCGCAGCGCGGTGGAAGCGGTGAGCATCTCGAGGCACTTCAGCGTGGCGCCGGCGATCGCGGGCGGGATGGTGTTGGAGAAAAGGTACGGACGCGAACGCTGGCGCAGCAGGTCGATGATCTCCTTGCGGCCGGAGGTGTAGCCGCCGCTGGCGCCGCCGAGCGCCTTGCCGAGCGTGCCGGTGAACACGTCCACGCGGCCCATCACCTCGCAATGCTCGTGGCTGCCGCGGCCGGTCTTGCCGAGGAAGCCGACGGCGTGGCTGTCGTCGACCATCAGGATCGCCTGGTACTTGTCCGCGAGGTCGCAGATGCCCTTCAGGTTGGCGATGGTGCCGTCCATCGAGAAGACGCCGTCGGTGGCGATCAGCTTGAAGCGCGCCTTGGCGGCATCGGCCGCCTTGAGCTTCGCCTCGAGGTCGGCGAGGTCGTTGTTCTTGTAGCGGTAGCGCTGGGCCTTGCAGAGCCGGACGCCGTCGATGATCGAAGCGTGGTTCAGCTCGTCGGAGATGACGGCATCCTCGGCGCCGAGCAGCGTTTCGAAGAGGCCGCCGTTGGCGTCGAAGCACGAGGAATACAGGATGGTGTCGTCGGTGCCGAGGAAGCGTGCGAGCGCCAGCTCGAGATCGCGGTGGATCTGCTGCGTGCCGCAGATAAAGCGCACCGAGGCCAGGCCATAGCCCCAGCGGTCGAGGGCGGCGTGCGCGGCGGCGATCAGGTCGGGATGGTCCGCCAGCCCGAGATAGTTGTTCGCGCACATGTTCAGCACCTGCTGGCCGGACGCCACGGCGATGCGGGCGGTCTGGTGCGTGGTGATGACGCGCTCGCGCTTGTAGAGCCCGGCGGACTCGATCTCGCCAAGGGTTTTTTGCAGGTGGGCGGTGAAGGCCGGGTTCATCTGGCTGAAGGGTTTGGAAAAAACGGCCGGCTGCAAGTGCCGGGATGGGGAGTTAACCGTTTCGGTTAAAAACCTGAAAAGTTAACCGAAATGGTTAACTATTTGACAAGTTAACCGAAACGGTTAACTCAGGGCCCATGCCATACCTCGCGCTCATCGGTGACGTCGTCGGGTCGAAGGATGTGCCCAAGCGGGCGGACTTCCAGAAAAGGCTCCTGCACGCGCTCAAGCGGATCAACGACCGCAAGCCGCGCGCGGTGGTTTCGCCGTATACGATCACGCTGGGCGACGAATTCCAGGCTGTGTACCGGGCGGCGGACACGCTTTTCGCGGACATTTTTTCCATCCTGGCGGAAATGCACCCGGTGGAGATCCGGTTCGGCGTGGGGGTGGGCGAGCTGACGACGCCCGTCAATTCCAAGCAGGCCCTGGGCATGGATGGCCCGGCCTTTCACCGGGCGCGCAAGGCCATCACCATCCTGAAGGAGTCCGGGTACCTGATCAGCCTGCAGGGGGCGGATGCGCCCCAAGGCCCGGCCTTCGACCACTGGAACCTGCTGAATCATCTGCTCAATTTCGTGAGCCACAAGGTCGGTTCCTGGGAAAGGAACCGGCTGCGCATCGTGAGCGGCCGGCTGGAAGGGCGCTCGGCGCCCGAGCTCGAACGCGAATTGAAGGTGAGCAAGGTGGCCATTTACAAAAACATCAATGCCGCGGCGCTCGACGAATTCACCGGTCTGTGCAATGAGATCACCCGGTTTCTGAACCGGGAGCTGAACCCGAATCCAAAGAAATAGCATGACCGTGGAATTCCTCGCCTTCGCCAATGTCTGGCTGCTCACCCGCCTCGTCGGGTTGTTCCGCGATGACGCGACGGGCGGACGGATGTGGCGGATCAAGGCGGGCATCGAGCTCATCGCGCTCGGGGCGCTTTATTCGTGCGGCCCCGCCTGGTGCGGGGCGCTGGCCACGGTCGGGGTGCTGAACCTGGCCGGCTTCATGTTGGAGCGGCGTTCGCGGCACAAGGATTTTGCCCGCCTGGTGCTCGGGCTCGCGGGCCTGGCGGCGTGGAGCATCTGGTTTTCGCCGCGGCTGGGCCTGGCCTTCCGCCCGGAGATCGCCGACTGGGGCGGCCGGCTCGGCCATTGGACCGCGCTCACGCCGTGGCTGCGCGTGTTCGGCAGCGCGCGCTTCCAGCTCATCCTGTTCGGCCTGCTGGTTTCCGCCAACGAATCCAACCTGGTGATCCGGGCGATGTTCGACTGGCTGGACCTGAAGCCGCGCTCGCTGCCCGGGGGCGGCGAAGTGGTCGACGTGCGCGAGTTCAACCGCGGGCGGGTTATCGGCGTGCTGGAGCGGGTCCTGCTCTACAGTTTTGTCCTCCAATCGCAGTACGGAGCCATCGGGTTCATCCTCGCGGCCAAGGCCTTCACGCGGTTCAAGGCGCTCGATGACCGGCCGTTCGCCGAATATGTGCTGATCGGCACGCTGCTTTCGGCCTGCCTGGCGCTGGCCACGGGCGGGGCGGTGCGCTGGCTGCTGGCGCACTAGAGCGGTTCAAATAGAACTGTAGCCGCTGACTCGATTGTCGGGCGGGGTCGCTGACCCCGCCTGATGGGCGAAACCGCTGCCGCGTTCGAGGCGGGACCAGCGATCCCGCCCTACAGCCAGGCGCCACCTCGGCCACGACATTTTTTTAAAATGCCGTAGCGCGCCGCGCTCACTCCCAGTTGAGGACGATTTTGCCGGACTGGCCCGAGCCCATCAGCTCGAAGCCGCGCTGGAATTCCGCGACGGGCAGGCGGTGCGTGATGACCGGCGTGATGTCCATGCCGCCCTGGACGAGCGCGGTCATCTTGTACCACGTCTCGAACATCTCGCGGCCATAGATGCCCTTCAGGTGAAGCATCTTGAAGACAATCTTGTTCCAGTCGACCTTGGCCTCGCCGGGATGCACGCCGAGCAGCGCAATGCGCCCGCCGTTCACCATGTTGTCGATCATCTGGGTGAGCGCGGCGGGATTGCCCGACATCTCCAGGCCGACGTCGAAGCCCTCGGTCATGCCGAGTTCCTTGTGCCAGACATCGCTCAGGTTTTCCCTGGCGACGTTCACCGTGCGCGTGGGTCCGAGCTTCTTCGCCAGTTCGAGGCGGCCGTCGTTGACGTCGGTGATCACGACCTTGCGCGCGCCGGCGTGCTTCGCCACGGCGATGGCCATGCAGCCGATCGGGCCGGCGCCGGTGATGAGCACGTCCTCGCCGACCATGTCGAACGAGAGGGTGGTGTGCACCGCGTTGCCGAGCGGATCGAAGCAGGAGACCGTGTCGAGGTCCATGCCGGCGGGAACCTTCCAGACGTTCGTGGCGGGAATTGAAACATAGTCGGCGAACGCGCCGTCGCGGTTGACGCCGACGCCGACGGTGTTCGGACAGAGATGACGCCGGCCGGCGAGGCAGTTGCGGCAATGGCCGCAGACGATGTGGCCTTCGCCGGTCACGACCTGGCCCTTGGTGAACCCGGTCACGCCGTGGCCGACGTCCTCGACGGTGCCGACGTATTCGTGGCCGATGACGAGCGGCGGCTTGATCGTGCGCTGGGCCCACGAATCCCACTTGTTGATGTGCACATCGGTGCCGCAGATGGAGGTCTTGCGGATCTTGATCAGCACGTCGTTCACGCCGGGGGTGGGCACGGGAACCTCGGTCATCACCAGGCCGGGAGCGGCAGTGGGCTTCACGATGGCGCGCATTTTGGTGGGCATGGAAAAAACCTAGGCCGGTCCGCCTCTGATACAACTGCGAACCGGTTCGCGGCGAAGGGTATCAGCGGAAGACCGGGCGCCCACGCGATTGGTTTATCGTGCCGGCGCGCCGGCTGGCTCAGGTTCCGCCAGCGGGACTGAGGGAGCGCCAGAGATACCAGCTGACGACCGAGCGGTAGGGTTGCCACCGGCGGGCGTGTTTCACGATCTGCGCAGGCGAGGGATCCTTGCGCTTGCGGTAGAGTTTTTTGAAGGCGAGCCGGATGGCGAAATCGCCGGTCGGCATCACATCGGGCCGGCCCAGCTGGAAAATCAGCAGCATGTGCACGGTCCACGGCCCGATGCCGCGCACGGCGGTGAGGCGGTCCACGAGTTCGTCGTCGCTGAGCTTCCGGGCCTCGGCGAGCGTGGGTACCGTGCCTTCGCGGCATTTGGCGGCGAGATCGCGGATCGCGAGCAGCTTGGCGGCGGAAAGGCCGGCTCCGCGCAGGGCGGTGTCGGAACTCAGCTCGATCGCCTCGAAGGTGATGCCGCCCTTGGTTTCGAGCACGGCGCGCACGCGGCCATGGATCGCGGCGGCGGCCTTGCCGTGCAACTGCTGGTATATGATGGAGCGCAGCATGGACTCGAGCAAGCTCCCTGCTCCGTGGAGTTCCAGCGCGAACGGCCCGACGCGCGCAATCAGTTCCTTGATCACGGGATCGGCGGTTTGCAGGTGGGCCAGTGCGGCCGCCGGGTCGTAACCGTACTTTCGTTTCATGATGAGGGAGGGGCTTTAGGCCCCGACTTGCCGGCGGGAATTTTCAGTCGGGGCGCAAAGCTCCTCCCACGACAGGATGAAGATTCCATACCGCGCTACTCCGACAGCAGCTCGGCGCCCTCCAGGGTCAACAGGCGGGTCTTCGTGCGCACGCCGCCGGGTGCGGAAAAGCCGGTCATCTTGTCGCTGGCGGACACGACGCGGTGGCAAGGGACGATGAGCGGCCACGGGTTGGTCGCCAGCGCCACGCCGACGGCGCGGGCCGCCTCGTTGCCGAGGGCCATGAGCTTCGCAATCTCACCGTAGCTTTTCTTGTAGCCGGGTTTGATGTCCAGGGCGTGCAGGTAAACGGCCTGCTGGAAGTCCGTGACGCGCGACCAGTCGAGCCGGGCGTTGGCAAAGTCCTGGATCTTGCTGCCGTCGAGATGCTGCTGCACGCGGGCGATGGTTTGCTGGACCCATTCGGGCACCGGCTCGGCGGCCGGCTGGCTGCGTCCCTTGGCGGCCACGCGCTGCTCGGTCTGGGCGTCGGTCCCTTCCGGCAGCTGGAAACCGGTCAAGCCGGTGTCGTTCCAGGCAATGCCACACGTGCCGAAGGCCGTGGGGAAGAGGGTATGCGGCATGGGCGCGAAGCTAGCGAGGACGTGCATGGATTCAAGCTTCCACCCCACGGTGCATCCGCGACGGCGTAAATCGGGCATGATATTCCCGGAGCAGGAACGATCCCTGCCGCGTTGGTAGTCTATTAAACTACTTGGGCGCGCCCGCTCCTCCATGGATCCAGGTAGTTTAATAGACTACCAAGGGCTTGAGATCTGGATTCAGCGCCGCGCCATAAGGCTGGCAACGCGCGGTGGCACCTGTTTTGGTCCGTCCCTCAGCCATGGCGAAAAACCGTTTCTACAATGCGTTCGACATGCAGGAGTGGGGCACGAGCCGGAAGACCGACTACCGCAGTCCCTTCCAGATCGACCGCGACCGCATCATCCATGCGCACGCCTTCCGCAAGCTGCAGTCGAAGACGCAGGTGTTCCTCAGCGGTGAATACGATTTCTATCGCACGCGCCTGACGCACTCCATGGAAGTCGCCCAGATCGGGCGCTCGATCTGTTCGTTTTTGCTCAGCCGGGGCGATCCGCTCGGCGAGGACTTCTACATCGATCCAGACCTCGTCGAGGCGAGCTGCCTGGCTCATGACATGGGGCATCCGCCCTTCGGCCACAGCGGCGAGCGCACGCTGCAGGAACTGATGAAGCGCCGCGGCGGCTTCGAGGGCAACGCGCAGACCCTGCACCTGCTCTGCGAGACGATCTACCAGAACGAGTCGGGCGTGAAGGGCATGCAGCCGACGCGCGCGCTGCTCGACGGCGTGCTCAAGTACAAGAAGCTCTACACCGAGTTCGCGACCCCGCCGCTCAACCATTTCATCTACGACTCGCAGGCGCCGGTGCGCGAGTGGGTCTTCGGCGGGAACCGCATCCCGGGCGTGCTGATGCGCGGCGAGGCGCTGAACAATTTCAAGAGCGTCGAATGCCAGATCATGGACTGGGCCGATGACGCGGCCTATTCGCTCAACGACATCGTCGACGGCGTGCGCGCGGGTTTCCTGACCGTCGAGCGCGTGGAACGCTGGGCCGCCGGCGAAAAGATCGGCGCGCTGGAGCAGCGGCACCTCGATGCGCTCTTCGACGCCATCCGCAAGGACCGGCTCGAGAATACGTTCTCCAAGAAGATCGGCGCCTTCATCCAGGCGTGCCGGCTCAAGCCCGCGGACAACTTCATGTCCGAGCGGACCAATCGCTACAAATACGACCTCATCATCGAGGAAACGGCGCGCAGCGAGGCGGAGTTCTTCAAGAAGATGGCCAACGACGTGATCTTCGAGAGCCCGCAGCTCGAGCAGCTGGAGCACAAGGCGCGCGTGATCATCAACGCCCTCTACAACGCGATCTGGGAGAATTATGCCGAGCGCAACGAGCGGGTCATCCGCATTTTGCCCGCGAATGTCAGCCGCCTGATCGAGGCGGAAAAGACCCAGGATGGGCGCGCCCGCCGGATCTGCGACTTCATCGCCGGCCAGACCGACGGCGCCGTGGTGCGCACGCACCGGCGGTTGTTCGACCCGGAATTCGGGTCGTTCCGCGATCTGGGCTGACGCCAGCCGACCGTGACGTTCCGCGCGAGTGTCTTGGGCCGCTCGCGGTTCGCCTGGACCACGGTAATCGTGAGATGACCGGTCTTGCTCGTGTTGATATCACGAACGGTGCCCGACTTGCCGGCGTGCGTGCCGCCGACGACCTTGCACTTGGCGCTATCGCGCAGGCCGGCGGGAGGAGAGTCTTTCTTTGGCATAGGATTGTGGATTGGTCAGCTATCTCACCTTGAATTCAATTTCGGTGCCTTCAGGAAGATCTCTGATCTGTCGGGCTATGTCCGCATGAATCCCGATGACCTCTTCCGCCGGACACGGCTTTAGATCAGAACGCTGACCAGCAGCCTGCTTCACAAAGAAAGGGGGAAAGGCGAATAGCAGCTGTCCTGGCAGGAGACTCACATTTTGACTTCCGTTCAAATAGCCAACGGGGTCTTCCTCGACATTCCGAAAAAACGCATCGAGAGAGGATGCCTTGAGCTCAATGTCTCCCGTTTCTGCGAATAGTACGAATACGCTCCCATCGCGCAGGAGGAATTGGTCACCCAAAAAATCTTGGGCAAAGGGTAAGTCGGTGGAGAGAACTGCGGGGTAGAGCTTGGAAAACGATTCGTCCGATTGCCAAGCGTAGCGCAGTGAGTGCCAGGTGGGGTTGGTTACGGCCCCCCGAACGTGTAGGAGCCCATGCTGCAGGATCCATCCGTTTCTCGATATTAGAAGTCGTGCGAGCTCGGCAGGTATTTCGTCCAGCAGGCGTGCATCGCTCAGGTCATCGCAAATCCAAGTTGGGCTGCCTGCATTCATTTTGCCGGCTGATGGCTGCGGATCAGCACGCCGACCTGGTAGGCGATGTAGTACCCCGCACTGAGACCGAAGAGGAAGAAGGTGAGCGGGCTCTGGAAGGGTTGCGGGGCCGAGGCGGTTTGGAGATCGGGTGCGATGGCGACCACGAGCACGCGGTAGAAGATGCGCCCGATGAAGAGCGCGGTGACCGCGATGCCGAGCGCGGTGTTGGGCGTGTAGAATTTTCCCTGCGGGGTGTCCTCGAACTTCGTCAGGTGCAGCCCCCACATGGCGAGGCCGACGCTCACCACGAGTCCGCCCGCGAGACCGGCCAGCACGATCGGGTGGTCAAGGCCGGCCAGCGAAAAGAGCGCGAGCACCAGGCTGAAGATGCCGATGCTGACCTTCAGGCGCGCCGGCCGGAACGGCTGGCGGCCGATGTTGCGGCGGACCCGCATGTAGATGCGCCAGGCGATGAAGGGAATGACGATGAGCGGAACGACTTGGCGGGAGGTCATGCAGAAGGCGTGGGGCGAGAGGCTTGAGGCGCGGGGACGGAGGACAGACGGCAGAAAGCGCGGAATGTTTCAGAGGATCAGCTCCCAGTAGCCGACGTCGATCCACTGGTTGAACTTCCAGCCGACTTCCTTGAAGTGGCCGATTTTCTGGAAGCCGAGCTTTTCGCTGATGCCGACGCTCGCCGGGTTGGGGAGGGCGATGCCGCCGATGATGCTGTGGATTTTCCTTTCGCGCAGCGCGGCGATCAGGGCGTCGTAAAGCTTCCGGCCGAGCCCGCGCCCGGTGGCCTCCTTGTCCAGATAGATGGAGGATTCGACGGAGTAGCGGTAGGCGCAGCGGGATTTCCACTTGCTGGCGTACGCATAGCCCAGGACGCGGCCGTTTTCCTCCCAGACATACCAGGGGAACCCGAGCTCCCCGACCTCGGCGATGCGCTGGGCCATCTCGGCGTCGGAGACCGGCTCCTCCTCGAACGTGATGATGGTGTTCACCACGTAGTGATTGTAGATCGCGGCAATCGCCGGAGCGTCGGCGGCGGTGGCGGTGCGGAGCATGGTGTCAGGGCTTGGGCAAGAGGTGTCCCTTCGCGACGGCGTCGTCAATCATGCGCACGGCGTAGTCCCAGATGGCCTGCGAGCCCTTCGCGACATGGGCGTTGCGGGCGAGCACGCGGTCGTGGGTGACGCCGTGCTTTTTCCAGGCGTGGCCCTCGGTGAGACAGTTGAGCAGCATTGGGTGGAAGCGGTCGCAGGCCATCGCGAAGCGCGCCTCGGGCGTCTGCTGCGCCTCGAATTCGTCCCAGAGCGCCCGGAACTCGGCGGCCTGGTCGGGCGGCAGCAGGCCGAAGATGCGCGTGGCGGCCACGGCTTCGCGCGCGTGCTGGTCGGCCATGTTCTTGGTGTCATAGGCGAAGGTGTCGCCGGCATCGATCTCCACGAGGTCGTGGATCAGGACCATCTTGAGGATCCGCAGCACGTCGAGCGGCTGGTGGTTGGAGTGCTCGGCCAGCACGACGATCATCAGCGCGAAATGCCAGGAATGCTCGGCGCTGTTTTCGGCGCGCCGGCTCTGCGTGACGATGGTCTGGCGGAAGACCTCCTTCAGCTTGTCCACCTCGACGATGAAGGCGATCTGGCGGCGGAGACGTTCGGTGGCGGAATCATTCATGGGGGCGGGAAGCTTGTAGGCTGCGGAGGTTGGACTCGGCAAGTCCGGCGTACTCGGCCTGGCCGTGGGCGCGGGCGAGTTCCGCCACGCGACGGTAGAGCGACACGGCATTGTCGGGCTGGCCTTGTCTCAAGGAGAGCTCGGCGAGCTTGAGGCCGGTCTTGAGGTAGTCCGGCAGCACATCGGCCGATGTCATGTCGGCGGCATGCAGCTTGATGAACAGGCCGTACTGCGCCATCGCGGAGGGGATGTCGCCGGCGGTCTCGTAGGCCTGGCCGAGGTAGAGGTGCAGCGTGGTGTCGTGCGGCGAAAGGCGCAGCGCGGCCTCGAAGTGTTCGAGCGACTTGGCGGTCTGGCCCAATTGCGAGGCGAGCAGGCCGCTGTTCACCAGCACGACGTGGTCGGGTTGGAAGAGCCGGGCCATGCGATCGTAATGTTCGAGGGCGGCGCGGGTGTCGCCGGACTTGAAGAGCAGCTCGCCGAGCAGGTGCTGTGCCTGCACGCTGCGGGGGTTGATGGTGATGGCGCGGCGCAGCTCTTTCATCGCGGCTTTGGTGTCGCCGGTGCCGGCGAGCTGCTTGGCACGCTGGAAATAGACGCGGGTGTCCTGCGGGTTGAGCTGCTGGGCAAGGGTCAGGGCGGGCTGGCCGGAGGTCTTGAGCGTGAGCCAGAACTGCGCCTGGTCGATGGCGGCAAGCGCCAGCAGGCCGATGACCAGGCCCCAGCGGATCGCGCGCGCGCCGGCGCTCGGCCCGATCCACCAGGCCCAGCGCGACGTCGGCGCAATCACGGCGGCATCGGCGCGATCCACGGCGGGCGGATTGCGGCCCAGCAGCAGGCGGGCGATGCGGCCGTCGCGCAGCTTCCAGATGGCGCCGTCGAGGATGAAGTGGTGCAGGTTGATCAGCGCGGCGAAGATGAAGAAGCTTTCGACCAGGTCGTAGCCGAACACGCGGCTCGACAGCCATGGGCCCGGAATGAACAGCGCGATGCCGCCGACGACGAGCACGAGGTAGTAGGCGCCGAAACGGAACGGTTTCGCCTCAGCCGCGTTGCCGCCGGCCGACTGCTCCTTCTTGGCGTAGTAGGACGTGATCCACAGGTATTGCGCGCAATGCATGAAGGCCAGGATGCCCGCGCTGGAGTACGTGGCCGGGAGCTCGAGGCTCGTGGTCACGCGCAACAATTCCGGCAGCAGGAACCACAGGAACTGCGTCGTGTACAGCGTCAGCGGACCGGCCATCGCCCCCGCGCCGATCTGCCGGGCGAGCCGCCAGTGGCCGGCGCCGCCGGCGACGAGGTAGATCAGCAGGAAGGCCAGTTCCCCGAGGCGGGCGTATTCCTGCGGAATGGGCAGCAGATACAGGTTGGCCTGTGCCGCGGTGCCCGTGTTGTGCAGGGCGAGAAACCAGACGGCATAGGACGCGAGATAGGACCACCAGATGAGGTTGCGGTCATCCGCGGTGGGCTTCCCGCCGGCGCGGCGGATCAGCATCATCGCGATGCCGTAGTTCTGGCCGGAATAATGCCACGGACTCCACGTGAGATAGAAGGTCAGCAGCCACGGGAAAAGCGCCGGCGCCAGGTGCACGATCACCGCCGTGAGCAGGATGAACACGGTCACATAGACAGTGAAGAACCGGTAGCGGTTGAAGTCGTGTGGCGTGTGGTAGGCGCGGTAGACCGTGGCCATGTAGTGCGGCTGGTTGCAGAACACGCCGAGGAAGTAGAACGCGAAGGACAGGTGCACGGCGTCGCGCTGGCTCAGGTAAAACGTCAGCGCCAGCAGCGGCAGCGACCACGCGCCGCAACCGACCAACAGGTCCGTCTTGGGACCGAAGAGCCACGGGCCGGGCGGTGGGCCGGAGGCGGCCGCGGGTTTCGTCATGGCTGCAGGTAGGGCGCCAGCACTTTCGCCCAGAGGGCGTAGCCGGAGGCGTTCATGTGCAGCTGGTCGTCACGGAAAAGCCCGGGTGGGGGAACGCCGTTGGGGCCGGACATGGGCGTGTTGACGTCCACGAACACGCAGCGCGGGTCCCGCGCGCATTCGGCGGCGATGAGGCCGTTGGCCTTGCGCATGATGTCGTGGATGCGGGCGCGGGAGGGCGAGAGGACGATGGAAATGTAGACCAGCTTCGTTTCCGGCTGCGCGGCCCGGAGCCTGGCGTGGAACGCCTGGAAGTCGGCGAAGACCGTTTCCGCGGTCTTGCCAGCCCACAGGTCGTTGGTGCCGGCGTACAGCACCACGGTGCGCGGGTGATAGGCGAAGACGAGGCGGTCCTCGTAGAAGACGCTGTCCGCGAGTTCCGAGCCGCCGAAGCCGCGGTTGAGCACCGGCAGGTTCGGAAAGTCCCGGGCCAGGGTCGTCCACAGGCGGATCGACGAACTGCCGACGAACACGATGCCGTCAGGCGCGGGCGGGCGGGTGGCATCGCCGGCGGTGAGCTGGTCGATTTCCGTTTTCCAATGATCCGGGGTCGCGAGTGCCGTGACACCGAGCAGGGTGAGGGTGAGAAGCGACAGGGTCCGGCGGAGGGAGTTCACGCCGGAAGCGAAAACGGGAAAGCGCGGCGGCGCAAGCCACTGGAGGCGGGACTATCAGTCCCGCGGGATTCGTGCGACGAAACCGAAACGCCGCGGGGCTGATAGTCCCGCCTCCAACCGCGTCACTTTTTCGGCGCCTCGGGCTTCAGCGGTTCGACCGCCTGGCCGTCGACCAGCGCGTCGCTCGGGTTGGCGACCACCTGCGCGCCGTCCTCCAGGCCGCTCGTGATTTCGATCTGGGTGCCGTAGTCGCGGCCGAACCCCACCTTCTTGAAATGGAGCGTGTTTTGCGCATCCACCACCGCGGCAAAGTTGCCGTCGGCGCGGATGATCACGGCGTTGGAAGGCACGAGCAGCGGCGGCTGGACCGGCGTGAGCTTGAAGCGCAGCTGCGCGAACATGCCGGCGAGCAGGGCGCCGTTTTCATTCGGAATCTGCACCTCGACCTGCAGCGTGCGCGACACCGGGTCGAGCGCGCCCGAGACGCGGGTGATCCTGCCCGTGAAATGGCCCTCGGGGAATTCCCGCACGAGCACGTCGACGTCCTGGCCGGGCTTCACGTCGCGCATGTAGGACTGCGGGATGTTGGCGTAGACGCGCAGCGTGCCCTGCTGGGTGACGCGGAAGAGCAGCGGGCGGTTCGTGTCCGTCGTGATCAGCGTGCCGACGTCGGCGCCGCGGGCGGAGATGACGCCGTCAAACGGCGCCACCACGGTGGCGAAGCCCTTGAGCTGGGTCAGGCGCGCGACCTCGGACTCGGCGGCCTTGGCGGCGGCGACGCTCGCGGCGGCCGCGGCGACCTTCTCCTCGATTTCCTGCGGCGAGACGGCCTTCTGCTCGCCGAGGCTGTTCCAGCGCCGGGCGGTGGCTTCGGCGAGCGTGGCGTTGGCCTGGACCTGCACGAGCGTGGCCTGGGCGGTGGCGAGCTGCTGGTCGACCTCCGGCGTGTCGATGATGGCGAGCGTCTGGCCGGCCTTCACGGGATCGCCGATGTCGACGAGCCACTTGTTCAGGTAACCCGTCGTGCGGGCATAAACGGCGGCTTCCTGCAGCGCCTGCAGGTTGGCGGGGAGCACCAGCTCGATGGCGGCGCTGGCCTTGCGCGCGATCACGATGTTGACCGTGGCACGATGGGCGGCCGGCGACTCGGCGGCAAAAGCGGCGAGGCCGGAGGACAGGAGGCAGAGGACGGAGGACAGGAGGCGGCGCATGGGAAAGGATGGGTCAGGGAGTGGGCGTGGGCTGGCAGTCGGCCAGTTCTTCGTTGATGGTTTCGTCCGGCCGGTGGGCGGCCTTCTTGCGCAGCCTGGCGTACACGACCGGCACGAGGAAGAGCGTGGCGAGCGTGGCCACGAGCAGGCCGCCGATGACGGCGCGGCCGAGCGGGGCGTTCTGTTCGCCGCCTTCGCCGAGGCCGAGCGACATCGGCAGCATGCCGATGATCATGGCGAGCGCGGTCATCAGCACGGGACGCAGGCGGGTGTGGCCGGCCTCGAGGGCGGCGGTCAGCGCATCCTTGCCTTCCTTGCGCAGGTCGTTGGCGAAGGTGACGAGCAGGATGGAATTCGCGGTGGCGACACCGACGCTCATGATGGCACCCATCAGCGACGGGACGCTCAGCGTGGTGCGCGTGAGGAACAGGATCCAGATGATGCCGCAGAGCGCGCCGGGCAGGGCCATGATGATGATGAACGGGTCGAGCCAGGACTGGAAATTCACGACCATGAGCAGGTACACGAGCAGGATGGCGAAGAGCACGCCGATGCCGAGGCCCAGAAACGAGGCGTCCATGCTCTGCACCTGGCCGCGGAGCGTGATGAAGCTGCCGCGGGGGAGCTTCTTTTCGTAAGCCTTGAGCAGCTTGCGGACTTCGCCGGCGACGCCGCCGAGATCGCGGAGGTCGACGTTGGCGTAGACATCGAACACCGGCTGGATGTTGTAGTGGCCGACGACGGCCGCGCTGGTGGTGCGCTCGACATTCGCCACGTTGCCCAGGAGCTGCGGCGTACCACGCGTGGCACCCACCGGCGTCGCGCCGAGCGCGTCGATGGAATCAATCAGCGGCTGGGGCGTCTGGGTGGCCACGATGTACTGGACGCCGTTCTGCGGGTTGAGCCAGTAGTTTGGCGCGGCCTGGGCCGAGCCGCTCAGCGAGATGAGCAGGTTGCTGGAGACGTCACGCTGCGTCAGGCCAAGCTGCGCGGCGCGGGTGCGGTCGACGTTCACCTTGAGGGAGGGCGCGTTGACAACCTGGTGGACGTGCACGTCGACGGCGCCACGGATCTGCGCGATGTCGGTCGCGAGCTGCTGGGCCAGCGCGTAGTTGGTCGCGCGGTCACGGCCGGCGATCTGGACGTCGATCGGCGCGGGCAGGCCGAAATTCAGGATCTGGCCGACGATGTCCGAGGGTTGCGTGAAGAAGACGTAGTCGGGATAGTCGTGTCCGAGTTTGGCGCGGATACGGCGGACATATTCCCACGTGGAGCCATGTTTCTCCGGATTGAGTGAGACGAGGATTTCGCCGTCCGCCGGGCTGATGGTGACGGAATCGCTGAAAGCCAGCGCGGTGCTGCCGGCGGGCAGGCCGATGTTGTCGAGAATGGCAACGAGTTCGTCGGCCGGAATGATTTCGCGGATGGCGTTCTCCACCTGCGTGAAGATGCGCTCGGTCTCCTCGATGCGGGTGCCGGCCGGAGCGCGGACGTGCAGGCGGAACGAACCGGCGTCGACGATCGGGAAGAAGTCGCGGCCGAGGGGTCGCACGAGGAATGAGGAGCCCACGACGAGAACCAGCGCGCAGACTGCGACGATCTTGCTGTGGTCGAGGCACCACTTGAGGCGGCGCGTGTAGACGTCGCGCAGGCGGGCGAAGTGGCGGTTGAAGCGGACATGGACGCGCCAGAAGATGTCGCCCCGGGGCATGCTGCCGGCGGGCTCGTGGCCGTCGTCATGCATCACCGGCTGGCCGTGGAGCAGGAAGTGCACGAAGGTCGGGACGACGGTTCGCGACAGGAAGTAGGAGGCGAGCATCGCGAAGATCACCGCCATCGCGAGCGGGCCGAAGAGGTACTTGGCCGTGCCCTCGAGCATGAAGATCGGGATGAAGACGATGCAGATGCAGAGCGTGGAAACGAAGGCCGGGGTGGCGATCTGCTCGGCACCGTCGAGGATCGCCTGGATCAGCGGCTTCTTCAGGCCCAGGTTGCGGTCGATGTTCTCGATCGTCACGGTGGCGTCGTCGACGAGGATGCCGACCGCGAGGGCGAGGCCGCCGAGCGTCATGGCGTTGATCGTCTGGCCGAAGGCGTGGAGCACGATGATCGAGCAGAAGATCGACAGCGGGATGGAAAGCGCCACGACCAGCGTGTTGCGCCACGTGCCGAGGAAGAGGAGGATCATCGCCGAGGTCAGGAACGTGGCGATGAGGGCCTCGTGCAGCACGCCGTTGAGGGCGGCGCGGACGAAGATCGACTGGTCGAACTGCGGCTGGAGGTCGAGTTCGGGCGGCAGCGTCGAGAGCACGCGCGGCAGGGCCTCGCGGATGCGCTTGATGATGTCGAGGGTGGAGGCGTTGCCGCTCTTGAGCACGGGCAGGAGCGCGCCGCGCGTGCCGTTCTGGCGGACGATGTTGGTCTGCGGCGCGTTGCCGTCGCGCACCTGGGCGACGTCGCGGATGTAGATGGTGGTGCCATTGACGACCTTGATCGGCAGGTCGTTGAGGCCGGCGACGAGGTCGGGGCTGCTGTTGACGAGGACGTTGTACTCGCGGTCCCCGATCTTCACCGTGCCCGACGGGAACGTGAGGTTCTGGGCGTTGATGGCGTTGGAGACGTCGGAGGGCGTCAGCCCGTTCGCCTGGAGCGCGCTGGGATCGATGTCGACCTGGATCTGGCGGACCTTGCCGCCCATCGGCAGCGGGATCGAGGCGCCCTGCACGGTGGCGAGCTGGGCGCGGAGAAAGTTGAGGCCGATGTCGTAGAGGGCCTGCTCGGGCAGGCTCTTGCTGCCGAGGCCGAGCTGGAGGATCGGCACGTTGGAGGCGCTGAAGCGGATGACCAGCGGCGGCGTGGCGCCGGGCGGCAGCACGCGGACGACCGTCTGGTTGATCGCGGTGATCTGGGCGACGGCGGCGTCAACGCTCGTGCCCGGCTGGAAGAACACCTTGATGACGCCGGCGCCCGGCAGCGACTGCGACTCGATGTGCTCGATGTCGTTCACCGTGGTCGTCATCGCGCGCTCGCTGATCGTGATGATGCGCTTCTCCATCTCCTCCGGCGTCAGGCCGCCGTAGACCCAGAGGACGGTGACCACCGGGATGTCGATGGACGGGAAGATGTCCTTGGCCATGCGCACCACGGACAGAATGCCGAGGATGACGATGAGCAGGGCCATCACGGTGAACGTGTAGGGGCGGCGAAGGGCGAGACGGACGATCCACATGGTGTGCGGCCCATTATCGCGCAGGAGTATTGAAACTTCCAATATCATCTTGGCACGGCATTGATATCGAATGAATATCGGTGCGCATGGAGTTGAGACATTTGCGCTATTTCACGATGGTGGCCGAGGAGCTGCATTTCGGCCGTGCGGCGCGGCGTTTGCGGGTGGCGCAGCCACCGCTGAGCCAGCAGATCCGGGCGCTGGAAACCGAGCTGGGATTGCGGCTGTTTCACCGCACCAGCCGGCGCGTGGAACTGACGGCGGAGGGGCGGGCGTTCCTAGAGCGGGCGCGCATGGTTTTGATGCACGCGGAACGGGCCGCGGATTTCGGCCGCTCGGCGGCGCGCGGCGAAGCCGGACGCATCGCGATCGGGTTCGTTACCTCTGCGGTCTACAACCTCGTGCCGGCGATCCTGCGCGAGTTCCATGAGCGCCGCCCGCAGGTGGAGATCCGGTGCTTCGAAATGGATCCCGACGAGCAGTTGTTGGCGCTGCGCCAGCACAAACTGGACATAGGGTTTTTGCGGTCCGCTGTTAAGGAGGACGGTTTCGCGACGGCCCAGCTCTCGCGCGAATCGCTCTGGCTCGCGATGCCGGCGGAACTGGCGCGGCGCCATCCCGGGCCGGTGCGCCTGTCGGAGCTCTCCGAGACGCAGTTCATCATGCTGCCGCGCACGGTGGCGCCGCTCTATTACGACCTGGTCGTCACGGCGTGCCGGCGGGCCGGCTTTGCGCCGCGGTTCAGCCATGAGGCGGGGGAGTGGCAGACCGCGCTGGCGCTGGTGGCGGCCGGGCTTGGCGTGATGCTGGTGCCGGAATCGCTGCGCCACTGGCGGCGTCCCGGCGTGGCCTATGCCCAGTTCCGCCCCAAGTCGGGTGGCCTGACGCTCGAGCTTGTCTGGCGGCGCGATGGGCCGCAGCCGCTGGTCGAGGCGTTTGTCGCCACGGCGCGGACGGTGGCGGAGAACACCCCGGCGGGCTCGATCGCCTAGCCGGGCGGCGGGTTGTGCGTCATAGCCGGACGCTCCGCAATGAGGGACGTGCCTGTGGGGTTGCTTTTTTGATTCCGGAACCGCTAATTGGGCGTTCCGATGAAAATCCTAGTCGCCGACAAGATCTCACCCAAGGGAGTTGCCTACCTGCGTGCGCAGAAGGGCTTTGAAGTCGTTGAGGCCTACGGCTCCTCTCCGGAGAAGGTGTTGGAACTGGTGAAGGACGTCGAAGCCATCGCCGTCCGCTCGGAGACCAAGATCACCGCCGCGGTCATCGCCGCCGCCCCGAAGCTCAAGGTCGTGGGCCGTGCCGGCGTCGGCGTGGACAACGTCGACGTCGATGCCGCCACGGAGCGCGGCGTGATCGTGATGAACACGCCGTCCGGCAACACCGTCGCCACGGCCGAGCTGACCTTCACGCACATCCTGTGCGGCGCCCGCCCGGTGCCGCAGGCCGCCGCGTCGATGCGCGAGGGCAAGTGGGACCGCAAGAGCTTCTCGGGCATCGAGCTTTTCAAGAAGACCCTCGGCATTGTCGGCCTCGGCCGCATCGGCAGCGAGGTCGCGAAACGCGCCCAGGCGTTCGGCATGACGGTCGTCGCCTACGACCCGTATCTCTCGCCGGTCCGCGCCAAGGCCATGCAGATCGAGGCCGTCACGCTCGACGAGCTGCTGGCCAAGTCGGACTACATCACGGTCCACATGCCGCTGACCGAGCAGACGCAGTACATGATCGACGAGAAGGCGCTCGCGAAGTGCAAGAAGGGCGTCCGTCTCTTCAACTGCGCCCGTGGCGGCATCATCAAGGAGGCGGCGCTCATCGCCGGCCTCAAGTCCGGCCAGGTGGCCGCCGCCGGCCTCGACGTGTTCGAGGACGAGCCGCTCGCGGCCGACAGCGAGCTGCGCAAGTTCCCGAACGTCACGCTCACGCCGCACCTCGGCGCCTCGACCGCCGAGGCGCAGGACGCCGTCGGCGTGGAAGTCGCCGAGCAGATCGCCGACGTGCTCGCCGGCGGTGTGATCCGCAACGCCGTGAACATGCCGGCGCTCGACGCCGCGACCCTCAAGGTCATCGGGCCGTACCTCGAGCTCGGCAACAAGCTCGGCACGCTCGTGCAGCAGCTCGCCACCGACCGCGTGGAAAAGCTCCGCATCACCTATTGGGGCAAGCTCCTCGAGATCGATGCCAACGCCGTCATCCGCGCCATCCAGCGCGGCTTCCTCAGCCGCATCAGCGGCGAGAGCCTCAACTACATCAATGCCCCGGTGGTCATGGACCGCCTCGGCGTGCAGGTCGAGGTCGTGAAGTCGACGCAGGACACCAATTACACCGAGCTGATGCTCGTCGAGGCCGTCACCGCCAAGGGCGAGACCTTCTCGGCCACCGGCACGCTGCTCGGCAAGTCCGGCAGCCCGCGCATCGTCGCCCTCAACGGCCGCGAG
>JBEHYX010000020.1:0-57024 GCA_048497945.1 Verrucomicrobiota bacterium | reverse complement strand
CGGTGAAGCCGGTCTGCCCGGTGGCTCCGGTCGTGGCGTAGCCGGTCTGCCACGCCGTGCTCTACATGAAGGGCGAGATCGAAGCCTGACCATGCACCTCTCCGTTCTCCTCGCCTTCGCCGCCGCGCTCGCCGTGGCGGTCGCCATTCCGGGACCCGGCATCTTCGCCGTGGTGTCGTGCGCGCTCGGCCGCGGCTTCCGCGAGGCGCTCGCGCTGATCGTGGGGGTCATCGCCGGCGACCTCGTCTATTTCACCCTCGCCGTGCTCGGCCTGGCCGCGCTCGCCCGCTCGATGGGCGAACTCTTCATCGTCATCAAGCTGGCCGGCGCCGCCTACCTGGTCTGGCTCGGCGTGAAGCTCTGGCGCCAGGCGCCCGTGGCCATGGCGGCCGGGGACGGCGCGATGCCCCGCCGCGGTTTCCGGCGCAGCATGCTGGGCGGCTTCATGGTCACGATCAGCAACCCCAAGACCATCGCGTTCTACGCGGGCCTGCTGCCGACGTTCGTGGATTTGGAGAGGCTTTCCACCGGCGACGCGCTCGCCATGGGGACCACGGTGGTGCTGATTGTCGGCCTGATCCCGTCCGCCTATGCGCTCGCGGCCTCCGCCAGCCGGCGCTTCCTCGCCAAGCCTTCCCGCCTGAAAATCATGAACCGCACCGCGGGCACCATGATGATCGGCACGGGCGTGACGGTGGCTGCGCGATAATAAGACGGGCGCCAGGCGTCCCGTTTTCGGGAAAATTGTCACGGTTACAGCGTTGATTTTAGCAGACTGTACCGGTTTCAATCTGTGCCGGCTGCAGCTACTGAACCGGCAACTGTTCCGGTATAGTCTGCGGCGAATCGTCCACGCCATGATTGAAACCGCCACCCCCTCCGTCCCCGCCCCGGCCCGCCAGGTCACGCCGGGCGCTTCGCGTCCGTTGTATGTCGAGCTCGCGGATTCCCTCCAATCGCTCGTCGAACAGGGCACGCTCCGCCCCGGCCACCGCGTGCCGTCGGTGCGCATCATGTCGCGGCAGCGCGACGTCAGCATCGCGACCGTGCTCCAGGCCTACACGGTGCTGGAGAACCGCGGCTACCTCGAGGCCCGGCCGCAGTCGGGCTACTACGTCCGCCCGCGCCCGCCGAGCCTCGCGCCCGAGCCGCGCATGGCGAAGCCCATGGCCAAGCCGTCCTACGTCGGCGTGAACGACCTCACCGCCGAGGTGCTCGAGTTCGCGCACCACGCGGACTACGTGCCGTTCGGCTCGGCCTGCCCGCACCACAGCCTTTTCCCGTCGAAGAAGCTCGCCCGCATCCTCGGCTCGGTCGCCCGGCGCGACCCGACGCTGCTCGTGCGCTCGAGCCTCAACCACGGCTACGAGCCGCTGACGCGCGAGATCTCGCGGCGCTACCTGCAGGCCGGCGTGCCGCTGGCGCACGACGAGCTCGTCATCACCACCGGCTGCACCGAGGCGCTCAACCTCTGCCTGCGCGCGGTCACCAAGCCCGGCGATACGATCGCGATCGAGACGCCCGCCTACTTCGGTTTCCTGGAAATCATCCAGAGCCTGAACCTGCGCGCGCTGGAGATCCCGACCTCGACCCGCGAGGGCATCTGCCTCGACGAACTGCGCACCGCCATCGAGCAGAACGACGTCAAGGCCGTCATGGTCATGCCGAGCTTCCACAATCCCGTCGGCTCGCTCATGCCCGACGAGAAGAAGCAGAAGCTCTACGACCTGCTCTGCGAGTACGACCTGCCCGCGATCGAGGACGACATCTACGGCGACACGCACTTCGGCGACCTGCGCCCCAAGCCGCTCAAGGCCTGGGACAAGGACGGCCGCGTGATGCTGTGCTCCTCCTTCGGCAAGACGCTCGCCCCCGGCTTCCACATCGGTTGGAGCGCGCCGGGCCGCTACCTCGAGCGCGTCCGCCGCCTGAAGTTCACCAACACGATGGGCACGCCCCTCGTGCTGCAGAAGGCGCTCGCGGAGTTCCTGCGTGACGGCGGCTACGACCACCACCTGCGCTCGCTGCGCCGCGCCTATCACCAGCACCTGCACCTGTTCACGCAGGGCATGCTCAAGCACTTCCCGGAAGGCACGCGCTACAGCCGGCCGCAGGGCGGCAACTTCATCTGGGTCGAGCTCCCGGCCAAGGTCGACACGCTGCGCCTCCGCAAGGACGCGCTGAAGCACAAGATCAACACCGCACCCGGCAGCCTCTTCTCCGTGAAGGACCGCTACCGGCACTGCCTGCGCCTCAGCTGCAGCGTGCCATGGTCCGACGAGATCGAGGCCGCGCTGCGCAAGCTCGGCGAGCTGATCAAGGCGCAGCTCTGAGCCGTCTTATCGTGGGAGGGGCCTTATGCCCCGACGGTCGCGCGTCGTCGGGGCATAAAGCCCCTCCCACCGATTAACTCGCCCGATTTTCCGCCCTATCCTCCGTCGCCTGTCACCTGTCTACTGTCTTCTGATTCCATGTCCGCCGCCTCCCATCCCCCCAGCCGCTCCGCCCTCATCGCAGGGTTCGCCGCCATCTATCTCATCTGGGGCTCCACCTACCTTGGCATCCGCATCGTGGTGGAGACGATCCCGCCGTTCCTGATGGCCGGCGTGCGCTTCCTCGCGGCGGGCCTGATCGTGACGGCGTTCATCGCCTTCACGCGCGGCTTCCAGGCCACGCGGAAACAGTGGCGCGACAACACCATCGTCGGCGGCTTCCTCTGCCTTGGCGGCAACGGCCTCGTGTCGTGGTCCGAGCAGAAGGTGCCGTCGGGCATCGCCACGCTCATCATCTCCGCCGGCCCGGTGTTCATCGTGCTGATGGACTGGGCGGCGCATGCCTTCTTCAACGACGGCAAGCGCGGCACCAGGCCGAAGCCGGTCACGTTCCTCGGCCTCGCGCTCGGCTTCGCCGGCCTCGCCGTGCTGGTCGGGCCCGACGTGCTCAAGGCCGGCGCCGGCGGGCTCGACCCGTGGAGCGTGTTCGGCCTGCTCATGGCCACGCTGCTCTGGGGCTGCGGCATGATGTACATGAAATACGCCAGCGAGCCGGCCGAGCCGTTCACCGCCTCGGCGATCCAGATGCTTTCCGGCAGCGGCTGGCTGCTCGTCACCGCGCTGCTCACCGGGGAGTTCGCGCGCTTCGATCCCGCCGGCATCACCGCCCGCTCGCTCGGCGCCTGGGTTTACCTCGTGACCTTCGGCTCGCTGATCGGTTTCAGCACCTTCACCTGGCTGATGAAGCACAGCACGCCGGCCAAGGTTTCGACCTACGCCTACGTGAACCCCATCGTCGCCGTGTTCCTCGGCTGGCTCGTCCTGCACGAGGAAGTCAGCCCGCGCATCTTCCTCGCCGCCGCCATCATCATCGCGGGCGTCGTGATCATCACGGTCACGAAGAACGCCAAGCCCAAGGCGGTCGCGCCGGCGCCCATCGAGCCGGAACCGACGCCGGTCGCGAACTCGTCGCGCTGACCGCATGCCGCGCCTCGCCCTCATCGGTGACCACGATCCCGCGATCGTCGCCCACCGGGCGATCCCGCCGGCGCTCGCGCTGGCCGGGTTCGAGTCGGGCTGGGAATGGGTGGGCACCGACACGATCACCGACGCGCCGCGGCAGCTCGCCGCCTTCGCCGGCTTCTGGTGCGTGCCGGGCAGCCCGTATCGCAGCCTGGACGGCGCGCTGGCGGCGATCCGCTTCGCGCGGGAAATGCGCCGGTCGTTCCTCGGCACGTGCGGCGGCTTCCAGCACGCGCTCATCGAATTCGCGCGCCACGTCGCCGGGATCGCCGGCGCGGACCACGCGGAAACCGCCCAAACCACATGTCATCCAATAGATGACATGTCCGGAAGGCCGGAACCTGAACTCGTGATCACCCCGCTCGCCTGCTCGCTCGTCGGCCGGCACAACCTCATCACCTTCACGCCCGGTTCGCAGCTGCACCGCCTCTTCGCCGGGCAGCCGTCACGCGAAGGCTACCACTGCAACTACGGGCCGAATCCCGCGTATCGCACCCGCTTCGAGTCGGCCGGCCTGCGCTTCACCGGTTTCGACGCGGAAGCCCAAATCCGCGCGTTCGAGCTGCCGGTCCATCCCTTTTTCATCGGAACCCTGTTCCAACCGGAGCGTTCTGCGCTCGAAGGCCGGCGCCATCCGCTGGTCGCGGCCTTCGTCCAGGCGCTCGCCCGGCAGGAATAAGCGGTTGCGCGGGATGCTCTGACTCCTATCTTCGCCTTTCCATGAAACGTTTCGTCTGGCTGCTCCTCCTTGCCTTCGGCACCGCGCTCGCGCAGGTGCAGCCGGTGGACGTGCCGGAGAAACCGCAGGAAGACTGCGGCTGCTGCGAGAAGGACGCCAAGGCCTGCGGCATGCCGGATTGCGTGGCCCAGCCGGTCGCCGGCCAGCCCGCCGCGGTGCAGGTTTCGTCGGGCCAGCAGGCCGGGGCCCCGCGCCTCACTCGCGCCCGGCGCGAACACTTTTATGTGCAGTTCCAGCCGCGCCCGGCCCTGACGCCGGCGGCTTGGGTGTCGGTTGCGACGACACCCATTGCGAGTGCGCCCCGGTTCAAGGCGCACTGCAGTTTCCTGATCTAAGGCCCCGGGAGCAGTGTGTCCGCGCGCAGCGCCGCGCGGAGTCTTGCCCGCAATCCGCCGTGCGCGTGCCCGCGGATTTGGTTTCCGTCCACCCTCCCGCCTTGGATCTCCATGAAAACTTTCCTCACTTTCCTCGTCTTCTCCCTTGCCGCCGGCCTGCTGGCCGCGGCCGAACCGGCGCGTGCCCACGCCACGGTCTACCAATGTTCCATGCACCCGTGGATCAAGTCCGACAAACCCGGCGACAAATGCACGATCTGCGGCATGGACCTGGTCGCCGCGCCCGCCGGCGATACCGCCGCTTCCGACCCGAACCTGATCACGCTCACGCCGGCCGGCGCCGCCGTGGTCGGCGTGCAGACCGCCGCCGTGCGCCGCGCCCCGCTGGTGCGCACGCTCCATGTCACAGGCGTCATCGACGATGACGACACCCGCCACCGGATCCTCGCCGCCCGTGTGCCCGGCCGCGTGGAAAAGCTCTTCATCAACTACGTCGGCGCCGAGGTGCACGAGGGCGACCCGCTCGCCACCGTCTACAGCCCCGAGATGCTCACCGCACAGCGGCAGTACGTGGAACGCCTGCGCGCCGGCACCGCCGCCTTCACCGTTTCCGACCGCGCCGCCGCGCGCGAGAAGTTGCTCGACCTCGGCCTGACCGACGAGGAGGTCGTCATCCTCGAGCACACGCTGGAGCCGACCGCGATGGTCAACATCCGCGCGCCCATGTCCGGCACCGTCGTCGCCCGCCACGTCTACGAGGGCCAGCAGCTCAACAAGGACCAGTCCGAGGCCGAGACCCGGCTGTTCGAAATCGCCGATTTCTCCTCGATGTGGTTCGTCTTCGACGCCTATGCCCGCGACCTTGCGTGGCTGCGCCCGGGCCAGGCGGTCGAGGTTTCGACGCCATCACTCGGCGGCCGCACGCTCACGGCGCCCATCGCCTTCATCAACCCGAACCTCGACGAGATGACGCGCACCGCGAAGGTCCGCGTCGTGCTCCCGAACCACGACCACGCCCTCTTTCACAAGCAGGTCGCCGAAGGCCGCGTGCGCCTCGAGTTGCCCGCCGTGCTGCTCGCGCCACGCACCGCCGTGCTGCAACACGGCGGCGAGCCCGTGGTGTTCGTCGAGCAGGCGGATCGCTCCTACCTCGCGCGCCGGGTCCGGCTCGGGCGGGTCGGCGACGAAACCGTCGAAATCCTTTCCGGCCTGAACGAAGGCGAGAAGGTGGTTACCGAAGGGGGTCTCTTGCTCGACGGCCAGGCGCAGCTCGCCCGCGCCGCCATCTCGGGCGAGGCCCCGGCACCCGACCATGGTCCGGCCGCCCCCAGCGCCCCCGCTCCGGCCGCCGAAGCGGGCCGGGCGGAGCTCACCGCCCTCGCCTTTGCCGCCGCGGACGCCGCGCGCCTGCTCGGCACGGACAATTTTGCCGGCTACCAGAAGCAGCTGCCCGCCCTGCGCTCCGCCCTGCAGGCCTACCTCGCCACCGATGCGAAGGGTGCGCTCGCAAAATACCGCAACACCCTGCGCGATCCCGCCGACTTGCGCGCGGCGCGCCGGGACTTCGAACCGTTCAGCACGGACCTCGCCGACCTCGCCCGCGCGCAGCATGTGCACCATCGCGAAGGCCTGCATGTCTTCCAGTGCCCGATGACGCCCGTCCTCGGCACCGGCCGCTGGCTCGCCCGCGACGCCGCGGTGAAGAACCCGTTCTTTGGCTCCGCCATGCCGGAGTGCGGCGAGGAACTCGAATAAAGCCAACCCTCCTGAATCCCATTCCCATGAAAATCCTTCCTTCCCTTCTCTTCGTTCTTCTCCTCGCCGTTGCCGGTCGCGCCGAAACCTCGCCGTATGCCGGGCAGCAGGGGCGCGAGATCAAGGCGCTCTCCGCCGACGAAATCTCCGGCTACCGGGCCGGACACGGCCTCGGCCTGGCGCGCGCGGCCGAACTCAACGGCTACCCGGGACCGCGCCACGTGCTCGACGCGGCGGCCGAACTCGGCCTGACGCCCGACCAGAACGCGGCGCTGCAGCACCTCTTCGAAAAGATGCGCGCCGCCGCGATCCCGCTCGGCGAGGGACTCATCGCCCGCGAAGCCGAGCTCGACCGCCTTTTTACCGGCCGCCAGGCCACGACGGAAAGCGTCCGCGCGCTCACGACCGAGATTGGCCGCCTGCAGGGCGAACTGCGCGCCGTCCACCTGAACGCCCATCTCGCCACGGTCGCCATCCTGACACCGGCGCAGATTTCGGCCTACAACACCCTGCGGGGATACGACGCCCCGGCATCCGGCCACGGCGAACACTCCGGCCACAACCACGGCACGCCATGATCAACCGCATCATCCACTGGTCGCTGCACAACCGGTTCCTCGTCATCGCCGGTTTCCTCGCGCTGTGCGCGTGGGGCGTCGTCGCCCTGCAACGCGTCCCGATCGACGCCATCCCGGACCTGTCGGAGAACCAGGTCATCGTCTACGCCGACTGGCCGGGCCGCAGCCCGCAGGAGGTCGAGGACCAGGTCACCTACCCGCTGAGCTCCGCCCTGCAGGGCCTGGCGGGTGTGAAGACCGTCCGCGCCACCTCGATGTTCGGGTTCTCGTTCCTGACCGTCATCTTCGAGGACAAGGTCGATCCGTACTTCGCCCGCACCCGCGTGCTCGAGCGCCTTAATTCGCTCGGCAGCCTGCTGCCTTCCGAGGTCGCGGCCAAGCTCGGGCCCGACGCCACGGGCCTCGGCTGGGTTTATCAGTACTACCTGAAGGACGAGTCCGGCACGCAGGACCTCGGCTCGCTGCGCGCGCTGCAGGACACCTTCATCCACCACCAGCTCGCGGCGGTGCCCGGCGTGGCCGAGGTCGCCGGCGTCGGTGGGTTCGTCCGCCAGTGGCAGGTCGAGGTGTCGGCCGCCAGGCTCCGCCAATACGGCCTCATGCTCGGCGAGGTGATGGACGCCGTCGGCCAGAGCAACCGCAACGTCGGCGGCAAGACCATCGAGGAGAACGGGGCCGAGTACATCGTGCGCGGCCTCGGCCTCGTGCAGGGCGCCGCCGACCTCGAGTCGATCCCGCTCCAGCCGCGCAACGGCACCCCGCTCTACCTGCGCGATGTCGCCACCGTCCGCATCGGCGGCGACTTCCGCCGCGGCGCGCTCGACGTCAACGGCCGCGAGGTCGTCGGCGGCATCGTGGTCATGCGTTACGGCGAAAACGCCTGGCGCGTCATCCAGGACGTGAAGGCGCGCCTCGCCGCCCTCGCCCCCGCGCTGCCCGCCGGCGTGACCGTGCAGCCCTTCTACGACCGCAGCGACCTGATCGACCGCGCCATCGGCACGCTCAAGCACGCGCTCACCGAGGAGATCCTGCTCGTGACGCTCGCGCACATCCTGTTCCTGTTCCACTTCCGCAGCATCCTGATCGTCACGCTGCCGCTGCCGGCCTCGATCCTGATCTCGTTCATCCTGATGGACCGGTTCGGGATTCCGTCGCACATCATGTCGCTCACCGGCATCGCCATCTCCATCGGCGTGCTGGTCGACGCCGGCATCGTGATGACGGAAAATGTCATCCGGCACTGCGAGCGCGCACTGGAGAAGAAACATTGTAGGGCGGGATCGCCTGATCCCGCCCCGAATGCGGCATTACCATCGCACAAAGGCGGGATCGGCGATCCCGCCCTACAACTCACCGCAAAGGAGATCTTCGACCTGACGCTCGAGGCCGCCACGCAGGTCGGGCGGCCGATGTTCTTCTCGATGATGGTCATCATTCTCGCCTTCGTGCCGGTGTTCCTGCTCACCGGCCAGGAGGGCAAGCTGTTCCATCCCCTCGCCTACACCAAGAGCTTCGCGCTGATCGGCGCCGTGTTGCTGGCGGTCACGGCCGTGCCAGTGTTCTGCACGCTGCTGGTGCGCGGGCCGTTCAAACCGGAGAGCGAGAACTGGCTGATGAAGGGGCTGCTGCGTCTCTACGACCCCGCGCTCGACTGGGCGCTCGGCCACCGCAAGACCGTGCTCGGCCTCGCCGGCACGCTGCTCGCCGTGTCCGCAGTCATCGCCTTCGGCTTGCCGCGCCGCCTCAACTCAAGCCTCCCGCCTCAAGTCTCCCGCCACCTCTCCGGCTTCGGCAGCGAGTTCATGCCCACGCTCGAGGAGGGCTCGCTGCTCTTCATGCCGGTGCTGCTGCCGGCCACTTCGCTGACCGAAGTGCAGCGCATCATGAGCTGGCAGGACAAGGTCATCAGCCAGACGCCCGAGGTGGCGTCCGTTGCCGGCAAGCTCGGCCGTTCCGATTCCGCCACCGACCCCGCGCCGGTGGAAATGATCGAGACGACCATCATGCTCAAGCCGCCGGGCGAATGGCGTCCCGGCATGACGAAGGAGAAGATCATCGCCGAGCTCTCCGCCAAGCTGATGAACGTGCCGGGTTACGCGCCAGGCTTCCTCCAGCCGATCGAGAACCGCGTGCTGATGACGAGCACCGGCATCCGCGCGCAGGTCGGCGTGAAAATCTTCGGCGACAACCTGCCTGCGCTCCAGGCCAAGGCCTTCGAGGCGCAGCGCATCCTCGAGCGGGTCCAGGGCGCCACCGGCGTCGCGCCCTCGCGCGTGCTGGGCAAACCGTACCTCGAGATTGCCGTGCGCCGGCCCGAGCTCGGCCGCTACGGCCTGCGGGTCGAGGACGTCTTTCGCTACGTCGAGGCCGGCCTCGGCGGCAGCACGGTCGGCACCACCATCAAGGGCCGGGAACGCTGGCCGATCTCCGTGCGGCTCGAACAGGCCGACCGCGACGACATCGAGAAGCTGGGGGAGCTGCCGCTGACGACGCCTTCCGGCGCAACAATCCAGCTCGGCCAGGTCGCCGACATCAAGCGCGTCGTGGGGCCGAACGAGATCCAGAGCGAGAACGGCCGCCTGCGCGTCTTCGTGCAGGCCAACGTCGGCGACCGCGACCTGGGCGGCTTTGTCGACGAGATCAAGGCGCGGCTCGCGCGCGACCTGAAGCTGGATCCCGGCATGACGCTCGAATATTCCGGGCAATACGAACACCAGCTTCGCGCGCGCCAGACCCTGCTCTATGTCTTTCCTGCTGTCATCCTCATCATCTTCGTGCTGCTGGTGATGACGTTCCGTTCGGTGCCCGAGGCGGCGCACGTGCTGCTCGCCGTGCCCTTTGCGCTCACCGGCGGCGTGCTGCTGCAGGCCGCGCTCGGCTTCAACTTCAGCGTGGCCGTGTGGGTCGGCTACATCGCGCTCTTCGGCACGGCGATCCAGACCGGCGTCGTGATGGTCGTCTACCTCGAGGAAGCCGTGGCCAGGCGCCGCGCCGAATCCGGCGGCCGGCTCGATCGCGCCGGGCTGCTCGCCGCCGTCAAGGAAGGCGCGCGGCTGCGGCTGCGGCCCAAGGTCATGACCGTGGCCACCACCGTGGCGTCACTGCTCCCGATCTTCTGGAGCCACCGCACCGGGGTCGAAATCATGCAGCCGCTGGCCGCCCCGGTCATCGGCGGCATGCTCTCCAGCCTCGTGCATATTCTCATTGTGACGCCCGTCATCTTTGCGTGGTTGCGCGAGAAGGAGGCCGTCACCTGAGCCCGATCCAAGCCGCGCGGTTTTACGCCGAAATTCCGCGCGTCCCGTGAATCCGCCCGCACGCGGTTCTCGTAAAAGAGGGGAACCGGTGCATCTTCCAAACGTCTTAATCTCCATACCTACTCCCATGAAAACACGTTTCCTGCCCCTTCTCTTTGCCGGCGCCGCACTGCTCTTGGCGGCCGGCTGCCAGTCGGTCGAAAGCCGCATCAAGGAAAAGCCCGACGTCTACGCCAACGTCGACAAAGCCACGCAGGATAAGATCAAGCAGGGCATCATCGACCTCGGCTACTCCGAGGACATGGTCTACATCGCCCTCGGCAACCCCGACCAGAAGCGCGAGTCCAAGACCGCCGCCGGCAGCTCGGTCACGTGGATCTACAACACCTATTACACGCGGTACGAGGGTTCGACGATGGCCGGTTACTACCGCCGCGTTTACTACGATCCGTACCTGCGCACCTACCGCCTCTACTATCACCCGGTGTTCGCCGACACCTACAGCGAGGACAAGGAGGAGCGCATCCGCATCGTCTTCACCAACGGCAAGGTCACGGCCATCGAGCAGGCCAAGGACTGATCCAAATGTTCAGCGCCTGGCGGCGTCCAGCGCGGCCGCCAGGTCCGCCCAGGCGTAGAGTTGGAAGGTGCGGTCATCCGACATGGCCACGAACAGGCCGCCGGGAAATCGCGGGGATGAAATCCGCCCGGTCACTTCGTTGCCGTCGCTGGCGTGCGTGGCCAGCTTCAACGAACCGATGTGCCGGTGTCCTGTCTCTCGCGCAAATACTTCAAACGTGTCGCCGTCCTGGTTGGAGACGATGAGGTACCCGCGCCCGCCCGCCGTCGGCAGGATGGAAATCCCCTCGTGGTCGCCGGCGAATCCGCTGGTCGCGAAAATCGCTAGCTCGCGACCGGCATCCGCGGCGCCCGGATCCGCGGCATATTCCCGGACGCCCACCTGCTCGTCGGAATAATACACGCGACCCAACTCGTTATCGACCGCCACGGACTCGATCTCCTTGCGCCCGCTGAACCGGCCGAACTCGCGGACCTTGGTGGCGCGCACCGCACCGGTCCCGTCATCCTCCAGCCGGTACTGCCAGAGATAGCCTTCCCGCGGGCCGACCCGTCCGCTGACAATCGCGAAGAGCGCCCCATCGCGCGGCCGCGTGTAGAGCCCGATGCCCATCGGCAGCCGCTCGGGATCCCCGTCAAACACGGGCAACCCGCCGCCGTCCACCGGCCGCATGTCCGGGACCGTGAAGACCCGCAGCCGACCGGTGTTGCGCTCCGTCACAACCGCCACGTCGACGCTGCACCCGCCGAGCCGGAATCCATAGGCCAGGTCCACGTTGTTCGGCCGCTTCAACCCGTGCACGGTCCGGTCGGGCAGAATCTTTCCCGCGAGGTCGAAGACATAGAGCGCGCCGTCCTGCGCCTGTTTGTCCGTGCCCAGGATCAGGCTGCGCTCGGGATCGGCGGGATTCACCCAGATCGCCGGGTCGTCACTGTCCCCCCGCACCGGCTCCGTGACGACGCGCGGCTGGAGCACGACGGTTTCCGCCGCATGCCCCAACGCCGCCACCACGGACAGGCATACGCCCCCCAGCAGCGCCTTCATGTCCGTTGCAACCCCGGCCGGCCGGATTCGACCACAAACGAAGCGCGCGTCTGCAGCGGCGCCCCGGGACGGCTGACATAGGGCACCGTGCGGTAGTGCGCCTGCCAGGCTCGCGGCGTGACCTCGCAGCTCACGTAGCCGCGCTCGTTGTTGTAGAACTTCACCGCCGGATTTTCCGCGAGCACTTCGGGCGGGTAGTCCTTGCCGTGGTTGCCATCGCCGCCGTCACCCCCCGAAGTGATCGAGGTGCCGACAAACTCCACGCCGATCGGCGCCGCGTCGGGCGAATCGAAATCCGTCAGCAACTCGTTGGCCCAGTTGCAATGGATGTCGCCGGTGAGCACGACGGGGTTTTTGACCCGCAGGTCGCGGAACTGGCGCAGCACGCGCCGGCGCTCGGCCTCGTAACCGCCCCATTTGTCCATGCTCGTGGAGACCCCCGGTCCCGGCTGCAGGTCGAGGCGCATCATCATCACCTGCTGGGCGAGGATGTTCCAGCCGGCACCCGAATGCTGCAGGCCGTCGTCCAGCCAAGCGCGCTGCCGGGCACCCATCAGCGTGCCCTTTTCGTCCAGCACGACGGGCGTCACCGGTTTCACGCCGTCGCCCTGCGGCTGGTCGGTGCGGTATTGCCGGGTGTCGAGCACATGGAACGACGCGAGGCGGCCGAACTCCAGGCGGCGGTAGAGCAGCATGTCCGGCCCGGAGGGCAGCGCGCTGCGGCGGAGCGGCATGTGCTCGTAGTAGGCCTGGTAGGCGGCGGCACGCCGTTTGAGAAAGTCCGCGGTGGTGATGCGGTCCGGGTGTTCCGGGATGTCGTTCGCGTAGTTGTTGCTCACCTCGTGGTCATCCCAGGTCACGATCCACGGCGCCAGGGCGTGGGCCGCCTGCAGGTGCGGGTCGGATTTATAGATGCCGTAGCGCGCGCGGTAGGCGTCGAGGCTGAAGGCTTCCGGCATGCCGTGCGGACGCACGCCGCCGTCGCCGTTCTTTTCGTAGATGTAGTCGCCCAGGTGCACGACGAGGTCGAGATCCTCGCGCGCCATGTGCGCGTAGGCCGTGTAGTGGCCGCTCTCGTATTTCTGGCAGGACGCGAAGGCGAACCGCAGCCGGTCCGCCTCCGTTCCCGCCGCCGGCATGGTGCGCGTGCGACCGACGGGGCTGAGGTCGCCCGCGGCCTTGAAGCGGTACCAGTACCAGCGCTCCGGCCGCAGGCCGGTGACCTCGACGTGGACGGAGTGCGCCCAGGCCGGATCGGCCGTGACCGTGCCCTGCTGCACGATCCGCGTGAAGCCCTCGTCGTCCGCCACCTGCCAGTCCACCGCGACGGGTTCGACCGGCATGCCGCCGCCCGGTTCGCGCGGCTGCGGGGCGAGCCGCGTCCAGAGCACCACACCGTCCGGCGCCGGGTCGCCGGAGGCGATGCCCAGCGTGAACGGATAGGATGGCAGGCGCGTGGGCGCGATGGCGCCCAGCGCGCGGTTCGACAGCAGGGCGGCCGCGGCGAACGAGGCGCTGCGGGCGAGGAAGGACCGGCGCGTCCAGGGGGAGGCGCCGGCCAGCGGGTAGAGCGGTTGCGTCATGGCGGAAAAGGCCGGCGGCCGATCAGAGGCTCCAGTTCACCCCGACGTTGGTGGTCCACCAGTAGTGCTCGGTCGCGGCCTGGTGGCCGGGCACGCCGCCGTACTCATCGAGCGGTTCCTGCGTGAGGTTGGCGACGTCCGCAAAGAGCGTGAGGTGGCTGTTGAGGCGGTAGCTGACCTTCGCATCGATCGTGCTGCGCTTGGCCTGGTACTGGTCGCCCATCGCCGTGTCGCCGAAATCCTTCACGAAGGGCCCCGTGAAGTTGTAGGCGATGCGGGCCTGGATGCGGTACTTCTCATAAAAGAGCTGGATGTTGCACAGCTTGTCGGACTGCGAGGCGAAGGGCAGCTTCTCGCCCGGGCGCGTCGGCAGCGATTCGGAGGAATCGACCAGCGTGACGTTCGCGCCGAAGCCGAGGCCGTCGAATGGCGCGGGCAGCATGGTGAACTGCTGCTGGTAGTTGAGCTCGACGCCCAGGACCTTGCCGCTGTCGGCGTTGAGGGGCTTGCTGTAGGACAGGGACGAGAAGTTCAGCCCCTCGAACGTGCCGTTCCGCACGGTGAAGGCGTAGTCGTAGATCGGGTTCTTGATGTTCTTGTGGAAGACGCCGAGCGAAAGGATGCCGGTGCTGTTGAAGTAGTACTCGGCGCTCAGGTCGAAGTTTCGCGACTCGAAGGCCTTCAGCTCCGGGTTGCCGTCCGTCACGCTGCCGATGTAGGTGTTGCCGCCCGGGACGTCCGGATCGACGCTGTAGCTGAACGTGCGGCGGACGCCGATGTTGGAATACGGCGGGCGGCCGATCGTGTTCGTGTAGGCGAAGTGGAGCTGGAAATGTTTCGTCACCGCATACTTGGCGTGGAGGCCCGGCAGGTAGTGCGTGTAGCTGCCGCTGCCGGTGTAGAGGCGCGGCGACTGGACCACGCCGAGCACGGTGGCGTTTTCGATGCCGGTCACCTTGACCTTGGTGTCCTCGACCCGGAAGCCGCCGAGGAGCGACAGCTTCGGGGTGACATCGACCTTCGCCATCGCGTACGCGGCGTACTGCTCCTCCATGATGCGGAAGAAATTGGCGAACGAGTCCGACTGGGAAACCGCCGGGTTCACCGGAAAAAAGTTCGGGTGCGCCGCGCGGAACGGTTCCGCCAGGTCGAAGTTGAGGCGCGGGGTCATCACGAAGTAACCGTCCATCATCTCGTGCGCCGGCGACGTGAGTTCGGGAAACTGGCTGAGGTTGAAAAGCGAGCCGATGTAGTCCGTGTTCAGGCGGTCCCAGCCCTTCTTGTGATAGAAGCCCTTGCCGCCGACCTGCCAGAAGCCGTGGCGGCCGAAGAATTCCTGGTCGCGCTTCAGGTTGAGGCTGCCCTGCTGGATGTCCTCGTACATGTCGTCGCTGCGGACGTTGTAGTCGCGCATCGGGTAGGCCGAGAGGTCGTAGTAGCGCGGGTCGACCTGCGTGACCTTCCAGGTCGGGTTGCTGATGTCGACCGTGCTGGTCAGGTTCGCGGCCGTGCGGAAGCGCCAGTCGACGCGGGCCGGCACCTTGGTGCCGCTGTTGCCGACGGACAGGGTGTAGTCGACGTGCGTCTTGCCGTCGTCGAACGTGCTCTTGCCACCCGCCGAGTAGTTGTAGATGCGCTGCTTCTGGAGATAGTGGCGGTACTCGATCGAGTTACGCCCGCCGGTAAAGCTCGCCGTGGTGTCGGTGAAGCTCGCCGGGAAGGCCGTGCGGAAGAACTCGAAGTTGTCGCGCTCGCGGCCCTCGTCGTCCTGGAAGAAATTCAGCGCCGTGCGGAGGAAGAACAGGTGATTCTCGTTGGGCTTGAACTCGAGGTTGGCGTTGAAGCCTTTGCGCCAGCGTTGCACGTCGTAGTAATAGAGGTCCTGGATCGCCGGGAAGTAGAGGTCGGCGCCCGGGCCGGAGGCCGCCGCCGGGAACCAGTCGATGCCGCCGGAGCGGCGGTTGGAGATGTAGTGGCGGTAGCTGTAGCTGCCGCCCGCCAGGAGGCCCCATTTGCCGCCGCCGAACTGCGTCGCGCCGGTGATGCTGCCCGCGTAGGGCGTGCGCTTGCCGAGGTCGCTGCGCGGACCGTTGAAGTAGCCGCCGGACACGGTGCCGCGCAGGAAGGCGTCCGGCCGGTCGAACGCACTGGCCGTAACCACGTTGACCGTGGCGCCGACGGCTTGCGCATCCATGTCGGGCGTGACGGCCTTGATCACCTCGATGCTCTTGATCAGGTCGGCGGGCACGGCGTCCATCGACGTGCCGCGGCTGTCACCCTGCGGCGAACCGACCGCGAGGCCGTTGATCATGACGTTGTTCAAGGACGGGTCGATGCCGCGCACCACGATGAACCGGCCCTCACCCTGGTCGATCTGCGCGTAAACGCCGGGCAGGCGGCGCACCGCCTCGGCGGCGTTGCCGTCGGGCAGCTTGCCCGCGCTGTCGGACGAGACGATGTCCATGATGCCGTCCGCATAGCGCTTCTGCTGGAGCGCGCGGGCCTGGCCCTCGCGCTCGCCGTTCACCACCAGCTTGTCGAGGTGCAGCACGCGTGAACGCAGGAGGAAATCGGCGCGGGTCTCGCCGCCCTCGGCCACGACCACGGCCTGGGTGGCGTCGTCATAGCCCATGTAGGAAGTGACCACCGTGTAGCTGCCCGCCGGCAGCCCGGCAAAGGTGTAGATGCCGTCCGAGCCCGTGAGGGTTGAACGATCCAGTTCGCGAATCGTGACATTGGCGCCGAGGAGGTAGGCGCTCGAGCCGGGGTCGCGGACCCGGCCGGTGAGCGTGGCGGCCAGGACAAGACCCGGCAGGACGCCAATCAGAAGAAGGCTCGCGCGCAACAGGCGCGCGGCCGCGTGGGAGCAGAAGCGGGAGGTGATCATGGATGGGTGCGGCTTGGTTGGACCGCACCCAGCTTACCCGACCGACTGCTTCAATCCGGTGACACGCAGGTCACGCGCGGGTGAAAAGAAATTCACACCGCGATTGAAATTTCATTTCCGCTCGAAGGGAGAATTCGTCTCGCGCTTCAGCTCGCGCGTCATGAGCGCCATCAGCGCGTCGCGCGGCTTCTTGCCCTGGTAGAGAATCGCGTACATCTCGCCGAGGATCGGCGCCGTGATGCCCTGCCGCTGGCAGAGCTCGTGCAACGCCTGCGTGGTCCGATAGCCCTCGACGACGGTGCGGCGTCCGGCAAGCAGTTCGGCCACAGCCTGGCCGGCGCCGATCTTCTCGCCAAACTCGCGGTTGCGGCTCCACGCGCCGTGGCAGGTCGCCACGAGGTCGCCGAAACCGCTGAGGCCGTAAAAAGTCTCGCGCTTGGCCCCCAAGGCTTCGCCGACGCGCACCATCTCGGTCAGCGCGCGCGTGATGAGGGCGGCCTTGGCGTTGTCGCCGAGCTTGAGGCCGTCGCACAGGCCGCCGGCGATCGCGTAGATGTTCTTCAGCGAGGCGCCGAATTCCGCGCCGGCCAGGTCATCGCTGGTGTAGAGCCGCAGGGTCGGGCCGCTCATCGCCGCCTGGACCTGGTCGACGAACGCCCCGGGCCGGGCGGAGGCGAGCACCATGGCGGCGGGCAGGCCCTCCGCCACCTCGGCCGCGTTGGTCGGGCCGGTCAGCGTGGCGACGTTCAGCCCGGGAAACACCGCGGCCATGATCTCGCTCGGCCGCAGCTGCGTGCCGACCTCGAGGCCCTTCACCAGGCTGATGAACAGCTGCAGCCGGCCGGCGCCGGCCAGCTCGCGGTGCATCCGCTCGCACCATTCGCGCAGCGCATGCGACGGGCTGGCGATCAGGGCCACGTCGGCGTCGAGCAGCGCCGCCCGCAGGTCGGAGGTGATGACGAGCGAGTCGGGCAGCTTGCGGCCGGGCAGGTAGTCGTGGTTCTCCCGCGACAGCTGCATCGTGACCGCGTGCTCGGAGCGCCGCGTGACCAGCGTGGTGCGCTGGCCGCGCCGGGCGAGGTGTGAAGCCACCGCCGTGCCCCACGCGCCCGCGCCAACGACTGCAAAATGGAGGGGGCTCGGATCGGGCATGACAACCGTCAGGTTTTGAGGAAGCCGGGGATCTTTTCGCCGGCGATCATAGACTCGAAAGTTTCGCGGGCGTTGACCAGCTCGAAGCGGCTGCCGGACACGAGCACCTCGGCCGCCATGGCGCGGGTGTTGTAGCGGCTGGCCATGGTGTAGCCGTAGGCGCCGGCGCTCATGAACGCGACCAGCTCGCCCTCACCCACCGCCTGCAGCGTGCGGTCCTTGGCGAAGCAGTCGCCGGACTCGCAGATCGGGCCGACGATGTCGGCCTTGAGCGCGGGGCGCGCCGTGTCGCGCGTCACCGGGACGATCTCGTGGTAGGCCTCGTACATGGCGGGGCGCACGAGGTCGTTCATCGCGGCGTCGAGCACGAGGAAGTTCTTGTTCGCGCCGCGCTTCAGGTGCTCGACGCGGGAAACGAGCACGCCGGCGTTGCCGACCAGGAAGCGGCCGGGCTCGAGCAGGATCCTGAGTCCGAGCGGCGCGAGCATCGGCTTGAGGGCGGCGCCATAGGCCTCGGGCGTGAGCGGGCGCTCGGCCGCGGGCTTGGCGTCCCACCAGGCCGGCTGGCCGCTGGCGAGCGCGTCCTGGTAGACGATGCCGATGCCGCCGCCGACACTGAAGTACGAGATGCCGTAGCGCTGCTTGAGCTCGAGCACGAACGGCACGACCTTCTCCACCGCCTCGGCGAAGGGGGCGGAGGAGGTGAGCTGGGAACCGATGTGCATCTGCACCCCCTTGAGCTCGAGGTGCGGGTACTTGGACGCGGCCTCGTAGGCGGCGGCGGCGTGCTTGAGCGGGATGCCGAACTTGTTGTCGGACTTGCCGGTGGTGATCTTGGCGTGCGTCTTGGCGTCGACGTCCGGATTGATGCGGATGGCGATCGGCGCCTTCTTGCCCAGCTGGCCGGCAACGTGGTTGATGCGGGCGAGCTCGGGCTCGCTCTCGACGTGGAAGCTGAAGATGCCGGATTCCAGCGCGAGGCGGATCTCGGCCTCGGACTTGCCCACGCCGGCGAACACGCTGCGCCTGGTGTCCCCGCCGGCGGCGGCCACGCGGCGCAATTCGCCGCCGCTGACGAGGTCAAAGGCCGCACCGAGATTCGCGAAATGATGCAGGACGGCCAGATTCGAATTGGCCTTCATCGCGTAACAAATTTGTAGATCGAGCCCGGTCAGGCTGCCGGCAAGGCGGCGATAGTTGTCCGCGATCGTCTGGGCACTGTAGACATACGTCGGCGTACCATGGAGTTGGGCGATCGCGTCGAGGGCGACGGACTCGCAGTGCAGCTTGGAACCGACGTAGTGAAAATGATGCATGGTGCGGGTAAAGGGGCGATGAAAGGTGCCGATGTAGCCGAAATCGATTTGAACGGAAGCGCTATTTTTCGGACCCTCCCTCTCCCATGAGCACCAACCTTCGCCGCCTGCTGAACTACCTGCCCCTGACCCCAGGCGGTCGCGGCGAACTGTATGTCCGCTCGTCCTGGCACAAGCCCACGCCGTTCGACCAGTGGAAGAGCCAGCCTCCCTTTCGCCCGACGGTGCAGCACCTGCGCACCTACTATTTCACGCGCGCGGTGCGCCGCCAGCGCCTGCTGCGCCATGTGGCCATTGGCGTCGCCGCGGTGGCGGCGATCTGGCTCGCGGTGGAAAGCATCCGCGGCCTCGTGCTGCTTTGACCGGCAATTGACGCCGCGGGCCGGCGTGCTTGTGTGTCGGGACGGTCCCCTGTGGCCGGCCGACATCCCGTGCAAATCGATCCCGACCTCTATCCCTGGCTCTCCATCGCCGCCATCACCTGGGGCGTGCTCGACTGTTTCTTCGGCTACAAGGTCTTCAAGGTCACGCTCGGCCTGTTCGGCGCGCTGGTCGGCATGGGCCTCGCGCAGCTCGGCGCGCGGTACCTCGGCGTCAGCCTGACGCTCGAGACCATCTGCCTGATCGCCGGCGCCATCATCGGCGCCAGCCTGGCCTTCCTGCTGTACATTGCCGCGGTCTTCGTGGCGGGCTTCGGGTTCGGCGCGACGCTCGGCGTGCTGCTGCTCTCCCATTTCCACCACATGGTGGCGCTGCTGTCCGGTGTCGTGCTCGGCATCATCGGCGGCTTCCTCGCCATCAAGGTGCAGCGCATCCTCATCATTCTCTCCACCGCGCTGCTCGGTTCCTTCCGGACGATCCTGGCGCTGTCCTACTTCACGAGCCAGATCGACTGGATTTTCTATTTCCGCCGGCCCGAGCAGATGCCTGCGCTGATCGAGAGCAATGTGTGGATGTTCCCGGCGATCCTGGCGCTCGCCGCGGTGGGCGTGGTCACGCAATTGGAGCTCGGCGGCAAGGAAGCGGCCAAGAAAAAACCCAAGGACAAGAAGGAGTAGTTCTTGCCGCGCCCGGACGGTTCCCCAGCATTTTCCCCATGAAGAACTGGCTTACCCCGCTGCTGCTTGTCCTGTCCCTGTTTGCCCTCGGCGCGTGCAGCTCAAACAGCGACATCATCTCGACCGGCCTCAAGATCGAGCTGACGCGCGTCGAACGCGACCATGACGGCGCGATCCACGTGACCTGGCGGGTGCGGAACCCGAATGTCGTTTCCTACCTCATCGACCGTTCCATCCACCGCGTGAAGCTGGACGGCGTGGTTCTCGGCACCATCAACGACAACGCCCGCCTCGGCGTGCCGCCGCAGAGCCCGGCAGAACGCACCAGTGTGATCCAAGCGGCCGGCGCGATGGGCGCGGAGCAGTTCGCCCAGCTCGCGGCCAAAGGTTCGGCCTCCTATCAGGTGGAGTCCACGATTCAGCTGCTCCTCTACGACGACGAGATCAGCAAATCGTCGCTCAGCAATTCGGGTACCGTATCGGTCGTCGCCAAATAAAAACGGCCCCGGCTGGCGCCGGGACCGCGTTGGTCGAGTGATGGAATGCTGGCTCAGGCCGCCAGCTGCGCGGCGTTGGACGCCGCGTGGCTTTTGCGCACCGGAAGCGGCAGGCGGATCGGGCGGGCCACGTGCAGCGGGCGGAGGCCGCGGCTGTATTGGTTGACCGTCCAGGCCACGAGGCCGGTGGCGAACAGGATGGCGGTGAAATCGGCGGCGTCGAAGGGACGACCGCTGGCCACGGACGCGAAGCCCAGGAGGGTCGCGGTGAGGATGGAGATAAGAGCGGTTTTCATGGGAGGGAGTGGTTGTACCATGAAAACCCGCCATCCCGCGAAAAGTTGCAGACTTTCGCAAATGCCTCCGGAAACCACTGTAGGGCGGGATCGCGGATCCCGCCTGAATCGTGGCAGGGTCAGCGACCCCGCCCTGCAATCGCTCAGGCGCCGCCGCTGCCGGCGTTGGACACCGGCTTGAACTTCGTGCGGAAGGCCGCGCCGATGTAGTCGCGGTTCATGCGCGCGATGAAATCGTGCGAGATCGTCTTCGGGCACACCGCGCTGCACTCGTACTGGTTCGTGCAGTTGCCGAACCCGGCGGCGTCCATCGTCTCCACCATCGAGAGCACGCGGCGGTCGCGCTCCGGCTGGCCCTGCGGCATGAGGCCGAGGTGGGAAACCTTGGCGGCGACGAAGAGCATCGCGGAGGCGTTCTTGCAGGCGGCGACGCACGCGCCGCAGCCGATGCAGGTCGCCGCATCCATCGCGAGGTCCGCGTCGTCCTTCGGCACCGGGATCGAGTTGGCGTCCGGCGCGGCGCCCGTGCGCACGCTGATGAAACCGCCGGCCTGCTGGATCTTGTCGAAGGAGGAACGGTCGACCACGAGGTCCTTGACCAGCGGGAAGGCCGTCGCGCGGAACGGCTCGACGACGATCACGTCGCCGTCCTGGAAACTGCGCATGTACAGCTGGCAGGTCGCGATGCCCTTGCCCGGGCCGTGCGGCTTGCCGTTGATCGTGCAGGAGCAGGTCCCGCAGATGCCCTCGCGGCAGTCGTGCGCGAACGCGATCGGCTCGTCGCCCTTCACCGTGATCCCGTCGTTCACCACGTCGAGCAGCTCGAGGAAGGACATGTCGGGATTCACCTCCTTCGCCGGGTAGTCGACGAACTTGCCGGGGACCGACGGGCCGGCCTGGCGCCAGACGCGCAGCGTGACGGAGAAAAGCTTCTTGGAAGGATTGGCAGCGACCATGTTCGTGTCTCCGGATTATTTATAGGAGCGGACGCTCATCTTGGTGAATTCGTAGTTCAGCGGCTCGATGTTGCGGAGCGGCGTCTTGCCCTCGCCCTGGTATTCCCAGGCCGCGACGTGGGCGAAGTTGACGTCGTCGCGCTTGCACTCGCCGTCCTCGTACTGGTGCTCCTCGCGGAAGTGACCGCCGCAGCTTTCCTCGCGCGTGAGCGCGTCGCGGCACATCAGCTCGCCGAGCTCGATGAAGTCGGCCACGCGGCCGGCCTGCTCGAGCGACTGGTTGAGGGTGTCGCCGGAGCCGGGCACCCTGACGTTGGCCCAAAACTCCTCGCGCAGCGCGGGGATCTTCTGCAGCGCCTGCTCGAGGCCGGCCTTGGTGCGCGCCATGCCGCAGTGCTCCCACATGATCTTGCCGAGGCGCTTGTGGAAATGGCTGACCGGCTCCTTGCCGTTGTTGGCGAGCAGCCGGCGGTTCATCGCGGTGACGTTCTCCTCGGCCTGCTTGAACTCGGCGCCGTCGGCGGACGGGCGGGAACCGGGCTTCTGCTGCGCGAGGTAGTCGCCGATCGTGTAGGGAATGACGAAGTAGCCGTCGGCCAGGCCCTGCATCAGGGCGGAGGCGCCGAGGCGGTTGGCGCCGTGGTCGGAGAAGTTCGCCTCGCCGAGCACGAACAGGCCCGGGATGTTGGACATCAGGTTGTAGTCCACCCACAGGCCGCCCATGGTGTAGTGCACCGCCGGGTAGATGCGCATCGGCTGCTGGTACGCGCTCTCCGCGGTGATCTCGTGGTAGATGTCGAAGAGGTTGCCGTAGCGCTCGCGCACGCCGTTTTCGCCCAGGCGCTTGATCGCGTCGGCGAAGTCGAGGTACACGCCGAGGCCGGACTCGCCCACGCCGCGACCCTCGTCGCACATGCGCTTGGCGGCGCGGGAGGCGACGTCGCGCGGGCAGAGGTTGCCGAAGCTCGGATAAATGCGCTCGAGGTAGTAGTCGCGGTCGGCCTCCGGAATCTCGGAGGCTTTCTTCAAGCGATCCTCCTTCCGCTTCGGCACCCAGATGCGCCCGTCGTTGCGAAGCGACTCCGACATGAGCGTCAGCTTCGACTGGTATTCGCCGGAGACCGGGATGCAGGTCGGGTGGATCTGCGTGTAGCAGGGGTTCGCCATGCAGGCGCCGCGCTTGTAGGCGCGCCAGATCGCGGTCGTGTTGGAGCCGCGCGCGTAGGTCGCGAGGTTGAAGACGTTGCCGTAACCGCCGGTGGCGAGGATCACGGCGTCGGCGCTGTGGCGCTCGATCTTGCCGGTGACGAGGTCGCGGACGATGATGCCCTTGGCGTGGCCGTTGACGACGACCAGGTCGAGCATCTCGGCCTGCGTGTGCAGCTCGACGCCGCCGGCGCCGACCATGCGCGAGAGCGCGCTGTAGGCGCCGAGGAGCAGCTGCTGGCCGGTCTGGCCACGGGCGTAGAAGGTGCGGGAAACCTGGGCGCCGCCGAACGAGCGGTTGGCGAGCAGACCGCCGTATTCGCGGGCGAAGGGCACGCCCTGCGCGGCGCACTGGTCGATGATGTTGACCGACACCTCGGCGAGACGGTGGACGTTGGCTTCGCGGGCGCGGTAGTCGCCGCCCTTGAGCGTGTCGTAGAACAGCCGGTGCACGCTGTCGCCGTCGTTCTGGTAGTTCTTGGCCGCGTTGATGCCGCCCTGCGCCGCGATGGAGTGCGCGCGCCGCGGGCTGTCGTGGAAGACGAAGTTCTTCACCTTGTAGCCCAGCTCGGCGAGGGTGGCCGCGGCGGAGGAGCCGGCGAGGCCGGCGCCGACGACGATGATCTCGTACTTCCGCTTGTTGGCCGGGTTGACCAGCTTGATGTCCTGCTTGTGCTTGCCCCACTTGTCAGCGAGCGGGCCGGCCGGGGTCTTGGATTCGAGTTTGGCCATGGGAAGGGATCAGGCGTGGAGCTTCACGAAACCGCCGAGCACCGCGAGCGGGATGGAGGCGTTGAGGAGGAAGTAGGCCCAGCAGTAGAAGACCGCGAAGCGCGAGAGGCCGATGGTCCACTTCTCGTTCTTCAGGCCGAACGTCTGCAGCATGCTGCCGATGCCGTGCGAGAGGTGGTAGCTGAGAATGCCGACGGCGAGGATGTAGAAGCCAGAGACGAGCCCGTTGCTGAAGCCCTGCACCATCATCGTGTGGATGTCGCGGGCCATCGCGCCGTTGGTGAGGCGGAACGTATGCTCGCTCCACTCCGGATGGCCGATGCGCACCGTGTAATGCGCGAGGTGAAACAGGATGAACGCCAGCACCACGAAGCCGGTGCGGGCCATGACGCGCGACGCGAGCGTGGCGCGGTTGGTGAAGTTGACGCCGTAGCCCTGCTGGCGCGCGGCGCGATTCTCGAGCGTGAGCTGGATCGCGAGCCAGACGTGGATGACCAGGCAGACGAACAGGAAGGCGCGGATGAGCCAGAGCGCCACGCCCAGCGATTCCAGCATGTGGCCGTAGGCGTTGATCTTTTCCGGCGGGAGAAAAATCTGGAGGTTGCCCAGCAGGTGGCCGGTCACGAACCCGAACAGCACGAGGCCGGTGAAGGCCATGAAGAACTTGCGGCCGATCGAGGAGCGCAGAAGCGAACCGAGAAGATTCATCGCGGAAAAAGTGTGAAAAAGACGACGGGGTGGGTCGTGATCCGGGCGAGGGCAACTTGCCCCAGAGGGGCGAGGTTGTAAAGGAGCGGGCTCGAGCCAACCTCAATATTAGTCACCCTACAGCGCGTGAGAAGGCCAAGTCGGTCCAGTGAATCGCGGGCGGCGCCGGTGCCGACACCCCATTGGCCCGATCCGGCTTAAGCGGGCGCGAGCGGCTTGAGCAGGGCGAACTTCCCGCTCGCCGCCGGTTGGATGAACTTCCGGCGGAAAAGCGCCACGCGGCTGCCTTGCCCGAGCGTCGCGGCGAGGCGATCGGCGACTTCCGGCGCGGCAAGTTCGTCGGCCACGTACTGGAACTCCCAGCGCTGCTCCGAAACCTGCACGAGGCTCCAGTGCCAGCAGTTGAAATCGTCCGGCAGCGCCGCATCCACCTCGAACGCGGAGACCACGGTGCCGTCCGCGCGCGTATGCAGGTCCTTCTCGCGCCCGAGAATCCGGTACCCCGTCGGCGTCTGGCGCACGATGTCGCCGGTGTTGTAGCGCAGCAGCGGCATCGCCTGGCGGTCGCGGGTCGTCACGTTGATCTGGAACGCATCGGACGCGCCGCGCCACGGGGTCAGCTCGATGAACGCGTTGTCCTCGACGACGCGCAGGTTGTCCTGGAAGGCGTCGCCGACGAAAAGATAACCGGCCTCGGTCGACCCGTAGAGATCGACCTGCAGCGCGCCCGGGAAGGCCTCCGCGATGCGGCGGCTGTGCTGGCGGCTGGCCTTGCCGTAGGTGAGGATCACCGTCTCGACGCTCGGCACGCTGACGTGCCGCTTCTTCAGCGCGCGGGCCAGCAGGGAAAGATAAACCGGCTCGCCCTCGATGACCGCGGGCTTCACGGCCTGCAGCTCGAGCACGATGCGATCCCACTCGGCTTCGGGAAATGCGAACGGATCGCTCGAAAGGTTCAGGTAAACCGTGCCGTCGAAATAACGGTGCGGGAACGGGTGGTCCTCGTAGGGACAGAGATTGCTCGAGCAGCCGACCGGCGCGAGGACGCACTTGCGATACGGCACGTCGACATACTTCGCGAGGCGCGGATGCGCGAGATACGCGCGGCGCGTCTGCCCGTTCCACCAGCCCTCCTCCATCACGACCGTCATCGGGCCGCTGGTGGTGCCGGAGGTGTGCTCGTATTCGTATTCCTTGCGCTGGAAGCCGCGCTCGATCTCCGCGTAGTCGTGGAAGAAAGCCGTGTGCCCGCGCTGCACGATCTCCTGTTTGGTCAGCAGCGGGATCTCGCGGTAACAAGACCACTGCAGCGGCTCGGTGTGCAGCGGGAAGCGCGTCGCATAAACCGGGCTCCGGCGATAAATCGCGCGGATCTCCTGCTCCAGGGCCGCCGGCAGGCCGTTTCCTTCCGCCGGCGCCAGGGTGGCGGGCGAATTGGCAAAGCTGACGGGCGCGGCGACGGATTCCATGGGTTCGGGGAGTGAAGCCGGGGCGGGGGTTAAGTCAAACGGACCGGCCGCGCATTTTTTCAAGATGCGGCTCCAGCAGGAGCAGCGCATCCAGCACCATCGCGTGCGTGATGCCGCCGTGGCGGGCGAGCGCGTAAACCTCGTCCGCCGGCTTGGTCAGGATCTCGAATTCCTCGTCGGGATCCCACTCGAGGTCCGCGACCGGCCGCGCGTTTTCCACGAGCACCAGGTGGCAGCGGTTGCTCTGCATCGCGGGATTCGGGTGCACCGAGCCCAGCAGCCGCGCCTTCTCGCCCACGTAGCCCGATTCCTCGCGCAATTCGCGCACGCCGGCGGCGATCGGATCCTCGCCCTCGTCGATGACCCCGCCGGGGATCTCGAGGGAGAAATCGTTGATGCCGTAGCGAAACTGCCGCACGAGCACGAGCTGGCGGTCGGGCGTCACCGCCACCACGTTGACCCAATCGGGCGCGTTGATGACGAAGAAGTCCTGCTCCTTCTCGCGATGCGGATGATGGTAGATCGCGCGGATCACCTCGAAGATGCGCGTGAGCGAATACGGCTCGGAGCGCACGCGTTTCCAGCGTTGCGGGGGCGCGGGCTTCTTGTTCATCGGGAAAAAAAATGCCTCCGCGACCGAAGTCTGGGAGGCATGGGAAATGTTTTTTCGAAGGCTTACTTCTTCGGGATCTTGACCTTCTGGCCGACCTTGAGGCGGGCCGGATCGAGGCCGGGGTTTTCCGCCTCGATGGCGTCGACCTTCACGGCGAATTTGCGCGCGATCTTCGCGAGCGTGTCGCCCGGAGCGACGGAGTAGGTGCCATCGGAATTCAGCACACCGGTCGGGGCGGCAGCGCCACCCTTGCCCGCGGGAGCCACGGCGCGGGCCTTCTGGGCCTCCTCGAGCTTGGTGACCTGGCCACGGAGGCCGCCGATCTGCTCGCCGAGCTGGTTGAGCGCGTTCTGCACGCCCTCGCGCAGCGCGCGATTGTCGCTCTCGTTCTTGGTGGTCGCCGCACGGAGGTCACCCTCGAGAGTGGCGATCTTCGGCAGTTCGGCGGCGTGCTCGGCCACCGTCTTCTGCAACGCGGAAAGTTTGAACAGCGCAGTGCCCGAAAGGATGACGCCGAGAACGCCGGCACCGATGGCCACGTAGGTGGCGATGGGGCTCGAGCTGCTGCTATCGTGTGAAAGTGTGTCCATTTTTTAAGAGATTGAAGTTGCGTGTTTAGGGGCGGTTCCGCGGTGAAGCAAGAAGCATTTTATAACGACTTACTCACTTTTCGGAGCTTGGGATAGTCTGCGATGCCCCGGAGTTCCATGGATTAGCACAATTTCCCGCATCGCGATCCACCCTTCTGCAAACGGCTATTACGCACCATTGACAGAACCCCCCTCCCCGCCTCCCATCTGACCCTGCGTTGGCGGGGTGTAGCTTAGCCTGGTAGAGCGCCTGGTTTGGGACCAGGAGGTCGAGAGTTCGAATCTCTCCGCCCCGACCATCTTTCGCCTGCGGCCCGGCCTTCCCGGCGGGCACAAAAAAACCCGCCGGAAAGGCGGGTTCTCGCAGGCCGGGCAGAGCCAACAATCACTTGGCGACCTGCAAGGAGGCGGCCCGATCCGCCCACAGGCTCGTGCCATCCAGCTTGTTGATTTCGGCCGTCAGGCGCACGACCTCGGCCGAGTTGCCCGCCTCATAGGCGATGGTGGCAAGATGGTAGCTGGCTTCGGCGCGCAGGCCCTTCAGGAGGGTCGCATCCGTCGCAATCGCCTTCAGCGCGGCTTCACCCGCCGCCTTGTCGCCGCCGTTGAGCTGGCTCATGGCCGCACCCATGCGGGCCCGACCGGAAAGCGCCGCAACCTTCAGGCTCGACGACGCTTTGCTGTAATTGTCCTGCGCCGCGCGAAAATCACCCGCGGCATACTTCGCATCGGCCACGCGAAGGAAAGCCACCCCGGCAAGTTCGTGGCCGGAATTGGCGGCGGCAAACGCCGCGAGCTGCTCCGGCCGGTCACCGGCCTTGGCGTAGTCGGCGCGCACGCTTTCCTCGTGCTGGGCGGCGAAATACTCCCAGCCCTTGACGCCGATGATGGCGAGCAGCGCGGCCGCACAGAGCCCGAGGATCAGCGCGCGGTTCTTGTCCCAGAAGGCCTGGGCCGCGGCTTCGAAGCCGGATTCGGCCGCGGTCGGTTGCTTCTCGGATTGGTTTTCAACGGCGGGGTTGGTGGTCATGGAGCCGGCCAGAGTGGAAAACCGCCCGGTGTGCCTCAAGGAAAAAGGCGTGGCCCGCCCCACCCCGCGTCCGGCTCAATCGAACACCACTGTCTTGTTGCCGTAGATCAGGATACGATTCTCGAGGTGCCAGCGGAGCGCCTGCGCGAGGACAAGTTTTTCCAGGTCGCGCCCCTTGCGCACAAGGTCGTCCACGTCGTGGCGATGGGTCACCCGCACCACGTCCTGCTGGATGATCGGGCCGTCATCGAGCACCGCAGTCGCATAGTGCGCGGTCGCGCCAATGAGCTTCACGCCGCGCGTGTGCGCCTGGTGGTACGGCTTGCCGCCCGCGAAGGCGGGCAGGAAGGAGTGATGGATGTTGATGACCGGCCGGCCGTATTGCTGCAGGAAATCCGCCGAAAGGATCTGCATGTAGCGCGCGAGCACGACAAATTCCGCGCCGATGGTGCGCAGGATTTCCAGCTGGCGGCGCTCCGCCCCGGCCTTCGTGGCGGCGGCCACCGGCACATGGTGGAACGGCAGCCCGTAATGTTTCGCCGCCTCGGCGAGATCGGCGTGGTTCGAAACCACCGCCGCAAACTGGCCCGCGAACTCACCGGCCTGCCAGCGCAGCGCGAGGTCGTGGAAGCAATGGTCTTCCTTCGACACGAAGATCACGCCTTTCGGCCGGTGCGCGGATTGCGCCACGTTCGCCGCCATGCCGAGCGAAGCGGCGAAGGCGCGGAATTCCGCCGTCTCCGCGGCGGGATCCTTGCCCGCCGGCACCCATTCGATGCGCTGGAAAAACTCACCCGCTTCCATGTCGCGGTGCTGGTCGGCATGCAGGATGTTGCCCTGGCGCGCGTAGATCCAACCCGACGTCTTCGCCACGAGTCCCGGCTGGTCGGGACCGTGCAGCAAAGCAACGAGCGTGTCGGGGTGCTTCATGCGAGGTTCAGCCCACTTCCACCACGTTGCCGCGGTATTTCTGCACGGGGCGGACGTCCACCAGCTTGGCCTTCATCGCCTTGATGCCGTTGATGGAGGCGCGCACCCCGGTGATCGAGGTCATGATGCAGACGTTGTTCGACCAGGCCGCGGCGCGGATGGCGTTCTCGTCGTGGCGCGGGATCATGCCGCGCGGCGTGTTGATCACGAGCTGGATCTCGCCGTTCTTGATCATGTCGATGCAGTTCGGCCGGCCCTCGAGCAGCTTGTTCACGTGCTGCACCTCGATGCCGTTTTCGCGCAGGAGCTTCGCCGTGCCGCTGGTCGAGCAGAGCGTGAAGCCCAGCGCGATGAACTCGCGCGCGAGGCCCATGGCGTGCGGCTTGTCGGAGTCCTTCACGCTGAAGAACACCTTGCCGGAAAGCGGCAGGCCCGGCTTCGCCGCCATCTGGCTTTTTGCAAAGGCGATGCCGAGATCGTCGTCGAGGCCCATGACCTCGCCGGTGGAGCGCATCTCGGGGCTGAGCATGATCGCCGCACCCGGGAAGCGGTTGAAGGGGAACACCGCCTCCTTCACGCACCAGTGCCTGGGCTGCACCTCCTTGGTGAAGCCGAGCTGCTTGAGCGTGGCGCCGGCCATGACGCGCGCCGCGAGTTTCGCCAGCGGCACGCCGATCGCCTTGGCGACGAAAGGCACCGTGCGCGACGCGCGCGGGTTGACCTCGAGCACGTAGAGCTGCTGGTCCTTGATCGCGAACTGGACGTTCATCAGGCCGACGACCTTGAGCGCCCTGGCCAGCGCGTAGGTCGCGGTGCGGACGGTCGCGAGCATCTCCTTGGGCAGCGTGTGCGGCGGCATCACCATCGCGGCGTCACCCGAATGCACGCCGGCGTACTCGATGTGCTCGAGCATACCGCCGATCACGGAAGTCTCGCCATCGCTGATGCAATCCACGTCGAGCTCGATCGCGTCCTCGAGGAACTTGTCGATGAGCACGGGCTTGCCCGGCATGACATCAAAGACCTGGCGCACGACGTCCTTCAGCTCGTTTTCGCTGTAGAGGATGAACATGCCGCGGCCACCGAGCACGAAGGACGGACGCACGAGCACCGGGTAACCCAGCTCGTTGGCATGGGCGATGGCCTCGGCCTCCGACATGCCGATGCGGTTGGCGGGCGACTTCAGGCCGGTGCCGTTGAGCACGGCGGCGAAGAGCTTGCGGTCCTCGGCGGTGTCGATGCTTTCCGGCGAGGTGCCGATGATGTTCACGCCGCGCGCCTTCAGCGCGCTGGCGAGGTTGAGCGGCGTCTGGCCGCCAAACTGCGCGATCGCGCCGCTGCAGCCTTCCTGTTCGTAGATTTCAAGGACGTCCTCGAGCGTCAGCGGCTCGAAGTAGAGGCGGTCGGAAGTGTCGTAGTCGGTCGAGACCGTCTCGGGATTCGAGTTCACCATCACCGTCTCGAAGCCGGCCTCGCGCAGCGCGAACGACGCGTGCACGCAGCAGTAGTCGAACTCGATGCCCTGGCCGATGCGGTTCGGACCGCCACCGATGATCATGATCTTCTTTTTCTTCGAAGGCATGATCTCGTTTTCGTCGCCGTAGCTGGAATAGTAGTAGGGCGTGAACGCCTCGAACTCCGCGGCGCACGTGTCGACCAGGCGGTAGGTCGTCTTCACGCCGGCTTTTTTCCGGTGCGCGCGCATCGTGTCGAAGTCCGTCTTCAGCAGGTGCGCGAGCTGGGCGTCGGAGAAACCGAACTGCTTCGCGCGGCGCAGGAGGTTGACGTCGAGCTGCGCGAGCGAGGAGGCCTTGACCGCCTCCTCCATCTCGTGGATTTCGCGCAGCTGGTGCAGGAACCACGGGTCGATCTTGGAGAGGTTGAAGATGTCGTCGACGGTCAGGCCGGCCTTGAAGGCCCAGCGGATGTAGTGCACGCGCTCGGCGTTCGGCGTGCCGAGCTTCTGGCGGATGGTCGCCTCGTCGGGCAGCTCATCGTGGCCGTACTTGCCGCCGCCGCCGAAGCCGCGGGCGCCGATTTCGAGCGAGCGCAGGCACTTCTGGAACGATTCCTTGAAGGTGCGGCCGATCGCCATCGCCTCGCCCACCGACTTCATCGCGGAGGTCAGCGTGGTGTTCGCCCCGGGGAATTTCTCGAAGGTGAAGCGCGGGATCTTCACGACGACGTAGTCGATCGTCGGCTCGAAGCTCGCCGGCGTGAGGCGCGTGATGTCGTTGCGCAGCTCGTCGAGTGTGTAGCCGATGGCGAGCTTGGCGGCGATCTTGGCGATCGGGAAGCCCGTGGCCTTCGACGCCAGCGCCGAGGAACGGGACACGCGCGGGTTCATCTCGATCACCACCTGGCGGCCGGTCTGCGGGTCGATGGAGAATTGGATGTTGGAACCGCCCGTCGCCACGCCGATCTCGCGGATCACCGCGAACGACGCGTCGCGCATCACCTGGAATTCCTTGTCCGTAAGCGTCATCGCGGGCGCCACCGTGATCGAATCGCCGGTGTGCACGCCCATCGGGTCGAAGTTCTCGATCGAGCAGATCACGACGCACTGGTCCTTGTGGTCGCGCATCACCTCCATCTCGTATTCCTTCCAGCCGAGCAGGCACTCCTCGACGAGCACCTCGTGCACCGGCGAGATCTCGAGGCCGCTGTTCACGATCTGCTCGAACTCCTCGCGGTTGTACGCGATGCCGCCGCCGGAGCCGCCGAGCGTGAAGCTCGGGCGGATGATCAGCGGCATGGTGCCGATGTAGTCGGCCGCCTGGCGCGCCTCGTCGAGCGTGTGCACGGTCTTCGACTTGGCGACATCGAGGCCGATCTTGAGCATGCATTGCTTGAAGAGCTCGCGGTCCTCGCCCTTCTTGATGGCGTCGGGCCGGGCGCCGATCATCTCGACCTTGTACTTCTCGAGGATGCCCGCGTGATGCAGCTCCATGGAAAGGTTCAGCGCCGTCTGGCCGCCGAGCGTCGGCAGCAGCGCCGAGGGACGTTCCTTCGCGATGATCTTCTCCAGGATGTCGACCGTCAGCGGCTCGATGTAGGTGACGTCGGCAAACTCCGGGTCCGTCATGATCGTCGCCGGGTTCGAATTCACCAGGATGACGCGGTAGCCTTCCTCGCGGAGCGCCTTGCAGGCCTGCGTGCCGGAATAGTCGAATTCGCAGGCCTGGCCGATGACAATGGGGCCGGCGCCGATGATCAGGATGGACTCGAGGTCTGTGCGTTTGGGCATGGGCGTGAGCGCCCGCAAGGCTTGCCACCCCCCCATGACGGGGCAAGCGGTAAAGCATGAATGACACGCGGGGCGGCCCGCGCGCCCGCAACCCGCTCCGTTACGGGAGCTTGGTCGGGTCGATCCCGAGGGTTTTGGCCGCCCGGACCTTGTCACCGCCGCAGGCGTTCAGGACGCGGGCGATGTACTGCTTTTGCTGGCCCGCCAGGTAGTCCGCGAGGCTGGGCCAGTCCTTCACCTCGTGCACGCGCAGCGGCAGCTGGGCGGAGGTGATGACCCGGGTCTCGGTCGTGGTGATGACCTGCGAAATGACCTGGTTGAACTCGGCCAGGTTGCCCGGCCAGGCATAGGCGCGGAGGGTCGCCAGCGCATCGGCGGTGAATTCCAGCTGGCGGGCGTCGAACTGCGGGTTGCCGACCTTCTGCGCGATGCTCTTGAGCAGGGCGGGAATGTCCTCCGTGCGCTCCCGCAGCGGCGGCATCTCCACCGGGAGCGCCGCCACGCGGTAGAAGAGCTCCTCGTTGAAAGTCCCGTTCTCGGCCAGTTTCTCGAGGTCTTCCTCCGTCGCGCAGATCAGCCGGAACGTATGGGCGTTGTTGCGCAAAACCGAAACGAGCTCGCCCTGCGCCTCCTTGGGCAGGTTCTGGAGATGGATGAGGAAAAGCGTCCCGCCCTTGGCCTGCTGCACCCACGTGCCGCCGGCGCCGTTTTCGCCCAGCAGGCCGCTGCGCAGGCTCTCCTTCGAGGTCAGCTTGCAGTCGATGCGCACCAGCGGGCTTTCCGCGGGATGCCCGGCGGCATGGAGCAGCTCCGCGGCGATCTCGTGGCCGGCACCCAGTTCGCCGGAGATGAGCACCGGCGTGTGGGCGGTGGCCAGCTTCTTGAGCTGCGTGATGAGCCGCTTGATCTTCGGGCTGTCGCCCGTGAGGCGCGCCTCGAAATCCCCGGCCTTGACCGCGGGCGCGGCGCCGTGGGCCTCGCGTTCCACCATCGCGCTGCGGAATTCCAGGCTGCGCTTCAGCGCCTGCATCAGCTCGTCGACCTTGAAAGGCTTCTGGAGGTAGTCGAAGGCCCCGTGCTTCAGCGCCTGGATCGCGCTCTCCGTGCTGGCGTACGCGGTCATGATGATCACGACCGCGCCCGGGTCATACTGCTTGAGCTGCTTGAGCAGGGTGATGCCGTCCATCGGCTTCATGTCGATGTCGCACAACACGAGGTCGAATTTCTCGGCCTTGTAGCGGGCCAGGCCCTTCTCGCCATCCGTCGCGAACGCGGTCTTGTGGCCGGTCGGATGGATGACGGCCTCCAGCATCTCGTGGATGGAGATCAGGTCGTCGACGATGAGGATGGAGGCCATGGAAAAACGAGCGGCACCTTGCTCGCCTCACCATCGGCATGCAAGTGGCTTTCGCCAACCGAAAGCGATTATTGCAGGCCGCCGGCCACCGCACCGAGCTGGAAGATCGGGAGGAACATGGCCATGACGATGCCGCCGACGACGACACCGAGAAAGACGATGAGCAGCGGCTCGATCAGCGAGGTGAGCGCGGCCACCGTGGCGTCGATCTCGGTATCATAGAAGTCGGCGATCTTGTTCATCATGCCGTCGACATTGCCGGTGGTTTCACCGGCCTTCACCATGTGCTTCATCATGGGCGGGAAAAACGGGTTCGCCGCCATGATCTCGGAAACCTGGCCGCCCTGGCTGACGTGCTTGGCAATCTCGGCGCAGGCGTCCTCGACCTGCACCTTGCCGCTGGCGGAGGCGACGATCTCGAGGGTGCGCAGGATCGGCACGCCGGAGCGCATCAGCGTCGCGTACGTGCGGCAAAAACGGGAGAGCGCGATCTTGTGGACGAGGTTGCCGAAGATCGGGGCGCGCACGAGGAAGTGGTCCTTCTGCTTGCGGCCGTTGGGCGTGGAGACGTACTTGCCGACGGCGTAGTAGATGCCGTAGGCGCCCAGGCCGATGGCCCACCACCAGGCCTTCATGAAATTACTGAGGTCGATGAGCATCTGCGTGGGCAGCGGCAGCTTGGCGCCGAAGTCCGCGAACATCGCCGCGAACACCGGGATGACGAAGATGAGCAGCACGTTCACCAGCGCGATGGCGAGGCCGATGACCGCGATCGGGTAGGTCATGGCGGACTTCACCTTCTTGGTCAGCTTGACAGTCGATTCGAAGTAGCCGGCCACCTTGCCGAGAATTTCCGCGAGGCCGCCGGACGCTTCACCGGCTTCCACCATCGAGATGAAGAGGTTCGGGAACGCCCGCGGAAATTTCTTCACCGCCGCGGAGAACGAGGTACCGGTCGAGATGTCGTTGCGCACGTCGCGGATGACGATGCGGAAAACCTGGTCCTCGGTCTGGTCCTGCAGGGCCTCCAAGCATGAAACGAGCGGGAGACCGGCTTGCAGCAGCGAGGCGAGCTGGCTGGTGAAGAGGGCGAGCTCGCCCAGGTCGAGCTTGTAGGTCTTGGCTTTCTTCTCGAGGGCCTTCTGCTTGGCCATCGCTTGCGCCGCGCGCACGTTCGATTGGGGTTTCGCCGACGTAGCAGGTGTCGCCATGGTGGCGGGAAGCTAGGCGTATTCCCGGCGTGCGAGCAATCCCCATTTGGCAGCGCGACCCGGCAAAGCGCGACCGAACAAAAGCTTGAATGACAAGGCCCCCGACGCACCATCCGAGTCGGTTTCGCGGCTATAGTTTAATGGTAAAACCTCTGCCTTCCAAGCAGGTGTCGTCGGTTCGATTCCGACTAGCCGCTCCAGCCTTCGCCAGGGACGGTGCGAGCTTGGATGCATCGATTGTCTGCACTTGGGAGATGGCGCGATTCGCTCCCCAACCCGCGTGACTACGGCTGGCAAGCCAGCCCCGGAAACAGAAGCCCGGCGGCGAAGTTTAACCGCGATTTACCAGAAAAAGTAATTCTCTTCGCAGCCGAGGAAGCGGTCGCTCGGCGGCTCGTAAACCGTACGCCAGACATCGGCGTACCGGCTCCATGGTCCGGGCAGGGGACCATCGAACACTAAGCGCGGTTTCGGCACCGGTTTGTGCGGACCGGAACGCAAGCGCTCCAAAAACAATTCATGTCCTGCATCAGTGGCGAAGAACAGGCTGCGACGCTCGATCGGGTGCGCATCGGCCGGCAGTTGGTTCTCAATGCGCCCGGCATGGGCTAGCGCAAAATGCGCCGTCACCAATTCGTGCCGTTCCATTTCAACAGCCGCCTTCCGGCAGGCGCCTTCATGATCCATGGCCGAACCATGGCCGTAAGCGAAGTGCCCTGCCGCGGTACGTTTAAAGAGAATCACGGTGACGCCGGGTGCCTCGGAGCAGATGGTCGCGGCACGAACGCCCGTCCAGCGGGTCGAGGACTCCGAGGCCGGAAGCCGTCCTTCCCACCAGTTGAGCAAGTTGAACCGTTCCGAGGCCTCCATGGCGGCTCCGCGCCTGGCCTGCCGACGGAAGAGACCGGGGAACGCCGCCATCCCATTGCTGGAGGGGTCGACGTCGAACCCGTAACCGGCTTCCTTGGCATCGTGCAGCCGCGCATACGCCCAGCGCTCCATCGCTTCGGAAAGGGCCATGAAGCGCGCCACCATTGGTGATGGCGAAACGCCGCTGCCGTTGGCCGGACTGAAAAGCGCATACTTATTGCGCGACCCAGCCAGCCCCTCCTTCAAGTAGGCATTGGCTAGAAATTCGCGGCGACCAAGGACGGCAATGTCAGCCATTTCCACCCGCTCAATCGGACCGCCTCCCGTGACGAAAATATCCCGATAACGAAATGCGGCCAGATTGAGCATGGCGAAAGTGCTAACGAAACCTCACTGACCTTTCGTGGGCGTGAAATTACAGGGCATATTCGACCATTCGGTGCTAAGGGCATTGGGTGCCGAGACAACCGGCTTGGCCGAAACGGGATCGAGTTTCTGGGCGATGTTGGTCAGGCCGACATTGAGCATAAGGCTCGAAGCGAGCCCGTTGATGGTATGGGTGATTGAGTTCATCGGAATCAACATCGTTCAAATCCGATGAAATGGAGATTTCACAAAAGACCTGTTGAGCGGCTGTCTCCGCCCGCTTCCTACCGCTATCTTTCACCTAATTGCAGGTTAGTTTTGCCAATTGCTGCTAAGCTCCTGTTTATCAAGCTCCCAAGCCATAGGAAAGCCATGCGCGCTAAATATCTATTTTACGCGTCAATGTTGTGGGCGGTGTCCGCACCAACATGGCTGTTGGCAACTTGGAATGACGCCACGGCTGGCATGCCTTGGCTACAACTGACCTCGGCGCGCACGATTGGCGCCCCGGATGGCACGTGGTGCATTCGGGAAGACAAATTGGGTCGACTGTTTGTCGGTGGTGGCGGGCTCTTCGTTTTCGATGGGCAGGCTTGGAGAAAATACGCTGTCGGCAAGACCGTCGCCGTTGGCACGATTCAATTTTCCGGCGACCGCGTCTGGCTCGGCGGTTTGAACGAAATAGGCTACATGGAAGAGCCCGGCTTGGGCAATTTCCAGTATCATTCGCTTATCGATCGGCTGCCTGCGAATGAACGCAATATCGGGCAGATCTGGAGCTCAGCCGTGGTGGGCTCAAAAATTTATTTCGTGGGACGCGAGAAGCTCTACTGCTGGAACGGAACCGCTTTTCAAATTTGGAATTTTCCCAGCCAAAGCCGGCTATTCCCCCTCGAACTGCCGGGGGAAGCGTGGGTACATCATGTGGAAACCGGCCTGTATCGGCTGACGACTGACGGCCCGCAGTTGATGATGGACCACACGCAACTGCCGCCCAGCGGAATTCTGGGGCTGTGCCGCGACAAGAACGGCCTGCTGGCGGTCAGTGGCGCCGGTTTCTACCGCTTGGGCCAACCCGCCCGCGTCGAGTTTTCCGACAAGATCAACCGCTTCCTCGTCGACAACCGCGTCACAGCTTACACGACACTGCCCGATGGCACTCACGCTGTCGGTACCATCAATGGCGGGATAATCCTCGTGAGCGCCGACGGCGAACTGCTCCGGATTCTGGATACATCCAGCGGCCTGCCCGGCAACTCCATCTTTTCCCTCATTCCGGACGGCGAAGAGGGACTTTGGTGTGCGGGCCCAGTCGGAGTTGTTCGCGTGGAGGCCCAAGGTATCGCAACACTTTTCAATCATCTGCCCGGTGCGCAGGAAGCGATCAACGATCTGGATGTCCGTGAACCGCAGCTCTATGTGGCTGGGCAATCCGGCATATTTCGTTTGGCCTCAGGCGGGGACCACGGCGCAACCTTGCAGCCGCTAAAAGCCTTGGCGCAGAATTACAATGCGGTGCGCGCATATGGCGGAGGACTTCTCCTCGGCCGACACGGGGGCTTGGACATCTACGACGGCAAGGAGCTTAAGTCCGTTTACCGCCTTGCGGCCAATGGCGTGAACGGAATCTATCCCTCGCGCCTGCTGCCCAATACCTATTGGCTGGCGGAGAATCTCGGATTGGCACGGCTTAGCCTGAGGACTGACCGTTCGCCGGAAGGAACGCGCCTGTTTCAGGCCAATGACTTTCCTTATGGCGGACTGCATGAAGACGACTCCGGACGCCTTTGGTTCGGCACGGCCAGCAACGGTCTCTTTGTGTACGACCCGAAAAACGATAGCGTCGCCGCAATTGCAGATCCCGACACCGGCAAGCCGTTCGAGGGCTTCGCGGCGTTGGATGCCGCCAGTCCCTCCTTTGTGATCTTTGCTCGTGGCAAAATACTCCAGGGCGATCCCGATGGGAGCCATCTTCGCACCGTCTTGCCGCTGCCTTCCATCAATCCCTTTCTCGCGCGCCCTCTCGCGGATTCCGGTCAGGTTCTCGTCGCGTTCAAACGCACCGGCGCCAACAACCCCAGTTCTTGGGAACAGGGCATCGGCGTCTTTGCCTCGGAGAAAAACAAAGCTCCCAGTTGGTATGAATTGGATATTCCCGCCCTCGATTCGATCGGGTCAGTGCAAACCATGGTATTATCCGTCGAAGGGAATAAGCGAGTGCTCTGGGCCGGGGGCACCGAAGGCCTGCTTCGCCTGGATTTCGACGCCCTCCATCCCTTCCAGCCGCCCGCGAGTCCGATCGTGCGCTTGGAAAGCGAAAACCCCGAACAAACTTCCGCCGGCGACAGGCTGACATTCCCCTTCAAAGGTCACCGCCTGATTTTCCGAATTCTCCTAAGCGGCCACAGTCGCAGCAAAGACTTGCTGATTCAAACCCGTCTCAGCCAGAGCGGTGGAGACTGGTCTGCCGCCACCACGGAGCGCGCCTACCAGTTCAGCAACCTCTCCGAAGGCACCTACCGTTTCGAGGCGCGAACCATCAATGCCGCGGGCATGACGAGCGAGCCGGCGGTCTTCACCTTCCGCATCCTGCCGCCGTGGTACCGCTCCACTGGCGCCTATGCCGGATATGCGATTGCCCTTGGCTTCGGCATCTGGGGCTTCATTCGCATCCGCGAGCGCCAGATCCGTGCGGAAAACGAGAAGCTCGAAACCCTGGTCGAAGCGCGCACCGCCGAGCTCGTGAAGGCCAACGCCGCCAAGGACGAATTCCTCGCCGGCGTCAGCCACGAGATCCGCAACCCGATGAACGGCGTCATCGGCATTTCCGAATCGCTGAAAACCGCCGGGCTCGACGCCGAGAACCGCCGCAAGTTCGGCCTGCTGCGCCAATGCGCGAGCCACCTCTCCTCGCTCCTCGAGGACATCCTCGACATCTCGAAGGTGCAGGCCGGCGTGATCGAGTTGGATGTGAAGCCGTTCGACTTGTACGAGCTCACCGACGCCATCATCGCGATGTCGGCCTCCGACAGCGAAAAGTACAAGATCCCGGTCGAGGTCGCGATCTCGCCCGGCGTGCCGCGCCACCTGCATGGCGATCCGCGCCGCATCCGCCAGATCCTGCTCAACTTCGTCAGCAACGCGCTGAAGTTCTCCGGCCGCGGCCAGGTCAGCGTCACCGTCTGGTGCAAGCCCACCGGCACGCCGGAGCGCACGGAGGTGATCTTCGCCATCTCCGACGACGGCCCGGGCATCTCGCCCGAGGAACAGAAGAAGCTCTTCAACCGCTTCGAGCGCGGCGCCGCCGCGCGGCAGGGCCGTGTGCCCGGCACCGGCCTCGGCCTCGCGCTGTGCAAGGGTTTCGCCGAGAAGATGGGCGGCCGCATCTGGCTTGAGAGCGAGGTCGGCCAGGGCTCCTGCTTCTACTTCAGCGCGCCGTTCCTTGTCGCGCCCGACCCCGTCGAAGCCCCTGAACCGGCCGCACCCGCGGAGGTTTTCGGCGCGAAGAAAGCCCTCGTGGTCGACGACCAGGAGTACAACCGCATCGTCCTCGCCGACCTGCTCACCAAGCTCGGCTACACATCCGTCACGACGGGCACCGGGCCGGAGGCGCTCCAGTTTGCGGAAAAGGAGATCTTCGAACTGGTGTTCCTCGACTACGATCTCCCCGGGATGAGCGGGCTCGAGGTCGCGCGCGGCATCCGCGCCCTGCCCACCGCCACCGCCGCAGCGCAGATCCTGGCGACCACCGCGTTCACCACGCCCGAAAAACAGGCGCAATGCCTCGCCGCGGGCATGAACGCCTTCCTCGGCAAACCGGTCACCCTGGAGCGGCTGCGCAAGGCGCTCGCGGGCATCGGCCTCGCCGCCACCACCCCGCCACCGCCCCCGGCGACCGACGGCCTCGCCAATCTCCGGCTGCTCGCCACCAAGAAAAACGTCCGCTTCGAGGACGAACTCGCGCTCTATCTCTCCGAGCTGCAGCTCGAGCTCGAAAATCTCGGCGCCGCGATCCACGACGAGGACATTCCCGAGGCCGCGCACTACGCCCATCTGCTCTGCGGCCGGACCAGTTTCATCTACGAGCGCGACCTCGAGCAGAATTTCCGCCGCCTCGAGGAGATCGTCGCGCGCGGCCATTGGGCCGATGCGCGACAGCTCGTCGGCGAGCTGCGCCAGCTCGCCGCAGCGCTGCCGGCTAAGTTGGCTTCCGGCGCCCCAACTGTTCCGCCCGCGTGAGGCCGTTGACGATCGCGTAGTGGATCAACTTGGGCGTCGAGTGGATGTCGAGCTTGCGCATGATGTCGCGCCGGCGCGATTGCACCGTCGCCGGACTGATGTTCAGCACGACGGCGATCTCGTCGTCCGTCTTCGACTCGCCGATCATGGAGAGGATGCGCGTCTCGTAATCGGACAGCACCCGGATGAATGACTTCGGGTCGCGGCGGATCGTGGCGCTCGATTGGTTGACGACCGGCGTGTAGTACACGCGCCCGCCGAGCACCGCGAGCATCGCCTCCGAGAGGATTTCCGGGCGCTGGTCGTTCTTGTCGACAAACCCATGGATGCCGATGCGCTGCACCTGCAGCATGGTCCACGGGTCGTGGTGCGAGGAGATCGCGAGGATCTTCACGCGCGGCAGCTCCTCGATGACGATCTTCGCCAGCTCGAGGCCGTCGCCATCAGGCAGCGAGATGTCGAGCAGCACCATGTCCGGCTTGTGCAGCCGGATCGCGGCGAGCCCGTCCTGGAAACCCGCGGCCTGGTGCACGACCTGCAGGCGCAGGTCGCGGCAGTGAAACTGGAGGAATTCCGAGACCAACCGCTGGTCCTCCACGATGATCACGCGCCCTATGAATGAATTTCCGCCGGCTTCGCTCCCAGGTATTGTGTCGGGGGATTTCACGCGTTTGATCATTTAGTATTCGCAGCAAAGACCCGGAGCAAGCAGCTCCTGCCTCCGTTGAACATCATTCTTTTTTCCCCCGATGAAGTCGAGCTTCCCCTGCCCCGCCAGGATGCTCGCGCCCGTCATATCCTCGGCGTGTTGCGGCGAAAGGCGGGCGACACTTTCGACGCCGGCCTGATCAACGGCCCGCGCGGCAAGGCGACGCTCGTGAGCGAGGACGCCGCGGGACTTCTGCTTTCCTTCGCGTGGGACGCGCCGCCGCCGCCGCTCGCGCCGCTCCGCCTGCTCATTGGCTTGTGCCGGCCGCAGACCGCGCGCGATGTGCTGCGCGAAAGCGCCTCGCTCGGGGTGTCCACCCTAGAGTTCGTTAGTACAAACAGGTCAGAATCCACCTATGCGCAAAGCTCGCTGTGGAAATCGGGCGAGGCGGAGAAATTGCTGGTGACCGGCGCAGCCCAGGCCTTTTGCACGCGGCTGCCGGAGTTGCGTCACGGGCGGACCCTGGCGGAAGCGCTCGGCAACCTGCCGCCGGAGGGCACGCGTCTCGCGCTCGACAACTACGAGGCCTCCGCGGCGCTTTCCGGCCTGACGGCTCCCGCCGCACCGGTGACGCTGGCCGTGGGCGCGGAGCGCGGCTGGTCCGATGCGGAGCGCGACCTGTTGCGTGCCCGGGGATTCAGCTTCGCCCATCTCGGGCCGCGCGTGCTGCGAACCGAGACGGCCTGCATCGCGGCCGTCACCTTGCTCAAGGCAAAGCTGGGCCTCGCTTGAAGATCACCGCGGTCGGCTGGCGTCCGCCCTTGCCCAGGCGCTTCGCCCCGATCCAGCCGGCGGGGGCAAGCTCCACTTCGCCCGGCATTTCAAAAATCACCAAAGCGTCCTTTTTTCCCGCGAGCAGCTCGGTCAACCGGGCGAATATCCGCGGCGCGACCTCCGGGATGATCTCGTAAGGCGGGTCCACGAACACCAGGTCGGGAGCTTCTCCCGGCATCGTCGTGCTGGCATCGGCGGTCACCACCTGCAGCCCGTCCGCCGGACGTCCGAGGCTCTTGCAAACCGCGGCGAGGTTCTGGCGGATGAAGTCGGACGTCCGCGCGTTCTTCTCCACAAAGGTTCCGGTGCGGGCGCCGCGGCTGAGCGCCTCCAATCCGTAAGCCCCGCTGCCGGCGAAGAGGTCGAGGAACCGCGCCCCGGCCACATAACCGGCGATGCTGGAAAACACGGCCTGCCGCAGGGCGTCGGTCGCGGGACGGACCGCATCGCCCTTGGGCAGGACGAGGGGAATGCCGCGAGCCTGGCCTCCGGTGATGCGCATCGTCAGCGGCGGCTTTTCCGACCGGCAGGGACTCCAGTCATCATTCCATGGAACACTTTCTGCAGCCGGCGGTTGAAACATAGCATTTGCCCCTCTGCCATGCCGCGTTTATCTCCCTTGGTTCGGTGGAAAGTCATCCTGACCTGACTGGCTTCCCACCCTGCCAAAGGCAATGCCTTACGCCGACCAAGCATGTTTCTCCGCTCCTTCATCACGCTGACCTGCCTCGGCCTGTGGCTGGTTCTGCCTGCCCGTGCGGAGGAAAACGCCTGGCCTTTCCTCGTGAAGCGCCGCGATGCGGCGGGCACCGCCGAGTCAGCGGAAGCGCTCGGACCGCTGATCTTCCAGCACCGGAACGGCACCGAAACGCAGGGCCTCCGGCCGCTGTTCATGACGACGCGCACCGGCGACGTCACCACCGGCAATTTTCTCTATCCGTTTTTCACGTGGCGGCATGAGCCGGGCTTCCAGGCGTTCAGCTTTTTCCAGCTGGTCAACTTCCGCTCCACCTCCGACCAGCCCGCCGCAACCGACCGGCACTTCGACATCTGGCCGGTCTACTTCTCGCGCAACGCGGCCGATGATCCTGGCGGCAACTACCGCGCGGTGTTCCCGCTCGGCGGCACGATCAAGAACCGGTTCGGTCGCGACCGGATCGACTTCGTCCTGTTTCCGCTCTACGGCCAGACGCTCAAGAACGGCAAGGTGACGACCAATGCGCCGTGGCCTTTCCTGAGCTTCATCGGCGGCGATGGCTACCATGGCTTCGAGTTCTGGCCGCTGTTCGGGCGCCAAGGCCGTGCCAACGACTACGAACGCCAGTTCTATCTCTGGCCGCTGTTCTACAAGTCCGCCACCAGCCTGGACCAACCCGTGCCGGACGTGAAGGTGGGAGCCCTGCCCTTCTACGCCCGCGACACCGGCCCCGGCTACATCAGCGAAACCTACGGCTGGCCGTTCTTCGGTTACTCGCACCGCACCGCGCCCTACCACTACGACGAGACCCGCTACTTCTGGCCGCTGTTCGTGCAGGGCCACGGCGACCAGCGCGAGATCAACCGCTGGGCGCCGTTCTACACGCACTCCAACATCAAGGGTTACGACAAGACCTGGTTGGTCTGGCCGCTTTTCCGCCACGCGCAATGGGACGACACGCCGAACAACCTCGTGCAGGAAAAGAACACCTTCCTGTTTTTCGTCTACTGGTCGCTGGAGCAGCGCAGCCTGACCAATCCCGCCGCGACGCCCGCCCGCAAGACGCACCTCTGGCCGCTGTTCAGCGCGTGGGACAACGGCGCCGGCCGGCGCCAGGTCCAGGCGCTCAGCCCGTTCGAGGTCTTCTTCCCGAACAACCGCGAAGTGCGCCAGCTCTGGACGCCGCTGTTCGCGCTCTACCGCTACGACGCGCAGCCCGAGCTCGGCGTGCGGCATTCCTTCCTCTGGAACGCAATCACCTACCGCCGCAGCGCCACGGGCAAGGAATTCCACCTGGGGCCGCTGTTCAGCGTGGAGGCCGGCGCCGAGCGGCGCCGCGTCGCCCTCGGCAACGGGCTGCTCGGCTGGCAGCGCCAGCCGGGCACCGGCTGGCGGTTCTTCCTGTTCGATTTTCACATGAAACCGACCACAATGGCCCCAGCCACGTCGCCATGAACTACCTGAACGCCATCCTCGGCCATATCGGCGGCAACGTGCTGCTGCTGGTGCGTTCGCTCAAGTATGTCGGCACGCTGCCGCGCCAGCGCGCGCGCTTCATCGAGCAGTGCTACCTGATCGGCTACACCACGCTGCCGATCGTCACGATCCTCAGCTTTTTCATCGGCGCCGTGCTCGCGCTGCAGAGCGGCTACAGCATGGAAAACTTCGGCGCCAAGCAGTTCATCGGCACGCTCGTCGGCCTGTCGATGGCCCGCGAGCTCGGGCCGATGATGGTCGCCATCCTGCTCGCCGGCCGCGTCGGCTCGGCCATCACCGCGGAACTCGCCTCGATGAAGGTCTACCAGGAGGTCGACGCCCTCATGACGATGAACATCCCGCCCGAGCGCATGCTGGTGCTGCCGCGCCTCGCGGCCGTGCTCTTCATGATGCCCGTGCTGGCCATCATCGCCAACCTCTGCGGCTGGTACGGCGGCGCCCTCGTCTGCGAATACACCCATTTCATCTCCGTCGACAGCGAGTCCTACTTCGCCGCATTGAAGCGCTTCATGGCCTGGCACGACATCACCGACGGCCTGTTCAAGGCCGAGGTCTTCGGCTTCGCGATCGTGCTCGTCTGCTGCTACACTGGCCTGAACACCCGTGGCGGCCCGCGCGAGATCGGCGCTTCCGTGACCAAGGCCGTGGTCGCCTCCCTCATCCTCATCCTGGTGCTCGATTACTTCGTGACCAAGGCCCTCCTCTGACGCCATGAGCACCAGCTACACCGCCACGCCTTTTGTCGACAAAACCTTCGGGGTCACCGTCGCCGGCCTGAACAAGAAGTTCGGGAAGACCACCGTGCTCAAGGACATCAACCTCGAGGTCAAACCCGGGGAGATCTTCTGCATCATGGGACCCAGCGGCTCCGGCAAGAGCGTCCTGTTGAAACACATCGCCGGCCTCGAGCGCGCCACCTCCGGCGAAGTGCGCATCGGCGAATACGACGCCGGCGATCCCGCCACGCGCGACAAGGTCCACCTGGCCCTCGTCTTCCAGGCGGGCGCGCTCTTCAACTCGCTCACGGTCTACGACAACCTTGCGCTCTACCCGCGCGAACACCGGCTCTGCAAGGAGTCGGGCATCCGCGAGCGCGTGATGAACGCCCTCACCATCCTCTCGCTCGAGAAGGCCGCGAACAAGTTCCCCTCGGAACTGTCGGGCGGCATGAAGAAGCGCGTGGCCATCGCCCGTGCCCTCGTCATGGAGCCGCAGCTGCTGCTCTACGACGAGCCGACCTCCGAGCTCGACCCCGTGATGTCCGCCACCATCAGCGAGATCATCGCCACGCTTCGCGAGCAGACGGCCGTCACCAGCATCGTGGTCACCCACGACCGCACGCTGGCGATGAACATCGCCGACCGCATCGCCTTCATCATGGACGGCCGCATCAAGGCGACTGGCCGGCCCGATGAGTTCAAGAACCCAGCCGATTCCGCCATCGCCAATTTCCTTCATCCGGTCATCGACCTCAAGAATCCGCGTTTCAAGCACCTGGAGAACTCCCATGAATAACAGCCAACAATCCGTCCGCGTCGGCCTTTTCTTCATCCTCGGCCTCGCCCTCGCCTGGATCACGTTCGAGTCGCTCAGCGGCGGCCAGATCTTCAAGAAGGAGGGCTACAAGATCGTCGCCCCCTTCCCCAACCTCAAGGGCCTCAAGACCGGCGACGACGTGCTCATGGCCGGCGTCAAGATCGGCTCCGTGGCCGACACCCGCCTCGGCAACCAGCGCGTCGAGGCCGTGCTGCGCGTCAACCCGAAGGTGCAGATTCCCGACGACGCCGTCGCCTCCGTCGAAACCTCCAGCCTCCTGGGCTCCCAACACCTGGCGGTCAGCTTCGGCCGGTCGACCTCCTACCTGAAGGATGGCGGTGAGATCAAAACCAAGAACACCCCCGACATGAACGAGGTCATCGCGCAGCTCGGCTCCCTCGGCGCCAAGCTCGAGTCCGTCGCCGACGGCGTGAGCAAGGCGCTCGGCGGCGGCGAGGGTTCCTCGTCGATGTTCAGCAAGATCGACAAGATCGTCACCGACAACGGCCCGAAGCTCACCGAGACGATTTCCAACCTCCAGGACATCACCTCGAAGATCAAGAATTCCGAGGGCACGCTCGGCAAACTCGTCAACGACCCGAAGCTGCACGACGAGCTCCTGACCTCCGTCGGCGAAATCAAACTCGCCGCGGCGGACGCGCGCACCTTCATGAGCGACACCAAGGGCATCGTGGCCGACGTGAAGAGCGGCAAGGGCGCGCTCGGCGTGTTGCTCTACGATCCGGCCACCGCCGAAAGCCTCAAGGTATCGGTCAACAACCTCCGCCAGGTCTCCGACAAGATCAACAGCGGCCAGGGCACGCTCGGCAAACTCATCAGCGACGACACGCTTTACAAGGACGTGCAGAGCACGATGAAGAAGGCCGACCGCATGATCGACGGCCTCGGCGACCAGGGTCCGATCACCGCCGTGGGTGTGGCGGCGCAGTCGCTTTTCTAAGAGCGCGTCGAAAAAAGGTGGAGCGCGTTGTCCCCAACGCGCTGGGGCATGCGCGCCTCCCGACGGGAAAGCGTCTTGGGACAAGCCGCTCCACCTGCGCTGCCGGCCTTTTCGACCCCTCTAAGAGTTCATCTCAAAACCTGTCATTGCGAGGAGGCCCGGAACGGGCTGACGAAGCAATCCAGCAAGCTGGCTCGCCACGCCCGGCTGCGCCGGGCTCGCGATGACAAGGCAGGTTTTGCAATGAACTCCAAGCCGGCGCGCTTCTACCGGGCTTTCCTGCGGTAGAGGCCGTCAAAGGCGGTGGTCCAGGTGGCCCCGCCATCGGTTGACTGCTCCCAGCGCTGGCGCACTGTGCCGTCCGCATTGGGCGTCCACGTAATGCGCTCCACCTGCACGCCGCCGCTTGCGGTTGGCGTCGCGCCGGTAAGCACCATTTCCCCGCGCTCGTTGAGGCCGCCGGCCAGCTCGAGTGCGCCACCGTTGCCGACCCAGAACTGCCGCCATTGCTTTTTTTCCGGCAGCCAGGTGTTCAGGCTCTTGCCCACGCCGCCGCCGGCCCCGGTCCAGTTTTCCAGCAAACCCCAGCCGGCGCCGATTTTTTCGATGCGGTTCTCGCCCGCTGGTTTTCCATCCGGCGTGGTGACCGTCCAGTCGCCGACCCAGAAATCAAACTGCTTCGTCTCGGTGGGAGGCGGCGGCGCGGATTGCGCCCGCAACGAAGCCTGGGCGACCAACAGAACCGCCAGCAGCAGGAAGCTTTTCATGCCCGCAGGCTGCCGCGCCGTCCGGGCGGGGCAACCACTCCACGCCAAGCCGCCAAATATCCACGACGTTCAGAGATGGGCCTTCAGTTCGTGGACGAAGGTGCGGCTCACCCGCAGCTTGATGCCGGTGGTCAGCTCGACCGTGTACTCGCCGTAGAGCGCAGGCCCGGCCTTCTTCATGTGGCGCAGGTTCACGATCGTGGAGCGGTGGATGCGGACGAAATGCTTGGGATCGAGCCGCTCCATCATTTTCTGCAGCGACATGCGCACGAAGCGCGACTTGTCGGTGGAATGGAGCCGCACGTAATCGCCGTCCGACTCGATCCACAGGATGTCGCCCGGCGCGAGCATGTGGATCTCGCCGTCGCAGCGGATGAACAGGCGCTGGTCGTCCTCGCGGGGGCGCGCCGCGGCGAGCCCCTCCTCCGTCGCACCACTGGCCTTCAGGCGCTGCAGCGCCTGCATGATGCTGTCGAGCCTGCGGGCCAGCCCCTCGCGGTCGAGGTTGCGGACGGCGGACTTGGCGCGGTTGAGCGCCGCGGAGAACCGCGCGCGGTTGAAGGGCTTCAGCACGTAGTCCACGGCATGCACCTCGAAGGCCTGCAGCGCGAACTGGTCGTGCGCCGTCACGAACACGATCTGCGGCAGCAGGGACGGCGGCAGTTTCGTCAGGAGCTCGAAGCCCGACATCCCGGGCATCTGGACGTCGAGGAAGATGAGTTCCGGCTGGTGCTGCTTGATGGCTTCGATGGCCTGCTGGCCGGTGCTGCACTGGGCCAGGACCTGGATGTCGGGATCGGAGCGCAGCAGGGCCTCGACGTTCTGCCGCGCGAGGATTTCGTCATCGATGATCAGGGTGCGGATGATGGCGGTGGTGGTCGTGGTCATGGGGCGGGAGTTGTGTTCCAAGGCAGGGTGATCCGGGCCAGCACGCCGCGGGGCGGCTGGTCGCGCAGTTCGAAACGGGCTTCGTCACCGTAAAGCATGTGCAGGCGGGCGCGGGTGTTTTGTACCCCGATCCCGGGGCCCTCGATCAACTCATCCCGGGGGAGCGGCGGCCCGTCGTTATAGACGGTCAGAATCAGCTGTGACTTTTCCCGGCGGGCGGTGATGCGCAGCAGGCGCGCCGACGGGTCGCGCGAGATGCCGTGCTTCATCGCGTTCTCCGCCAGCGGCTGCAACAGGAGGCAGGGCACCGCCGCCCCGAGGCACTCGGGATCGATGTCGTACTCGATCTGCAGGCGGTCCTGGAAGCGGATGCGCTCGATCTCGAAGTAGCGGCCGAGGAATTCCAGTTCGAGTTCCAGCGTCTCCATCGCCTCCTGCCGGTGTTCGAGCGCGCGCCGCAGCAGCTCCCCCAGCCCGGCCACGACATCCTCCGCCTCACGCGAGCGGTTGTTGCGGATGAGACTGGTGATGGAATTCAGCGTGTTGAACAGGAAGTGGGGATGCAGCTGCATCTTCAGGGCATCGAGGCTCGCGCGCACCAGGCGCGTCTCGAGCCGGGCGTTGGCGAGGCGCAGTTCGCTCGTCAGCTGCTGCCCGGCGCGGGACTCGCGATAGAAGGCCGCGGCGTACAGGGCAAAGATCGCCATGCAGTAGATCATGAGCGGCGTGTAGCTCCAGTGGCCGGCGGACCGCAGGTCCTGCATGATCACCGGCAGGAAGGACCACGGCAGGTGGTTGGCCACCAGCAGCCGCACCGCGTCGACCGAGAGGAAAAGCCCCGTGATCAGCACCGCCATCAGGCCGTGCAGCAGCAGCGCCCACGGCCAGCGCCGGTCCAGCGTCAGGCGCGATTGCAGCCAGAGCACCAACGGGACGAGGAACCACCACAGCACTTCCGCCGGCCACCGGTAGAGATGGGTTTCCCGGAAAGAGGCCCCGGGTGCACCCGCCAGCCAGGCCCGCGAACTCGTCAGCAGCACGGCGACGAGCACGAACGATCCCGCCAGCCACAGCAAGGCCCAGGCGCGCCAGCCCTTCAGGTACTCCCACCAGTCATGTTCGTCTTTCACAGCGCCGCCTTTTTCTCCGGCCTTTCCGGAGCCGGCCTGATGGAGAGGCGCTTGAGCGCCTGCCGTCCGAGCGGGTCGGCATACCACCCGATCACGTCGTTCGCGAGCAACGTGCGGCGATATTCGAACACCGTGGGGATGGTCGGCACCGCATCCATCACCCGGCGCTCAACCTGTTCGAGGAGGGCGAGGCGCTCGGACCCGGTTTTCCGATCGGCCTCGCCCAGCAGGCGGGGGATCTCGGGATCTTCCCAACGGCTGGCGCTGTACATCCCGGGCATGGCAAAGGCCCCGAGCATGTCGCCGGCATCGGGCACGGTGGCGATCAGTCCGTTGAAAATGATGTCGTAGTCGCCGTTTTTCAGGAGTGCGACCCGCTGCGCGTTGTTTTCGTAGGCCATGTAAGTCCGGATACCCAGCTCCCGGTACCAGCTGTCCGTCCAGTCCTGCAGGTAAGTATAAGAGCGCCATGCCGGCGAAACCGGCATCAGCAGCACGGGGAAGTTCTTGCCACCCGGATAACCGGCCTCCGCCAGCAAGCGGCGCGCCTCGGCCGCATTCTCATGCAGGATCTTCAAGCCCGGCCGCCCGGGCATGGTCGGCACCCAGGCAAAGGCGGGCACCATCAGGTTCGGTTCCGCCGCCTGGATCGAGGCGGCCCGGTTCAGGGCGAGCGACAAGGCCCGGCGGACCCGCACGTCCTTCAGCGGCCCCCGTGTGGTGTTGAGATCCAGCGAGCTGACGATCAGCGCCATTTCCGTCGCTTCCGTGGTGTCGCGATCCGTCGGCAGCGGGGTCAGGCCTTCCGGCGCCGGCGCCATCATGTCAACGCGCCCGGCGGCCACGAGCAGGCGCGCCATCTTCAGCGAGTCGACCCGGACGAATTGCGCGCCCGCCAGTTTGATCCCGGTGAGGTCGCGATACTGGCGCGAGACCCGCAGCCGGAAACCCTCGCGGTCGGCGCGCTGCAGGCAGAAGGCGCCGTTGGTCACCAATTCCTCAGGTCGCTGCAGGTAGCTCCGTGCCTTCAGCACCATCTCGGTGGATTTGTGCAGCGGCACGAGCAACGGATCCGCCAGCTCGGTGACCAGCGTGGAGCGAATGCCAGCCAGCGTGAGTTTCAGCGTCTGGTTGTCGGTGGCCTTGAGGCCCACTTCGTCCGCCGCGACCTTGCCGTCGTGGAAAGCCGCGGCGTTTTTCAAAGGATAAAGGACCGAGGCCACGTCGACGCCTTGCTTCAACAGGCGCTGCCAGCCGCGCACGACGTCCTGCGCCGTCACCGGATCACCATTGCTCCAGCGGCCGTCGGAACGCAGCTTGATGGTCAGGGTGAGCCGGTCCGCCGACCAGACCCAGCTTTCCGCCGCCGCGGGCTGCGGCTGGCCGGTGTCGGGATCGCACTCGATCAGCGGTTCCCACAGGCTGAGGATGAACTGGTTCTGGACGGGGAAGGGAAAGGTCCGGTGGTGCGGATCGATCTGCAGGTCCTGGACGTAGGCCACGCGCAGGATGTTTTCGTCGCCCGGCGGCCGCGGCAGCACCGGCAGCGCGCGGCGCGGACCGAAAAACACCGCCAGCATCAAGGCCACGGCGCCGGACAATGCCAGCGTCGGCCACCAGTGCGAGCGGGAGGTCGGAGTCATCGGGATTGTGTCGATCGTGCCGGTAAGGACCGATCGACGCAATCATCGGAACCCGGCGCCAAGCGGGCGGGTTATTTGCGACGAAACACCAATTTGGCGCGCCAAGGCGCAGCGCTCACCGCTTCGGGCCGCCTTGGGCGAAGTAGCGCGCGCGGAGGCGCAGGCCGTTCAGGCGGATGAAGCCGGTCGAGTCGCTCTGGTTGTACCACGACTTCACGCCCTCCATGGACGCGATGTTCATGTCATAGAGCGAGTACTTCGACTTCCGGCCGCAGGTGATGATGTTGCCCTTGTAAAGCTTGAGGCGAACGGTGCCGCTGACGTGCTTCTGCGACTCGTCGACCAGCGCCTGCAGGGCCTCGCGTTCGGGGGCGAACCAGAACCCGTAGTAGACGAGTTCCGCGTACTTCGGGATGAGCGAGTCGCGCAGGTGCATGACCTCGCGGTCCATGGTGAGCGACTCGATCTGGCGGTGACCCTGCATGAGGATCGTGCCGCCCGGCGTCTCATACACGCCGCGCGACTTCATGCCGACGAAGCGGTTCTCGACGAGATCGACGCGGCCGATGCCGTGCTTGCCGCCGAGCCGGTTCAGCGCCTTGAGCACGCCGGCGGGCGAAAGCTTTTTGCCGTTCACCGCGACGCAGTTGCCCTGCACGAACTCGAGCTCGACGTACTCCGCCTTGTTCGGCGCGTCCTCGGGCGAAACGGAAAGCTTGAACATGCCCTTGTTGGCCTTGGTGGTCGGGTCGAACCACGGATCCTCGAGGATGCCCGCCTCGTAGGAAATATGGAGGAGGTTGCGATCCATCGAATACGGCTTCTTGAGCGAAGCCTCGACCGGGATGCGGTGCGCGCGGCAATACTCGATCATCTCGGCGCGGCCGGGAAATTCCTCGCGGAATTTCTCGATCTTCCACGGCGCAAGGATCGTGAGGCGCGGATTGAGCGCCATGTAGGTGAGCTCGAAGCGGCACTGGTCGTTGCCCTTGCCGGTGGCGCCGTGCGCGACCGTGTCGGCCTTTTCCTTCTTCGCGATCTCGACCTGCGCCTTGGCGATCAGCGGGCGGGCGATCGAGGTGCCGAGGTAATACTGGCCCTCGTAGATCGCGTTGGCGCGGACCATCGGGTAGATGAAGTCGCGCGCGAACTCCTCGACGAGGTCGAGCGTGTAGTGCTTGGACGCGCCCGTTTTCTTCGCCTTGGCCGGCAGGCCCTTAAGCTCCTCTTCCTGGCCGATGTCCGCGGCGAAAGTGACGATTTCGGCGTCGTACGTTTCCTTCAGCCATTTGACGATGACGGAAGTGTCTAGGCCGCCTGAGTATGCGAGAACGATCTTCATGGGAGGGGCAGTGTTGGCGAGGGGACTCCCCGCGGGCAAAGTAAAAATCGCGTATTAACCGCGCGTTACAGTCAGGAACGTTGCTTTTGGGTAATCACAGGCGATGCTCGGGCCACAACCAACGCCCCCATGCGCCACGCCTCCCAACGGCCCAGCCATGTTACCTCCGGTGGATTGAACGCCGGGCCGGGCGCACGGCATCCTAATTCCCCCGGAACTTCGCGGCAAGCCGCGGGAAATATTTCAGCATTCACGCTGGTCGAAATCATGGTCGTGGTGGTGATCATCGGCCTGCTGGCCGCCCTCGCCCTTCCCGCTTTCCAACGCTCGCAGCGGGCTTCGCAAAATTCCCGCGCAATAAATGATTTTCGCATCTTCGCACAGGCCTTCGAGGTCTACAACAGCCAGAACGGCGGCTGGCCGCCAAATGCCGGCGCGGGTGTCGTGCCGACCGGCATGAGTAAGGATTTCAAGGAAGACACATGGAAGGCCCCGGCCACCTCGATCGGCGGCCGGTGGAACTGGGACCTGAACCGGGCTGAGTTTCTCGCCGGCGTTTCCATCTCCGGCGTCACCGTCACGGACGAACAGCTGCAGGAAATCGACGCCAAGCTCGACGATGGCAATCTGAGCACGGGTTTCTTCCAGAAGATCTCGGGGGCGCCGACGCGGGTCAGCTACATCCTCGAGTTCAACCCGTAGGCGCTCAGCGCCGCCCGCCGGCGAGCTGCGCGAGGATTGCCTTCTGCACGTGCAGGCGGTTTTCCGCCTCGTCGAAAATGATGCACCGCGGGTTGTCCAGGACGCCCTGCGTCACTTCCTCGCCCGCGTGCGCCGGCAGGCAGTGCATGAAAAACGCGTCCTTTTTCGCGAGCGCGAAGAGCTTTTCGTTCACCTGGTAGGGCATGAGCAGCTTGTGCCGCTTCGCCTTCTCCTTCTCCTGCCCCATGCTGGTCCAGACGTCGGTGTAGACAATGTCCGCGTCCTCGACCGCCTCACGGGGGTCGGTGGTGAAATCAAATTCAGCGCCGATCTTCATGGCCTCCGCCATGATCGTTTCGCCCGGCACGTAGTTCTTCGGGCCGGCCAGCATGATCTTCATGCCGAAGAGGTGCGCGCCGAGGATCCACGAGTTGGCCATGTTGAACCGCGTGTCGCCAAGGAAGGCGATCTTCCGGCCCTGGAGTGAAGCCAGCAGGTCGCCCTTCGGGCCGGCCCAGCGCTCGGCCGCCGTGAAGGCGTCGGTGTAGATCTGGCAGGGATGCAGGTAGTCGGTGAGCGCGTTGATCACCGGCAGGCCGCCGTGCTCGGCGAGCTGCTCGAGATCGGCCTGCGCGTAGGTGCGCACGATCAGGCCGTGCACGAAACGCGACAGCACCTTGGCCGTGTCGTGGATCGTCTCGCCCCGCCCGATCTGGATGTCGTTCGTGTTGAGGAAAAGCGGATTGCCGCCCAGCTCGTGGATCGCGACCTCGAACGACACGCGCGTGCGCGTGCTCGATTTGGCAAAGATCATGGCCCAGGTCTGGCCGGCGAGCAGCTTGGCGTGCTGGCCGCGCGTGCGCTTCAGGGTGCGGGCCAGCGTGAAGATCCTCGCGACCTCCGCGCGGGAAAAATCCGTCTCCTTGAGGAAATGTTGCATGGCGTGTCCTTACTTTTTCGCGGCCAGCACGGACCGGATGATCGCGGTGGCCTTCGCGAGGTCCGCGGGCGTGGCGATGAGCGGCGGCAGGAGCCGGATCGTGCTCGTGCCCGCGGTGGGCGCGAGCAGGCCGGCTTCGCGCAGCGCGGTGGTGTAAGGCACCAGCTCGCCCTCGACGATCAGGCCGAGCATGTAGCCGCGGCCGGTGACGGCCTTCACGTGCTGCGGAAATTCCTTGGTGAGCTTTTCCAGCTCGGTTTTCCAGGCGGCGCCGTTGGTCCGCACCTTCTCGAGCAGGTTCTCCTTCTCCATTACGTTTAGCACCGCGAGCGCCGCCGCGCAGGCGAGCGGCGTGCCGCCGAACGTGGAACCATGGCTGCCCGGCGTGAAGAGGTCCGCGTGTTTTTCCGCCGCCCAGACGGCGCCCATCGGGTAGCCGCCGGCGATGCCCTTGGCCATGCCGATGGCGTCGGCGCGGATGCCGGACTGCTGGAAGGCGTAGAACGTGCCGGTGCGGCCGACGCCGCACTGCACCTCGTCGAGCATCAGCAGGAGGTTGTGCTGGTCGCACAGCCGGCGCAGGCCCCAGAGGAATTCGTCGGTGCAGGGCGTGACGCCGCCCTCGCCCTGGATCGTCTCCACGAAAATGGCGGCGGTGTCCTCGTCGACCAGGTCGGCGAAGCTCTGGAGGTTGTTCAGCTCGCCAAAGGCGAAGCCAGGCACCAGCGGGCGGAACCCTTTCTGGATTTTTTCCTGCGGCGTGGCGCTCATGCCGCCGAACGTGCGGCCATGGAACGCGTGCTTGGCGCCGATGACCTTGATGCACTTCCCTTCCACGCCGGACTTCCGCATGCCGTGCAGGCGCGCGAGCTTCAGCAGGCCCTCGTTGGCCTCGGTGCCGCTGTTGCAGAAAAACACGCGACCCGGGCCGGCGTAACCGACGATGCGCCGCGCGAGTTCACCCTGGTTCGGGTGCCGGAAGAGATTGCTGACGTGGATCAGCTCACCGGCCTGGCGCCGGATCGCCTCCACCCATGTGGGATGGCAATGTCCGAGCGCGGCGACCGCCACGCCCGAAGTGAAATCGAGGTATTCCTTGCCAGTGTCGTCCCAGACCGAGACACCCTGGCCGCGCACGAGTGTCAGCGGCGCACGGCCGTAGTTCTTCATGACATAGGCATCATAAAGCTCGGCGGTATTCGTGCGGACGATGGAAGGCTGGCTCATTGCGGAATGGCGATTGCGGACTGCGGATTAAAGAAAATCGGATTCAGGCAGATATTCCGCAATCCGCACTCCTAAATCCGCAATGGGACACGGCTCAGCCGTGCACAATTTCCGTGCCTACACCTTTGTCGGTGAAGATCTCGAGCAGGAGGCTGTGCGGCATGCGACCGTCGATCAGGTGGACGCGCTGCACGCCGTCCTGGAGGGCCTTCACGGCGCTTTGTACTTTGGGTCGCATGCCCTTGTCGATGATGCCGCGCTTCTTCAGGCCTTCGACGTCGCTGACCTTCACGGTCGAGATGAGCGAGTCCGGGTTGTGGAAATCCTCGAGCAGGCCGGGCACGTCGCTCATGTACACGAGACGGCGGGCGCGCAGCGCGCTGGCGACGCGGCCGGCGGCGACGTCGGCATTCACGTTGTACGGCTTGCCGTCGAGCCCCTCGGCGACCGGCGAAATCACAGGCATGAAGCCGTCCGCGATCTCCTTCTTGATGAGCTTCACCTTGATCTCGGTGACGTCGCCGACGTAACCGAGGTCGGTCGGCTTGCCGTCATCGTCGACCTTGAGCTTTTCGCAGACGATCACGCTGTCGCCCGGCATGCCCTTCGGGTTGGCGCGGACGGCGGTGAGCGTGTCGCACACGTCCTTGTTCACGACCTCGTCGAGCGTCTTCTTCACGATGGCGATGGTCGCCTCGTCGGTGACGCGCAGGCCGTTGATAAAATTCGGCTTCAGGCCCGCGCCGTCCATCGCGCGGCTGATCGCCTTGCCGCCGCCGTGCACCACGACGACGTTGATGCCGACCGCGGCGAGGAACGCGATGTCCGTGGCGACGCGCTTGCGCACCGTCGGATCCGGGTCGTCCATGAAGCTGCCGCCGTACTTGACGACGAACGTGGAGCCGCGGAAATCCTGGATGTAAGGCAGGGCCTCGTGGAGGACCTTCGCCTTCGCGATCAGATCGGGGATGTTCATGTCAGGGAAATGGCCGGGATCTGCCAAAGGTGGGCGTTGATTTCCACATCAACGCCACGCCGCATCGCCGGTAGGGACACCGGCGACCACCTGAAAGGCGATTGCTGGACGGGATTTCAATTTACAGATTCTCGTGCACGACCTTCGCCGGCGGGAAGCCGTTGAAGTACGTGGCCGACGCATGGCTGTACGCGCCGATGTTGACGCTGTAGACCAGGTCGCCGCGCTCGAGGTTCGGCAGGTTTTCCGCCATCGAGACGACGTCGAGCGCATCACAGGTCGGGCCGAACACGGAGCTGAGGCTCGTCGGGCCCTTCTTGAAGGCCATGACCGGGTATTTGCAGTGGTCGAAGATCACGCCGGAGTACGTGTGGTACACGCCGTCGTTGATGTAGTAGCTCGCCTTGCCCTCGCGGACGACCTTGCCGATGACGGACGAGACGCTCGTGCCGGTGACGGCCGCGAGGAAACGGCCGGGCTCGGCGAGCACCTGGATGTCCTTCGGGAAAAGGCGGTCGAGCTCGGTGTTGATGACCTTGGCCAGCTCGGCGAACGGGCGCACCGAGGAGTCGTACGGGGCCGGGAAGCCGCCGCCAATGTCGAGCAGGTTCATCTTCGTGTAGCCGCGGGCGCGCGCTTCCTGGAAAATGTTGGCCGTGAGGTTCAGCGCCTGGACGTAGTTATCGAAGTTGGTCGTCTGGCTGCCGACGTGGAAGCTGATGCCCTCGACCGTAAGGCCGAGCTTGTCGGCCGCGAGGATAAGGTCGACGGCCTCGCCCGGCATCGCGCCGAACTTGGACGAGAGCTCCACCATCGCGCCGGTGTTCGGGACCTTGAGGCGCAGGCACAGGCCGGCGTCCGGCGCGTGCTTCTTGATCTTGTGGATCTCCTCGAGGTTGTCGAAGGTGACGAGCGGCTTGTACTTGTTGAGCTGCTCGAGCGTGTCCGTCGGCTTCGTCGGGTTCGCATAGATGATCTTGTCCCAGATCCACTGCTGGCGCTGCTTCGCCGGCATCTTCCTGATGTTGTCGTAGACGATCTTGAACTCCGGCATCGAGGCGACGTCGAAGCTGGCACCCTCCTGGAAGAGGGTGCGCACGATCATGGGATCCGGGTTCG
>JBEHYX010000019.1:0-57523 GCA_048497945.1 Verrucomicrobiota bacterium | reverse complement strand
TTTCGAACTGCAGGCGGGCGAGGTGCATGCGCTGCTCGGCGAGAACGGCGCGGGCAAGAGCACGCTGATCAAGATCATCACCGGCGCGCACCAGCCCGACGCGGGCGAGATTGTCGTCGCGGGCGAAACCGTTGCCGGCCTGACCCCCGCGCGCACCCAGCAGCTCGGCATCGCCTGCATCTACCAGCAGCCCGCACTCTTCGCCGACCTCACCGTCGCGGAGAACATCGGAATCAGACTTGAGCCAACCTCCGCCAAGCCTACGGCTGGCAATCGATCCGGTGCTTTGCGTCGGATCGATTGGGCGGGGCGGCGCACGCGGGCGCGCGAACTCCTGCAGAAGGTCGGCGCGGAAATTTCCCCGGAGGCCGAGGTGCGCTCGCTCTCGATGCCCGAGCAGCAACTCGTGGAGATCGCGTGCGCGATCGGGTCGGGCGCGCGGATCGTGATCATGGACGAGCCGACGGCGTCGCTGACGCGCCAGGAACAGGAGCGTCTGTTCGGCATCGTCCGCGCGTTGCGCGCCGCCGGCACGGGGGTCATCTACATTTCCCACCGCCTCGAGGAGATCTTCGCGCTGGCCGACCGGGTGACGGTGCTGCGCGACGGCGAGAGCGTCGGCACGTCGGCGATGACCGGCCTCACCGAATCCGAGCTCATCAAGCGCATGGTCGGCCGCGAGGTGAACCTGCTCTATCCGCCGGCGGAAGGCGCGCCGGGCGACGTGGTGCTCGCGGTGCGCGGACTCGGTTGCGCGGCGGGCGGCGTGCAGGACATCAGCTTCGAGGTGCGCGCCGGCGAAGTCTTCGGCCTCGCGGGCCTCGTCGGCGCGGGCCGCACGGAACTGGCGCGCGTGTTGTTCGGGCTCACTCCCGCCGATGCCGGCGAAATCAAATTGGGCGGGCAGGTCGTGACGCTGCATTCGCCGCAGGAGGCGGTCGCGCACGGCATCGCGTACGTGCCGGAGGACCGCCGCCGGCATGGCGTCGTGCTCGAGATGCCGATCGCCGGGAACATGACGATGGCGATTCATCGCAGGATTTTCCCCGGCACCTGGCTGCGCGCGGGCGCGGAGCAGGCGCTGGCGCTCGACTACATCCGCGACCTCGCGGTGAAATGCGCCGGCCCCGAGGCGCCAGCGGGCAGCCTGAGCGGCGGCAACCAGCAGAAGGTGTCGCTCGCGCGCTGGCTCGCGACGAAGCCCAGGCTGCTGATCCTCGACGAGCCGACGCAGGGCGTGGACGTCGGCGCGAAGAGCGAGATCCACCGGATCGTGCGCCAGCTGGCGAAGCAGGGCCTTGCGGTGATTTTGATTTCGAGCGACTTGCCGGAGGCGCTCGGCATGAGCGACCGGCTCGGCGTGATGCGCGGCGGCCGCCTCGTGGCGACGCTGCCGGGCGGCAGCGATGCACCGACGGTGCTGGCCGCGGCGCTCGGGCAGGGAGGGGCGGTATGAAAAGGGCGAGAGGCGAGAGGCGATGGGCTATAGGCTGGAACCCGGCCTCCGGGCAGGTTCCGCGCAATGGGTTTACCCCGCGGTGTCGTGGCTCAGGTGGCCTATCGCCTAACGCCCATCGCCTAAAGCCTGAGGCGACGGAGGTCGCCTCATGAAGCGCTACTTCCAGGAAATTTCCGTCGCGGCGACGCTGGGCGTGGTGCTCATCGCGCTGGCGGTGTTTGCGCCGGCGTTCTATCAGCCGCAGCCGCTGCTCTCGCTGGCGACGCGCGAGGCGCCGTCGCTGATCGTGGCGTGCGGCATGGCGCTGATTATCATCGGACGCCAGATCGACATTTCCGTCGGGTCGCAATTCTCCGTGTGCAGCGTGTGCGCGGCCCTGCTCGTCACGCGCGGCTGGCCGCTGGCGGCGGTCGTGCCGGCGTCCTGCGCGATCGGCGCGCTGCTCGGCGCGTTCAACGGCCTGATGGTCGCGTGGCTGCGGCTGCCATCGATCGTGGTGACGCTCGCGACGATGGTCACGCTGCGGCAGGGGCTGAACCTGATCCGCCAGGGCGAGTTCGTGAACCTGCCCGACGGCGTGCAGTGGTTCGGGATGAGCCAGGCCGCGGGCCAATGGACGCTGGTGCTGGCGGCGCTGGTGGTGCTCGTGATTTTCGGGTTGGGCCTGCGGCACCTGGCGGCCGGCCGTTGCGTGTACGCGGTCGGCTCCGATGCGGAGGCGGCGCGGCTCGCGGGCATCCGGCCGCAGCGCGTGACCTTCCTGTTGTTCGTGCTCATGGGCGCGCTGGCGGGCCTGGCGGCGATCCTCAACCTCGTGCAGTCGCCGCAGGTGCAGCCCGCGGTCGGCACCGGCCTCGAGCTGAAGGTCATCGCCGCGGTCGTCGTGGGCGGCGTGGCGATCTCGGGCGGACGCGGCAACCTCTGGGGCGCGTTTGCCGGCCTGCTGCTGCTGGCCTGCGTGTCGCCGGCGCTGATCCACCTCCACATCGAGGCGTATTGGGAGAAGGCGATCCAGGGCGCGATCATCCTGCTGGCCGTCGTGGCCGAGGGCCTGCGCCGGCGCAACCAAGGCAACCACGGATGAGCACGGATACATACAGCCGAGGCCAGATTTTCGCCGCTCGTCATCCTGAGCAGAGCGAAGGATCCACTTCGGCGGTGAAGTGCATGTCGACCCAGTGGATCCGTCCCCCATCCGTGCAATCCGTGGTCAAAAAGGCCGGTGAGTCCGCATGAGCACCGCTGCCCCAGTCTCGTCCTCGAAGTGGAAATCCATCCTCCTGCGCCCGGAGGTGCTGCTGCTGGCCGTGCTGATCGTCGAGTGGCTGCTGTTCTATCATTTCGGCACGACGACCAACCGCCGTGGCGTGGTGGTCGGCTTCGGCACGATGGCGCGGCAGGCGGACATCCTGCGGCACTCGTGCGAGATCGGCCTGCTCGCGCTGGCGCTGACGCCGATCATCCTCACGGCCGGCATCGACCTGTCGGTGGGCTCGCTGCTCGGGTTGTGCGCGATCACCTTCGGCCAGCTGTGGCACGACGCCGGGCTGCCGGTGCCGGCGGCCGCGGCGCTGACGCTCGTCGTGGGCGGCATCGCGGGCGGGCTCAACGCCGGGCTCATCACGAAACTGAAACTCCCGCCGCTGATCGTGACGCTCGGCACGTACTCGCTCTTCCGCGGGCTGGCGGAGGCGCTGACGCACGGCGCGATCACGTACACGGATTTTCCGGCGAGCTTCCTGTTCCTCGGGCAGGAACGCGCGTTCGGGCTGCCGGCGCAGGCGTGGGTTTTCCTGCTGGTGGCCGTGGCGGTGTGGGTGCTGGTGCACCGCACGACGCACGGCCGCGCATATCGTACGATCGGTTTCTCGCCGGAAGGCGCGCGCTACGCGGGGTTGCCGGTGGAGCGTCGCGTCGCGCAGGCCTACATCCTCGCCGGGGTCATCGCCGCGCTGGCGGCGCTGATCTACACGGCGCGGCTCGGGCAGGCCAAGGCGGACGCCGGCACGGGCTACGAGCTTTTTGCCATCACCGCGGTGGTGCTCGGCGGCACGAGCATCTTCGGCGGCCGCGGCAGCGTGACCGGCACGCTGCTCGGCGTGGCGGTGATCGCCGTGCTGAAGAACGGCCTCGCGAGCCTGCCGATCGTGATCCGCATGAACGCGACCGAGGAGATGTCCGGCGTGCTGACCGGCGTGCTCCTGCTGGTCGCGCTGATCGGGAGCAATATCGCAGCGGGACGGCCGCGGAAATGACAAGTTTCAGGCAGCAAGTATCATGATGCCTTTGGTATTCTGTCATCCTGAGCGCAGCGAAGGATCCACTGGGTTGGCGCGCGCTTCATTTGCCGGAGTGGATCCTTCGCTGCGCTCAGGATGACGGCAGTGGAGTCAATGCGCCGTCACTTTACGCGTCCACCGACGAACCGTTTGCCATAACCCGAAATCGCCAATATCGAATGGCTAGTCGCGATTAACTATTACTTACCCCTTATGAAATCGTTCCGCTCCCTGATTCTCGCCGGTGTCGCTGCGTCGCTCGCTGTTTCCTCCTTCGCCGCCGATGCGAAGCTCATGATCGGCATGCTGCCGAAGGCCAAGGGCAACGCCTACTTCATCTCCTGCAAGAACGGCGCGGACAAGGCCGCGAAGGAGCTCGGGGTCGACCTGCTGTTCGACGGCCCGACCGACAGCAATGCGGCGAAGCAGAACGAAATCGTCGAGAACTGGATCACGCTCGGCGTGGACGTGATCACCGTCGCCGCCGAGAACAAGGAGAGTCTCTCCACCGCGCTGCGCAAGGCGCGCGCGCAGGGCATCCAGGTCGTGAGCTACGATGCCGACGTGCTGCCGGACGCGCGCTCGTTCTTCGTCAACCAGGCGACGCCGGCCGGCATCGCGCTCGGGCTGCTCGACAAGGCCGCGGAGCTCGCGGGCGGCGAGGGCGAGTTCGCCATCATCACGGCCACGCTCACCGCCGGCAACCAGCGCGAGTGGGTGAAGATCATCACCGAGGAGCTGCCGAAGCGGCACCCGAAGATGAAGCTCGTCGCGATCCGCCCCAGCGACGACCTCAAGGACAAGGCGCAGTCCGAGGCCACCGCGCTGATGAGCGCCAACCCGAATCTCAAGGTGATCGTCGCCATCTGCACGCCCGGCACGCCCGGCGCCGCCGAGGCGGTGAAGCAGGCGGGCAAGGCCGGCCAGGTGCATGTCATCGGCCTCGGCCTGCCCAACGAGAACAAGCGCTACGTGCACGAAGGCGTCACCGACGCCGTCATGCTCTGGAACACCGAGGATCTCGGTTACCTCACGGTGTATGCGGCCGCCGCCGTGGCGAAGGGCGAGCTGAAGCCCGGCGCGAAGACCTTCAAGGCGGGCAACCTCGGCTCGTTCGAGATCGCGGGCGACAACATCCTGCTCGGGAAGCCGTATTTCTTCACGAAGGAGAACATCGACCGGTTTGATTTCTAAAGGTTATCGCGAGGCCTGCATCAGGCCGTGGCGATCCAGCTGGATTGCTTCGTCGTCCGCATCGCGGACGACTCGCAATGACAATGCGCGCGGGACCGGTGGTCCCGCCTCCATTCGATCCGGCCGATCCAACATGTCATCCAATAGATGACATGTTGCGGGGACCGCTCAGGCCTTCGCGGCGGGGGCGGTGATGGTCTCGCCGGCGACGTATTGCGCCTCGACGAGGATTTTCCGGCGCGGGGCGGTTGGGTGCTGGATGCGGTTGACGAGGCGCGTGACGGCGGCGGAGCCGATCTGCTCGTGCGGGACGCGCATCGAGGTGACGCGTTTCTGGCCGGCCGCGGGATCGAGGCCGTCGAAGCCGGTGATCGAGCAATCCTCGGGCACGCGCAGGCCGCGCGCGGTGAGATCCTGTGCGAGCTGGTAGGCCTGGTGGTCGGCGGCGCAGACCCACGCGGTGATGTGGTCCTCGCGGACCTTTTGCGCGACGGTGTCGGCGACCTGCGTGGGCGTGAGCTTCGGGATGTTCTTGTCGACGTTCAGCACCCACTCGGGGCGGAAGGGCAGGCCGTGGTTGAACAGGGCCTCGATGTAGCCGCTGAAGCGGCGCGCGACCCAGTGGCCGCCGATCGGGTAATCCCACGAGAGGAAACCGATGCGCTGGTGGCCGGCGTCGGCGAGGCGCTCGACGAGCGCGCTCATGGCGGAGGCGTCGTCGGTGTCGATGATGTCGATGCCCGGCTGGCTGTAGCTTTCGAGCACGGCGACGGTGCAGAGGCGCTTGGAGATGATCTCGACGGCCTTCTCGGCGAACGGGTAGATCAGGATCGTGCCGCGCCAGTTCCCGCTGCGCATGTTGCGGAACACGGACTGGCGGCTCGACTCGGGATGAAAATCGGCGGGCGCCTGGTAGCAGACGTCGATGGTGACGCGCTCGACCTCGGCGCGCTCGCGGATGCCCTTCAGGATGTACGGGAAGGTGGCCATCACGACGTTGCCGGCGGGGACGCCGATGAGCACACCGATGGTCATCGCGCGGGAATTTTTTCCGCGGCGGCCGATGCGGCCGGGGCTCTGCTGGTAGCCGAGTTTCTCCGCCATTTCCTGCACGCGCTGGCGCGTCTCGGCGCTGATCGCGGGGTGGTTGGCGAGGCTGCGCGAGACCGTGGCGCGGGAGAGGTTCAGGCGCTGCGCGATGAGCTCTTGGTTCACAGTGGCCATGGCGAAAGTCGGACGAGCAGGAAGCGGGGCAGGGGTGGGGAAAAGGGTGCGGTTGTTTAACGCGGCGAATAAACAGGCGTTGAAACAAGTTATGCAACAAAATAAGGTACATGGCCTTAAATATCAGCATACACGTGTTCATTAAACAAAGCTATCAATTGAATAACAGATATATACATATTTTTTTAGAGTCAAAAATACCGTGCAACAAAGTGTGCACATAAAATTTGACAGGGGTGCACACGAATTCTTCATTACTGGGCAGCGTCCGGCAAAAACCGGATTCAAGCCTCAACCCCGTACCCCGTTTCTGCCTGCGATGCCCCGCCTTTCCCCTTGGGAAACCGTGGTGTGTCCGCCGGTTTTGGCGGGGGACCCAAAACACCCAGACCCCCATGAACCTCAAGAAACGTTCCGCCCTGTATGCGGGACTTTTGATCAGCGCGGCCGCGCTCACGTGGCCGCTCACGGCCAGCGCGCAGCAGGCGACCGCGGCGCCGGTCGAGAAGAAGGACGAGACCATCGTGCTCTCACCCTTCACGGTCACGACCGACAAGGACAACGGTTACGGCGCGACGAATTCGATCTCCGGTTCGCGCGTCAACACGCCGATCAAGGACCTGCCGATCCCGATCCAGGTCATCACGAATGATTTCATCAACGACATCGGCGCGACCGACCTGCGCGGTTCGCTCGCCTATGTCTCCGGCATCGCGCTGCAGACGCAGAACGACCTCGACAACACCGCCGGCACCTATGGTTCGGCCTACGGCCCCGGTGGCGTCAACAACCCCGAGGGGGTCACGTCGAACATCAACGGCGTGCAGATGAAGATCCGCGGTTTCGTCACGAACAATGTGCTGCGCGACGGCTTCTACCGCGGCAGCCCGAGCGACTCGATCAACATCGACCGTGTCGAGGTTGTGCAGGGACCCAACGCGCTCCTCTACGGCACCGGCAACTTCGGCGGCGTGGTGAACTACCTCACCAAGAAGCCGCAGTGGGACAAACGCAGCAACGCGACCTTTGCGTATGGCACGCAGGACTTCAAGCGTGTCACCATCGACACCACCGCCCCGATCAACGGCCAGTTCGCATATCGCGTGGTCGGCGCCTGGGAGGACACGGACACGAAGATCGACAACCAGTCCATGAGCCACTGGTACATCTCGCCTTCCCTTATGTGGAAGCCCACCCGCACGACCGAGCTGCTCGCGCAGTATGAGTACAACGATTCCAAGCAGAACGGCTTCGGCTTCCGCGCGCTGCGCGCCGCGCAGGGCACCGGCGGCACGCCGATCAACAACGACCAGCTCGAGGCCACCGGCTTCTACTGGCCGCCCGGCGCCAACAAGCGCACGTTCAACCTCGGCGGTCCCGACACCTATAACAACCAGCAGCAGGACAACATCGAGCTGACCCTCACGCAGGCGCTCCTCGAGGAAGGCACCTGGCTGCCGCGCGTGGACTTCCTCGCCGGCTTCAACCGCTCGACCTTCAACACCCAGACGCGCGATGTGAACGGCGGCATCCAGCAGATCTCGCCCGGCAACCCCGGCTTCAGTTTCGGCCAGACGATCACCATCGCCTCGGTCGGCAACGGCCTCGGCGACGGCGTCACCCCGTCCAACGGCAACCTCCAGTACGGCACCTTTGACCACGAAGCCGTTCGCTACGCCTGGAACCGCAACGACAACGACACCACCCGCCAGCAGGAGCGCGTCGAACTCACCGCCCAGAAGTCGCTCTTCCCCGGCAAGTGGTACCAGCTGCAGGACCAGCTCCTGCTCGGCTACTCGGAGATCTCCAATGACATCGCGGCCGCCAACTGGCAGACCGTCGATGGCATCTACAGCTACAAGGGGCCGCTCGATCTCAGCCCGATCCGTTGGGGCGTCCAGGGCGACGGCAGCCCGCAGCCCGGCCTGTATCAAAACAACCGCGACAACATCAACAAGGGCTGGGACCGCGCGTATTATCTGAACAATTTCCTGAAGTTCGGTAAGCTCGGCGGCATCGAGGACCGCATCATCATCATGGCCGGCGTCCGCAAGGATACCGCCGACAAGTGGTCGACGAACACGAACATCAATTCGCCGAACCACGCCACGGAGCCGAACAAGGTCACGACGACGAACAGTGTCGCCCAGCAGTCGAAGGTCACGTCGAAGCAATACGGCGTGATGCTCAAGCTCACGAAGTCGCTCTCCGTTTACGCCCTCAAGGCCGACGGCTTCGAGCCGAACTTCAGCGGCCTGCACGAGGCGCTGACCGGCGCCCCTGCGGGCTCCAACACGGCCCAGAGCAAGGAAATCGGCATCAAGTTCGATTTCCTCGACGGCAAGATCTCCGGCACGATCAGCCGCTACAAGATCAAGAAGTACGCCTGGATGGCTTCGGGTTTCTCCTCCCCGGCCCCGCTCGGCGCGCCGCGCTTCGACCCGAGCAAGCCGATCGTCTACAACCTCGGCGACGCCAACGGCACGGGCTTCTACAACCCGTTCCCGGGCCAGTTCGTGGCCAACGGCCAGACCTACTCGCCGAGCGCGGCGCAGCAGGCGGCCTGGATCACGGCGGTCAACGCCGGCGCCGTGACCCTCACCTCGCCGATCAACGGCAAGCAGGCCACGCCGTCGTCGATCTACCTGAACGCCAGCAATCCCGCCGGTGCGGCGTGGATGGATGAGTTCTTCAAGACCGCCGCCCCGGGCTGGGCCGGCTGGCCGTACTACGGCAACGACATCAACGACCCGGGCATCAATAACGCCACGCTCGACGACGCCGCGTTCCAGAACGGTCCGCAGCAGGCGGCCATCACCTCGATCTCGCAGTCCGAAGGCTGGGACGGCTCGCTCATCATCACGCCGACGAAGCAACTGCAGTTCGTGCTGACCGCCTCGGTCGACAACAAGGTTGAGCTGATCGACAAGGGCAAGTGGATCAAATACCCGTACCCGCAGGACCGCTGGGCCACCTGGTATTTCCCGAACGGCGGCTTCGGCCTCAAGGGCCAGACGCTCACCGAGGCCTACACGGATCCCACCGACACCTCGACCCGCACCAACACCGGCACTTTCCCGGGTGACGACACGCCGCGCAACCGCTTCACGGCCTTCGCGAACTACAAGTTCGACGGCGCGCTGAAGGGCTGGGTGGTCGGCCTCGGTGGCGACTGGTCCTCCAAGCGCGCCTACTTCTCGGGCGTGACCCACGGTTCCGGCCAGGTCCAGACCGACACCAACGGCAAGGTCATCGTGCTCTACATGCCCAGCCGCCTGGAGCTGAACGGATTTGTCCGCCGCGAATGGAAGAGCGATCGCTTCAACCATTCGGTGCAGCTCAATGTCGACAACCTGCTCAACGACACCGACCTTTACGGCCAGATCTACGCGCAGGGTATCACCGCGCGCCTGACCTACCAGGTCGGTTTCTAAACCTCAGCACTCAGGTGGGCGCCGGGTTTCCATCCCGGCGCCACGCCTCGCCGGGTAGAAACCGGCGGCCACCTTTCCTCAGTCATTTGCTTAGGGGATAAAAACGCGCGCACCGGGCCGTCCCGATGCGCGCTTTCTCCCTCCGGCTTTGCCCTTCCGTCGAGCGCCCGTGCGGCGCATCGTACGTCCGAACCCACCCCGCTCCCGCGGGACCACTCCAACCCTCCCACCTCCCACCGCCGTGACCACCCCCTCCAGCGAACGTCTCTCCTTCAAAGAAAAACTGGCCTATGGCCTCGGGGACACGGCTTCGAATTTCTATTTCCAGGCCTTCAACCTGTTCCTGGTCTATTACTACACGGACCTCTTCGGCCTGCCCTCTTCCAAGGTCGAGAGCCTGATGCTCTTCGCGCCGATCATCGTCGCGGCGCTCAATCCCGTCATCGGCGCCGTCGCCGACCGCACCAACACCCGCTGGGGCAAATTCCGCCCCTACCTGCTCTGGGGGGCAATTCCTTACGGCATCCTCGGCATCCTCATGTTCCTGAATCCGGCGCTCAGTGCGTCCGGCAAGCTGCTCTATGCCTACCTCACGTACTCGGCGGTGCTCGTGGTGTACGCCTTCATCAACACCCCGTACGGCGCGCTGATGGGCGTGATGTCGCCCTCGGCCGAGGAGCGCACCTCCCTCTCCTCCTACCGCTTCGCCTGCGCCTTCAGCGGCGCGCTGCTCGTCGGCTGGCTCGTCCCGGTGCTGAAGGATGCCCTCACGCCGGCGGGCGCCTCGCCCGCCGAGGGCTTCCGCAATACGATGATCATCTTCGCGGTGATCTCGGTGGCGATGTTCCTCTACACCTTCTGGAACACCCGCGAGCGCGTCAGCCCGCCGCCGCGGCAGGATTCCTCCGTCGGCGCCGATCTCAAGGCCGTCAGCGCCAACCTCCCGTGGGTGATCCTCTTCTTCGCCGGTTTCCTCAACCTCGCCAACGTCGGCCTGCGCAACGGCGCCGGCATTTACTACTTCAAGTACGTCGTCGGCAACGAGGCCCCGATCGCCAACTTCAACCTCGTCGGCTTCCTTTTCTTCATCCTCGGCGCACTCGCGACGAAGCTCTTCACCACCCGCTGGCCGCGCAAGCCGCTCATGGTGATCTTCACGCTGATCAATGGCCTCGGCATGGCGGCCTGCTACCTCGTCGACCCGCACAACCTGCCGCTGCTTTACGCCTGCAACATCATCGCGAGCTTCGCGGCCGGGCCGACCCCCGCCATCGTCTGGTCGCTCTACGCCGACACCGCCGACTACGGCGAGTGGAAGTTCGGCCGCCGCACCACCGGCCTGATTTTCTCCGCCACCGTCTTCGGCCAGAAGGTCGGGCTCGCCATCGGCAGCTGGCTGCTCGCGCGCCTGCTCACCGCCTACGGTTTCGTGCCCAACGTTGCCCAGGCCCCGGGCGTGATCCACGGCATCAACGTCATCTTTGCGCTCCTGCCCGGCGTCTTCGCCGTGCTGTCGGGCATCTCGATCATGTTCTATTCGATCGACGAACCGCAGGTGAAGCAGATCGAGCGCGAGCTCGCCGCCCGCAAGGCCGCCCCCGTCCCCGCCGCATGAAAATCCTCCGCCCGCTCCTCCTGCTTGCCCTGCTCGCTCCGTTGGCCGCCCGCGCGGAGACGGCGCCCGCCGGCTGGCAGCTGGTCTGGGCGGACGAGTTCGACCACGACGGCGCGCCCGACCCGAAGAAGTGGGACTATGACGTCGGCACCGGCCCCAACGGCAACGGCTGGGGCAACCACGAGCTGCAGTTTTATACCCGGGACCGCCGCGAGAACGCGCGGGTGGAGCACGGCCATCTTGTCATCGAGGCCCGGAAGGAAAAGTGGGAGAACAACGCCTACACCTCCGCGCGCCTGGTGACGAAGGGCCGCGCCGACTGGACCTATGGCCGCATCGAAACCCGCGCCAGGCTCCCGCTCGGTCGCGGCACCTGGCCGGCGATCTGGATGCTGCCGACCACGTGGGACCTCGGCAACGGCGGCTGGCCCGACAACGGCGAGATCGATATCATGGAGCACGTCGGCTACGATCCCGGCCGCATCCACGCCTCGACGCACTCGCAGGCGCACCAGTGGCGGAACAAGAACCAGCGCACCGCGATCCTGGACGTGCCCGACGCCGGCACCGCCTTCCACACCTACACGATCGAATGGGATGCGGAGGAAATCCGCATGTACGTCGACGACCGCCGGTATTTTTCCTCGCGCAAGGACGGCGGCGACTGGAAGTCGTGGCCCTTCTACCGTCCGTTCCACCTCCTGCTGAACCTCGCCGTCGGCGGCGACTGGGGCGGCGCCAAGGGCGTCGACGAGACCATCTGGCCCCGCCGCATGGAAGTGGACTACGTGCGCGTCTACCAAAAGGCCGGGCGCTGAGCGCCGGAGCATTCATGCCTTCCTTTTCGATCAATCCGCCGGTCTGGCAGGACGAGTTCGACCAGCCGCCGGGCAGCGGGCCCGACCCGAAGAAGTGGGTCCACGACCTCGGCGACAACGGCTGGGGCAACCAGGAGCTGCAGACCTACACCGACACGCGCGAGAATTCGTTCGTCGCCGCCGATCCCGATGCGACCAACGGCCGCGCGCTGGTGATCAAGGCCGTGCGCACCGCCGCCGGCGGCTACACCTCCGCGCGCCTGAAGACGCACGGCAAGTTTGCGACCGGCCCCGCGCGCATCGAGGCGCGCCTGAAGCTGCCGAAGGGGCAGGGCATCTGGCCGGCGTTCTGGACGCTCGGCGACAACATCGACACCGTGCCGTGGCCCGCGTGCGGCGAGATCGACGTCATGGAAATGATCGGGCACCAGCCCGGCACGCTCTACGGCACGCTCCACGGTCCGGGCTATTCGGCCAAGCACGGCATGAGCCGGCACATCGTGCTGCCGGACGGCGCGACCTTCCACGACGCCTACCATGTCTTCGCGGTCGATTGGAAAAAGGACCGCATCGACTGGCTGCTCGACGGCCAGGTCTACAGCACGCAGACGCCCGCGACGATTCCCGCCGGCAGCAAGTGGGTTTTCGACGGCGCGCCGTTTTTCCTCCTGCTCAACCTCGCGGTCGGCGGGCTGTGGCCCGGCTATCCCGACGCGACCACGCAGTTCCCGCAGGAATACCGCATCGACTACATTCGGGTTTACCGGAACGACTAGACGGGTTCTCGCAGGAGCCGGGCTTGCCCGGGCCCGGCCTCAATCCATTCTCGCCACGTTCGTTCGCATCCGTAGGTTTTGCGCCATCCGCATGACCGCCGAAGTCGCCGCGCCGCGCAAGTGGTACCATTTTTCCCTGACGCAGCAGATCATGCTCGGCCTCGTCGTCGGCGTGCTGCTCGGCTGGGCGATGAGCGAGATGTCGGAGTCCGCCCGCGCGGGCTGGGACACCTGGCTGGGCGTGGTGCGCGACATCTTCCTGCACCTGATCAAGGCGATGATCGCGCCGCTGATCTTCGCCAGCGTCGTGCAGGGCTTCGCCGGTGCGGGCGAGATGAAGAAGTCGCTGCGCATCTTCGGCAAATCGATCCTCTATTTCGAGATCGTCACCACCCTGGCGCTCGCCGTCGGCCTGTTCGTCGTGAACACGGCGAAGCCCGGCGCGGGCGTCGTGCTCGTCGAGCAGGCGGGCCAGAGCGTGGCCGGCCTGGCCAAGCCGCAGACGCTGCCGGAGATCATCTTGCACATGTTCCCCACGAGCGTGATCGACGCGATGGCGCGCAACGACGTGCTGCAGGTCGTCGTGTTCGCCGTGATCTTCGCCATGGCGGTGCTCGCCGCCGGCGAGGCGGGGAAGCCGGTGTACCAGTTCTGCGCGAGCCTCACGCAGGTGATGTTCAAGTTCGCCGGCCTCATCATGAAGGTCGCGCCGCTCGGCGTCGGCGCCGCGATCGCCGTGACTGTCGGCCACCAGGGGCTCGGCTCGCTCCTCACGCTGGCGAAGCTCGTGCTCACGCTCTATGGCGCGCTCGTGATCTTCGTCGTGCTGGTGCTCGGCCTCGTCATCGCCGTCGCGCGCGTGCCGCTGCGGCCGTTCGTCAAGGCGGTGCGCGAGCCGTTCACGCTCGCGTTCGCCACGGCCAACAGCGAGGCGGCGCTGCCCAAGGCCTTCGAGAACATGGAAAAGCTCGGCGTGCCGCGCGGCATCGTGGGCTTCGTACTGCCGGCGGGTTACTCGTTCAACCTCGACGGCTCGACCCTGCACCTCGCGGTCGCGTCGGTGTTCGTGGCCCAGGCGGCCGAGACGACCAGCGGCGTGCATTTCGGGCTGGCCCAGCAGCTCGCCATGATGGGCATGCTGATGCTGACCTCGAAGGGCGTGGCCGCGGTGCCGCGCGCCTCGTTCGTGATCCTCATCGGTGCGCTCGAGGGGTTCAAACTGCCGCTGGCCGGCGCCTTCCTCATCCTCGGCGTCGACGCCCTGCTCGACATGGCCCGCACCTCGGTGAACGTGCTGGGCAACTGCCTGGCCAGCGTCGTCGTGGCCCGCTGGGAGGGCGAATTCGACGACAAGAAAGCCGCCGAGTATTTGGCGGCCGGGGATGCGAAGGTCTGAGCGGGGACGGGCGTTTTCCTTACCACAGATTGCACGGATCAGGGCGGATGGTTTTTCCGCTAAGAGGTCATGGCAAAACCTGTCATGGCGAGGAGGCCCGGAACGGGCTGACGAAGTAATCCCGCAAGCTGGGTTGCCACGCCCGGCTGCGCCGGGCTCGCGATGACATGCAGGTTTTGAAATGAACTCATAATCCGTATCGATCCGTGCAATCCGTGGTCAAAAAACCGCCGCTCGTGGCATGCGCTCCATTCGCACGCAAGCCATTGGAATCCAGAAGATTAATTCGATTTCAGGCCAAATGATTTGCCCCCCGGTTGGAGGGTCGTAACGTCCGGCGCTCGTTCCCTCATGTCGACCGCACTCGCCAGTTCATTGGAGGCCCTCGGCATCGTTGCCCTGGTGATGGCCAACGGCTTTTTCGTGGCGGCGGAATTCGCGCTGGTGAAGGTCCGCGCGAGCCAGTTGCGGCCGATGGCGAAGCGGGGCGGCTGGCGCGTCCGCGCCGCGGTCTGGGCCAACGACCACCTCGGCGCCGTGCTCTCGGCTTCGCAGCTCGGGGTCACGCTGACCAGCCTCGGCCTCGGCTGGGTGGGCGAGCCCTTCGTGGCGCACCACCTCGAGCCGGTCCTGGCGCGGCTGGGGGTTTCCGACCCCGAGGTGGTTTCGTCGCTGTCCTTCGTCGTCGGCTTCACGCTGATCACTTTTGTCCACATCACGTTCGGCGAACTCGGGCCGAAGGCGCTCGCCATCCAGAAGGCGCGCGGCGTGGCGCTCTGGACCTCGGTGCCGCTGGTGATCTTCTTCTACTGCTTCTACCCGTTCATCTGGCTGCTCAACACCGCGGCCAACCTGCTGTTGCGCCTGGTGGGCCTCAAGCCGGCGGGCGAGGGCGAGGGCGGGCTCAGCGCGGAGGAGCTGGAGTACGTCTTCAGCAACGCGCGGCACACGCATCCGGGCGACGCCGAGATCAACAAGCTCATGGTGCAGGCGCTGCGCGCCCGCCGCACGCAGGCTCAGCAGATCATGCGCCCGCGCGACCAGGTCGTGGCCCTCTGGCTGGACAAGCCGGTGGCGGAGAACCTGCGCACCGCGCAGATCAGCGGCCACAGCCGCTTTCCCGTCTGCTCGGGCTCGCTCGACAAGGTCGAGGGCCTCGTGCTTGTCCGCGAATGGCTCTGGCAGATCTCGCTGCTCGGCCCGGAGACGCCCTTCGAGCCGCTGGTGCGCCCGATCCTGGAGTTCGAGCTGACCACCCCGCTGCACGCGATGATGGACAAGTTCCGCCTGTCCCGCAGCCACCTCGCCGTCGTGCTCGACGCCGAGCGCAAGCTGGCGGGACTCGTGACCTTCGAGGACGTGCTGGAGGAGATCGTCGGCGACATCCGCGACGAATTCGACATCGGCGCGGGCCCGGTCTACGAGCGCACCGAGCACTCCATCGTGGTGAGCGGCGGTCTGACGCTGCGCGAGCTGCAGGCCGAGACCGGCTGGCCGCTCGAGTGGCAGCCGCGCGAGACGGTCGCCCAGTGGACGCAGCGCGCCGCCGGCCGTCTGCCGAAACGCGACGAGCATTTCACCTCCGGCGAGTACAATCTCACGGTCCTCGAGGCCACCACCGAGCGCGTCCGCCGCGTGCGCATCACGCGCCTCGCCCCGGGCGGGACGACGCCCCCGGTCTAAAGACAGGATGAGTTGAAAGTTGAAAGGCGGGGGTTGAAAGCGAGAGTAGTCCCGATGCTTTTTTGCATCGGTCTTTCAACCTTCAACGCCCACCGTTCAACTTCGCATGACCTCCCGCCGCAATTTCATCGCCACGGCCGCCACCCTGGGCGCCGCCACCCTCGCCACCGCCGCTTCCATGAACACCGCCCCCGTCGTCCCCGCCAAGCTCGTCCACCATGTCTTCTTCTGGCTGAAGAATCCCGATTCCAAGGAGGACCTCGCCCAGCTCCTCGCCGGCATCCGCGGCCTGGGCGCGATCGAGACCGTGCGCGGCATCCACGTCGGCGTGCCCGCGAGCACCGAGAAGCGCGACGTCGTCGACAACAGCTACAGCGCGTCCGAGCTCCTCTACTTCGACGACACCGCCGGCCAGAAGACCTACCAGGACCATCCGCTGCACAAGAAATTCGTCGCGGACTGCTCCCACCTCTGGAGCAAGGTGATCGTGTACGACGCCACGTCCGCCTGAGGCGGAAGCCCGCCTTGTGTAGGGTCGTCGCTTGCCGACGGACCTCAATCGACCTCAATCACGAACCGGCCCGGCGACGAGCACCGGCCCTACACCAGGCGCCAACGGCGCGCGCTCACATCTGCGCCATCATCTCCGGCGCCAGCACCAGCACGGAGGGGACGCCGGCCTGGCTCCAGATGGCGAGATAGCCGTTGGCCTCGTCGATCACGACATATTCCTGGTCGCCGCAGATGTAGCGTTTGCCGGCGAACTGGTAGACGTCGCGCGGCTTGAGGGTGCGCTTGGTCTTGGAATTCCGGATTGCGGCGAGTTCGTTGTCGATGAAGTCGAGCGCGGTGTCCCGGTTGAAGCGCGCCCGCTTGAGCGGCTTGAGGCCCTCGGCGATCGAGCGGCCCTGGGCATTGAACGTGACGGAATACATCAGCTGGCCGTCGTCGCCCTCGAACAGCCAGAAGGCCTGGTCCTTGCGCGGCTGGGTCATGGGCACGGGCGAACCGAAGGTCTTCTTCAGGTCGGACAGCGTGTCGCCGAGGCGCGCGTCGGCGGCGACGGCGCCGCAAACGGCGAGCAGGGCGGCGAGGCAGAGGCGGGTGGGGGCGGCCATGGCTTTCAACCTAACAGGTTCCGGAGCGCCGCAAGGTATTTTTCCCGCGTGCGGGAAATGACGTCGGCCGGCAGGCGCGGGCCGGGCGGCTTCTGGTCCCACTTGATCGCCAGCAGGTGGTCGCGCACGAACTGCTTGTCGTAGCTCGGCGGCGAGCAATCGGGCCGGTACTCGGCGGCGGGCCAGTAGCGCGAGGAATCGGGCGTGAGCACCTCGTCGATGAGGAAGAGGTTGCCCGCGGCGTCGGTGCCGAACTCGAACTTCGTGTCGGCGAGGATCATGCCGGCCTGCCTGGCGCGGTCGTGGCCGAACGTGTAGAGCTCGAGGCTCTTCGCCTTCACCTTTTCGTAGAGCGCCGCGCCGATGGCCGCCGCGCCCTGCGCGTCGTTGATCGGCTCGTCGTGCTGGCCCTTGGGCGCCTTGGTCGTCGGCGTGAAGATCGGGGCCGGCAGCTTGTCGGCCTGCCGGAGGCCGGCGGGCAGCCGGATGCCGCAGACCGCGCCGCTCTTCTGGTAGGAACTCCAGCCGCTGCCGATGAGGTAGCCGCGCGCGACGCACTCGATGGTGAGCGGCTTGAGCTTGCGCACGATCATGCTGCGCAGCTGCAGGTCGCGGTTCGTGATCCCGCGGCGCGCGAACTCGCCGGCCTGATCGGGGAGCAGGTGGTTCGGGATGAGGCCGCTCGTCTGGCTGAACCACCAGTTGCTCATCTGGGTCAGGATCGCGCCCTTGCCGGGGATGCCGTCGGGCAGGATCACGTCGAAGGCCGACAGGCGGTCGGTCGCCACCAGCAGCAGCGCGTCGCCGAGGTCGAAGATCTCGCGCACCTTGCCCGAGGCAAGGTGCGGGTACGGCAGCTTTTCAAGGACGGTGACCGCGGTCCGGGGGAGGGCGGCGCTGATCTCGGGGAAATTCATGGGAATCGCCCCCACCAAGGAGGCAAAGCGGGCAAAGGTCAGGCTGAAATTTCACCCGCGGCGCCGGGGGCGTTTGTGTTTTCTGGGTTTCTTATGTGCGGAAGCGGTGCCGGGGCGGTTTTCGCTCCACCCGCGGGCGCTTCCCTTCCACCAATGCCGGCGCGGCGCGCCCCGGCGTCGGACCCCATGAAACACCCGTATTATCCCGCCCTGGACGGCTTGCGCGCGCTTGCGGTCGGCATCGTGCTCTGCGCGCACGGCGGCGTGCCGTATTTCCGGAGCGGCGGCGTGGGCGTGGACATTTTCTTCGTCCTGAGCGGATTCCTGATCACGACGATCCTGGTGACGGAGGAGGCGCGGACCGGCGGGATCAACTTCCGGAATTTCTACGTGCGGCGCTGCCTGCGCCTCATGCCGGCCCTCGGGCTCACGGGCGCGGTCACCGCCGCCGGCATGGTCTGGCTGGAGCAGCGCTTCCCCGGCACCGAGCTCGCCCTGGCCCTGAGCTACACGGCGAACTGGGCTCTGGCATTCAACCCGACTTATCACCTTCAGTGGCTGAACCACTGCTGGTCGCTGGCGGTGGAGGAGCAGTTCTACCTGATCTGGCCGCTGGCGATGCTGGGGCTGGCCAAGGCGGTGCGGAATCCGGCGACGCGGGCGGGGGTGTTGCTGGCGGGCGCGGCGGTCGTCGCCGTGTACCGGGCGAGCAAGGTCGGGGTTTATACGGATGAACGCATCAACTTCGGTTTGGACACCCGCATGGATACGCTCATGGCGGGAGCCGCGCTGGCGTGCTTCGTGCGCAGCCTGCCCGCCGGCCGGCTGCCGGCGGCCGGCAGCAAGGTTCTCGGCCGTTTCCTCGCGCCGCTGATGCTCGCGGCGCTGTTTGCCGTGATCCACGTCGTCACCTGGTACAGCCCGTGGATGGGCTGGATCGGCTACGTGCTGGTGGGCGGGGCGGCGACGTTGGTCGTCCTCGACCTCGTGGCCGGCAGCCATTCGTGGCTGGCGCGGGTGCTGTCGGCGGCGCCGCTGCGTTTTGTCGGACGGATTTCCTACGGCGTTTATCTCTATCACCTGCCGGTGTACTTCGCCGTCGAGAAGCTGCTGCCCGGGGCGGCGCTCCCGGTCCGGCTCGGCCTGAAGCTCGCGGTCAGCTTCACGCTGGCCATCCTGTCGTACTTCCTGGTCGAGCGGAAATTCCTGCGCCTGAAGGAACGGTTCGAGACCGGGCCGGCGCCGAAATCTTGAAAACTGACAGTCTTGCAACTGGAAATCCCGACATCTCGATCCAATGCGCCGGAGGCGCCGGTCTTAACACAAGATTTCAAGATGGCCCGGCGGTTCAGCGCTCTTTCCGGTCGGGCGCGGTGTGCCCCGGCACCCAGTAGCCCTCGATCATCGAGTACACGGGGCGCTGCGGCAGGCCGAGTTCGTTGTGGTAGAGCTGCGAGGCGAGGATGTCGATGGCGGTGGCGCCGATGAGCGAGAGGTTCTGGTTGATGCCGGCGACCTCCTCGACGTGGGCGAGGCGGGTCTGCTCGACGTCGAGCGCGGCGTAGGCGAGGTCGCCCGGGATCGAGCAGCCGAGCCTGGCCAGGGCGCGCAGCTGGCCGGGCCCGAAGCCGATGACGGCGTCGGGCCGGGCTTTCTTCAGCCAGGCCTTGGCCAGGCGCAGCTCGTTGTCGGGCGTGGTGAGCAGCGGCTCGAGGCGCGCGCCGTCGAAGGTGTTCTGCGCGGCAAGGTAGCCGCCGAGCCAGCCGTAGTTGACGCGGCGGTTCTGGTCGTTGCGGTCGAGCATCAGCCCGATGCGGCGGTAGCCGCGCTTCGCCAGCTCGTCGTAGGCGAGGAAGGCGCCGCGGAAGTGGTTGTGCGTCGCGCGGTGCAGCGCGTGGTGGTTGAACACGTAGCCGAGGCCGACGCAGATGAGGTGCGTCCAGTCGAGCTCGTGCTCGTAGACCGGCACGGCGAAGGGCGTGATCAGGTGCCCGCGGATGGCGCGGGCCTGCAGCATGCGGCAGACCGCCGCCGAGTGCGCGCCGCCGGGGCCGAGCCAGAACGGTTCGAGGCGCATGCCGAGCTGCTGCGCGCGCCGCCGCGCGCCGTCGTGGAAGCCGACGCTGGCCGAGTGGTGCTTCCACTCGTCGGGCGACGGGCCGCCGGTGAGGAAGCCCACGACCTCGGGGCCGGACTTGTGCTGCTTGAGCCGCACCTGGCTCATGAGCGCGGACACGAGGACGTTCGAGCGGTAGCCGAGCCCGTCGGCGAGGCGGCGCAGGCGCTCGCGCGTTTTTTCCGGGATCGAGGGGTGGTTGCGCAGGCTGAGCGAGACGGTGGTGTGGCTCACGCCGGCGCGGCGCGCGATCTCGCGCAGGGTGGGGGGATTCGCCGGGGGCTTGGGCGCAGCCATGCCGGCAGCGTGCGCGGGCGGGCGGGAAAGGCCAGTTTCGTTTTACGTGGAAAGTGCCCGGATGCTTGGCCTCGCCGACGGCCCGTCCCAAGGTGCGGCGTCGGCTCCCGACCCAGGAGCGCGACACCTGTCCCGGCCGCATACCCCAGAGCGCGGCCGGGCTGGCCAACCCCGAACACCTCCCCATCCCCATGAACATGCCGCAATCCGCGCGAGCCCTGGCTCGCCGTCCCAAGGCGTCTGCCCTGGCCGCCTTGTCGCTCCTGTCCCTGCTGCCGGCCGGTCCCCTGGCCGCCCAGAACAACCCGGCGCCCGCCGCGCCGAAGGACGACGTCATCGTCCTCGATGCCTTCACCGTGTCGGCCGACAACGCCGACCGCTACCGCGCCGCCGACGCCATCTCCGCGGTCCGCGTCCGCGCCCCCTTGCTCGACACCCCCAGCTCCGTCTCGGTCATCACCCGCGACATGATGGATGACATCGGGCCCAACCGCGTCTTCGACGTCACGCGCTACGTCGCCGGCGTGCAGGAAGGCCGCGGCGTCCAGTTCCAGGACCGCATGATCATCCGCGGCTTCGAGACGCAGAACGGCGCCCGCACCGTGGACAACTTCCTCCAGTCGGCCGACGCGGACAACATCGACGAGTCCGTGATCGACCGCATCGAGGTCACCAAGGGCCCGAACGCCATCCTCTCGCCCGCCGGCGCGCCCGGCGGCTCGCTCAACATCATCACGAAGACGCCGACCTTCCGCCGGCAGAACTCGTTCAACGCCACGATCGGCTTCTTCGACGCGCAGAAGTACACGCTCGACATTGGCAACGCCCTCAACGCGGGCAAGACGCTGGCCTACCGCATGGTACTCTCCGGCCAGGACTCCGACCGCTACTGGGGCAACGAGTCCTACCTCCGCGGCAGCGCCTTCGCGCCGATGGTCGCCTGGAAGATCTCCGACAAGACGCTCCTCACCGTGAAGCTGGTCGCCGCCGAGCACTGGATCACGCGCGAGCCGCTCTTCATCATCGACCCGGGCACCACCTCCACCTCGGGCGAACCGAAGCTCCTGCCCGGCATCTCGCCCTCCGAGATGAACGGCATCCAGCCGTGGTCGCACGTCGAGACCCACAGCGCCGACCTGTTCGCCACGCTGACCAGCAGCTACAACGAGCACCTCAGCTACCGCCTCGCGGCCAACACCCGCTACTTCTTCGAGAACGACGACCAGGACTTCCTCAATGCCCCGGGCTTCAGCAACCGCTATAACCCGACCACGGGCGAGCTCACGCAGGACTACACCTGGGCCGTTGTGAACGGCGCGGACGTCGCCACCTACTCGCCGTGGATCAACCCCGGCGCCATCAGCCACCGCGGCCAGATCCAGTGGACCCGCCGCAAGACCGCCAACTTCCAGGCGGACGGCGTGGCCAACTACCAGTTCGGCGACGTCAGCTCGCAGACCGTGGCCGGCCTCGCCTGGTCGCGACAGTACGGCTATTCCCGCTCGATCGACCCGGGCGGCGGCGGCGGCCCCGGCACGCTGCCCCCGATCAACCTGGCCAACCCGCACGCGCAGGCCTACCCGGCCTACGGCTCGACCCTCACGGGCAACAACCTCGCGACCTACACCAACACGCAGGTTTTCGTGAACCAGCGCTTCGGCTTCTTCGGCAACAAGGTCTACCTCACCGGCGGCCTGCTGCGCTACAGCACGAAGACCACGTCGCGCAACGCGCTCTCCACGCCGACCAACGCGATCCTCGACGACAGCAAGAACATGTGGAGCGCCAGCCTGCTCTACAAGGTCCGCGACAACGTCTCGCTCTACGCCAGCCGCTCGAACAACGCCTCGCCCGTCATCGCCAACAACGCGCCGCTCTGGCGGCAGGGCGACCAGGACGAGTTCGGCTTCAAGACCGAGTGGTTCGACCGCAAGCTCTCGCTCAACGGCGCCTACTTCAAGATCTCGCAGACGAACGTCACGGTGCCGAACCCGGCCTTCCAGACCGACCCGACGCAGCCGCAGACGCTCGTGTCCGACCTCAGCAACAAGGGCTTCGAGCTCGAGCTCATGGGCAGCGTGACGAAGAACCTCTCCGTCATCGCCACCTACTCGCACCTCAACATGCGGGACGCGCTCGGCCGCATGGTCCGCGGCGTGGCCGACAACAACGCCGCGCTGCTCGCCAACTGGCGCGTGGCCGACGGCCTGGCGAAGGGGCTCTCGGTCAACGCCGGCGTGGTTTACAGCGGCAAGCGCGCGGGCGACGTCCCGGACGGCAACTTCACGCAGCGCAACGTCGTGAAGCAGGTCAGCTTCTACCTGCAGCCGCAGTACACCACGACCCTCGGGTTCAACTACAAGTGGAACGAGACGTACACGACGCGCCTGACCATCGACAATGTTTTCGATGACAAGGACTACGTCAGCGTGGCCGGCGGCCGCATCTCGGGCACGGGCCTGACGACGCAGCCGGGCCGCAACGTCCGCCTCACCACCACGATCAACTGGTAAGTCGCGCCGGGTTTCACCTCCTCCGTCGTGAACATCACTCCGTCCTCGCCGGCGGGGCGGGCCGCCGCTCCGTCCGAATTCGATGTGCGCCGCTTCGGGGCCGCCGGTGACGGGCTCACGCCCGACACCGCGGCCATCAACCGCGCCGTCGCCGCCGCGGCGGCGGCGGGCGGGGGCACGGTGGTGTTCCCGGCGGGCGATTACCTGAGCCACTCGATCCGGCTGCAGAGCTGGGTCACGCTGGAGTTCCGCGGCGGCGCCACGCTCATCGCGGCCGACCCGCCGCCGGCGGGGCAGCCCGGCGGTTACGACGCGCCGGAGGACGCGCCGCCCAACCACCACCAGGACTTCGGCCACTCGCGCTTCCGCAACAGCCTCATCTGGGGCGAGGAGCTCGAGGGCGTGACAATCCGCGGCCCCGGCCGCATCTACGGCCGCGGGCTCAGCCGCGGCAACGGCCGCGTCGCGCTGCCCGTCGGCGAGGTCGCGCCGCAGCCGGCCGGCCGCCTGCCCGACGTGCTCGAGGCCGACGGCATCATCGCACCCTTGGCGGGCGTCCCGCCCGCCGGACCCTTCGGCTACCCGCACGCGCTCGACACGTTGCCCGCGGGGGTGGGCAACAAGGCGATCGCGCTGCGGGGCTGCCGCTCGGTGCTGGTGCAGGACCTCACGATCCTGCACGGCGGCCATTTCGGCATCCTCGCCGCGGCGTGCGACAACGTCGTGATCGACGGCGTGTTCATCGACACCAACCGCGACGGGATCGACATCGACGCCTGCGCCAACGTCCGCATCTCGAACTGCTCGGTCAACTCGCCGTGGGACGACGGCATCTGCGTGAAGTCCTCGTGCGGCTTCGGCGGCGTGCGCCCCGTCGAGAACGTCACGATCGCCAACTGCTACGTCAGCGGCTTCGAGGAAGGCACGCTCTACGACGGCACGCGTTCGCGCGCGATCCGGCACCGGGGCGGCCCGATCGGCCGCATCAAGCTCGGCACCGAGGCGAGCGGCGGCTTCCGCAACATCGCGATCAGCAACTGCGTCTTCGAGTTCTGCCGCGGCCTCGCCCTCGAGCAGGTCGACGGCGCGGAAATGGAGGACGTCGTCGTTTCCAACCTCGTCATGCGCGACGTGATGAACGCGCCGGTCTTCATTCGCCTCGGCGCGCGCCTGCGGGCCCCGGGGGCGCTGGCGCCCGGCACGATCAGCCGCATCGCGATCGACAACGTCGTCGCCTTCAACGTCGCGCCCGAGCACGGCATCTTCATCGCGGGCCTGCCGGGCCACCCCGTCGCCGACGTCTCGCTTTCCGGCATCCAGGTGCACAGCCGCGGCGGCGGGTCGGTGGCCGACGCGGCCCGCACCGTGCCCGAGATGCCGAAGGATTATCCCGAGCCGATGCTTTTCGGCCCGCTGCCCGCCTGGGGCGTGTACGTGCGGCACGCGGCGCGCGTGCGGTTGCACGATCTCACGCTCGCGCTGCTCGCGCCCGATGCGCGCCCGGCGATCGAGCTCGACGACGTGGCCGGCGCCGACTGCGCGGGCCTCCGCGCGCCCGCCGGGGCCGCCGGCGGTTGGACGCTGGCGAATGTCACCGGCCTGCGCGTGCGCGACTGCGACGGGCAGCCGGATACGGATAGGACCGGGAAATCGTGAAATCAGGAATCGGGAATCTAAAATCTCGAAAGATATCCCCCAGCGTCATCCTGAGCCGCGCGAAGGATCCACTTGGGCGAGGAATGTTCGTCCGTCCGCTTGGATCCTTCGCACGCCTCAGGATGACGGAATGAAGCGGATCGAAATTTAGGATTCTCGATGTCCGATTCTCGATTTCACGATTTCCTCTCTCACGGCAGCCGTGAGAGTCCTTCCGCCCGCACTTTCCACGTGCCGTCCTTCGGGATGCCGGGAAATTCCTCGGGGCAGCCATCCCAGCCGCCGATCATGAGCGCGGCGGCCGCGAGGAACGCGCCGTTGGCCGGCAGGTAGACGGCGATCTCGCGCCGGCCCTCGAGCTGGCTGCCTTGGGCGCGATCGCTGCCCACGGGGCAGTGGCCGTTGGGGAAGTAGCGGTTGTTCGGCCCGTCGCGCAGCAGGATCTCCACGGCGTCGGCCGGGCGGCCGAGCCGCGTGGCGGTCATCGCCACCATCGGGTAGTCCCAGCCGAAGATCTTCGTGGCCCAGTCCCACTGCGTGAGCACGCCGGTGAGCGTGCGGTCCATCGTCGCGCGGTCGACGTCGGCGCCGGGCGTGAAGAAACCGAGCGCCATCAGCATCTCCGGGTGGTCGTGGCGGCTGTTGAGATTGGTCCACGTGTCCGGCACGGACTCGAGCGCGGTGTACTTGCCGTCGAAGACCGGGAGCGGCGAAAGCTTGGAGAGGACCTCGTCCCAGTGCGCCTCGCGGGGCAGGCCGGCGCGCACGCGCCAGCGCTGCGCGGTCTCGATCGCCCAGCGCCAGTAGGCGAGTTCGTAGGCGGGGTTCTGGCTCACGGCGGGATCGTGGATTTCCTGCGCGATCCACAGCGGCGGGCCGAGCACGTACTGCCCGCGCTTCGCGTCGAACTTCAGCATCGAGACGAGGCATTCGGCGGTTTCGAACACCAGCTCCTTGTATTTGTCGAGGTTGGCGGCCGACGGCGACTGGCGCAGCGCGAGGTCGGCGAGGAAGATCAGGTGCGGCTGGTTCCAGACGATGAGCGGGTTGCCGCCGGGACTCTCGCGGCCGTCGGGGCCGATCATCTTCGACCAGCGCGCGCCCTTGAGTCCGCGCGCGGCGGCGGTGGCCTTTGCGTTCGGCAGCTGGCCGAGGAACCAGTCGAGGTTCTTCATCGCCAGCGCCGGCTCGCCCCACTGGAAGAAATGCGCGGTGTGCCACACGATCATCTCGGTGTGGTGCTTGCCGTACCAGGTGTTGCAGGTGAGGCCGCTTTCCTGCGGCGGCATGTCGCCGACGCACTGCACGGCGGTCAGGTAGCGCGAGAGGATGATCCGGTTCTCCATCTTGTCCGCCAGCGGGTTGGTGCTGCCGGAGAAGTCCACCGCCGCGCCGCTGCGCCAGAAATCCGCCCAATGTCTGGCGCTTTCCTCGCGCATGATCGCGACCGGCTCGCTGATTTTTTCCTGTCTCGGTGCGAATTGCAGCGTGAGATCCCAGCTGCCCTGACTCGACTGACCGTTGAAATAAAACACGTGCGGCCCCGCCGGCACCGGGACTTGGCTCAGGGTTACGTAATATTCCGCGCCGGGAATTTTCCGATGAATCCAGGACTGGTAGATCAATTCGGAGGTGTGCGTGTCGGGTTGAGACCAATCGAGCGCAGGAGTATTTTTAACCGCGGGATCGTGTCCGCGCGGGAAAGCCAGGCGCACGCGCAGTTTTCCGCTGCGCATCAGTTCGGAATCGAGCTGCAAGTAGATTGTGTCATCGTTGGACGCGCAGCTGGTGACCACAACTACCGGCACTCCGCGCAGTTTGTAGCGACTGGTGATGATGCCGCTCCAAAGGTCGAGCGTCTGCTCGGGCTCCTGAATTTCCTCGGGTTTGAGCGCCGTACCGTCGCTCCACTCCAGCGAAAGCTGTCCCAGCGGCTGCTGGCGCGGGTTGCGGCGGAGCCAGTCGGAGGCCGGCGTATCGAGCCGGCTTGGGATGGCGACGATGGTGCCGTCGGGCTGCGTGTACTCCTGGTTGGCGTCGGCGAGCTTGTAACCGTTTGGGTTGTCATCCGCGGCCCAGCACCAGCGCGCCATCGTTTCGAGGGGGATGCCGTGCTGGTAATAGTAGTCGCCGAAGGTCTGCAGGCCGGTGACGTCCACCGTGAAGGCGAACTTGCCGTTGCCCACCGTGAGCGGGGCGGTCGGGTCGACCTTGCGCACGACGACGTTGTGGCGCTTCACGAGCGCCTCGCGGTCGATCGGCGCCGCGGCGGCGAAAGCGGTCGCGACCAGGGACGCGGCCAGCAGCAGGATTCGGGAGGCGGCTTGCATGGGGCGGAAGGAAGTTCAGAGCGGGGCGACGTAGTGGTCCGGTGCGCCGTGTTTCTTCATGTGGTGGCTGAGCCGGCGCAGCCCGAACCAAGCCAGGCCATAGAGCACCGCAATCATGAGGTTCACAAGGCGGTAGGGCCCGATGACCACGTCGCCGGCGGCGGGCAGCGCGAGCGTGGTGTTCCAGCCCTTGAGGTGGTCGAGCAGCCAGCCTGCGCCGGGGCTGACGAGGATCGCGATCAGGGCGGACTGCACGATGGTGTTGGCGCCGGCGAGCTGGCTGTAGCGCTGCGGATGGAAGACCTCCTGCGTGAGCTTGAGCTGCGCCATCATCACGATCCAGAACGCCACGCCCGTGACGAGCGACGACACGAGGTAGGTGTACGGGCCGACCACGAGGAACACCGTGCCGAGGTAGCCCAGCGTGATGAGCACGAGCCCCCACTGCAGGACGAAGGTCGCGCCCTTCCGGTCCACCAGCTGGCCGATCGGGAAGGCGATGAACACCCAGATGAACAGCGGCCACGTCCGCATGTGCCCGATCTCGGTGAGGCTCAGGCCCAGTTCCTTCTGCGGGAAGAACACGATGAAGTTGAGCAGGCCGATCTGCACGCCGTAGAGGCAGACGCGGATGAAGTACATCCACAGGTAAACCGGGTGGGCGTAGGACTCGCGGCAGAAGGTCCGCGCTTTTTCCCAGAGGGACGCGCTGCGGCCCGCGCCCGCGGGATTGACCTCCGCCACGGGCGGGTACTCGCCCTCGCGCACGAACCGGCAGAGCGCGAGGAAGCACCCGAGGTTGAGCAGCGCGACGCCGATGAAGATGGGCTTGCTGTGGTCCTCGACGTGGCCGAGCAGCCAGTAGGTGATGATCGCCGTGCCGGCGGCGCCGAACACCCGGAAGAGCGCGAGGAAGCGGCCCATGTGCGTGTCCGGCACCACGTCGCGCAGCAGGCCGAAGAACGTCGTGTTGGTCATCGTCTGGGCCACGCGGTAAAGGAAGACCAGCGCGCCGAACACGAGGATCACCGGCGCGATGGCGAACCCGCCGAACAATCCGCCGAAGCCGGCCGATTCCAGCCAGCGGGTGATCTCCGGCGCGAAGGGCGTGAGCGCGAGGAAGAGCGTGACGAACGGCGTCGCCCAGAACAGCACCGGGATGCGCCGGCCCCATCGCGTGCGCAGGCGGTCGCTCCAGTAGCCGAGCGGCGGCATGATGATGAGCTGCAGCACGGCGGTGAACGAGCCGACGATGATGCCGATCTGCGTGTCGGTGGCGCCGTGGCCCTTGAGCAGCACGGGCAGCACCATCGGCTCGAGCATGTCGATCAGCGTGTAGACGACCTCGGCCCCCAGCAGCCACGCGAACACCGTGCGCAGCTGCGCCGCGTCGTACGTCAGCGAGCCGGCGCGATAAACCGCCGGGGACGCCGCGGGCTGGGGCGGAGAGGTGGACATGGGGTAGGCGAAGACGAGACTGCCGGACAACCAAGGTTGTGCGAGGCCCGGGTTTCAAATCCAAGCCCGGGAGCATTTTCCGCGTAAAGTGCCGGTCCGAAGCGGACCGGCATCCTGAGCGAGCCATGTGAGCGAAGGATCCAGGAATTCGGGCGGGATTTTGGCTGCCTAGAAAATCCTTGCGCGACCATGGTCAGGCCGTAGCTTGCCCGACTCCGTGCTGGGTCCCCATCGTCTAGCCCGGTTAGGACACCACCCTTTCACGGTGAGAACCGGGGTTCGAATCCCCGTGGGGACGCCACTCAGAAAAGCGCCGCTGGTCTTCAACGATTAGCGGCGTTTTTGCATCCGGCGCTACAACACTGGCTGAGGGCACCTTCGACTAACAAAATGAAACCAGCGCCTGAAACCTACAGGAAGCATTTGTAGAGATGCTCTATCTTATCGTCCTCACCCTGTCTTCCAACCAATGTACTCTCTGGAGCGAACCTTGGCATTGAAGGGATCGGCTATTTTGAGGTTTCGAACCAGGCGATTTTATGAGCTGAGAATACCGCCACTCAGTCAAAGAGGCTGCGCATCCACTCCCAGAATCGCCGGCCTTTTTTCTTAGAATACTTTCGATCTAGGTGCGTGGCGCGTCGTTTATGTTCAAGCAGTCGTCCGGCCTTGACGCTTTCTTCGCTCCATTGAGCGCACCAAATAACTGCTCCGTCTCTGATAAAATAATGCGAGCGACAGGGCTTCTGCCAGTTACCCACAGAAGGGGAAAGTGTCGGGCCATTTCGCCCTTCTTCTAGAGCCCATTCTGTTTCATCGATCGGAGTGCGTATTTTCGAGCCGCATCCGCAAGCGCAGAGATGAGCGGCGGCACCGTACTCCTGCGCGTAATAGAGGACGCCGGGCACTAGGTCCTTGGGCATAAACTCGACTCGTTGGAGACGAAATCTCATGAGGCGATTTTCAAATCCGAAACATCGAGGAGATAGTTATCCATCGGCTCGTCATTACCGAAAAAGCCCCGAGTCTGTTTATACTTCACGACAGCCAAGCACGCATTCAGAGCGTTCAGCTCACCGATCTGAATGTTCGAACGATAAAGGTTGTTGGCGGGGTCAGACATTTCCGCGTATCCTTTTGCTCGGATTTCTTCAGCGCGCTCCACGGGATAGTAGGTGACCCGCAGCATCCCGGTGAGAGGGTCTGCTTTGCGCTTGAGCCCCATGCCTAAGTCGATGAACGGGATTTTTTCCGCAATCAATACATCGAAAATTGCGGACCTTGAGGAACCCTTGTCCACGGACACAAATGCGAAGGTCACGCCGGCAAGTTCCGGGCGAGAATCCGATCCAACATGGAGTCGATGCGCAGTAAGCCCGTGCCGGAAACCTTCATAGCGATTCAGGTAAACCTCGGTCTTGGGCTTGCCCAACTCACTCGCATCCAGCCTGCCGGGAGACCGATACGCATTGTGGACGTGAAAATCGTCGAGGTCGAAGAATCGAATTTCCTTAACCGGCGTTCTCACCAGCAAATCAAGGAGATAACTACCGGTCCCACCAACTCCAATAATGGCGATAACCTCGTCTTTAAATTTCTCGCGCAGGTCGGAGATACCGGCGCGCGATGACATCGTGTCTGGAAACTTGAAGATCGAATCAGGAGGCAATCCGGTATTTGCCTTGTGAGTAAGGGGCGACGCCTCGCGGCCAAACTTGGCCATTGCCGGTCCCGCGATTTGATCGACATAACTTTCGATCTTTTCAAAGAAATCAGTGTAAGCGCCGGTCTTCCTCGGCTTGTTTGAGAACGATCGCTGAACTACAATATCCGCGTTCTCCGCCGAGAGATGGATCTGACACGGCCCACCACCAAAATTGGGGATCGGCTTTCCATCCAAGCCGTGCGGCATTTCGCCAGCAAAGTAGATCTGGTGGTCGTCCTGACGAACGATTTCCTTGTCCACGAATACGAGCTTGGCGACGATGGCGCCTCGCTTCAACGCGAGGGATCCATCGAGGTAAAACACGTCCCTGATCAGTAGGCAGTTGTTCGTGTCGAACCCGATCGCGTATCCCTTCTCGTAGAGACGACGCAGGTCCTCGTTACGACTGACCAGTTTCTGAAACACTGAAAGTCATCCCGTCTTTCACTTTAACGGACTCTCCTTTAAGCAACACGCCCTCGGGCTTGTTACCTTGTCCACGTTTGTATTTCACTGAGTAGTTGATGTCGGGATGCTGCGCGTAGTCGGGCACTTCTAAGGTGACCACTTCGTCATAGGAAATTTCTTCCTTAGGCCACTCGTGTGGAGTGCCCTCGACGACGATCGTAACGAGTTTTTTTTCCGGTTTCATTTTGGTGTTAGTTTTTTGGTGGAATCTTTTACCCGCGAAAACTGAGTCCCAGTTTAGTTATGCGTCGATTCGCCCTTGGTCCTGGTCAATGGACGTTTTGGGAAACGCAATGGCGGTGTTATTTCTCTTTGCGAACACCCTTGAACGGCCTCGAGTCGGAGGTCTTCACGTCCATGAACCGGCCCGTGTCGGTGTCGCGTTTGACCCAGTTTCCCGAAGGAGTTTGGGTTTGGGTTCTGTGAGTGACTGCACCGTTCCGGTGACCGTCGCCTTTAGGAGGATTGGTAGCCATGAGATGTGTGGTTGACTGTGTTGGGAGGATGGACTCGTCTTTGGTCCATCATCTAATCAAAATGAGTGCGATAATAATGATCAGGTCAACAACTCATTTTGATTTCAACAAAGACCACCATGAATGACCATTCCCAGAATCAGCGAGAACGTCTTAACTATCTTGAATTTAGGTTATATTTCACGGGCCAGGTTTCGCGTGCAGATTTAGTTCAGCGGTTCGGGATTAGCGAAGCAGCAGCTACCCGTGATCTGGCAATTTATCGAGAGGAACTGCCGGCGAATTTGGATTTTGATACCATCGCGAAGATCTACCGAATTGGGAAGGCGTTCTCCCTGCGCTATCTCAAGGAGATCGACCCAAAGCAACTTTTGCGGGCGTTGGTCCATGGCATCGGTAACGATTTTGGGACCGAACCCGAATCACTTGTACCATGTGAATTGCCTAGTCGGCTTCAGGCTCCTTCCGCTGATATTCTGGCAGTAGTCTCAAGAGCCATCTGCCAAAAAGCCGTACTTAGAATCGAGTATTTATCTGACAGCGGCAACCATGGGCCGCGAGAGATCGTTCCATTCAGTTTTGTAGGAACAGGCCTCAAGTGGCTGGTGCGCGCTTACTGCCGGCGAAAGGCCATCTTCTGCGACTTCCTCGTGAATCGGATCAAGAATGCAGAAGTCATTTGGGGCAAGAAGCCATTGCCAGTTGAAGAAAAAGAGAACGACGATGAGTGGAATCGAATGTTGAAGCTGGAGCTTGTTCCCCATCCCAAGGCGTCGGCCGAAAAGAAGGCCATGATTGCACAAGAATTTCAAATGGGAGACGATGCATATATTCTCCGGGTTCGCGCTGCGTTAGCCGGGTATGTCCTGCGACTTTGGAGCGTCGATTGCTCCCCGACTCAGCGTCTTGATCTCTTTCCGCTTTGCTTACGGAATTTAATAGCCCTTCACGACGTGGACAACGCCGTGCTAGCACCTGGCTACGAGCGGCCCGTTTCGATTTAAGACGTCGGAACTTATTTCTTCGCGGGGCGGTAGCTGAACTTCTGGCCGCCGACGGAGGCTTCGTACATCAGGCCGCCCTTCGCGAGGGTGAAGATGGCGAGGCCGTCGCTGTAGGTGGACTTCGCCTGCGTCTGGTGCGCGCCGGCGTTGGCACCGCCGGCCGTGCTGGCCTGGGCGTTGGCGCCGACGGTGATCGCGACGGCGGAGGCCTGCGCGCCGAGCTCGAAATTCCCGTTCGTGAACCGGTTGAAGGTGAACTCGTCCTCGAAGAAGATGATCTGGCTGAACGCCTGGCCGCCGGCCTGGAAGCCGATCGTGACCTGCGTCATCTTCGACTCGCCGTCGTAGCGGCCCTCGCGGAAACCCCAGCCGGTGCCGTGGGCGCCGCCGATGCCGAGTCCGCCCTTGCCGACGGTCGGGAAGATCACGACGCCGTAGCTCTTCGCGAAGAATTCCTTCAGGCGGTCGCTGCCCTCGAACTCCAGCAGCGCGGACTGCACGGAAAGGCGCTCCTTCTCGTCGGGCATGGCGGCGGTGGCGTCGCGCAGGTTCTCGACGGTGTTGGCGCGGGCGAAGAGGCCGGCCGTGGCGGTGAGCAGCGCGGCGGCGAGGAGGGAAAGGCGGAGCAGGGATTTCATGGGAGGAGAGGTTTAACGGTGTTCTTCGTAGGTGATGTCGATCTGGGCGGCGAAGGCCTGCTGTTTGGCGGCGCCGTTGAAGCGGATGCTGTGCGTCAGCTCGTCGTAAACCCAGCCGTTCTCCGGGTCGGGTTTCACTTCCCGGCCGTCAACGAGGACCTTCAGGCTCTTCTTGTAGAGCGTGGCGCCGGGGCCGACGGGCTCGAGCGCGACGGCCACGGTGTCGGCGATGCGGTCGCCGAGCGCGGCGAGCGGCGCGGAGAAGTCGCCCTCGATGTTCAGCACGGTGCCGCCCGTGAGCTCGGCGGCGCGGCGGTGCGAGACGTTGTTCGGCGCGACCACCGCGTGCATCTCGATTTTGCCGCGTTTGTTGCCCTTCACGATGATGAACGGGCGCAGCACCCAGTAGTTGATGTAGCCGTCGAGGGTCTGGCGCTTCGCGGGGTTGCGCGCGTTGTACGAGTTGAGCAGGTCGGGCAGCTTGCCGTTCTCGATCCACTCGGCCTCGCGCTCGCCGCTGGCGGCGTTCTTCGGCGCGTCCTTCCACACCGCCATGCGGGTTTCCTCCTCGTCCATGAAATAGACGACGATCGTGGTGGCGTCGGGGCGCAGGAACGCGTGCTGCTTCTGCTGGTAGCCGGCGACGAAGTTGTAGACCGCCGTGAACGCCGTGCGGTTGCTGTCGCCGTTCGTGCCGACCTTCACCAGCTCGGCGAAGACGCCGTCGGGCGTCTGCGGCGTGACCCACGGCTGCGGCAGCACCGGGAGCGTCACGAGCGTGCCGTTGCTGGCCACGCGCTTGGTGACCGGCTTCGGGCGCTGGCGGCTGTCGAGCACGGGATTGCCGGCGGCGTCGACCTGGGTGGAGCGGACCGACTTGAAATACGGCTGGTCGTCGTCGCGGCGATTGGCGTCGCGGTTGACGAAATCCGTCGTGAGCACGCCGATGCGGTAGTCGAGCTTGCGCTCGTCGAAGAGCCGCCGGAAGCGCCGGAGGTTCTCGGCGATGCGGGCCTGGTGCGGCGCCATCGAGGGCGAGTTGTTGATCACGAACACGAGGTCGACCTCGCGGCTCTTCGAGCGGTCGACCGCGATGTGCTTCACGTCGCGGATCGGCTCGACGCTGACGATCACCACGTTCTCCACGCCGAGCTCGGCGTTGTTCTCGTCGAAGGTGTAGTAGTTGAACCGGTCCTCGCCGATGAAGCCCGGGTTGGGCGCGTAGGTCAGCTCGCCGGTGGCGCGGTCGAGCCGGGCGGCGCCGTGCTGCGGCTTGGTGTCGTCGTCCAGCGCGTAGGCCACCTTCGGGTTGGCGATGCTCGCGCGGTCCTCCGCCTTCATGAAGTCCTCGTGGCTGGGGATCTTCTGCGTGACCGCCCGGTTCGGCCGCGTGGTCAGCGTCACCGGGTGCTCGGCCATGGCGCGCTCGCGCTTCTCGTTGACGACAAATTTCTCCAGCTGCACCGGCGCCGCCGGTTTCACCTCGATCACGGCCGTGTTCTTGAACACCAGGCCGGAGGTTTCGTTGCGCACGGTGTAGGCGAATGTGTCCGTGCCCACGTAGTCCTCGACCGGCTGGTAGGCGAAATAGGCGGAGCGCCCGGACTTGTTCTTGTAGAAATCCTCGTCCTCGCCGCCGGCCAGGCCGACGCGGCCGTGCAGCGGCTCGGCGGTGATCGTGTAGACGAGGTCGCCGCCCGCGTCGGTGCTGACGACCTCCGGGGCGACCACCAGCTGCCCGTGCACGCCGCCGCCCTCGGCCACGAGCTGCAGCGGCGCGGTCGAGACGATCTCGTTGGCGGCGGCCGCCTGGCTGGCGCCGGCGGAATCCGGCCCCTCGGCCCGGGCGGGCGGGGTCGCCGCCAGGAACGCCAGGCCGAGCGCGCCGGTGGCAATGAAACTACGCAGCAGGGATTTCATAGGGAGGGTGGGATAGACCAGCGAACGGCGGCAAATGTGCCGCGAATTTCGGGGTCTGGCAACCGTCCCGGGCGTGAAAAATCCGCTACGACGCGCCCGTGGCGCGGGGCGCTCAGGCCTTCGCGATCGCGACGGGCGGCTGCGCGCGGCGCAGGGTCTTGCCGTCGCGCCAGTGGCCGTGCACCTGCAGCGTGCGCGGCAGCTTCGGGATGCCGCGCTCGCCCGCCTGCAGTTTCGAGAAGAGCAGGTCCACGGCGGCGCGCCCGATTTCATCGGAGTGCTGCTCCACGCCGCTCCAGTCGGCGTGCACCGACGTGACGTCGAGCGACGCGAGGCCGATCTCCCTTTCGCCGAGCCAGGCGTCCATGTGGTTGGGCTCGTTGCGGAAAGTGGAGAGCGTCAGCACGCAGTCGACCTCGTGCCGGTCGACCCACGCGAGGAACGCGTCGCGGGTCATCTGGGCGGGGAGGAACGGCGGGATCTCGCCGAGCGCCGGCATCGTCGCGCGCAGGCCGGCGTAGCCGAGCGACCAGCGGCCGTCGGTGATCTCGTCCTGGTATTTCTCGATCGCGAGGCCGAGGCGGCGGCAGCCGTGGCGCGCGATGGTGCGCGCGGCGAGCGTGACGGCCTCGGTGTGGTCGCTCACGACGCAGTCGAGGCGCGGCGCCTTCATGCGGTGGCCGACCTGGACGAAGGCGAAGTCGTCCCACGGCAGCGTGATCTTGTGCGGTGTCTCGGGGAACGCGGCGAGCAGCACGCCGGAGATGCCGCGCGCGGTGAGGATCTCGCCGAGCCGGCGGCCGGTCATGCCGGTGGAGCCGAGCGTGAACTCCGAGATGCTGAAGCCGAACGATTCGGCGCGCGCGCGGGCCGCCTCCCAGTTGCTCGCGAGCGTGGGCGTGGCGCGCCACTCGTGCGCGTCGGCGACCGGCGTGACGAACGCGATCGTTCCGAGGTGGTTGTGCGCCGCGCCGAGGCGGGTGGCGCGCATGACCTGGCCGACGAGCACATTGTGGTGGTAGCCGGTCGCCTTCGCGGCCGCGAGGATGCGGCGCTCCGTCGCCTTCGCGACCTTCGCGGCGCCGCTCAGGCAGCGCGAGGCGGTCGAGACGGAAACTCCCGCCATCCGCGCCACGGCGTGAAGGGTGGGCGTCGTGCGGGGGGCGGGCACAACCGAACTCATGCTTGCTTGTACATCGCAAGCCCCGTGCCGTCAAGGGGGCCGGCGTTCGGACAGAAGCAAGAACCCGCTGCGCGCCGCGTCGCGCCCGGGAGTTTTCCGCGCGGAAATTTCGCGGCGGCCGGCCGCGCCTTCGCAACGTTTGCAAGGCGGCGCAGTCGCGTTGGCGGAACGATTGCGCGAAATCCGCCACCGTCAGGCCGCGCTCCCGGAGCCGTACCCCCCGTTAGCCAGACCCATCACGTCTCCGCGCGCCCCTGTTACCTCCCATGAACACCCTAGCACCGCAGACCGTCTCGTCCCCGGATTTTCCCGCGCAGGGGATCCGTGTTGCCCCCGATCTTAACCCAGTAACCTGTAGCTCCCCCCAAACCATGAATACCAAACCAGGGCTGGCCCGGCGTGTCGCCGTGCTGGCCGCTCTGCTCGCCCCGTGCGCCTACCTCCCGGCGCAGACCGCCGCCGCACCCTCGGCCGCGCCCAAGGAAAAGGAGGAGGAAGTCCTGGTCCTCTCGCCCTTCGAAGTCTCGGCCGACTCCAGCGAAGGCTACTCGGCCACCTCCACGCTCGCGGGCAACCGCCTCAAGACCGACCTGCGCGACATCGGCAGCGCCATCACCGTGGTCACCTCGCAGTTCTTCAAGGACACCGGCGCGACGGGCAACACCTCGCTCCTCCAGTACCTGCCTAGCGCGGAAGTGGGCGGCGTGAACGGCAACTTCGCCGGCACCGGCGACGCGGCGGCCCTCTCGGAGCCCGACCGCCCGAACACCGCCACGCGCGTCCGCGGCCTCGCCGCGGCCGACAACACCCGCGACTTCTTCATCTCCCAGATCCCGTGGGACAGCTACAACATCGACCGCGTCGACCTGCAGCGCGGACCGAACGCCATCCTGTTCGGCCAGGGCAGCCCCGCCGGCATCATCAACGCGGGCACCAAGGGCGCCAGCTTCAAGAACTCGGGTGAACTCGAGCTCCGCGTTGGCAGCTACGGCTCCACGCGCGAGACGCTGGACGTCAACCAGGTGATCCTGCCGAAGCAGCTGGCGGTCCGCCTGAACCTGCTGAACGACCAGGAGAAGTACGAGCAGGAGCCGGCGTACTCGCACGACAAGCGCGTGTCGGGCTCCGCCCGCTTCGAGCCCGAGGCGCTCAACAAGAACGGATTCCGCTTCATCGCGAAGGCCAGCTTCGAGAGCGGCACGATCAACAGCAACAACCCGCGCGAACTGCCGCCGCAGGACCAGATCACGCCGTTCTTCGGCACCGGCGCCGCGGGCACCAACCAGGCCACCTACAACGGCTGGCAGCTCTGGGACAACCAGTCGGGCCGCATCGGCAGCGGTGTCGCCCGCCCGACCGCCTACGCGAACGCCGGCACCATGCCGATCCCGTACTCCTCGCCCTGGATCGAGAATTCCAGCTTCGGCAACGCCAACGCCAACAACCCGGTGGCGTTCTTCGGCAGCGGCGGCGGCGCGCAGACCGCCTACTGGGTCACCTCCGCCACCCAGCAGTACCAGGGCAACAACCAGATCGGCTACGTCACGGCGCCCGGCTCCTGGGCCAGCATCGCCAACACCGCGACCTGGGCGGCCAACTCGGGCCTGCCCTACGCCAACGCCGGCATCTTCAAGAACAACGTCATCACCGACCCGTCGGTCTTCGACTTCTACAACAACCTGATCGACGGCGACACCAAGCACGAGCGCCAGCAGTTCCACCGCGCGACCTTCAGCGTCGCGGAAACCGCGCTCAACGACCAGCTCGGCGTTTCGTTCGACTACAACACCGAGGCCTACCGCCACACGCACACCGCGCTGCTCGGCGGCAACATCAGCCTCTTCATCGACCCGATGGCCGTCTACAACAACGGCACGCCCGACGCGGGCCTGACCGGCCGCCCGTACTCCGACGGCACGCCGAACCCGAACGTGGGCCGCCCCTTCGTCTCCAGCATCGGTGGCACCAATTATTCCGACGCCACCAACATCGAGGAGAAGCGCGTGACGGCCTTCGCCACCCATGACTTCCGCAAGGACAGCAAGGGCTGGCTCGGCCGCGCCCTCGGCTCGCAGACGCTGACCGGCCTCTGGGCCGACTCGAGCCAGACCACCGACCACCGCAACTGGGCCAGCTACGGCTACCTCGATGCGAACGTCTACAAGCTGCAGGATCCCGACATCGATCCGTCGACCGTGAACTTCACGTACGTCCAGCCCACGATGATCATGTATCTCGGGCCCTCCCTGCTGGGCAAGTCGGCGGCGGGCGCCAACATCCCCGGCATCGCGGGCGTGCCGATGATCGCCAACGGCGCGGTCACCTACTTCAACGACACGTGGAATGCCGCGGGCGTGAATCCCGCCGACCCGTGGACGAACAACGCCTACACCACGGATCCGTCGAAGCTCGCGCCGGGTTACCCGGTCGGCAACAACCCGCTGCCGAACAGCTTCACGCAGGCCAACAACCCGGCCAACTACGTCGGCTGGACCACCGCCCCGCTCAACATCACGCAGGCGTCCGCCTCGGCGGCGAATCGCGACCTGCTGACGACCAACGCGGCGCTGAACAAGTCCCAGACGACCTCCAAGGCGCTCGTCTGGCAGGGCAAGATGCTCGACGACAGCCTCGTCGCGACGATCGGCTGGCGCCAGGACACGGCGAAGGCCTACGGCCTCTCGCGCAACATCGGCGACGCGCTGGATCCCCAGCAGATCGACTTCAGCTCCTACGCCCTGCCGAGCGGCTCGAACGCGGTCATCAGCGTCAACTCGCGCTCCGAGAGCTTCGTGGCGCACCTGATGGATCTCCCGGGCCTCAAGAACGTGACGAAGAACTGGCCGTTCGAGGTCAGCCTCCTCTACAACCAGTCCACGAACTTCCAGCCGCTGGCCGGCCGCGTCGACGTGCTCGGCGAGCAGGTCGCCCCGCCGTCCGGCAAGACCGTGGATCGCGGCATCGTGATCGCGACCCGCGACGGCAAGTACTCGCTCCGGGTCAACCGCTACGTCACCTCGGAGAAGAACATCAGCACGAGCGCCGGCGGTTTCGCCAACGACCTCAACTGGTTCATGTACGGCCTGGTGGGCTTCACGAACATGTTCGATCCCGCCATCCAGGGCGGCCCGGTCTGGGGACCGCTCAAGAGCGGCAGCAACATCGAGCAGTACGCCTTCAGCGACGACGTCTCGGTCCAGTCGGCGCAGAACCTGTCCGACCAGACCAAGGCCATCGCCGGCGTGCGCGCGTTCCAGAATTCCGTCGACCCGCGCTTCTGGAAGGCCTGGGGCTTCACCTCCCTCGCGACCGTCCAGTCCAACAGCACCCTGCTGCCGAATCCGTACGTCGTGAACAACGGCATCCCGAACGGCTTCACCATCACCGAGGACGGCGTTTCGAAGGGCTATGAAATCGAGCTCAACGCCAACCCGCTCCCGAACTGGCGCATCACCTTCAACGCCAGCAAGCAGGAGGCGGTCCGCAGCAACATCGGCGGCGACTCGCTCAACACCTTCATGAACCAGCTGATCCATATGGTTCAGGGCGATGGCGGCCTGATGCACTTCTGGTGGGGCACCTCCGACGTGCCGCGCGCCAACGGCATCTTCTACACGGGCGTCGGCGCCCCCGGCGCGCTCGGCGCCGACTGGGCCAATCTCAAGCTGCTCGAAGGCGCCTCCGCGCCGGAGATCCGCCAGTGGCGCTACAACCTGATCACCAACTACGACTTCACCCGCACGTTCCTCAAGGGCGTGAATGTCGGCGGCGCCGTGCGCTACCAGGGCGCCGTCACCATCGGCTACCCGCCGACCGGCGACCCGACCAAGCCGGAGACGCTGGGCTTCGACCTCGCCAATCCCTACCGGGGGCCCTCGGAGACCAACTTCGACCTGTGGATCGGCTATTCGCGCCCGCTGACGAAGAAGGTGAACATGCACATCCAGCTCAACGCCCAGAACCTGTTCAAGCACGACGCGCTGATTCCGATCACCGTGCAGGGACCGATCGCGGGCCAGGCGGCCGGCACCGCGGCCGGCTACCGGATCGCGCCGACGCAGAGCTTCACCCTCAGCACGCGCTTCGACTTCTGATCTTCGGGGACGGCGCCGGGGCGCAAGCCCTGGCGTCCTCCCTCCCGGATTTGGGGTAATATTATAGGGGACAATCGCCGGCTTCATCCGGCGTGCGTTCAGAACCAGGCGGTGCGCGGCGGCAGCCCCACATTTGTGAGGCACGCCGCCCACCGCCTCAGTTTTGCCAAACATTTAATCCATCCCGCTTGGTGGCTCCGACCCACGATCATCCCGCTTCGCCGGCGCAGGGCTCCGTGCCCGCGTTGCGCGGGCGCGCCCCCGGCGCAGCGTCCCGCGCCTTCGACGCGGCGATCTTCGACATGGACGGCGTGGTCACACGGACGGCCGCCGTGCACGCGCGGGCCTGGAAGGAGATGTTCGACGGCTACCTGCGGCAGCGCGCGGAGTGGGGACACGAGCGCTTCCGCGAATTCACCCCCGAGGGCGACTACCTGCGCTACGTCGATGGCCGCCCGCGCTACCACGGCGTCGCGGCGTTCCTCGAGTCGCGCGGCATCCACCTGCCGATGGGTTTCCCGCACGACGAGCCCGGCGCCGAGACCGTCTGCGGCCTGGGCAACCGGAAGAACGTGCTCTTCAACGAGCTGGTCGCACGCGAAGGGGTGGGGCTCTACGATTCCACCGTCGCGCTCATCCGCGCGCTGCTCGCGTCCGGCATCAAGGTCGGCCTCGCCACCTCGAGCCGCAACTCGGCGCTGATCCTCGGGCAGTCCGGCGTCGCCCCGCTGTTCGGCACGATTGTCGACGGGCTCGTCTCCGAGCAACTCGGGCTGAAGGGCAAGCCGGCGCCCGATATTTTCACGACGGCCAGCGCCAACCTCGGCGTCGCGCCGGCGCGGGCGATCGTCATCGAGGACGCGGTCTCCGGCGTCCAGGCTGGCGCGGCCGGCGGCTTCGCGTTGGTGATCGGCCTCGCGCGCGAGAACAACCACGCCGAGCTGAAACGCCACGGCGCCGACCTCGTGGTCGGCGACCTGGCCGCGACCAGCCTCGCGGAAATCGACGCGCGCGTGCGAGCCAAGCGGGAGGAACGGAAGTGAACAACGCTCATTACCTCTGTCGTCATCCTGAGCCGGACAAAGGAGCCAAGGTGGTCGCCGCCGTCCCGGCGGCGACAGGCGTCGGGGCGGAGACCGACGCCCACCTTTCATCCCTTGGCGCTTTCGCCCGCCTCGGGGAGACAAACCGGTGGAGGCGGGACTACCAGTCCCGCGGGCCATTGGCTTTGCTGCTGAATTCCCGCGGGACCACTGGTCCCGCCTCCAACCCAGGCAGGATGACGTTGCGGGGGTTCGCCATTCGGAGAGGATCCGCCCCATGAAGAAACCCCTCCTGAACTTCTGGCAGCTGTGGAACATGAGCTTCGGCTACGTGGGCATCCAGTTCGGCTTCGCCCTGCAGAACGCGAACGTCAGCCGCATTTTCGAAACGCTCGGCGCCAAGGTGGACGAGATCCCGATCCTCTGGATCGCGGGCCCCGTCACCGGCCTGCTCGTGCAGCCGGTCATCGGCTACCTGAGCGACCGCACCTGGAACCGCCTCGGCCGCCGCAAGCCGTACTTCCTCCTCGGCGCCGTCCTCGCCTCGCTCGGCCTGCTCGTCATGCCGAACTCGCCGTCGCTGTGGTTCGCCGCCGGCATGCTCTGGATCCTCGACGCCTCGATCAACGTCACGATGGAACCGATGCGGGCCTTCGTCGGCGACATGCTGCCCGACGAGCAGCGCACCATCGGTTTCGCGGTGCAGACCTTCTTCATCGGCGCCAGCTCCGTCATCGGCTCGCTGCTGCCCTACATCCTGACGAACCTCTTCCACGTCACCAACGTCGCCCCCGAGGGCCAGGTGCCGCCGTCCGTGAAATGGTCCTTCTACCTCGGCGGCGCGGTCTACCTGCTCGCCGTGCTCTGGACCATCATTTCGACCAAGGAGTATTCGCCGGCGGAACAGGAGGCCTTCCACGCGGGGAAACACGACGCGGCGAAATCGGCCGCGTCCGAGGTCACGCTCGACGCGAAGAAATACAATCTCACCGGCGCGGCCCTGCTCGTCGCCGGCCTCGCGGGCAGCTTCGCCATCCGGCAGTTCGCCTGGGACAAGGGCCTCTACATCCTGTCGTTCGGCCTCGTCTTCTACGGCGTGCTGCAGCTGGTGGTCGCCGCGGGCTATTCCGCCGGCAGGCGGGGCGGGCTCGTCGAGCTGGTGTTCGACCTGAACAACATGCCCGGCCCGATGCGGCAGCTCGCGCTGGCGCAGATGTTCACGTGGTTCGCGATGTTCGCGTTCTTCATCTATTCCACGGCGGCGGTCACGAGCCATCACTTCGGCAGCACCGACCCGCGCAGCGAGGCCTACAACCAGGGTGCCAACTGGGTCGGCGTGCTGATGTCCGTGTACAACGGCGTCGCCGCGCTCGCGGCCTTCCTGCTCCCGCTGCTGGCGAAGCGCACCGGCCGCGTGGCCACGCACATGATCTGCCTCGTGGTCGGCGGCCTCGGCCTCGCGTCGATGTACGTCTTCCGCCATCCCGACCTGCTCATCGTCTCGATGGCGGCGCTCGGCATCGCGTGGGCCAGCCTGCTCACGATGCCCTACGCGATCCTGAGCAGCGTCGTGCCCTACCGGAAGATGGGCGTATACATGGGCATGTTCAATTTCTTCATCGTCATCCCGCAAATCCTCGCGGCCGCCGTGCTGGGCCTGCTCGTCCGCACCGTCTTCCACGGCCAGGCGATCCTCGCGCTCGTGCTCGGCGGCGCCGCCATGGTGGCGGCCGCCGTCCTCATGCTGCGCGTGAAGGACACGCCCGCCGCCGCCCCTCCCGTTCCATGACCCAGCCCTGGCAGATCAGCACCACCGAATGCGCCGGCGACAAGGAGGCGCTCATGCGCCGCGGCAACGTGTACCAGCTGGCCAACGGCTATATGGGTTACCGCGGCACGCTCGACGAGTTCGGGCCGGAGCAGGCGGTCGGCATCACCCTCGCGGGCCTCTTCGACCGCGTCGGCGCCGCCTGGCGCGAGCCGGTGAACGCGCCGAACGGCGGCTTCACCTCCGTGGCGCTCGAGGGCGTGGAGCTCTCGGCGCTGGGCAAAAAGGTGCAGCGCCACCGGCAGGCGCTGCATTTCGCGGACGCGCGGTTCGAGCGCGAGACGGTGTTCGCGGCGAAGGGCAGGACGCTCACGGTCCGCTCCGAGCGCTTCCTCAGCGCGGCGACGCCGAACCTGGGCGTGATCCGCTACAGTGTGCGCTGCGACCGCGCCGCCACGATCACGCTGCGCACCGGCATCGACTACAACATCTGGGACCTGAACGGCCCGCACCTGCGCGACCTCGCCGTCGACCGGCGGGGCACGATCCTGCTGGTCGAGGGCTTCACCTCCGAGCAGGGCAAGCCGGTCGTGGTGGCCGAGGCCGCGGACTGCGCGTTCGGCGCCGAGGGCCACCAGGTGGGCGGCAACCGCAACCTGCGCGTGGTCACGCTCCGCGCCGCGGCGGGCCGCACATACACCTTCGCGAAGTTCTTCGCCGTCTTCACCGGCCACGACCGGCCCGACCAGCCGCTCAACGTGGCCGCCGCCGCGCTGGTCCAGCGCGCGCGGGCGCTCGGCTACGAGGCGTGCCACGCGGAGCACGCCGCCGCGTGGGCGAAGAAGTGGGCGGCCGCCGACGTCACCATCGCGGGCGACGCCACGGCGCAGCAGGCGCTGCGCTACAGCATCCTCCAGCTGCTGATGGTCGCCCCGGTCGCGGGCAGCGCCAACTCGATCCCGGCGCGCGCCCTCTCGGGCCAGGTCTACAAGGGCGCGGTGTTCTGGGACACGGAGATGTTCATGTTCCCGTTCTTCGTGCACACCTGCCCGGAAAAGGCGGTCGAGCTGCTGCGCTACCGCATCCGCACGCTCGACGGCGCGCGGCGCAAGGCGAAGACCGAGGGCACCGGCTACCGCGGCGCGTTCTACGCGTGGGAAAGCCAGGAGACGGGCGACGACGCCTGCACGTACTTCAACGTCGGCGACCCGATCACCGGCCGCGACATCCGCACCTATTTCCGCGACAAGCAGGTCCACATCAGCGGCGACGTCGCCATCGCGATGTGGCAGTACTTCGTCCTCACCGGCGACGACTCGCTGCTGCTCGAGGGCGGCGCCGAGGTGATCCTCGAGTGCGCCCGCTTCTTCTATTCCTACGCCTGCTTCGACCGGGCGAAGGACCGCTACGAGGTGCCGGACGTCACCGGCCCCGACGAATACCACGAGCGCGTCAACAACAACGCCTTCACGAACCAGGTGGCGCGCGAGACCTTCCGGATCGCCACCGCGGCCGTGGCGCACCTGAAGAAGAGGCACCCGGCGGCGCTGCGCGCACTGGTGAAGAAGCTCCGCATCGCGCGCGAGCTGCCCGGGTTCCAGGACGCGGCGCAGAAGCTCTACGTGCCGGCGCCGGATCCGCAGACGGGCGTGATCGAGCAGTTCGACGGATACCACCAGCTGCAGCTGACGACCGTCGCCGCCCTGAAGGCGAGGATGATCCACCCGTACGAGTACCTCGGCGGCGGACAGGGGCTGGCGGTGCCGACGCAGATCATCAAGCAGGCCGACGTGGTGATGATGCTGAACCTTTTCAAGTCGCGCTATTCCGCGGCGATCAAGCGCGCCAACTGGGAGCACTACGAGCCGCGCACCGAGCACGGCTCGAGCCTGAGCGCCTGCGCCTACGCGCTGGTCGCGGCGGAGTTCGGCAAGCTCGACTTCGCCTACGAGTACTTCCTCAAGACCGCGAGGATCGACCTCGAGGCGAAGTACAAGGTGTACGTCGGCACGATCTTCATCGGCGGTTCGCACCCGGCGGCCAACGGCGGCGCCTGGATGACCGCCGTGCTCGGCTTCGGCGGCGTGCAGGCCGGCGAGCGCGACCTCGCCATCACGCCGCGCCTCCCGCGCCGGTGGCGCGCGCTGGAGTTCCAGGTCGTCCACCGCGGCGATCGCTTCCGGGTCGGCATCACGCCGCGCGCGGTTTCGGTCACCGCCGACCGCGCCAACCGCCGCGCCCGCACCGTCACGGTCGCCGGTCACGCGGTGAAATGCGTCCCCGGCCGGACCGTGAAGGTGAAATACCGCGCGGGCTGAGCGAATTCGATTTGCACAGAAGGTAACAAAGGAAACGAAGTTTCAAAAACCCGGTCCTTTGTTTCCTTCGTTACCTTCTGTAAAACCGTCTTTCTGATATGACCTCGCTGCTGAAACTGTCATCTGTCGCCTGTTTACTGTCTACGGCGGCGCTCGCCCCGGGCGCGTTCGGCGCCGGTGCCGACCAGCCGTGGACCACCTATGAGGCGGAGGCCATGAAAACCAGCGGCGAGCAGCTGGGGCCGAAGTACGCGCCGCACACGATCGAGACCGAATCCTCCCACCAGCGCGCCGTGAGGCTCGCGGCCGCCGGCGATTATGTGGAGTTCACCGCCGGCGCCGCGGCCAACGCGCTCGTCCTGCGCTACAGCCTGCCCGATGCCCCGCAAGGCGGCGGCACGAACGCCTCGCTCCAGCTGCTCGTCAACGGCCGGACCGTGCGCACGCTCGCGCTCACGTCGCGTTACGCGCATCTCTACGGCAATTATCCCTTCACCAACGATCCCGCCGCCGGCAAGCCGCGCAACTTCTACGACGAACTTCGCGTGAAGGACCTCGCGCTCGCGGCCGGCGATGTCGTCCGCCTGCAGCGCACCGCCGCCGAGCCCGCCTGCGTGATCGACCTCGTCGACTTGGAAAATGTCGCCCTGCCGCTGGCCGCGCCGGCGAGCGCGCATTCGGTGCGCGACTTCGGGGCGAAGGGCGACGGCCAGGCCGACGACAGCGCCGCCGTGCTCGCCGCCGTCGCCGCGGCGCGCCAGGACGGGCGTCCGGTCTGGGTGCCGGCGGGCGACTACAAGCTGACGCGCGATGTCGTCCTGGGCGACGGCGTCGCCATCCAGGGCGCGGGCATGTGGCACACGACATTCGTCGGCGACGCGAAACTCTACGGCCACGCCGACCGGCGGGTGCGCTTCAAGCTGGCGGGCAAAAACGTGCGCGTCGCCGATTTCGCCATCCAGGGCTGGCTGAATTATCGCAACGACGACGAGCCCAACGACGGCCTCGTCGGCGCGGGCTGCGTCGACTCGGCGATCGAGCGCATCTGGGTCGAGCACACCAAGGCCGGCGCCTGGATCTACAACGGCACCCGCCTGGCCATCACGGGCTGCCGGTTCCGCAATCTCATCGCCGACGGCGTGAATCTCTGCGTGAGCACGAACCACTCCGTGATCGAGAACTGCACCGCGCGCGGCACCGGCGACGACTGTTTCGCGATCTGGCCGGTGGCGGCCGACCAGGGTTACGACGGCCACGGCGTGAAACCCGGCCACAACATCATCCGCCGTTGCACCGGTTCGCTCCCGTTCCTGGCCAACGGCGCGTCCGTCTACGGCGGCGAAGGCAACCGGGTGGAGGACTGTTTGTTCACCGACATCGGCACCGGTTGCGGCGTGCTCGTCAGCACGACGTTCCCGACGTCCGACGAAAAGCGGGGCATCGACAACAATTTCAGCGGCACGACGGTGATCCGCGACATCGAGCTCGTTCGCTGCGGCGGCTACGACCACAGCTGGGGCTGGCGGGGTTCCTTCCAGCTTTGCCTCGACCGCAAGGGCATCTCCGGCCTGCGCATCAGCCACGTCACCATCCGCGACAGCTTTTCCGCCGGCCTGACCGTGGTCGCGCCCGGCAGCGCCAAAGGGCAGGGCACGCTGTCCGACACGCGGCTCGAGCATCTGGTCATCGACCAGGGCGGCCTGGCCGGCGAGCAGCGTGGCGGCCTGTGGATCCGCGCGGATGCAGCGGGCTCGCTCGAGATCGTCGATCCGGAGATCGCCGGGACGAAGAACGAGTCCGCGCAGTTCAAGGTGGTCGGCCAGGCGGACTGATGGCGCATTCTCTAGTTAGCACACCGTCCGCCGGCGGGGTCACTGGACGTTTTGGCGAATCGGAATTAGGGTCACGGCACTTTACCCCGCGTTCCCCATGACCCCCTCCCTGCGTCGGTTGCTCCTCTCCAGCGTCGCTGTTTTCCAAGCGGCGGCGCTTTCCGCCCAAACTCCGCCGGCCGCCCCGGCCCCAGCCAAGCCCGCCGCCGCGCCGGCGAATCCGTTCCAAGTCAGCCCCGAGGAGCGCGCGCGCATCAACAAGGGCAACAACGAGGACCAGGCCGACATGATGAAGCAGCTCGGCATCACCAAGCTGCGCGGCGGCCGCAACCCGAACCCCGGCTCGACCAACCTGCCGAATTACGATCCCACCAAGGCCAACCCGTATCCGGACTGGCCGGAGCTGCTGGTGGCGAAGGACGGCACGAAGATCACCACCGCCGACCAGTGGTGGCGGAAACGCCGCCCGGAGATCGCCGAGGATTTCGAGCGCGAGGTCGTCGGCCGCATCCCGGCCAACGTGCCGAAGGTGACATGGGAAGTGACGGAGACCGTCAACACGAAGGTCGGCGACGTGCCGGTCATCGCGCGCCGGGTGATCGGCCGCGCGGACAATTCCGCGGCGCCCGACATCAAGGTGGAGATCAAGACCGCCGTCGTGCTCCCGGCCAACGCCACGGGCCCGGTGCCGGTGCTGATCATGTTCGGCTGGGGCAACATGCCCGACGAGCCGGTGTTCCGTTTCCCGGGCCAGGCCGAGCCGGCCGCACCGCCGTCCGTCAACCAGCTCATCGCCGCCGGCTGGGGCTATGTTTCGGTCGCAACCTCCACCATCCAGGCCGACAACGGCGCCGGTCTCACCGCCGGCATCATCGGCCTGACCAACCAGGGCCGGCACCGCACGCCCGAGCAGTGGGGCGCGCTCCGCGCCTGGGGCTGGGGCGCCTCGCGCGTGCTCGATTATCTCGAGACCCTGCCGGCGGTCGACGCGAAGCACGTCGGCGTCGAGGGCGTGTCGCGCTACGGCAAGGCCGCGCTCGTCGCGATGGCCTTCGAGCCGCGCTTCGCGTTCGTGCTCGTCGGCTCGTCCGGCGAAGGCGGCGCCAAGCCGCACCGCCGCGACTTCGGCGAGGCGGTCGAGAACCTCACCGCCTCCGGCCAGTTCCACTGGATGGCGGGCAACTTCCTGAAGTACGGCGCGGCCGAGTCGGCGTTCGGCGCCAGGACCGCCAACGACATCCCGGTCGACGCGCACGAGCTCATCGCGCTCTGCGCCCCGCGCCCGACGTTCATCAGCTACGGGGTTCCCGAAAAGGGCGACGCCCTCTGGCTCGACCAGCAGGGCAGCTACATGGCCACGGTGGCCGCGGGCGAGGCCTTCCGGCTGCTCGGGGTGAAGGACGTCGGCGACCCGGTGAACTACCGCGCCGCGCTGCTGCCGTCCGCGACCTTCGGCAAGCTCGACGGCGTGCTGGCGTGGCGGCAGCACGACGGCGGCCACGAGGACCGGTCGAACATGAGCTACTTCATCGCCTGGGCGAACAAGCTGATCGGGCACACGGCGAGGTGATTTCGCCTGCCTGGGTCATTGCGAAGCCTCCGCTCCGCGGAGGCCGAAGCAATCCAGCTGGATCGCCACGGCGCCTTTGGCGCCTCGCGATGACGGATGAGGGGAGCGCTTTCCGCGGTTGCGATTTGGCGAAAATCCCCCTCGATCACCCGTCTCCATGAAACGCATCTCCTTCCTCCTGGTCCTTGCCGTCCTGTCCCTTTCATTCGCCGCCTGTGGCAAGCAGGCCGACAAAACCGCGGCCAAGCCGGCGGCGGCGTCCACGGCTTCCGTGGACCAGAAGGTGAGCTACGGCATCGGTTACCAGATGGGCTCCAGCCTGCCCAAGGACGGGGGCCTGGCCGTCGACCAGGCCGAACTCGCCGCGGGCATCGCCGATGCGATCGCCAATGCCAAGCCCAAGTATTCCGAGGCCGACCTGCAGGCGGCGTTCGTCGTCATGCAGCAGAAGATGCAGGCGGTCGGAGCGGCCAACGCCGAGAAGCAGCTCGCGCTCGGCAACGAGTATTGCGCCAAGAACAAGACCAAGCCCGGCGTGAAGGTCACGGCCTCCGGCCTCCAGTATGAAGTCCTGAAGAAGGGTTTTGGCGGCGCGAAGCCCAAGGCGACCGACACGGTGAAGGTGCACTACCACGGCACCTTGATCGACGGCACGGTGTTCGACAGCTCCGTGCAGCGCGGCGAACCCATCGAATTTCCGCTCAACCGGGTCATCGCCGGCTGGACCGAGGGCCTGCAGCTGATGTCGGTCGGCGACAAGTTCAAGTTCACCGTCCCGGCGGCGCTCGCTTACGGCCCGGGCGGCAAGGGCCAGATCCCTGGCAACGCCGTCCTCATCTTCGAGATCGAGCTGCTCGCGATCAAGTGACCATCCGCTCGTCGGATGGTCATCCTGAGCCCGCAACGCGGGCGAAGGATCCACGGGAACACCCAACGCTCAGCTGCCCGGTTTTGGGCCAACCGCGATCGAGTGCTATCCGCCCGCCGGATGGTCATCCCGAGCCCGCAACGAGGCGAAGGATCCACGAATAATTTAAGGCGGAGGTTTCGCCCCCCGGGAACCCGGCGCCATCGCCGGGTTACTGTAGGGGTATGAAACCGAACCAATCCACGCCCCCGGATAAAACCGCCGGCGCCGCCCCGAAGCCGGGCACCAGCCCGCTCAATCTCTCGCCCGAGCAGGCCGAGCGCGAGGCCGCCAAGCTGCGCGAGCTGAACGCCGACCTGGAGAACCGCAAGAAAGTGGACGACACCTCCGCGCGGACCACGCCATTCGGCCGGAACGAATGATAGCTGGTGGAACCTGCACTCCGTGCAGGTTGGTCTCGAGTGCGCTAGCACGGAGGCGTGAGCCGCATGGTTTTCGCCGTTGCCCCATACGCCGAGCGGCCAGCCTGCACGGGGTGCAGGCTCCACCCTCAAGCCAATCATCCGAACAGCGCCCCGAGCCCGGTCGTGAAGGCGTCGGGCAGGGCGTTGTAGTGGTCCTTGCCGGGAAACCGCCGCACCGTCGCCTCGAGCCGGGTGAACGGCAGCGCGGCGAGCTGCTTTTCGAGGCGCGCCAGGTCGCCGGTCATCGATTCGGAATCCTTCCCGCCCACACTGAGGAACAGCTTGCCCGGCAGCGCGGGTTCCTGCGCGCGAATCGCGGCGACCTGCTTCAGGATGGCCGCGTCGCTCCACCAGATCGAGGGCGAGCCCGCGAGAAAGTGGGTGAAGCAGGGCTTCGGCTGGAAGAGGGCGTCCAGTACCAGCAGCGCGCCGAGCGAATAGCCGGCGAGCCCGCGCCGGTCCTGGCGCACGGGGTAACGCTTCGCCAGCCCGGGCCAGAGCGTGTGCGCCAGGAACCGCCGGAACCTGGCCGCACCGCCGCTCGTCGGCTCGTCGTGGGCCTTCACCGGCGTGTAGTCGCGCACGCGCTTGTTCACGGGCTTGCTGAAGCTGCCGCCGTAACCGACGCCGACGATCAGCAGGGGCGGAAGCACTCCCGCCTTTGCGCGGGCGTCCACCGCCGGTTTGAACATGTCGTCGCCGTCCAGCACGACCACCGCGGTCCACGGGCCGGGCGCGTCGGGCTCGGCGACGTGAATCCAGTATTCCGTGCCGGTCTCGGTTGAGGGGAGCTTGAAGGCGGGCTTCATGGCGCGGGGCGGGTGGCAGCGTAGGCGGGGGCTCCGGGCAGTCGAGTGATCATGCAGATTCGGACTGCCCTCGTGGCACAAGGGTTGCTAAGTTTTCGCGATGAATTTTACCCGCTCTGCGCTCGTCGCGGCCGTGCTGGCCTCGGCGCTCCTGTCCATCGCCCGGGCCGCCCCCGCCGGCCCGGCCCAAAGGCTGATCGCGGGGCTCGGCATGGAGAAGATCCCGGTCGAGGGCTGCTGGTTCAAGCTGACATACACCAGCGCGGACCGGATCGCGGGAGTGGCGCTGCCCGGGCGTTACGGGGCGCCGCGCCACGCCGGCGGCGCGATCTACGCGCTGGTCACGCGCGAGGATTTTTCGGCGATGCACAAGCTGAAGACCGACGAGATCTGGCATTTCTACGGCGGCGATCCGATCGACCTGCTGCTCCTGCAGCCGGACGGGAAATCCGAGGTGATCGTGCTCGGGCCGGATGTGCTCAACAGCCAGCACCCGCAGTTCACCGTGCCGGCCGGGGCGTGGATGGGCGCCCGGCCGCATGCCGCCGGCGCGGAAGCCTACGGCTTTTTCGGCACGACGATGGCGCCGGGCTTCGACTACGCGGACTTCGAGCCCGGTTATCGCGACGAACTGCAGAAGGCCTATCCGGCGCAAAGCGCGCTGATCGCGGAGCTGACCCGCGCGGAGCTGGCCACGCGGCCGGCCGAAAAGGCGGGCGGCGGTGTGGCAACCGGCGACCACCCGTCTCCGGCGCCCGCGGTGTTCGCGCCGGAATCGGTGGAAAAGATCGCCGTCGCGCCGGGCGTCGAGCTGCGCGAGCTGACCGGGCGGCTCGCGCGTGCGAAGACGAGCGACTACAGCGTCGCGCGTTTCACGCTCGCCCCGGGCAAGGGCACGGGCACCAGCTACAACAAGGTCGGCGAGGAGGTCTTCCTGATCATTTCCGGCCGCGGCACGGTGATCGTCGGCAGCGAGGCGACGCCGGTGTCGAGCGGCATGGTGGTGGTGCTGAAACCGCAGGTCCGGCACTCGCTCACGGCCGCGGCCGATTCGACGCTGGTCTTCGATGCAATCACGGTGCCCGCGTTCAGTCCGGACGACTACGTGCTGCTGCCGGAAAGGAAATAACCGCGACCGTGCAGGAGAAAACAGAGGAAACGGAGGGTTGGCGCTCCGTTGACTCCTGTCAGGTCGGGATTGTTTTCGCGACCTTGCGGCCGAGGGCGACGAGGCCGACGCCGACCAGCAGCAGAAAGGCGCACTGGCCGTAGAGATCGAGGGCCGAACCCGAGGCCGAAACGACCACGAAGCCAAACAGGGTGTTGGTGCAGAGCGCGCCGGCGACGAAGGAGAAGCGATGCCGCGGCGACCAGGCGGCGTGGGAGCGGTTCACGAGCAGGAACACCGCGGCGACCGCGATTCCGACGCCGAGGTTGGCGGCGGCCGGCAACAGGTGCGGGTGGTGGAAGATGTCGCCGTAGAGCCCGAGCCAGAGCAGGCCGAGGAGGAAGGCGAAGAGCCCGGGCAGGTAGCGCGCGGCCGGGGCGGCGGCCGGCGCCGCGGAACCGCGTTTCAACCGCAGGCCGGCGAAGGCGAACGCCACGACGGCCGCCGCGGCCCCGGCATAGTTCAGGACCGGGGCCTGGAAGCCGGACATCCTGACGAAGATCGCGCGGAAGGCGGCGACCATGAGCAGCAGCAGGCCGGTGAAAATCCCGAGGCCGGCCTTGCCGAGCCAGGGGGCGCCGGCGCGCTGCGGGAAGAGCAATTCGGCGAGCATGATCGGGACTGTCATGCTCCACAGCGCGTGATAGCCCACCATGTAGAGCGCCCACGGCCAGTTCACCCCGGCCGTCCGGCCGAAGGAAATGTCGAGGTTCAGGAAGTGCGGGTTGAAGAGCGATTGGAGCGCGAGGCCCTCGATCGTGACGCCGTAGGCGAGTCCCAGCACGAGGAGCCCGGCAAAGCCCAGGCGAAAACGGATGACCAGCTCCCGGATGAGGAGCGCCGCGGAACCATAGAGCGGGAATTGGAAAACCAGGGTGTTGAGCCGGCTCAGCGGCGTGGAGCCGATCAGTACTTCGGGGATCACCGTGGCGGCGATGAAGAGAAACAGCGCGGCCGGCCACGTGCGGGCTGGCTGGGATGAAGCGGCGTTCATGGGGCGGGGAGGTTGGCTTCACTCTTCGCGCACTCCGCCCGGGCCCGCAAATCATCCCACGCCGCCAATAGTCATGGTCATGGTGGGCCCGGGGTGGAAAATGAGGTGGGAAACCGCCCGGCGTCCCGGTTCATCCCGCCACCGGGCTGGATGCCTCTTCCCGCGGCAGGACCAAACTGAAGCAGCTGCCGTTTTCGTCCGAGGTATATTCCAGGCGGCCGCCCAAGGCATGCATGTAGGTCTTGGTGATGGCGAGCCCGAGGCCGAACCCGTCGCGTCCGCGGGAACCGTCGACCCGATAAAAGCGGTCGGTGATGCGGCCGGCATGGGCGGCGGGAATGCCCGGGCCCTCGTCACGCACCTCGATCCGGTGCCCGGCGGCGGTCGTGTCCAGGGCAACCTGGATCGTGGTGCCGGGCGGGCTGAATTTCACCGCGTTGTGGACGAGGTTCTGCAGCGCCTGGTACAACAAAACCGGATCGGTGGCTGCCGCGCCGGCGGGCAGGGTGGAGACAAGGCGCTGGCCCTTGGCCTCGGCCAGCAGGCCGATTTCCTGCAGGCAGGCGGCAACCAGGCGGTCGAGCTGCACCGGTTCGCGCCGCACCGGCGGATGATCCCCGGCAAAGCGGGCGAATTCCAGCAGGCGATCGACCAGCTGCTGGAGGCGCTGGGCCTCCTCGAGCATGCTGCCGATGATCTCGCGATATTCCTCCGCGGTGCGGCTGCGCTGGAGCCCGACCTCGCCGACGCTGCGCAGCGCGGTCAGGGGCGTGCGCAGCTCGTGCGACGCATCGGCGACGAAACAATCGAGGGTGCGGAAGGAATCCTCCAGCCGGCCGAGGGTGCGGTTGAAGGCGCCGGCCAGGCGGCCGATCTCGTCCCCGTTTTCCGCGCCGGGCAGGCGCGAATCGAGTTTGTCGGCGGTGATGTGCTCCGCCTGCTGCACCATCACCTCGAGGGGTTTCAGCCAGCGGCGCGTGATGAGGTAGCCGCCGGTCACCAGCAGCAGGACCATCAGGGGCAGCGCAATGAGCAGGCTGGTCCGCAACATGGCCAGCAGGTCGCTGGTCGGCTCGTGCACGCGGATCACCCGGATCATCCACTCCGGTTCCAGGTCCGGCACCCGGTAGGGCATGGAGTAGACCCGCAGCGGGATGGAGGACGAAATGCGGAAGACGGCCAGCGTGCGCAGCCCGGGCGTGGGCGCGGTCGGCAGGCGCTCCACCTTGTTTTCCGTGAACGGCCACAAGCGGCGGACGAGCTGCCCGTTTTCGTCCCACAGTTCAAACCAGGGATCCTGGGTCTTCCAAGGCATGTTGCCCGGCACCTCCCTCCCATCCCAGAGGACCCGGCGGTCGGAGGTGACCGCGAGCCGGGACTGGATCCGCACCAGGTCCTCCCGCAGCAACGGGCTGAGCGCGACGCGCCGGGCCACGAAGCCGTAGAGCAGCGCGCTGAAGATCGCGAGCAGCACGGTGCCGCCCAGGGCGTACCAGAGCGCGAGCCGCAGCCGCAGGGATCGGGGTTGGAGCCACGCCGTCATGGCAACTCGGCGCTCAGGCGGTAGCCGATGCCCCGCACCGTGTGCAGCAGCGGCTGCGCTCCCTCCGGGTCGATCTTGCGGCGGAGGCGCATGATCTGGACGTCGATCACGTTGTCGAGCGACGTGAAGCGGCGCGTTTGCTGCCAGATGTTCTGCTCCAGCATCGCGCGCGTGACGTTCTGCCCCTGGTAACGCATCAGGTATTCAAGGATGTCCACTTCCCGCGGCGTGAGCGGGATGACCTGCCCGGCGCGTTGGGCGCTGCGGGTGCGGGCGTCGAGTCGCAGATCGGCGCAGATGAGGGCCGGTCCGTGGCTCAACACCGGACGCCGCAGCAAGGCGCGGCAGCGCACCAGCAATTCGGCGAAGGCAAAGGGCTTCGCCAGGTAGTCGTCCGCACCGTCTTCCAAGCCGGCCACGCGGTCGTCGACGGATCCACGCGCCGTCAGCAGCAGGATGGGTACATGGCTGCCTTGGGCGCGCAGCTGGCGGATGACCGCGAGGCCGTCCCGCTGCGGCAGCATCCAGTCGAGGATCAGCAGGTCGAAGGTGGCTTTCGCCATGCAGGCGAGGGCTTCGTCGCCCGATCCGACGGCCGTGATCTGCCAGCTTTGCATCTGCAGTCCCTCCGCCAGGGAGTCGCGGGTCTTTTGCTCGTCCTCGGCGATCAGGACGCGGGGTGGCAGGGCAGCGGACATGGAGGTGCGACCAGCGGTCTTGCAGGAGGGCCGTTGGATTGCCGGCCAAGGACAGCGGCTTTCGGCACTTGCTCCCTGAATTCAGGCGGCATGCTCAGCCGGCTTGGGTGAGGGTTTCCGGCAGGCCGATGGTGGGACGGCCGGAAGCGGCCTCCGATGACCGGGCCGCGTCAGGCCGCGGCAGGGACTCGTGCCACGGAAACACGATGCGCGTCACGGTTTGCATGGCTGGCTGGGGGAGGCGGCCCAGCGGATGGGGGCGCCAGGCGAGCACACGCCGGCCCAGCAGCCAGGCTTGGTTGGCCAGATAAACCGTGCCGATCGCCAGGTTGAGGCAGCCCATGAACCCGAGCCAGATCCGGCTGGAATCCTCGCCGGGGTGGAAGCAGCCGGGAGCCAGCCAGACGATCAGGATTTTACCGAGACCGAGCAGGGCGAAAGCAAGCGCGTGGGGTGAACTCATTTGCCCCCGGACATGGGGGGCCGGAGCGTTGTGCCGTCGAAAACCTGACACTTCCGTCAGGTGGGGAAGGCGCTGCGCCGGGCGGGGTGTCAGGGGTATTTTCTCACGCTGGCGGGGGTTTGAATCCGCCGAGGGCCTGGACCCGGCATATCGCGCTGGGCGCTACAGGCGGGGCATGGTCATGCCACCGTCGACCATGATCACTTGTCCGGTGGAATAGCGCAAATCGCCGCGCGCCAAGGATGCGACGGCGAGTCCAACATCTTCCGGCAGCCCCCATCTGGGCTGCACCATGAGGCCGCCGGCGATGAGCTTGTCGTATTTCTCGGTCACGCCGGCGGTCATGTCGGTCTTGATCACACCCGGGCGCACTTCGTACACCGGGATGCCGTCGGCGCCGAGGCGCGCGGCGAAGAGCTGCGACATCATGCTGAGGCCGGCCTTGGCGATGCAGTACTCGGCGCGGTTGACACTGACCATGGTCGACGAGACCGAGGTGATATTGACGATCATGCCACGGAAAGCCAGATCGGCTTTTTTGGCGGCGACCATGTCGCGGGCGAAGGCCTGGCTGAGGAAGAACGCGCCCTTGAGGTTCGTGTCGAGGATCGTGTCGTAGGATTCCTCGGTCGTCTCAAGGATGTCGGCGCGGATCTTGAGTGGAATGCCCGCGTTGTTGACGAGCAGGTTAAGGGCCTGGCCGCCGGTGAATTCCCTGACCGCGGCGATGATGCCGGCGCGGCCTTCGCCGGAGCTGATGTCGCCGCGGGCGTAGGCGACGCGGACGCCGGCCTGCCGCAGCGCGGCGAGCGGTTCGGCCACGGCGGCTTCATCGCGCACGCCGTTGATGACGAGGTCCCATTTTTCGGCGGCGAGCTTTTCGGCGATGCCGAAACCGATGCCACGAGATCCACCGGTTACTAAAGCGACTTTGTTCATTTTTGAGGGCGATCGTGAATAAATCCCAAACGCCAAATCCCAGACTCCAAAGAAATCTCAATCACGAGAGTCGGGAAATATCGGTTTTGGTTATTCTTTGGTATTTGGATACTGGGATTTGTGATTTCCAGCTGGGTTATTTCAGCGGCGGAACGTCCACCCAAGCGCGCTTCGCCCAGCTGGCGAGGCCGAGCTCGGCGAGCTGGACGCCCTTGGCGCCCTGGAAGAGGTCCCACTGGAACGGGGAGCCGGTGACGACGTGCTTGAGGAAGAGCTCCCACTCGATCTTGAACGCGTTGTCGTACGCGCCCTGGTCGGGCACGCGCACCCAGCCGTCCTTGTACTTGATCGGGCTGTCGACGTCGGGATTCCAGATGCAGCGCGGCGTGGCGGCGAGCGACTGCGCCTTGCAGTCGCGCAGGCCGGCGACGGCGGAGCCGTGCGTGCCGTCCACCTGCAGCGTGAGCAGGTCGTCGCGGTCGACGCGGACGTCCCACGAGGAGTTGAAGTGGCAGATGATGCCGTTCACGAGCTCGAAGGTCGCGTAGGCGGAGTCGTCGGCCGTGCACTTGTACGGCTTGCCGGCCTCGTCCCAGCGCGTCGGGATGTGCGTGGCGCCGAGGCAGGTGAGGCTCTTTACCTCGCCGAACAGGTTCTGGATCACGTACTGCCAGTGGCAGAGCATGTCGACGATGATGCCGCCGTCCTCCTCCTTGCGGTAGTTCCATGACGGGCGCTGGAGCTTCTCGTGCTCGCCGGTGAAGACCCAGTAGCCGAACTCGCCGCGCACGGAGAGGATCTTGCCGAAGAAGCCGGTGTCGATGAGCCACTTCAGCTTCACCAAGCCGGGCAGCCAGAGCTTGTCCTGCACCACGCCATGCTTGAGGCCGGCGGCGGTGACTTCCTTCGCCAGCGCGAGTGCCTCGGCGGACGTGGTGGCGGTCGGCTTCTCGCAGTAGATGTGTTTCTTCGCGGCGATCGCCTTGCGGACGCCGGCCGGGCGCTGGCCCGTGAGCGTCGAATCGAAGTAGATCACGTTGGCGGGGTTCGCCAGCTCGGCGTCGAGGTTGGTCGAGACGCGCGAGACGCCGACGCGGGCGGCGAGGGCCTTGAGCTTGTCCTCGTTGCGGCCGACGAGCACCGGGTCGGGCATGATGACCTCGTTGTCGGAGAGCTTCACGCCGCCCTGGTCGATGATCGCCTTGATGGAGCGGATGAGGTGCTGGTTGGTGCCCATGCGTCCCGTGACGCCGTTCATGATGATGCCGATTTTGT
>JBEHYX010000018.1:0-60798 GCA_048497945.1 Verrucomicrobiota bacterium | reverse complement strand
CCCTATCCGCAGCTCATCGAGCCGCCCAAGGCTCGCTTCGTCTATCAGTCCCGCAAAAGCCCGCGGCGCGGCATTCATCCCGCGGGACTGATAGTCCCGCCTCCATCTTTCTGCTGATTTTTGGCCTGCTGCTTTGTGCGGGAAACAGTGGAGCCGCGCCCGCGCCCGAGCGCGAGAAGCCCATCCCGAGCGCGCAACACACCGCCGTCGGCGTGCCCGAGTGGGCGCGCGGCAGCACGATCTACGAGATCAACGTCCGGCAATACTCCGCCGGCGGCAAATTCGCGGCGGTCACCGCCGACCTGCCGCGCCTCAAGGCGCTCGGCGTCGACATCCTCTGGCTGATGCCGATCCACCCGATCGGCGAACTCCACCGCAAGGGCCCGCTCGGCAGCTACTACGCCGTGAAGGACTACCTCGCGGTCAACCCGGAGTTCGGCACAGAGCAGGACCTGCGCGACCTCGTCACCGCCGCGCACGCCCAGGGCCTGCGCGTCATCCTCGACTGGGTGCCCAACCACGTTTCGCCCGACAACGCGCTGACGAAGACCCACCCGGAGTTCTTCTGGCGCGACGAGCAGGGCCACCTCACGCCGCCGCACGGCACGGACTGGACCGACGTCGTGCAGTTCGACTTCAACGCGCCCGGCCTCCTCGATTACCAGGCGAACGTCCTGCTCCACTGGGTGAAGGAGTTCGGCATCGACGGCTTCCGTTGCGACGTGGCGTGGGGTTTGCCCACGCCGTTCTGGAACGAGGTGACGAAGCGCGTGCGCGCGGCCAGGCCCGACGCCCTTTTCCTCGCCGAGGCCGAGCTGCCGCAGCAGCAGGTCGCGGCTTTCAACCTCTCATACGGCTTTGACCTGCATCACGCGATGAACGAAATCGCGCAGGGCAAGCGGTCCGCGTCCGGTCTCGACGAGGCCTGCGCGAAGATCCGCGCCACCTTCCCGCGCGGCGGCGCGCTCATGGTCTTCACCAGCAGCCACGACGAGAACAGCTGGGCGGGCACGGAGTTCGACCGGATGGGCGCGGGCTATGCGCCGTTCGCCGTGCTGACCTTCCTCCTCGACGGGGTGCCGATGATCTACAACGGCCAGGAAGTCGGCCTCGACCGCCGCCTCGAGTTCTTCTCGCGCGACCCGATCGTCTGGCCGAAGGAAACGCATCCCACCACGAAGCTTTACCAGGTGATGACGGCGCTGCGGCACGCCCACCCCGCGCTGCACACCGGCGCCGCGATGCGCCGGCTCGACACCACCGACAACGCCACGTTCTACGTGATCGAGCGCGCCGCCGGCGACCGCCGGGTCGTCGGCATCTTCAACCTGACGGCCAGGGACGCGAAGGCCGATCTCTTCGACCCGGCGCTGGCGGGCGAATGGCGCGACGCCTTCACCGGGGAAAAGGTGACACTCGGCGCGCTCGTGCCGCTCGACCTGAAGGGATGGCGGTATCGCGTGCTGGTGCGGTGAAGGAACTGGATCCTTCGCTGCGCTCAGGATGACCGGGCATTCGCCCGGTCACTTCCCCGCCGACGTCTCCTGCTTCACGGCGGGCACGCCGTGCGTGTAGTCGAGATGGTCGTGGTAGACGGTCTTCGGCTTGTCGTCGGTCTGCCGGCGGTGCGCCTCGAGCTGCGACCGGAATTCCTGCGGGCCGACGCCCTTGTGCTGCTTGAACACGCGGGCGAAATACGCCGGGTCGCTGAAGCCGCTGGCATAGGCGATCTCGGAGATGGTGAGCGTGCCCGACTCGAGCGCGAGGCTGGCGCCATCGAGGCGGATGCGCTGGATGTAGTGGATGAGGCGCTCCTTCGTCTCCGTGTGGAAAAGATGCGAGAGGTAGTCGGCGGAGCAGCCGAGCTGCTCGGCGATGTGCTGCACGCTGAGCTCGGCGTTGGCGAACTGCTCGCGCACGAGGCATTTTGCCTGGAAGACCTTGCCGATGTCGCTGTTGAGCCGGCCCGAGCCGGTCTCGATCAGGTTGCGGAAGAGGCCGAAGAGCGAAAGCAGCAGGCCCTTCAGCACGGCGTCGCGCGCCGGCGCCTGCATCGCGTGCGCGTGCACGAGCGCCTGCGCGAGCGTGAGGAAGACGTCGAGGTTCGGCGCGTCGAAGAACTCGATCACCTCGATGTCGGGCTTCCGCGGGCGCGCCTCGTGCGCGAAGTGGATGCTGACGGTGTTGTTGTAGAAGCCCGCGACGAGGTTGCGGAACGGCTTGTCGGCGCCGGCGCGCACCACCTCGGCGTGCGGCATGCCGGCGGGGATCACGCAGACATCGCCCGGGCCGACGCGGAAGCCGTCCTTCGGGAAACTGAACTCCGTCCAGCCCTGCAGGCCGAGGAAGACCTCCGGCCGGTAGTGGTAGTGCATGCCGCGGCGGTTCTGCACGGGCTTCGCCTCGTGCGGCACGCGCAGCGTGACGCGGCCGTGCTCGATCTGCCGGAGGGCCGACTCGAAGGCCTCGCGCATCTCCGCGCGGTTGTGCTGGCTCATGGAACGAGCCGCGAACAGCGCCGTGGGCGCGCTGGAATCGGGATTGGAACTGGCCGGGGGCACGGCGTCAGGTGTGTTGGGCGGACTTAATCGCGCATTCCCCTGAAACTCAAACCGAAAGGCCATTCCGGGGCGCGGCCTAATGCCGCACAGGAGTTGCGCTTCAACCGGGCGGGAGGCCGGGCTGGCCGCTTGTCCGCCACGGCCCTGGATTCTACGGTGGAAAGGGTCATGGAGATCTTCGTCATCGTCATTCCGCCCTTCATCGCGCTGATCATCGGCGCGGTGGCGTTCTTCGCGCCGCGGCCGAAGGACCCGGTGGCGGAGAAGGCGCGCCTCGACGAGCGCATCGCCTGGTTGGAAAACCGCCTGGCCCACGCGCAGGCCGGCAACTGGGACGAGCAGATGATGCACAACCTCCACACGCAGCTGGCCGACGCGCGGCGCGAGCAGCGCGCGCTGCAGGCGGCCTGAGTGGTTGGGGTGGAGGGCACGCGTCCCTGCGTGCCGGAACATTGGCGGCGGCACGCAGGGACGCGTGCCCTCCAGTCAATGATTCGCCGCCGGGGCGTTCTTTTCCGCCTCGGGGTCCGACGGCGTCGCGGGTTTCTCGGGATTGCCCTTGGCGCGCGGGTGGCCGTCGAGGCCCTCGGCGAGCGCGCGGATGAAGCCGTTGCGGAAAAGCGTCTTGATCGACTCCCAGCGGCCGACCTTCGTGTCGCCGAAGTCGCCCTCGAACGGGATGCGCAGCGCGACCTGCTCCGTGTCGTCGTTCTTCACCAGCTTCGCAAGGCCCGCGACCATCTTCTCCCAGACGCGCGCAAAGATCGATTTCTCCGGGTCCGCCGCGCTCTTGAACTGCAGGTCCTCGAAGAACGGCTTGAAGTAGCCCTCGTAGTGCCCGTCGCGGGCGACCATTTCGAGGTAACCGGTGAACACGCCGGCGCTGACGTCGACCTTGCCGTAGGCGAGCAGGAACTGGTTCACCGCCGGCAGCGACAGCTTCTCGATCTTCATCTTCACGTGGAAGCGCGGGCGCGGCGCGAGCGGCTCGAGTTCGCTCGACAGCGCGAGCTGGCCGTTGCCGGGCGTGGTGGCCTCGACGAGGATCGTGGCCAGCGGGGACTTCGCATCGAGGTCCGGCCGGTTGCGCAACCCGCGCGCCTCGACGTGCAGGTTGCGGATGAAGACGTCCACCGGCGGCTTGCGCTCGAGGGCGACGTAGTGGATCTCGCCCGCGGTGACGGTGAAGTTCGTGATCTCGATCGGGAAAAGGTCGTTGATCACATCCTGCCAGCGGCGGTCGAAATCGAGCTGGCTGGTTTCCGCGGTCGGGCCCTGGACGAAATTCAGCTTCGGCCGGCGCGCGGTGATCTCGCTGACCACCTTGCCGTGCAGCAGCTCCTTCCAGGCGAGGGAAAAATCGATGTTCTCGACCGAGAGGAACGGCCGCGTTTCGCCGGCCTCGCGCTTGTCCAGCTGGAGGCCCTGTATCGTGTAGGCGCCGCGATAAAGGCTGAGGCCCACGTCATCCACGTGGCCGCGGTAAGCGGGGATGGCGTCGAGCCGCCGGTTGATGGCGTTCCTGATTATCGACGGCAGCGCGAGCCGCGCGATCGCCAGCAACGCCACCAGTGCCGCGAGGGAAAGGAGAAGCGCGCGCCGGCGGCGCGGGCGCCGCGGTGTCGACGCATGGGTGGCGGGGGGATTTTCCGTCTGGGTCATCATTTCTCATCACAGTTGACCGAAAAGGGAGGGCGCGGGTTCGTGTCATTTTTCCGAAAGTCGCTTGCCGGAGCCGGCGGGCGGAACACATTGGCCTTCCCTCTTTTCACACTGCATGGCCACCGCCGTCCAACCGTTCACCGCCGCCGAGCTCGATGCCGAGACGGAACGGCTGTTCCGCGCCCTGATGAACGTGGACTGCACGCCGGGGAAGTCCTGGGACTACGAGGCCTGCCGCAAGTTCGCGCCGCTCACCCTTGAGATCAACCGGCTGAAGCAGGAGAAGGACGCCGTCATCCTCACCCACTCCTACGTCGAGCCCGAGATCGTGTACGGCGTCGGCGACTTCAAGGGCGATTCGTACTTTCTCAGCCTGAAGGCGAAGGAGGCCCGCGCGAAGGTCATCGTGTTCGCCGGCGTCGTGTTCATGGCCGAGACGGCCAAGATCCTCTCGCCCGACGCCACGGTTATCGTCCCCGATCGCGACTCCGGCTGCTCGCTCGCCGACTCGCTCACGGGTGACCAGCTGCGCCAGCTGAAGGCCGCATATCCCGACGCAGCCGTCGTCTGCTACATCAACAGCACCGCCGACGTGAAGGCCGAGTCCGACGTCTGCGTGACCTCGGGCAACGTCTACGACATCGTCGCCGCGCTCCCGCAGAAACGGATCCTCTTCGTGCCCGACCGCCTCATGGGCGAGAACATCCGCAGCGAGTTGAAGCGCCGCGGCGTGGACAAGGAGATCATCACGTCCGACGGCACCTGCATCGTGCACGATGTGTTCGATGCCGCGGCCGTCGCCGACGCGCGCAGCCGTTTCCCTGGCCTGAAGGTCGTCGCCCACCCCGAGTGCACGCCGGAAGTCGCGGCGGTTGCGGATTTCGTCGGCAGCACCGGCGCGATGATGAAGTACGTCAAGACGACGAACGCACCTTATTATCTGATGCTGACCGAGTGCGGCCTGGTCGGCCGCCTGCAGGTCGAGACGCCGGAGAAGCATTTCATCGGCGGCTGCCGGCTCTGTCCTTACATGAAGCTCAATTCGCTCGAGAAGGTGCGCGATGCGCTGGCGAACCCGCGGCCCGATCAGATCGTCACGCTCGACGAGGACATCCGCCGCCGCGCCGCCCGCTGCATCGACCGGATGTTCGAACTGGCGCCCAAGGATTGAATTTACTTGTAGGGCCGGCGCTCGTCGCCGGGCCGGCCTGCCGACCAGCGGCAGCCCTACACCATACCAAACAAAACCCATGCTCACCCCCCGCACCGAACACCTGATCGACCTCGCGCTCGAGGAGGATGCCGGCCTGGGCGACATCACGAGCCGCGCGATCTTCCCGGCGAACCATCGCAGCCGCGCCGCGATCGACGCGAAGCAGCCGCTGGTGCTCTGCGGGCTCGAAATCGCCGCCCGGGTTTTTGCGAAACAGGATCCGGCGCTGAAGGTGAAGTTGCTCGCCAAGGACGGTGCGAAGCTGCGGCCCGGCGCGCTGGTGCTGCGGGTCGAGGGTTCGACCGCGTCGATCCTGACCGCCGAGCGCACGGCGCTCAATTTCCTCCAGCGCCTCTCCGGCATCGCTACGCAGGCGCGCCGTTACGCCGACGCTGTGGCCGGCACCGGCGTGCGCGTCGTCGACACGCGCAAGACCACGCCGGGCTGGCGCGCGCTCGAAAAATACGCGGTGCGCACCGGCGGCTGCTTCAACCACCGCAGCTCGCTCGGCGAGCAGGTGCTCATCAAGGACAACCACATCGCCGCCGCGGGTTCGCTGACGAAGGCCGTGCAACTCTGCCGCCAGGCTGCCTCGCACGGCGCCAAGGTCGAGGTCGAGGCCAAGACCCTCGCCGAGGTGAAGGAAGCCTGCCGCGCCGCGGCCGACATCATCCTGCTCGACAACATGACTCCGGCCCAGGTGCGGGCGGCGGTGCAGGCCATCGCCGGCCGGGCGCAGGTCGAGGTTTCCGGCGGCGTGCGCTACGAGACGCTGCGCGACTACGCGCTGCCCGGCGTGGACCTCATCAGCATCGGCGCCCTCACTCATTCGGTCGCGGCGGCGGATCTCAGCTTGGATTTGAAACCGAAACGGTAGGGCGAATCCTCCGGATGAGCCGCGGCTCGTCGGGGACGACTCGCCCTACCCACAACCCATTTGAAAATCATCCATACCGATTGCCTCGTGCTCGGCGCCGGCCTCGCCGGCTCGGCTTATGCGCTGCAGGCGGCGAAGGCCGGCCTGAAGGTCGAGTTGCTCTCGCTCAGCGCGCCGCTGCAGGCGAACAGCGACTGGGCGCAGGGCGGGATCATCTACGACACGAGCCCCGACCCGGCGCAGCTGGCGAAGGACATCATGGAGGCCAGCGACGGCACGGCGAACCCCGCGGCGATCGACCAGCTCGTGCGCGAGGGCCCGGCCGCGGTGAAGGAGCTGCTGCTCGACGAACTGCGCGTCGGCTTTGACCGCGAGGCCTCGGGCGAACTGCACCGCACGCGCGAGGGCGGCCACACCGAGCGGCGCATCATCCACACCAAGGACGCCACCGGCCACGCCATCCTCGCCGCCGTGGCGCAGAAGGTCGACGCCACGCCGGGCATCACGCGCCGCAGCGGGTTCGTCGCGGTCGACCTGCTCACGCTCTCGCACAATTCCACCGACAACCACGACCGCTACGAGCCGCTGACCTGCTTCGGCTGCTACGCGCTCGAGACCGCGACCGACGAGGTGGTCGCCTTTGTGGCGCGGAAGACCGTGCTCGCGACCGGCGGCCTCGGCGGGATTTTCCAGCACACGACCAACCAGCCCGGCAGCGTCGGCCACGGCGTCGCGATGGCCTATCGGGTCGGCGCGCGCCTGATGGACCTGGAATACGTCCAGTTCCACCCGACGGTGTTCTACAAGAAGGGCGCGCAGCATTTCCTCATCACCGAGGCGCTGCGCGGCGAGGGCGCGGTGCTGGTGGACGCGCGCGGCCAGCGCTTCATGGAAGGCCTGCACCCGCTGGGCTCGCTCGCGCCACGCGACATCGTTTCCCGCGCCATCCAGCACCATCTGGCCGAGACCGGCGACGCCTGCGCCTATCTCGATTGCTCGGCGATGAAGCCGGAGTTCATCCGCGACCGCTTTCCCGGCATCCATGAACGCTGCCTGGCGAACGGCGTGGATATCACGCGCGAGCCGATCCCGGTCGTGCCGGCGGCGCACTTCTCCTGCGGCGGCGTCCATACCGACCTGGCCGGCCGCACGAACATCCGCCACCTGAACGCCATCGGCGAAGCCGCCTGCACCGGCCTGCACGGCGCCAACCGGCTCGCCAGCACGTCGCTGCTCGAGTGCCTCGTGGGCGGCAAGACCGCCGCCCTGGCCGATGCGGCGGAGCTGGCCGATGTTCGTAATGCGAACATCAGCCGTCCCGCGCCGCGGGAATGGCACAGCCCGGCCAAAGTGGCCGATCCGCTCCTCATCCGGCAGGACCTGCAGCAGATCCGCCAGACCATGTGGAATTACGCCGGGATCATCCGCTCGGCGCGCCGCCTGGCCCGCGCGCGCCGCATCCTGCTGGAGCTGCGCGAGGACATCCAGACCTTCTATCGCGACTGCCGCCCGACGCGGGAATTGATCGAGCTGCGCAACGCCATCCAGACCGCCCTGCTGGTGGTGCATGCCGCCGCGCTGAATCCCGAGAGCAAGGGTTGCCATTTCATCGCCCCGGAGAGTGAATAAACGCGCCCCACGGCTCGTCTCACCTCCATGAAAACACCCCTGCTGTTCCTGCTCGGCCTGGCCACCCTCACCTCCGCCCTGGCGGACGATCGCCGCGACTGGGGACGCGACGACGACCGGGGCCGCCGCCGCGAGGAGCCGCGCATCATCCTCTTCGAGCACGCCGACTTCAAGGGCGACGCCCTCGTGCTCTACCCGGGCGACACCCTCGACAATTTCTCCGGCAAGACCTTCGAGCACGGCGCGAAGCTCAATGACAGCGTCTCGTCCATCGTCGTCGAGGGCGGCGCGGAGGTCTACGTGTACGAAAACTCCCGCTACCGCGGCGAGGCGATGCGCGTGACGGAAAGCGTGCGCGACCTGAGCGGCCGGCTCATTGCCGGCGCGGTGGCCGTCAGCTGGAACGACCGCATTTCCTCGGTGAAGGTGACGAAGATCAAGGGTTACGAGCGTCCGAACCGGCCCGGTCCCGACCGTCCGGGCAACAGTCCGCGCGGCGGTGATCCCGAAAAGATCATCAACGCCACGTTCCTGGAAATCCTCGGCCGCAACGCCGACCCGGGCGAACTGCGCGACTTCCGCGCCCGTTTCCTGGACAACGGCTGGAACGAGCGGATGCTGCGCGACCACCTGCGCAGCGAGGACCGCTACCGGATCGAGGCGGCGGACCGCCTGATCAGGCGCGCCTATCGCGAGGTGCTCGAACGCGACGCGGACGAGAGCGGCCTGCGCACCTACCGGAAGAATATGCTCGAGCGGAATTGGACCGAAGGCGACGTGCGCGACGACCTGCGCAAGAGCGCGGAGTACCGCAACAAGCACCGCTGAGCGGAATCGTGCGGTTGCAGGTGGAGCGACTTGTCCCCAAGGCGCTTTCTTCCAGCGGGGGTTTCCTCAGCGCGGTGGGGTCACTGCGCTCCACCTTTCGGTTTGCCCTGCCAGGAAGGAAGCGACGGCCTGATCCCGGTTGAGCCGGCGCCACGGCGGCGGGACCGCAGTTCGGCCAGAAAGTGACGCACCAGAAGATGCGGCGGCGGTCTAGTTTTTTACCACGTGCCGTGCCCAAACGGCACTCGGCACGTATCTTATTGAAAAACAAGAGACTACCACCGTTTGCCATGAGCCCGCCGCCCATCGCACCCCAAGACCTTTGCAAAACCGGCATCGATGGCTTCGACGATGTGTTGAACGGAGGGCTGCCCCGCAACCGCGTCTATCTCATCCTGGGCGAACCCGGGGTCGGCAAGACCACCCTCGCGTTGCAGTTCCTGCAGGAGGGCGAAAAGCGCGGCGAGCGCGGGCTCTACATCACGCTTTCCGAAACGACGGTGGAGCTCAACGAGGTCGCCGCCTCGCACGGCTGGGACCTTTCCAAGATCCACCTGTTCGAGCTCTCGGCGCTCGAGGCCCAGATCAAGGGCGAGTCCGACACGACCTTCTTCAGTCCCTCCGAGGTCGAGCTCAACCGCACCACCAAGGCCCTGCTCGACGAGGTCGACCGCGTGAAACCGATGCGCGTGGTCTTCGACTCGCTCTCCGAGCTGCGCCTGATGTCGGAGACGGCGCTGCGCTACCGCCGCCAGATCCTCTATCTGAAGCAGTATTTCGCCGGGCAGAAATGCACGGTGCTCATGCTCGACGACAATTCCGGCAGGAACGACGTCGACGACCAGGTGGAGAGCCTGGCGCACGGCGTGATCCTCATGACCAAGACCTCGCCCGAGTACGGGGTGTCCCGGCGCCAGCTGCGCGTGCAGAAGATCCGCGGCGTGAAATTCCGCGAAGGCAACCACGACCTGCTGATGGAAACGGGCGGCCTCGTCGTTTTCCCGCGCCTGGTGGCCGCGGAGCACCACACGCAATTCCACCGCGAGAACACCTCGAGCCGGATCAAGGCGCTGGACGAGCTCCTGGGCGGCGGCCTCGATCGCGGTACCAGCACGATCTTCATGGGCCCGGCCGGCACCGGCAAGTCCACCCTGACCATGAGCTTTGCCCTGGCGGCGGCGGCGCGGGGCGAGCCGGTGATGTTCTACACCTTTGACGAGACCGTCGGCACGCTCCTGTCGCGCGCCCGGCAGCTGGGCATGGACGTCCAGGGCCCGCTGGACGACGGCCGCCTCCAGATCCAGCAGGTCGACCCGGCGGAGATTTCGCCGGGCGAGCTCGCCTACCGCATCAAGTACGGCGTGTTGCAGGAAGGCGTGCGCATGGTGGTGATCGACAGCCTCAACGGCTACCTCCACGCGATGCCCGACCAGCGCCACCTCACCCTGCAACTGCACGAATTGCTGGCGTTCCTGAACCAGCAGGGCGTAACGACGCTGCTCATCCTGACCCAGCAGGGCCTGGTGGGCTCCATGCAAACGCCGGTGGATCTCACCTATCTCGCCGACACCGTCGTGCTGCTGCGGTATTTTGAAACGGATGGCGCCGTGCGCCAGGCGATCTCCGTCGTCAAGAAACGCAGCGGCAACCATGAGCGCACGATCCGGGAATTCTCCCTCGCGCAGGGCGGCGTCACCGTCGGCGAACCGCTGGATGGATTCCACGGCGTCCTGACCGGCGTGCCGATGATGGCCCAGCCGAAAGCCCCCGGAGCCTAGCCATGGTTGTCGCGCCAACCATTGTCGGGGCGGAGCCGGCCTGGGCGGAGAACGTGGCGCCGGAACACGAGTACCGGACCCTGATCTTCGCGCCCACGGGCAGCGATGCGGCGCTGACGGCGGGTTTCCTCGCGGACGCCGGCTGGGTCGGGGTCATCATCCGGAACATGGCCGAACTCGGCGAAAAGATCCGCGAGGGCTGCGGCGCGGTGTTGCTGGCGGAGGAGGTGATGACCAACGGCAACGTCGGGACGTTCTTCAGCCTGCTCAAGCGCCAGCCGGCCTGGTCCGACGTGCCCGTGGCCCTGATCACGACCAGCGGCAGCGCCGGCGCCGAGCGCGCCCGCCGGTTCGTCGCCCTCGGCGCCAACAGCAATGTCACGCTGCTGGAGCGGCCGTTCCGCCCCGCCACGCTGGTCAGCACCGTCGAGGTCGCGCTGCGTTCGCGCCGCCGGCAGTACCAGGTCCGGAAGCTCCTCGTCGAGCTGCGGCAGGCGCGCGACGCCGCCGAGCTCGCGAACAGCGCCAAGGACGAGTTCCTCGCCGCGCTCTCCCACGAGCTGCGCACGCCGCTGAACCCGGTGCTGCTCCTCGCCACCGAGGCCGCGGCCAACCCGCTGCTGGGCACGGGCGTGCGCGCCGACTTCGATCAGATCGCCCGCAATATCATGCTCGAGGCGCGCCTGATCGACGACCTGCTCGACCTCACGCGCATCACGCGCGGCAAGCTCAGCCTCACGCTCCAGCCGGTGGACGGCCACGACGCGCTGCGCCAGGCGCTCGCCACGACGCAGGCGGACATCGACGAGAAGCAGCTGGTGGTGACCTTCCGCCAGCGGGCCACGCGCAGCGCCATCTCGGCCGACGCGGTCCGCCTGCAGCAGGTGCTTTGGAACGTGCTGAAGAACGCGGCGAAGTTCACCCCGCCGCACGGGAGCATCATCATCGCCACGGAAAACGCCGGCGACCGCTTCATCATCCGGGTGACCGACACCGGCGTGGGGATGGAGCCGGCGGAGCTGGTGCGGGTGTTCGAGGCGTTCGTGCAGGGCAACCACGCGCGGACCAGCAGCGGCCACCGCTTCGGCGGGCTGGGCCTCGGCCTTGCCATCACCCGCATGCTGATGGAACTGCACGACGGCGAAATTTCCGCGACGAGCGCCGGCCCGGGCACGGGCTCGACCTTCACGCTTTCCTTCCCGCTCGCCGTGGCGCGTTCGCCCGGGACGGAATCGGCGCCGCCCGTCGAGCACTCGGCGCCGCCGCTGAACCCGGACGGCCGCCGGTTGCGCGTGCTGCTCGTGGAGGACCATGTGGCCACGCGCCAGTCGCTGATGCGCCTGCTGCAGCGGCGGGGCTACGAGGTGGAGTCCGCCGGCAGCCTGGCGCAGGCGCGCGGCCTGGCCGCACGGGGCGCCTTCGACCTTGTGTTGTCCGACATCGGCCTGCCCGACGGCAGCGGTTACGAACTCATGGCGGAGCTGCGTGACCAGTTCGGCCTGCGCGGCATCGCGCTGTCGGGCTACGGCATGGAGACGGACATCGCGCTGAGCCGCGAGGCGGGCTTTGTCACGCACCTGATCAAGCCGGTGAGCGTGCAGGCGCTGGACGACGCGCTGGCCACGATCGTCGCTTCGGTGCAGTGACGCGGCGCCGGCGCCTCAGGCGAGCGGAAGCAGGCGGGTTTCGCCGATCGCCGGCACCGTGAAGGTGTCGGCCGGCACGTTCCGCTCCGCCCGGACCCGCGCCAGTTCGCGCGCGGGGGCGTCGATGCCCTCGTCGGTCAGGCAGAAGGTGCCGAAATGCATCGCCACGCTGTGGCGCGAGCCGAGCGCGAGGTGCGCGTTCAGCGCCTCGGCGGGGTTCATGTGCACGGACTCCATGAACCAGCGCGGCTCGTAGGCGCCGATCGGCAGCAGCGCGACGGACGGCGAACCCAGCCGCGTGCGGATGGCGGCGAAGTGAGTCCCCCACGCGGTGTCGCCGGCGAAGTACAGCGAACCGAAGCGCGTGCGCAGCCAGTACCCGCCCCACAGCGTGAGGCCGCGGTCCCACGGCGTGCGCGAGCTCCAGTGCCTCGCCGGCGTGCACGTGACCTCGAGGCCGTCGAGCGGCCGGGTTTCCTGCCACCAATCCAGCTCGGTAACGTTCGCAACCCCGCGCGCCTCGAGCCACGCCTTCAGGCCCAGCGGCACAACGAGACGCGGCGCGCGGTGGCGCGACAACCAGCGCAGCGCGGCGAGGTCGAGGTGGTCGTAATGGTTGTGGCTGAGCACCACGACGTCCACGCGCGGCAGCTCGCCCAGCCGCAGCGCCGGCGGGCACACGCGCTGCGGGCCGAACAGGTTCAGCGGGCCGGCGCGCGTGGAAAAAACCGGGTCGGTCAGCACGGTGAACCCGCCGAACTGCAGCAGGAACGAAGCGTGGCCGATGAACGTGACCGCCACCCGGTCCGCGGCCACCTGCTCCGGCAGGCGCACGGGCGGCGCGGGCGGGATCGCTTCAGGCCACGCGGTGGCCGAGCCCCGGGCGCGCTCGCGCCGCCACTTCCACAAATCGGAAAACGGCCGCGGCCCGGGCCCGACCGGATTGAAGAAGCGTGTGCCGTCGCAGTGGTCGGAAATCGGGAAGGTCGGCATGGGTTTCTGTTGTAGGGGCGGAGCTTGCTCCGCCCGAGGGAGAAGGGCGGACCAAGGTCCGCCCCTACATCAGGTCGCGAGCTTGCGCTGCGCCTGCGCCCAGAACTCCAGCAGCGCGCGGAAGTCCTGCTCCTTGGTGCCGCTGTGGATCACATAGTCGTAGCTGTTGCGCTCGGCGATCTCGGCCTCGGCGCTGATCATGCGGCGTTCGAGCTCCTCGGCGCTGACGGCGCCGCGGCCCTGCAGGCGCTCGCGCAGCACGTCCATCGAGTCGGGCGCGACGAACATCGTGACCAGCCGCCCCTTGAGCAGCGGCGTCTGGGCGGCGGCGGTGCGGACGCTGCGCACGCCCTGCACGTCGATGTTCATCACGAGGCTGGTCTGCGGCAGGCGGTCGAGCACGGCGGACTTCAGCGTGCCGTACCGGTAGCGCCGGTGGACCCAGGCCCATTCGAGGAAATCGCCGGCGGCCAGCCGGCGGTCGAACTCGGCCTCGGACAGGAAGTGGTAGTCGCGCGCATCGACCTCGTTGGGCCGCGGCGGGCGCGTGGTGGCGGTGACGACGCGCTCGAAGCCGGGCACCTCGCGCACGAGGCGGTCGCAAAGCGTGCTTTTGCCGACGCCGGCCGGGCCGGCAAGGATGAGCAGGGCGGTCGGCGACGCGGACATCAGTAGGTGAAGGCCGCGGCGCTGGTCACGAGGCCGTAGCCGAGCAGCACGGCGCCGAGCAGGCGCGGGCGGCTCGCGGAGCGGAACAGCCAGTCGAAGAAGTCGCGGAGCCGGAAGGGATACGCCGCGAAGTAGATCGCGGCGCTGATGCCGACGTAGGTGGCGATCTTGTAGGGATAGACCTGCCAGCGGAAATCCATGAAGCCGGCGGTGAGCAGCGGCTCGGCGGCGACGAGCATGATGATCGCGAGCGCGCGCACCGCGAGGAACTCCGGCGTGTAGATGACCGAGAGCACCGCCAGCACGGCGAAGCCCAGCATGACCAGGGTCGGTTTCTGGAAAAAGATGAGGTCCGCCTCGCTCAGGCGGGAAACGCGCCAGATGAACCAGACCGCGCCGGCGGAGAACAGCACCCACGCGGCCTCCTTCGAGCGCGGCAGCGCCTTGGCGCGGGCGGCGACCGGGGCGCCGTTCCAGCACAGGACGGCGCCGAGCAGGACGAGGAACAGGCCGGGGAGAAGGGTGGCGAGGAAGAGGCTCATGAATTCAAATTAACCACAGAGACACGGAGGCACAGAGAAAGGTGGCTGAAAAGGACAAGTACTCTGTGTCTCTGTGCCTCTGTGGTTCAAACATTAACTCCGACGAGCGCGAGCGAGCCGTAAAGCACCGCCGTCGAGGCGCGCTCGATCTTCACCGGCACGAGCTCGCCGATGAGGCGGTCGTGGGCGGCGAAGTGCACGATGCGGTTGCCGCGGGTGCGGCCCATGTAGCCAAGGCCCTTTTTGTCCGGGCCCTCGACCAGCACCTCCTGGGTGGAGCCGACGAGCGTGGCGTTGCGGCGGTTGGAGTTCTCGCGGAGAATCCGCAGCAGCTCCTCGTTGCGCGCCTCCTTCACTTCGTCCGGGATCTGGTCCCCGCGCTCCGCCGCCGGCGTGCCGCTGCGGATGGAATACCGGAAGACGAAAGCCATGTCGTAGTTGCAGGCCTCGAAGAGCTCGCGGGTCTGCGCGAAATCCTCGTCGGTTTCGCCGGGGAAACCCACGATGACGTCGGTCGAGAAATACATGTCGGGCCGCACGCGGCGCAGGTCGTCGACGATCTGCTTGTAACGGTCGCGCGAGTACGGGCGGTTCATCGCCCTGAGGATGCGGTCCGAGCCGGACTGCAGCGGCAGGTGCACGTACTCGCAGAGTTTCTCCAGGCGGCCGTAGGCCTGGATGAGGTCGTCCTTGAACCCGCGCGGGTGCGGCGAGGTGAAGCGGATGCGCCGGATGCCGGGGATGGCGTTCACGCGTTCGAGCAGCTGGACGAACGGGGTGACGCCGCCGGTGTGCTGGTAGTCGCGGCGGCCGTAGCTGGTGACGATCTGGCCGAGCAGCGTGATTTCCTTCACGCCCCGGTCGGCGAGCTGCTCGCACTCGCGCACGATTTCGTCCATCGGCCGCGAGCGCTCGTCGCCGCGCGTCTTCGGCACGATGCAGAACGCGCAGTCCATGTTGCAGCCCTGCTGGATCGAGACGAAGGCCGTGACCTGCTTCTCCTCGAGCACGTGGTCGCGGATCGTGTTCTGCGAACCGGCTTCCTCGGCGATGTCGATGATCGTGCTGCCGACGGGCGCGCCGGCCTCCTGCGCGGCGCGCAGGTTGTCGAGGTAGTCCGGCACCTGGTGGAATTTCTGCGTGCCGACGATCAGGTCGACGTCGGGCAGCGCGTCGAGCAGCGCCGCGCCGCGGTTCTGCGCCATGCAGCCGAGGACGCCGAGGACGAAGCGCGGGTTGCGCCGCTTGCGCTGCGCCACGGCGGAGGCCTTGCCGATCGCCTTCTGCTCCGCGAGGTCGCGCACGCTGCAGGTGTTGAGCAGCATGACGTCGCACGCGTCCTCGTCCTGGACGATCCGGTACCCGCGCGCGCGCAGGAGCGCCGCGACAGCCTCGCTGTCGCGCTCGTTCATCTGGCAGCCGTAGGTCTTGATGTAGACGCGGTTCATTGAGCGGGCTTGTCCCACCGCGGCCCGGAGGGCGAAGGCGGAAGGGTCTAACTACCCGCCCACCCCGCCCGGTCAACGCGGGAAACGGGCCGGCGATTACAGAAAAGAAACAACGGCGTGGTGGAACCGGCACTCCGTGCCGGTTGGTTTCGCCGGCGTTATGGTCTATCGCCCCAAGCTTGCCGCTGGGGCGCGGCAGTTTCCCCAGCGACTGCACCATGCCACTCCCGCTTGGGTGGAATCGGGCGCCACTTACCACGTGCGTTTGCGCGCGAGTGCCGCGCAGCCGGTTTCACTCACTGAGCCCGTTTTGGCCAGGCCGCTCCTCGCGAGCGCGAGGCATTATCACGATGCCGGCCGCTGGCATTGCACCTTGCTGCTGTTGATGCCCGATCATTTGCACGCCTTGCTGGCGTTTGCGGAGAACCGGGCAATGAGCCGGACCATTGCGGAATGGAAACGTTTCACCGCCTGGCAGTTTGGCATTCGCTGGCAGGACAATTTTTTCGATCATCGAATTCGGGACCGCCGGAGCCTGCGGCAGGCATACGATTACATCTTAGGAAATCCGCTGGCGAAAGGTTTGGTGGCAACGGATTCGGGCTGGCCTTGGATGTGGGGTGCTTAAACGGCCCTCGAGGCCAACCTGCACGGAGTGCAGGTTCCACCTGGCTGGGCGAGCAACAAACAACCGTTGCCCTTTCCTTATTCGCTTACTCATTAAGGGCGATGAAATCGCGCGGGCTCCTGCTGATCTTTGTTCTGCTGGGGGCACGGCTCATCGCCGCGCCCGCCTCGCCCGAGGCCGTCGTGCTGGTGCTGGGCGACCAGCACTCGGCCTACGACCGGACCGCGGAGCTCGTGGGTTTTGTCGACCAGCTGCGCGCCGCCCACCCGGGCCTGCCGATGGCGATTCTCCTCGACGGCGACACGCAGGAATACGGCAACGCGATCGCGCAGCGCTCCGCGGGGGCGATCGACTTCGCGATGTACGCGGCGCTGGTGAAGCGCGCGCCGACGGTCGTGAACCTCGGCAACCACGAGTCGGAATTCATGCTGCTCGACGAGGCGGTCGCGCGCATCGAGGCGACCGGCGCGAAGGTCGTGAGCAACCTCGTCAACCGCGCCACCGGCAAACCCTTCGCCCCGGCGTCGGTGTCGGTGCCGCTCGGACGCCAGCAAGCCCGCGTGATCGGGGTCGGCACCGACGTGCTGAATGTTTACCGCGTGGCGGTGCGCCCCACCCTCGCGCCCCAGCCGACCGCGGCCTGGGCGCAGGCGAACCTGCCGGCGCTCCTCGCCCACGAGCCGTTGCCGGTCATTCTCAGCCATGCCGGCATTGCCGCCGACTGCGGGCTGCTGCCGCTCGTGCCGGACGGCACGCTTTTCGCGGGGGCGCACGACCACCAGCGGTTCGTCGCGCCGTTCGGCCGCACGGTTTATTTTCACTCCGGCTCGTGGAATTCGCACGTCTCGCTGGCGTGGCTCACCCACGATGCGCAAGGCGAGGCCCGCTGGAGCCTCGAGCAGGTGGCGTTGCCGGCCGGCGGACCGGCCGACCCGGAAATACAGGCGACGATCGCGAAGGTGATGGCGCAATATCTCACCGACGAGGACCGCGCCGTGGTCGGGCACACCGCCGCCGCCCTCACGCCGCCGGAAGCCGGGTGTTTCGCGGCCGCCGCGCTGCGCACGGCGGCGAACGTGGACGCGGCGTTCATCGGCAACACCACCTTCGGCGCCGGCCTGCCCGCAGGCGAAGTGGCGCGCCTGCAGTTCGACGCCTGCGTCCGCTTCGACGGCGCGATCTTCGTGGCCGAGGTGGATGGCGCGCGCCTCACCCGGCTGCTGGCGGCGGCGAACCTGACACCCGACACACCCTTCGCGCAGCGGCACGGCGAGTTTTGTTTCGCGGCGGGCCCGGAGTCGGTCGACCCGGCGCGCACGTATTGCATCGCCACGACCGACTGGGGCGCGAAGAACACGGCCCGCTATTTCGGCGCGCCCGTCATCGCGTGGCGCGAGCAGCCCGGCCTCAAGCTCAAGGCCGCGGTGCTGGCGAAGCTGGCCGCGCACTGAGCCGGATCGCACCGTTGCTTCCCGCCATCGCCCGATGGCAGGACAAGGCAAAAGGTGGAGCGCGGTGACCTCACCGCGCTGGGGGAGCTCCGCCGGAAGGAAGCGCCTTGGGGACAAGTAGCCCCACCTTCAACGGGATGATTCCCGCGGAGCGCGTACGATCAGGGCCGGCGATATGGCGGCCGGGTCGGCGGCTTGCGCGGGGTGCGGTTTTCCTTGCCGAGATACCATTCGTACCAGCCCCACACGGCAAACAGCAGGCCGAGAAAGAAGGCCATCCCGATCATCAGGGCTTCGAATCCGCTGCGCATGGCGCCATCCTGCCAGAACGGCGCCCCGGTTTGCCCGGGAGCCGCGGAGTTTTGACGGGGAAGAAATCCCGCGCGGCGAAGCCGCGCAAAGCACAAACGCCAGCAGCCAGGCGCTAAGTCAGCGGACCAGATTCAAGGATGCAGAGCCAAAAATTGTTTGGCCCCTGGCGTCTGGAATTTGGCATTTGACCGGCGCCGCCGGGTCATGGCGCCTCGATGTAGCCGTGCTTGATCGCGTAGTGGACCAGCGCGGCGGGCTCGGGCAGGCCGAGCTTGTCCTTCAGGATCGAGAGGTGGTTCTGCACGGTCTTGGTGCTCACGCCCAGGCGGTCGGCGAGGACCTTGGGATTTTCGCCGCGGGCAAAGCCCCGCAGCACCTCGCGTTCGCGGCTCGTGAGGTTCACGCCCATCGTCTGGCCCTCGCCCACCATGCGGTCGACCAGCAGCGCTGCGCTCGCCGGGCAGTAGTAAGTCTCGCCCGCCAGCACCCGGCGCACCGCCTCGCGCATCGTGGAGAGGTCGGAGCGTTTCATCACGAAGCCCTGCACGCCGAGGCTGACGGCCTCGCGGACGAGGTGGCCCTGCTCATTGGAGGAAATGAACAGCCAGCGCGTGCGCGGGAGTTTCGGGCCGACGTTGCGCACGAGGTCGAAGCCGCGGCCGTCCGGCAGCATCCAGTCGACGATGGCGAGGTCGGGCTTCTCCGCGAGGAGGGCGGCGGCACCTTCCGCGACGGTGGTGCAGTCGGCGGCGAGGGCCAGGCCCAGCTCCTCGCGGATGAGATGGGCGAACAGCTGGCGGACCATGGTATGGTCCTCGACCAGGATGACACGGGCGGATTTTTTTTCGGGTGACATGGTTCTACCCTATCGCAAAACCGCGGCAGTCTGCGCGGGAGGCGGGGAAAGGGAACCGGGAAATTGGCCCGGCCGGCCGGCCGGCCGAAAAGGCGCGCCGGTAGCGGCACAGCCGGGAGGCCGGATCGGTGGGAAACGGCTGAGCTGGAGTCATGCCGTTGAAGGTGGAGCGACTTGTCCCCAAGGCGCTTCTTTCCGGCGGAGTTTTCCTCAACACGGTGGGATCATCGCGCTCCGCCTTTCGATTTGTTCTGTCATCCAGCGTAAGCGGAGAGCAACTGCACGATCTCGGCTCAGGGTTTCGCGGATTTCCGGGTGATGGCCGTGGTGTTGAGAATGAGCTTGCTGCGTGACTCCAGCTTGCCGCCGACCATCACGTTCACGGTATGGCCGCCGGTGAATTCCAGGGACGCGCAACCGTCGGCGTAGTTGTCGGCATTCACGCGGATGGCGATGAGGATGCCGCCGGCGATCCCGTTTTGGGCGTCATCAAAGGCGGAGATGCTGATAGCTTCGCAGCTCTGGCCCTTGCTCTCGACGTCGACGAGCGTGACCGTGGCGCGCTTCTTGAGTTCGATGGCCGTGGGATCGTAGGAGAAGACGCCGTTGAACACCCGGTTGGGTTCCTGCTCCGCCGGGCGATTGGTGCCGCCGAACTTGTCGTAGGGAATCTCGCCGTCACCGAAGGGATTCGAAAGGCCGAGGAAATGGGTGCGGCTCACCTCATAGACATATGACCAGCCACGCGGTTCAATAGTAAGCAACCCGACCTTGTCCGCGGCCAACGTCAACGTGAAGGGCACGGTGCCCGCTTTGAGTTTGATCGGATCGGTGCGGTAGAGCTCCACCATGTCGTTGGCGGCGTCCCAAGGCTTGGTGATATCGAGCGAAGGCCGGCGATAGGCGAAGGCGGTGACTTCGCCGTCGCTCGTCAGCAACAGACCCAGCAGGGCGGCGGATTTCTGACCGAAGGGGTAGTAGTTTTCGGCCGGAATCGGATTCGGGCTCGCCTTGGGCTTGGTGGGACGGTGGAACGACATGGGATGTTTTAGTTTTGGTTGGGTTTTTCCGCCGGAGTAGCGACGGAGGAAAGGGTGGTCGCGCCGAGCCAGCGATCGAAGTGGGGCAAACAGCGTGTCCACCAGCGCATGGCGGCGGCTTCGCTGCCATCGAGGGCCGCCTGCTCCAGGCCGGTGCAGACGTCGAACAGGGCGTCGTCGCGCACCACGACGGCGCTGTTCTTGAGGTGGTGGGCCAGGGACCGGAGGCGCGGCCAGTCGCGGGCGGCCAGGGCGGCCGCGAGTTCTTCCCGTTGCGCCGGCAGCTCGCGGACGAACTGGCGGGTGAGGCGTTCTCGCAAGGCATCCGCGGTGCGGAACGCAGGATTGGCCGCGGGCCGTCCGCCGGAAACCTCCACCACGGCCGCGGTGAGGACGCCGAGCGGCACCGGCTTGGTGAGGAAGGCATCCATGCCGGCGGCCAGGGCCCGTGCGCGATCCGCTGAGCCGGCATGGGCACTCACCCCCACGATGCGGGCACCATCGGCGCGTTCCCGGAGGGGTTGGACGAAGTCGGTGCCATCGCCGTCCGGCAACGCCAGGTCGAGGATGATGGCGTTGAACTCACTGGCACCCGCATGCGCCAGGGCCTCCGCGCCCGTGGCGGCGGCGGCGCACAGCGCGCCGTGCTCCGTGAGAAAGGCGATGAAAAGTTCCCGCACGAGCGGATTGTCGTCGACCACGAGGACGCGCCGGCCATGCAAGGCCGAGGAAATCTCGACCGGTTCGATGACTGACGGTGCCGGGACGGGTGGGGTCTGAACGGAAGCGATAAAGCAGGTGCCGGTCGCCCCGTCGCTCTCCACGTCGAGGCCGCCGCCCATGGCACGGCAAAGGGCGGCGGAGAGGGTCAGGCCGAGCCCCGAGCCCTCCTTGTCGGCGGTGAGCTCCAGGCGCGAGAAGGGAACAAAGAGCCGGCTTTGTTCGGCAAGCGGAATGCCCGGCCCGGTGTCGCGCACGGTCAGCACGAGCCGATCGGGGTTCTCCGCGCGCAAGGCCACCGTCACGCCGCCCCGCTCGGTGAACTTCAGGGCATTGCCGACGAGGTTGGTGAGCACCTGGCGGAATCGCTCGCCGTCGAGCGACACCCACGGCGGTACATTGCCGTCGATGAAACTGGCCAGGTTCAGCTGCCGGGTTTCGGCGCGGGGCCGGAAGCTTTCGACGGCTTGCGCGACGAGATCCGCCGGATTGACCGGGCGCGCGGACAACTGGAAGGCCCCCGCCTCGATGGCGCCCAGGTCGATGAGATCGTTGACGAGACGCGTCATCAACTCGCCGTGCTGGTGCAGGGAGCTGAGCCACCCGGCCGCCTTGGGATCGTCGGCCACGCGCTGCCGCAGCAGCTCGCTGTAGCCGAGCAGGCTCTGGATCGGCGTGCGCAGCTCGTGGCTCACTTTTGCGAGGAACGCCGCCTTCACCCGGTTGGCGGCGAGCGCGGCATCAGCCTCGCGTCGCGCGGCAGCGCGCACCCGTTCGCGGATGCGCTGCTGCCAGTTGACCACGAGCAGGGCGCTGCCGAGGGCGATGACCACAAAGGCGAGTAGTCGCGCCTGAACTTGGGCGGCGAGCCAGTGAGCAACGCCTTCGTCAAAAATAACCCAGCCGAGCATTCTTCCGCCAGCCGAGACAAGCGGCGCGCGGACCTGGACCGTGGTCCCATAGTAGAAGGGAGTCGGACCAAGCACATAGGCCCTCTTTTCAGCCCAAGCATTCCACGTGGATCTGTCCGGGGGCCCGTAGTCGCCGTTTGCCCCAGGCACACGTGCTGGCGGCAGGCGTGAAGAATGGGAAAATTGCAGGAACCGGCCGGCCCGCATGGTGACGATCATCGCCCAATCCGCGTCTGGATTGGCCACTTCGATTGAAGCGAGCGACGCGCCCAGGGAAGCGGCCAAAGGATACCGGGCGATGCTGTCCGAGCGGTATTCAGTAATGACGTTTCCTTGGAAGGCGGTCACGGTAAGGGCGTTGACTTGGAAATCCCGGCCAAGACGGCTTTCGAGATATTTCGTGTCGATCAACGCCGTCGCCATTTTGGCTCGGGACAGCAGGTTCCCTTCGAAGCTTGCGCGTGCCCAAGCACTCATGACCGTCGCCAGCGCCAATCCGAGGATCAACCAAAGTGTTTGGGCCCGGACGAGAAGACGCAGGTCTGTTTTGTTTGACGACGAAACGGATGAAGACTCGGCGTGTTGGTGGACGACAAACCCGGCGGCAATCGCGGAAAACAAAAGGCAGCAGCCGGCAGCCAAGCCATAGGGACTGAGTTCCGTGTAGCGATGTGGCAGGCCAAGACCCTCCGCCAAGGGTCCATTGGTGGCGAGTAACACCGAACCGGCCAGACTGAGAAGCGCGAGGCGCCCGCCGCTGGCACCAGCACGTTGACGCAGCTGCAGCCAGACCGCGCTGAAAACTAGCACTGCGAGCGTAATCGAGCCGGCGAGGGGCTTGAAATAATGAAGCGTGGCCGCTGCCAGCGCGAGGATCAGCCAAAGCAAGACACGCAACGCAGCCCATTTTTTCCCCCGTACCAGCGTCCAGCCCAGCCCGGTAACAAGGAGCGCATGGACTCCCCCAAGAAGGAGATCCCACGCGAGCCACGGGACCATGTTAGGTTCGATCTCCACCGGGATGACGAGCTGCGAAACTTCCACGCCGGCCGTCAACAAGGCGGCAGCGGCGCCCCACGGCAGCCAGTTGAGCTCTGCGGCAGCGCGCCCCGACCGGCGCCAAGCGACCCACAGCGCCGCCCAGCCAAACGCCGTCAGAAACCACAGGTAATCCTGCTGGTAGACGAACCACTGGAACACACGGCCGGGACTCATGGCTCAGGAAACATTCTCCAGCCAGCGGATCGACGGCACATACAGGTAGACGCCGCCGAGGCGTTTCAGCACCTCCGGCATTTTCGGCAGCGCCACATTGCCGAACATCAGCGGGGCGGCGGCCGCGGGATTGTTGGCCGGCGGCACGTCGGGCCGGGCGATGACCGGGTCGCGGCCGCTTTTCGTGGTGGCGTCCAGCACCGGGAATCCCGCGTCGCCCGCCCAGTGCGTGTGCAGCTGTTCGAACTGGGCGCCCAGGTCGCTCATGTAGGCGAAGAACAGCAGGCCGACCCCGGCATCCGGCCAGTTCGTGCCGCCCGCGGCTTCGGCCCTGGCCAGCACGTCGTCGGGATCGTAGGTGGTGCCGCGTCGCACCGGCTGCGCCCGGATGATCGTTTTTTTGTCGGGATGACGCAGCGCGCTGGTGCGCGGGTTCATCTTGCGCAGGTGCATGTGGAAGGGACAACCGGAGACCGAGGGCGGCGGCGTGCCCGTGTACGGACGCGGTTCGAAATCGAATTCGTTCAGCCAGGGCGGCGGCGAAGGCGGCGGGGCGGACGGATCGTTGAGATTGATGGTGGGCCCGGACGGAAACAGGGCGCGCAGGCCGGCCTCGGTCGACGGCAGCTGGTCGATCACCTCGTTGAGCGGATAGCCCTGGCGGGTTCGTCCCATGAGGACTGCCGGCGCCACATACCGCGCGACGTTGCCGGCCAGGCCGAGTTGGGATTGGAGGAGCGCGGCAACCGTCGCCTCATGGGCGCGAAAGGTGGCAACCTTTTGCTCGATCTTGAGCAGGGCGGCGAAGGAACCGCCGGCATGCGCGCCTTCGGTGATGAAGACATTTTCCGCCTGCAGGTTGGTCCATTCCCAGGCGACGGGCCGGTCGGCCCGCATCGGCTGCTTCAGCCGCTCATCGACGAAAAAGTGCGGCGAGCTGATGCCGTCGGCGAATCCGAAAGGTTCGCGGGGCGGGCAGTAACCGTTGCCATACGGGCTTTTGCCCTCCCGCCAGGTGGTCCCTTTTTCCGTGGGGCCGACGACCGTGGCCTGGCGATCCGCACACCACTTGGTCAGGGCAAGGACGTTGGTGTCGGCCGTGGTGCAATCGTCACAGGCGAGCAGGAAGACCCCGTGGAAATCGTCCGGGGTGTCCTCCCAACAATAAGGCTCCGCCAGCATTTCACCGGAAATGAGCACGCCGCCCATCCGCTTCTTCAGGCCGAGTTGGAACGATTTGCTGTCAGGCGGCTCCTGGCGGAGGAATTTCAGCCCGGCCCGCGTGAGCATCACGCTGACAAAAAGCTGGGTGCCCGCGATTCGCTCGTCATGCTCGAGCTTGCGCTCCTCCTGGAGGGTAAGCCGCTCCCTTTTCCGCTTCACGAGTTCGCGCTGGCGCCAGGTCCGCTGGAAAAAGTCCCGTTGCTTCAGCTGATTCCACGCGGACATGACCCATTTCCGCTGGCCAGCGGCGTCCGGCGCCGAGGCCTCGCGCAACAGCGCCGAGGCCTGTGCCGGCGTTCCGGTGAAGCGAAAAAAGACCAGCCGGGTTTCGTCGCGGCCGTGGCCCTTGAGGATGTTGCCCTGGACGGAATCGAGGAAGAATCGCTCAATGGAGCGCTCCGATTCGGACCGGTCGGGGGCGCCCAGGGGAAATTCGGGCAGCGGAAAATCTTTAGGCGGATTCCCGGATTTCATGACGGGGTGGTCGGGCGGGTTGACTGGTTAAGCGGGGAAGATGGGCAAGGCAACGATGCACAGATTAGCATGACACATGCTGGATGCGCCCGGGAGGGCTGACGCCGTGACCGGGAAGTTGTCCCGTCTAATTGCAAAAGAGCATCGCCACGCCGCCGGCGCGCCCTTTGCTTTTGCGCATGGGATTTTTCTCCTCCTCCGACAAGCCGCAACCCAACCCCGCCGGCGGCGGCGTCACCGCCCGGCTCGCCGAAGCCAAGGCGAAGCTCGAGGCCCGCGACGTGCCCGCGGCGGTGGTCATCTACCAGGAGGTGCTGGCGGCGTCCGGCGCGCGGCCCGACGTGCTGGTGGCGATTTCCGGCGAACTCGGCGTGCGCGGCCAGGTGCGCGAACTGATCGAGCTGGTCGCGCCGCACTACGATGCGGAGCGCCACGGCCCGGCGACCGGCCTCAACCTCCTGCAGGCCTACCTCGCCATCCGCAACCTCGAGGCGGCGCAGCACGTGCTCGACATCCTTTTCGGCCTCAACCGCCCGGAGCTCGAGGAACGCCTCTTCGGTTTTTCCAACGCCATCGGCGAACTGATGGCCGGCCACGAGATGGCCCTGCCCACCGAGGAGCAGGTCGCCGCCGCCGCCGCCACCGGCACCGCGCCGGCGCCGAACAAGATCAGCCTCGCGAGCATCAGCAAACCGATCTGGTTCTACGGCCTCGAGTCGGCCGCGCCGCACCTGCTCGGGCGCAAGGACGGCAAGCTGCGCCGCGTGGCCTTCACGCAGTGCACGCTGCCCGGCCTCGCCGACGCGGTGGAGCGCTCGACCAAGCCGGAGGATGACACCGGCCGCTTCTGCCGCGGCCTGCCGCTGTGGTTCGCGGAGACCTTCACCGCCGCCGCCGGCTACGACGCCGTGGCCGCGGTCGCGCTGACCAGCCGCCAGCAATACTTCCTCTTCCCGGTCGAATGGAGCGCGGACAACATCCGCGAGGTCAGCGAGAGCTCCACCGGCGGGCTCGACTACGTGGTGACCTTCGCGCTGCGCAACAAGAACGACGACTTCGAGCTGGTGGCGCGCATCTGGGAGGTGAAGAAATTCCGCGAGCTGAAGCAGTTCTCGACCCGCTGGACCCCGGCAAGCGCGGACACGGTGCTGAAGCAGTTCCACGAGCAGCTGCGCCTCTACATGGAGTGGCGCGCGCTGCCCGAGGGCAACGGCCTCGCCTATGCCGCGCCGGTTTCCCCGACGGCGCACATCCAGTCGCTCGGCGCCACGCTTTCCCAATTTTTCGGCGAGAAGGGCGTGCTGGCCCCGGAGTTCGTCGACGGCGGCACCGCCGCCGCGGTGCGCGACACGCAGGCGAATCCCGACGACCCGCGCGCGCAGCTCACGCTCGTCGCCGGCCTCGTGCGGCAGAAGACCCAGGGCGTGGAATCCGACGCCCCGGCGCTCGCCGCCGCCAAGGCCTGGCTCGCGACCGACCAGGCGCAGAAGGCCGACATGTCGGCGCTGGTGCTCAAATTGGTGTGAGTTGGAGGCGGGACTAGCAGTCCTGCGGTTTGAATTCGCGGGACCCCTGGTCCCGCCTCCACCAACAAAAAAGGCCCGGCGTGAGCCGGGCCTGGAAATGCCGCGCTTGGTCGCGGGTTACGGGTGCGCTGCGTTGAAGGTCGCGATGAAGTCGGCCGTGATGTCGAGCTCCGGCTGGGCGTAGACGCCGGCGTCGCCGAGCTTCGAGATATCGAGCACGAAGCCGAGGTCATGTTCCTTGGCGTAGGCGTTGAGCGCCTTCGTCAGCTCGGCCACGACCGGGGCCTGCTTCTGCTGCTGGGCGGCCTGCACCGCGGCCTGGAACTGCTGCTGCTTGGTCTGCAGCTCCTGCTGGATCCCGAGGCCCTCGGTCTGCTTGGCCTTGATGGCGTCGGCATTGGCGACCGGGTCGGCCTGCAGTTTCTTCAGCTCGCCGACGATCGTGCGGAGCTTCTCCTGCAGGAGGCTCAGTTCGCTCTGCGAGCTGCTGAACTCGAGCTCGAGCTCCTTCATCACGCGGACCAGCTGCTTGATGCCGCCTTCCTCGGCGGCGAACTCCTGCGTGTTGATCCACGCGAGCTTGCCGGTCGGGATGACCTTCGGCGCGGCGGGCTTGGCGGCCGGGGCCGGTGCGGCGGCCGGCGTCTGGGCGGAAAGCGACAGGCAGCCGAGGGTGATGCTGAACAGGGTAACGAGAATACGGACGGATTTCATGAGGGGTTGAGACGTAGAGTGCGCCCGGGGTTTGGCAAAGGCTAAATCAGGGAAGAAGTAACAAGTATCAGGGATCAAGTAACAGGACGCACCCGAGGCTGTACTGACGCCAAGCCGGCCTTCTTGTTACTTGTTACCTGACACTTGCTACTTTGTGTTGGAGGCCAGCTGCCCGCAACCGGCCGCGATGTCGATGCCCCGGCGCTGGCGGACGGTGCTGGGCAGGCCGTATTCGGCCAGGATGTGCTGGAAGCGCTTGGCCGCCTCGCGCCCGGTGGGGTGGCCGTCGTAGCCGGTGGTGGGGTTGAGCGGGATCAGGTTCACCTGGGCCTCCTGGCCTTGGAGCAGGCGGCCGACGGCGTGGGCGTTGTCCGCCGTGTCGTTCTTTCCCTCGATCAGGGTCCACTCGTAAAAGATGCGGCGCTGCTGCTTGGCGATGTAGTAGCGACAGGCTTCCATCAGTTCGTCCAGCGGCCACTTCTTCGCGGTGGGAACAAGCGCGGCGCGCTCGGCCTGCGTGGCACCGTGGAGGGAAACCGCGAGGTGGATGGGTCGGGCCTCGTCGGCCAGCCGGATGATGCCGGGAATGACGCCGACCGTGCTCAGCGTGATGCGCTTGGTGCCGAGCGCGAGGCCGGCCGGGTCGCACAGGATGTCCACGGCCTGCATCACGGCATCGTAGTTGTGCAGCGGCTCGCCCATGCCCATGAGCACGACGTTGCGCAGCAGCGCGCCGGTCTGCTTGCCGGCCAGCGCCTCCGGCCCGAGCTCGGCCCGCAGGACGTCCTCGACGTGCAGCACCTGGGCGACGATCTCCGCGGCGGTGAGATGGCGCGCGAATCCCATCTGGCCCGTGGCGCAGAACACGCAGCCCATCGCGCAGCCGGCCTGGCTGCTGATGCACGCGGTGACGCGGCCGGTGAAGCGCATCAGCACGGTCTCGATCTTCTTCTCGTCCGCGAGGGCGAGCAGGTACTTGCGGGTGAAGCCGTCGCGGCTGTGCGTCTCGGTGGCGACCGGCAGCGTGCGGAAGTGCAGCTCGCGGGCGGCGACGGTGCGAAACCGCGCCGGCAGGTCGGGCATCCGCGCCCAGTCCTCGACCCGCTCGAGGTAGACGTACGCCCACAGCCGCGCCGCGTGCACCGGGCTGAAGTCATGGCGCACCGCCCACGCACGCAGGCCTTCGCGGGTCAGGTTGTGGAAATCGAGCCGGGCGGTGGACATGACGGGGACAAGGCAGAACATCGAACGCTCAACCTTCAACGTTCAACGTCCAAGTTAAGGCCGCCCTCTACCCCCATCGGTCCCTCTCCCCTCGTGCGCGCTGCGCCGCAAATGTTCGTATTACGAACAATGGCGAGCGCGCCGCCCGGTGAAGAACCGCCCGACGCCGCCCGCGAATGTTCGTAATACGAACATTTGCGGCGAGAGAGGGTAAAGGAGGGTGAAAATGATCCGAAGGCGGGCCGCCGCTGCGTTGCCTTTTTCGGCGACGCACCCATTTTGGGCGCCATGCCCGACTGGCTGGTCAAATTCCTGCAGGCGTTCATCCCGCTCTTCATCGCGATCGATCCCGTGGGGCTGGCGGCGATCTTCCTCGGGCTGGGCCACAACATCGACCGCCGGCAGCGGCAGAAGATCGCCGACCAGGCGACGTGGACCGGCGGACTCGTGGCGCTGGGTTTCCTTTTCCTCGGCCAGAGCGTGTTCAAGGCGGTGGGCATCTCGGTGAGCGACTTCCAGATCGCGGGCGGCCTGGTGCTTTTCATCCTCGCGGCCCGCGATCTCGTGCAATCCGCCGCCGAGCCGGAGAAGCTGCCGCCGGACTTCGGCGTGGTGCCGCTCGGCATGCCACTGATCGCCGGCCCGGCGTCGATCACCACGTTGCTCGTGCTCGCGCAGAACCAGGTCGTGGGACTCGTGATCATCCTCGTGGCGCTGGCGGCGAACCTGGCGCTCGTCGTGCTCGCGCTGCACTACAGCGAGTGGCTCGGCCGCAAGATCGGCGCCACCGGCCTGCGCGCGATCTCCAAGATCGTCTCCATGCTGCTCGCCGCGATCGCAGTGGGAATGATCCGGCAGGGGCTGCGGAGCTGAACGAAGTTCAGCCGCGAACATCGAACTTTGAACCTTCAACTTTGAACGTCCAGGTATCTGGTTCGCCCCCCCCGTGCTGGGCGGATGCAACACGGGTGATACGTGCGGGAATGGACCGGCCCGTTCGGCGTTGGAAGTTCAACGTTGAACGTTCGACGTTCCCGCGGCGTCAGCCGCGGAACGTCGTCAGGAAGTCCGTGTAGATCTCCGCCGACTCGACGAGGTCGCTGACCTTCGCGCGCTCGTCGATGGCGTGGTAGTTCTCGCCGCCGGGGCCGTAGCCGAGGGTCGGCAGGCGGAGTTCGTTGGCGAAGAAATGCATGTCGTTGAAGCCGGTCGACACCGTGAACTGCGCCGGGCGGCGGCGGACGCGGGCCACGCTCGCGCGCAGCGCGGCGGCGAACGGCGTCGCGGGGTCGCGGTAGCACGAGTGGTTGTGCGAGATCTTCTCGATCGTGATCCGGCACTGCGGGATCCTGGCGGCGGCCTTCGTGAGGAAGGCGCGCAGCTCGCGCTCGGCGACCGGCACCGTCTCGATCGGGAGCACGCGGCGGTCGATGCTGAAGCTGGCGGCGGCGGGCACGGTGTTGACCTTGCCGCCCTCGCCCGGGGCGAAGACACCGCCGAGGTTCAGCGTGGGCCGGCGGATCTGGCCGTCGGGCGCGCGGAACTTCCGGCGCGCGAGCACCTGCTTGTACTCGCCGAGGGCGAGCACGAGCGCGGACATCTTCTCGAGCGCGTTGATACCGCGCTGCGGGGTCGAGCCGTGCGCGGCCTTGCCGTGGACGTGGACGTTGAGCCACACCACGCCGTTGTGGCCGCAGCACACGACGTCGCCCTCGCCACCCTCGCCGACGATCGCGTAGTCGGCCTTGAGCTTCTCGCGGCCGGTGACCCAGCCGGTGCCGAGGATGCTGTCGGTCTCCTCGTCCGCGGTGAAGGAGACCTCGACGTTGAAATTGGGCTTGGTGCCGGTGGCCTGGAGCGCCTTCAGCGCGAAGACGATGCTCGCGATCGCACCTTTCATGTCCGACGTGCCGCGGCCGTACATCCAGCCTTTCTCCACCACGGGGTTGAACGGGCCGTACCGCCACTGGCCGGAAACGGGAACGACGTCGAAGTGGGCGTTGAAGTGCACCGTCTGCTTCGCCCCGACGTCCCAAAAACCGACGACGTTGTAGCGCGGGTAATCAAGCAGGTCGGGCAGCGTCTTTTTCTGGATGGCGCGCGGGACCGCGACGCGGCGCGCCTTGAAGCCGATGTCGCGCAGCGTCCGCGTGAGCAGCGTCGCGATCTCGCCGTAGTTCTCGCCGGGCGGGTTCACCGTGCGCAGCCGGATCAGCTCCTGCAGGAAGCGCACGAGGTCGGCTTGGTGGCGGTGAAGGTAGCGCGCGGGAGTCATCGGCGGGGAAGGTGCCGGTAAAGCAGGTTAGCCACCATGAGGCCAGCCGCGACTCGCCGGGATGGGGACGTTCCCGGAACCCCCACGGCCCGAGCGAAATAACAAAGATTCCCGGAGGTTGCCTTTGACAGGGCGGAGCGCCGCCCCAGCATGCGGGCATGGCTTTGTCCGACATGCGCAAGGACTACGGAATCGCGGGTCTCCTCGAGAAGGACCTCGCGAAGAATCCGTTCCGGCAGTTCGAACAGTGGTTCGCCGAGGCCGAGGCGGCCAAGGTGGTCGAACCGAACGCCATGACGCTGGCGACGGCGGACCGCACCGGCCGTCCCTCGGCCCGCACCGTGCTGCTCAAGGCGGTCGATGGCCGCGGTTTTGTCTTCTACACCAACTACGAGAGCCGCAAGGGCCGCGAACTCGCCGACAACGCGAAGGCCACCCTGCTCTTCCCGTGGATCGCGATGGAGCGCCAGGTGACCGCCGAGGGCACCGTGACGCGCGTCTCGCGCGAGGAGGCCGACGCGTATTTCCACAGCCGGCCGCGCGCGAGCCAGCTCGCCGCGTGGGCCTCGCCGCAAAGCACGGTCGTCGCCGGCCGCGCCGTGATCGAGGAAAGCTACCGCGTGGTGGAAAAGAAATACGAGGGACGCGAAGTTCCGCTGCCGCCGCACTGGGGCGGCTACCGGCTCGAGCCGGTGACGGTCGAATTCTGGCAGGGCCGCCGCAGCCGCCTGCACGACCGGCTGCGTTTCCGCCGCGACCCCGGCGGCGACTGGGTCGTCGAGCGCCTCGCGCCCTGATCATGGCCGGCAAACGCCCCAAACTGCCGGCCCACCACACGCTGGTTGCCGTGCTGCCCGTTCCCGCCGTGCTCACCTCCGACGGCTGGCACCAGGGCGGCGCCACGATCCTCTTCGCCAACCGGGAATTCTGCCGCCTCACGGGTTACAAGCCGGCGGAGCTCGCGGGCCGGAACACGCGCCTGCTGCATGGGCCGCGCACCGAGCTGGGCCAGCTCCGGCAGGGACGGCCGTCCGGCGGCCAGGGCGAAGGCTGGCTCTACCGCAAGGACGGCGCGGAATTCTACGGGCGCTGGGAATACCGCCCGGTCACCGGGCGCCGCGGGCCGGTGGTCGTGACGTATCACGACCACACGGAGCATTGGCGCCAGCGCGAGGCGCTGCTGCAGTCGCAGAAACTCGGCACGGTCGGCCTGCTCGCCGGCGGCGTGGCGCACGATTTCAACAACCTGCTCTCGATCATCAACGGCTACTGCGAGATCGTCGGCCCCAAGGTCGCGGGCGTGCCGGCTGCGCGCAAGGACATCCACGAAATCCACCGCGCCGGCCTGAAGGCGTCCGCCATCGCGCGGCAGATCCTGGAGTTCAGCCGGCGCCGCGACAGCGAGGCGGGCGTGATCAACTTCAACACGCTCATCCGCGAGATCGCCGACATCATCCGCCGCGTGTGCGGCGACAGCGTCGAGGTCGAGCTCCGGCTCTCGTCCGACCTCGGCAACGCGCGCATCAACCCCGTCCATTTCCAGCAGGTGCTGCTCAACCTCTGCTTCAACGCCCGCGACGCCATGGCCGAGGGCGGGCGCCTCACGCTCCGCACCTTCAACCGCGACACCGGCGGGGCGGACCGGCGCTACCAGGTGGCGCTGATGGTGACGGACACGGGCGCGGGCATCGCGCCGGCGCTGCACGAGAAGATCTTCGAGCCGTTCTACACCACGAAGAGCCACGGCACGGGCCTGGGCCTGCCCACCGCCCAGCGGCTCATCCGCCAGGCGGGCGGCGAGCTTTCGGTGGAAAGCAACGGCACGTCCGGCACCACCTTCATGGTGCTCCTGCCGGAAACGGCCGAACCCGAGGATTCCGGCGTCACCGCGCTGGGCGTGCTGCCCTCGACGCAGGGCACGGAGGCGGTGGTCGTGATCGAGCAGGACGAAGGCCTGCGGAAAATGATCTCCGGCATCCTCGTGATCGACGGCTACACCGTCATCGAGGCGCCGACCGCCGAGGCGGTCGCGGGGCGCAATGCGACGCCGCAGCTCGTGATCGCCGACACCAGCACGCGGCGCGGGCTCGACGGCCTGCAGCAGCTGTGCTCGGCCCACCGCGGGGTGCGCCTGATCAGCACCGCGACCGAACCGCCGGCACTGGCGGGCCTGGCCGCCGGCAACAGCGCGCACCTGCCCAAACCTTTTGCCCTGAGTTCGCTGCTGACCAAGGTGCGCGAGCTGCTGGACGTCGGGACAAAGTAATCAATTGCCGTAGCGGCGCTCTATGAGCGCCGTTGGCGAGCCGGCGGTCGCAGAACCGCCGCTCCAGGAGGAGTGGCCGCCAATCACAGGTTGCGCCCCGGGAAGAAATCCCTAGCTATCGGGGTTCCCGTCCATGGACTCCATGCCGCCGACCATGTCCACCCCGCCGGTCCCGCCCGGGCCGGGCCAGCGCTCGCTGGCGGCGATCGTCTTCACCGATGTCGTCAGCTTCAGCGCGCGCATGCAGGCGGACGAGGAGACGACGCTGCGGCTGCTCAAGCGCGACTTCGACGCGATGCGCGACATCTGCGTCCAGCACCACGGCTCGGTGCTCAAGACCACCGGCGACGGGCTGCTGCTGTATTTCTCCAGCGCGGTGCAGGCGGTGGCCTGCGCGCTCGCGATGCAGCGCTCCTTCGCGGAGCAGCTCAAGAGCCGCCCGGCGGCGGAGAGCCTGACGCACCGCGTGGGCATCCACCTCGGCGACGTGTTCGTCAACGAGCAGGATGTGATGGGCGACGGCGTGAACATCGCCGCGCGCCTGCAGGCCGAGGCGGAGCCCGGCGGCATCTGCATCTCGCAGACGGTGTACGACGTCGTGCGCAACAAGCTGGCGCTGCACGTGACGCGCCTCGGGCCGCGCGAGCTGAAGAACATTTCCCAGGCGATTCCCATCTACAAGCTGCTGCTCGAGGCGCAGGCGATGGGCGCGGCGGAGGAGGAGCCGGCCTACGAGGAGCCCGCGCCGGCGCACCCCGGCCGCAGCTACCGCCCGAGCCGGACGCAGGTGATCATCCTCGGCTCCGCCCTGCTGGGCCTGTTCGTGCTGGCCGTCGTGTTCGCGTTCGGCCTGTGGTCGCGCCAGAAGAAGCTGCAGGCGCAGGCGGAGGCGAGCCAGGCGGCGTTCAACGCGCTGCTGGCGCCCGAGCCCCCGGCGGAGGCCGGGGTCACGCCGGAACGCATCAGCCGCACCCTGGCCGACTGGCGCACGGAGCTGCGCGACAAGCGCTCGCGCGCACTGGAGGAATACAACTTCACCGAGCTCAACCAGTCGCTGCGCGATCCGCGTTCGCCGGTGGCCGGGAAACCCGAGGCGCGCATCCGCACCGCGACGCTCGAGCGCATCGCGACGATGGTGGGCTGGCTGGCCACGGCGGCGCAAAAATACGACCGCGAGCACCCGCTGGTCGTCCGGGAGCTGACCGGCACGGCGCCGAAGGAGATCCGCATCTACGTCGGTACCGACCGCCGCCTGTATTACACCGAGGGTGGCGCCACGCGGCAGCGCAACTGGAACGAGCTCAAGCCCGCGGTGCTCGCCGCGATCGTCGCGGGCACGATGGCCGAGGTTGACCCGCTGCCGCCCCGCGAGGCGGTCCAGGGCGCGCTGGCCTTCGCCGCGCTCTACAACCTGCCGGAGCTGACCGAGGCGCTGCGCGACATCCGGCTCAAGCGCCTGAAGCGGTGATCGCGCTGCACACGCTGCCCGTGCGCCCCGCCGGGGCCGCCGAGAACATGGCGGTCGATTTCCTGCTCCTGCAGCGCTACCCGGTGCCGGCCGCCGCGCGTTTCCGGCATTACGAATGGCGTACGCCGGCGTTCACCTTCGGTCTGAGCCAGGCGATGGACTACATCCGCGCGAATTTGCCGCCCGGCGAAACCTTCGACCTTTGCCGCCGGCCCACCGGCGGCGGACTCGTCGACCACCGCAACGACTGGACCTACGGCCTCGTGATCCCGCGCGGCCACGCGCTGTTCGACGCACCGGCGACGCAGGCTTATCGCGATGTCCATGCCGCACTCGCGGCGGCGATGCAGGCACTCGGCCAGCCGGTGGCGTTGCAGGACAAACGGCATCCGACGGAAGAAGGCCCGACGATTTGCTTCGAGCGCCCCGAGCTCTACGACGTGCTGAACACCGCCACCGGCCGGAAGATCGCGGGCGCGGCGATGAAGCGCAACAAGCACGGCCTGCTCCTCCAAGGCTCGATCGAGAAAAGTCGCGTCGGCGCGATCGACTGGGATAAATTCCACGGACTCTTCGCCGCGGAAATTGCCCGCGTGCTCGGTGCGCAGCTCACCCCGACCCCATGGCCCGACATCAGCGAGGACGAACTCGCCGGCTTGGTTGAACAGTACTCCAGTCCCGAGTGGATGGAGCACCGGTAAGGAAAAGGAAGAAGGCAGAAGGAAGAATTAGGAAGTTCCGACACTTTGTCTGGTGGAACGTTTTCTTAATTCTTCCTTCTGCCTTCCTCTTTTAACAAGAAGGCACCCCGCCGGAGCGGGGTGCCAGTTTCTTTGAGTCGACGGCCCGAGGCCGGGACTGCGGCGCACAAGTGCGTCGTTGATGTACACTACGCCGCCCCGTGGCGGCGGGGAGTGCGGTGTGGAGGACTTACCAAGCACGGGGGGTTATCGCTGCCCTGAACCCGCGGGGCCCAGATTTCCTTCCACGCCGTCATGATACTCCCGCGGCGCGAAATCCGGTAAGTAAATATCGGAAGTGAATAACTTTCTCTCTCGCTGGAACGGTTGATGCGATGCGCAAGGAACCGATCCGTTCTTAACCACGAATGCTTCGCCTACCGGCTCCGCTACTTGGTGCGCGCCGCCTGATCGGCTCCGCCATGGGCTTCGAGGCGCCGGCCAATCGCCGGCGAGAAATTAAACACCCTGCCAAAAAACGGCGATTAGCCGTTCCCCGGAACCAAAACCGGAGCCGATCAGGCGGAGGGGATATCCAAGCGCAGCCGGTAGGCGGATCATTTGTGGTCAAAACCGTTCGGCCGGTTTGAAAACACTCCCTATTCCTTTACCAGCGTGATCACGCACTCGAGGTGGCGCGTCTGCGGGAAGAGGTCGAACGGCTGCACCGCGGTGAGGCGATACGGGACCCTTCGGCTGGGCTCAGGGCTGGCTGGTCCACTGGCGTGACCAGCCAGGAAATGTTTCAGGTCACGCATCTGCGTCGCCGGATCGCATGATATGTAAACGACCGCGCGCGGGCCGAACGCAAAGAGTTGGTTGAGAAAAGACTCGTCGCAGCCGCGGCGCGGCGGATCGATGACGACCGCTGTGTCGGCCGCCGGGAAATCGAGTCCCGCAAAGATTTGCGCGGCATCACCGGCGCGGAAGGTGGCGTTGGCGATGCCGTTGGCGGCGGCGTTCTCCGTGGCGAATTTTACGGAGCTCTCGCTGATCTCGACGCCCGCCACGCGTTCGAAGGCCGGGGCGCAGCTGAGGGCGAAAAGCCCGCTGCCGCAGTAGGCGTCGACGAGGAACTTCGCGCCGCTCGCGGCCGCCTGGTCGCGCGCATATCCCGTGAACGCCGGCAGGATGAACGGGTTGTTCTGGAAAAAGTCGCGGGCGAGGAAGTGGAGGCGGAGCGGCGCTTGAGGTGGAACCCGACCTCCGGGCGGGTTGTTTGCTTCCTGCGCCGAGCCCAAGCCTGCCCGGAGGTCAGGCTCCGCCCCGATCACCTCAGTGATGACCGCATCGTAGTCGGTGATCACGCCTTCCTGCGCGTGGCGCAGCAGCAGCGTGGCGTCGCGCTTGTACTCGCCGGCGGCGAGCCGCTGCCGGGTCTTGGCGCGGACCTCGGGCAGCTTCGCGTTGATCTCCGGCGTGGCGATCGGGCACTGCGGGACGTCGATCAGCTCGAACCGGTTGCCGTAACGGAGGAAGCCGATGGGAAATTCCTCCTCGGGGGTCGGGGCCGCGGTTCCTTCCGTCCGGCGCGGGTAGGCGGAAAAGTGCGGCGTGATCTTCGAGCGGTAGCCGAACTCGCGCGGCGACGGGATGACGGGTGCGACGGGAAATTCCACTCCCGCCATGAACTTCAGCAGCTCCTCCACCTGCTGGCGCTTCCACTTCAGCTGCTCGCCGTAGGCGAGGTGCTGGTACTGGCAGCCGCCGCAGCGGCCGAAGAGCGGGCAGGTCGGGTCGGTGCGGTGCGCCGACGGCGTGAGCACCTCGAGCAGGTCGGCCTCGGAGTAGTTCTTGTGGTTGCGGTAGACGCGCGCCCGGACCTTCTCGCCCGGCAGCGTGAACGGCACCATGACCACCCACCCGGAGGAGAAACCTGAAATCTGAGACCTGAGACCTGAATCCGATCCCTCTGGCTGATGGCCGATTGCTGATCGCTGATCGCTTGCCGGCAGCGGGACGCGGCCGAGGCCCACGCCAAGGTTGGTCAGCGTGCTGATCTCCAATTCCAGCTCGTGGTGATACGGGAACGGTTGGTCGTTGAACTTTTTCTTGGCCACGGGGTGGAGATAGCCGCAAAGATGCGCAAAAGGCGCAAGGGAGTTCCTGACTGACTTTTTGCGCCTTTTGCGCCTTTTTGCGGCCACTCATGCTCCCCGAGAAGATCACCAGCCTCCAGAATCCCCGCGTGAAGCAGCTCGTGAAGCTGCGCGAGCGGCGCGACCGCGACGATGCCGGGGTTTTCATGATCGAGGGCTACCGCGAAATCCGCCGCGCGCTCGAGAAGGGCATCCGGCCGAGGGAAATGTATTTCAGCCCGGACTGGTTTCTCGGCGAGAACGAGCCGGCGCTGATCGAGCAGGCGAAGCAGGCCGGCGCGCAGCTCTTCGAGTTGTCGAAGGACGCCTTTGCCAAGGTCGCCTACCGCGAGCGCCCCGACGGGCTGCTGGCGGTGGCGCCGCAGTGGAAGCACGGACTGAACGACCTGAAGCTCGGCGAGCACCCGTTCCTGCTCGTGGTGGAATCCATCGAGAAGCCCGGCAACCTCGGCACGATCCTGCGCAGCGCGGACGCCGCCGGCTGCGACGGCGTGATCGTCTGCGATGCGGTAACCGACATCTTCAACCCGAACGTCGTCCGCGCCTCGACCGGCGTGCTGTTCTCCGTGCCGGTGGTGATCTCCGACAGCGCCAGCGTGCATGCCTGGCTGAAGGAGAAGGGCATCCGCACCGCGGCGACGACGCCGCACACCACGAACCTCTACACGAAGATCGACCTGCGCGGCCCGCTCGCCGTCATCATGGGCAGCGAGCAATACGGCCTGAGCGACTTCTGGCTGAAGGAAGCCAACGTGCTCGTCCGCATCCCGATGGCCGGCCAGGCCGACTCCCTCAACGTCGCGATGGCGACGATCATCACCCTCTTCGAAGCCGTGCGGCAGCGGAACGGGTAGCTCGTAGATGCATATTGGGGGCACAAATAGTGTTCTGGGCTACGCGATCTTTTGCGGGATCAAGTTGGCGGGATACATGGCCGCTTTCCGGGTTATCGACTCGATCTATGAAGCAAAGCCCCGGCGTTTCTTGCTAGCAGGAGTGAGCCGAACGCTGCTCGGTATGGGGACGGGCGCGTTGCTATATTTATTCATGCAAGAATCACCGGTGCATCCTTGGCTGATGCTGTTGCCAGTGCGCCTGGCCGAGTGGTGGCTTATGATCTGGGTCTTCTATGCGCGCAAGGAGACGAAGAGAAATGCGTGGCTGCTCGTATTCCTGGCGACGATCTGGTCTTACATGTTGGATATCCCGGCGGCGCTAGGCTTCTTCATGGAAGGAGGCTTCGGGATTTGCTGAAGCGCGTTTTCAACCGCCCGATCGCACAGGGCAAACTCAGTGCGAATTCCCGGCGCGGTAGTGCGCGATGAGCTCCGCGGTGCCGTCGGCCATCTTCACGAGCGGGTGGTAACCGAGGTCGCGCCGCGCGGCGGCGATGTTGAACCAGTGGTCGGTCGCCATCTCCTTGGCGACGAAGCGGGTCATCGGCGGCTCGCCTTCCTTGCCCTTCACGGTCCACCACGCCTCGAGGAGGCCGCCGACGGCGTAGGCCAGGGGCAGCGGGACTTTCTTGGCCACGGGCGCAACGCCGACGCCGGCCAGGACCTGGTTGACCCAATCCCAGAGCACGACGGGTTCGCCGTTGGTGATGAAGTAGGCTTTGCCGCCGGCGGGGCCGTCCGGGTCGACCAGCGCGCCCTCGGCGAGCAGGTGGGCGTCGACGACGTTGGTGATGTGCGTCAGGTCCACCTTGTTCTGCCCGGTGCCGACGATCTTGAGCTTGCCGGCCTTCGCGAGGGCGATGACGCGCGGCACGACGTTCCTGTCGCCCGGGCCCCACACGAGGTGCGGGCGCAGCGCGATGGTGCAAAAATCCTTCCGGTGCGCCTGCCGCACCGCGAGCTCGGCGGCCGCCTTGCTGGTCGGGTAGGCGCAGGGCGCGTGGACGCAGAGCGGCGCGGACTCGTCGACGTTGCGCAGGTCGCCGCCATGGTAGACGACGCTCGGCGAACTGGTGTACACGAGGCGGGGCACGTGCGCGCGCTGGGCGGCGCCGAGCAGGTTCTGCGTGCCCTCGACGTTGACGCGGACAAAATCCTGGCGCGGTCCCCATACCCCGACGCGGCCGGCGACGTGGAAAACGGTGTCGGCGGATTTGCACCCGCGCTCGAGGGCATGGACGTCGTGCAGGTCGCCGAGGATGATCTCGGCGCCCTTCGCCTCGAGCTCGGGCAGCGGTTTCCGCGACAGCACGCGCACCTTGCGGCCCTCGGCCAGCAGGCGCTCGGCGAGGCGGCCGCCGATGAAGCCGCTGGCACCGGTGACGAAGGTCGGGTAATTTTTGCGGACGGAGAGCACGGTTATTCCTTAACCACGGATTTCACGGATAGGCACGGATGAACACGCCCCGGCGCTGCGCGCCACCCCTCTTGATAGAGGGGATTCCAACGTTCGCTGGCCGAAGTCCCCTCTATGAAGAGGGGTGCCCGCCAGGGCGGGGTGTGTAGAGATCACATACATGAGGTCGTTCAATCGACGGTGTATCCTTTCTGGCCGGCCGCCCACGCGGCGAGCGTGAGGCGGTGGATCTTGGCGTTGTGGCGGACGTCGACCGGCAGCGAGGGATGAAAGAAGAAGCGGTGGATCGGGACCGTGTGCTGGTGCTGGCGCGCGAGGATGCGGAATTCGGCGGCGAGAGCTTCCGGCGTGTCGGCCAGCTCCGGCTTGAGCTGGACGACCAGCGCGGGCTCCTGTTGGCCGCGTTCGCCGAGGCCGATGAGCGCGCAGCGGGCGACAGCGGGGTGCCGGCGGAAAACCTGTTCGCACGGTTCGGTGTGCATCACGCCCTTGGGAGTGACGACGCGCTCGGCGATCCGACCGCAGAACCACAGCGTGCCGCCGGCATCGAGATAGCCGGCGTCGCCCATGCGGTGCCAGGTCGTCGGCGAGCCGTCGGGTTGGACCCCGGCGATCTTGGCGAGGGCGGTCGCCTCGGGCAGCGCGTCGTAGCTCTTGGTGACCGTCGGGCCGGTGACGATGATCTCGCCGATCTCGCCGCGCGAAAGCTCGCGGGTTTTTTCCAGCGTGGCAATCGGTCCTTCCTGCAGCGCGATGATCTTCACGCGGTTCTTCGGCAGCGGCCGGCCCACCAGCGAGCCGGCCATCAAGTCGCCGATGGCCTCGGCCCCGGAGACGGTGGCGATGGGCAGCGCCTCGGTCGCGCCGTAGGGACTGTGGAGCTGGCCGTTGACCAGGACGCGCGGGGCGTCGCGCCAGAGCGAGGCGGGCACGGCGGCGCCGGCGCAGAGCACGCGCTTGAGCGAAGGCAGCGTGAGGTTGTGCGCGAGGCAGTGGTCGAAGATTTTCCGCCACAGCGTGGGCGAGCCGAACGAGGTGGTGACCTTTTCCTGCTGGACGGCGCGGACGATCTTTTCCGGGTCGACGTCCGCCGGGCGCGACGGGTTGATCTCCGGCACGACGGTGGTCATGCCGAGCGCCGGGTTGAACAGGGCGAAGATCGGCAGCATCGGCAGGTCGATCTCGCCCGGCTGGATGTCGTAGGCGTCGCGCACGAGCCGCACCTGGGCGTCGAACATGCCGTGCTCGTAGCACACGCCCTTCGGCGCGCCGGTGGAGCCGGAGGTGAAGAGGATGGCGGCGAGGTCATTCGCGGCGCTTTCCGCCATCTGAAATTTCAAATTTGAGATTTGAGATTCACCGCCCAGCCGGGCGGTGGGTGAGCCGCGGGCCCACACGCGGACCTCGACCGTGGCGAAGGCGGAGCGGAAGACGTGGCTCATCACCTGCGCGAGCGGGATGCCGAGCAGCACGCGCGGGCGCGAGCGGGCCACGCACGCGAGGAAGTTCTTCCGGCCCATGCCGGGATCGATGATCACCGGGACCGCACCGAGGCGGAAGAGCGCAAAGGCCGCGGCGATGAGCGGCAGGCCCTGCCGCACCATGACGAGCACGCGGTCGCCCGGGCGCACGCCCTTGCCCTGGAGGCGGACGGCCCAAGCCGCCACCTCGGCGTCGAGTTCGCGAAAGGTCAGCGACAGGTAGTCGATGCCGCCGTCCGCGGTGCGGCCGCGCGGGATTTTCACGGCCGCCTGGTCGGACTGGCGCGCCGCCATCACGGACAGGTGCCGGGCGATGTTGGCGGAGTCGGACATGGAGAGCGCGGGTTTTGTTGGAGGGCTCAGCTCCTGCTGAGCCGCGGCCCAGCGGGAGCTGGGCCCTCCATTGCGGCGTCAGGCCTTCCAGGCGGGGTCGGCTTGCAACACCTTCGCCTGCCACGGCAGGAGCACGCCGCCGATGCCGGCGGGATCGCGGGCGAGCAGCGCGAGCTGCGAGCGCGTGGCGATGAGCGTCGGGTCCAGCTTGAGGCCGGTGGCAATCCGGTCGCGCAACCCCTTGATCTGGTCCTGCCGCTCGAGTTCGACCGGGGTCATCGGGGCGAAATCGCGGCGGCGTTCGCGGCGGGGCAGCGTGCGCGGATCGGTGTCGAAGCCGCGGCGGATGGCGGCCTCGAGCGACGAGGCGAGCCGGTCGTGGCGGCGGCCGAGGTTGACCTGCAGGAGTTCGCCGGGCGAGGCGCCTTCCTCGGCGGCGCGGGACAGGCGCATGATCAGTTCGTTGCCGGTGACCTTGAAGGGCGGCGTGTTGAGCTTCTCGGCCCAGCCCTCGCGCCAGTGCCAGAGCGCATGCAGCACGGCGAGGCCGCGGCCGCGGAGCTTCTCGGAGCCGCCGATGCGCCAGTCGTTCTCGTCCGGGCCGGCGAAGCCCTCGCGCGCGACCTCGATCTGCCAGCGACATTTCTGCTCGAGCCAGTCGAGCCGGCCGAGGGCGGCGAGCTCGGCGCGCAGCTTGTCGCGCAGCGCCGGCAGGTAGTACACGTCGAGCGCGGCATAATCGAGCATGCCGCGGTCGAGCGGGCGCTGCGACCAGTTCGCCTTCTGGTGGTCCTTGTCGAGCTTCACGCCGAAGTACTGCTCGAGCAGCGCGGCGAGGCCGAAGCGCGGGATGCTCAGCAACTGCGCGGCGAACATCGTGTCGAACAGCTGGAGCGGGCGGAAATTGCAGAGGCCGTGCAACAGGCGCAGGTCGTAGTCGCTGCCGTGCATGATGAGCGGCTTGGCGGAAAGCTTGGCCCACAGCTCGTCGAGCGGCAGGTCAGCGAGCAGGTCGACGAGGTAGATCTCGCCGTCGGCGAGGATCTGCAGGAGGCAGATGCGCGTGCGGTACCGGAAGAGGTTGTCGGCCTCGGTATCGAGGGCGATCTCGGCGGATCGGTCCAGCGCCGCCAGGAGCGGCGGCAGCTGCGCGGGTTGGTTGATGAACTGGTAATGCGGCGTGGAGCTCAATGTGGTCAGCAGGATTTGTCCCAAGCGGATAGGAAAACGTCAACCAGCTGCGGCAGGTCCGGGCTGTACCCGCCCTCGAGGATGGCGGCGGCGGGCAGGCGGGCCTGGCCGAGCCAGCGGCCGAGTTCGGCGAAGTCGCCCGCCTCGAGCGTCAGGGCCGTGATCGGGTCGCGGGCGTAGGCGTCGAAGCCGGCGGACACGAGCACGAGGTCGGGCTGGAAGGCCTGCACCGTTTCCCACGAGCGGGCGAGTGCGGCCAGGTGGGTCTGCCGCGGCGTGTGCGGGGCGACGGGAAAATTGGCGAGGTTGTTCGCCGAGGTCGTGCCGGTGCCGGGATAGCCGGGGTATTGGTGGACGGAGGCGAAGAAGAGATTGGGCTGGTCGCGCAGGATGTCCTCCGTGCCGTTGCCGTGGTGGGCGTCGAAATCCCACACCGCCACGCGGCGGCCCGCGGCGGCGTGGTGCACGGCGGCGATCGCGATCTGGTTCAGGTAGCAAAACCCCATCGCCTGGCTGCGGGTGGCGTGGTGGCCGGGCGGACGCATCAGCGAGAAAACCTTTTCGCCGGCGAGCGCGAGGTCGGCCGCGGCGAGCGCGGCGCCAACGGCGCGCAGGGCGTGTTCGCGGATGCCCGGGAAGTACGGCGTGTCGTCGTCGATGTCCGGGCCGTGGCCGAGTCGTTGCAACAGGCCGGCGTCGTGCGCGGCGAGGACCGGCTTTTCGCCGGCGATGGCCGGCACGGACCATTTCCAGTCCGGATGGGCGGCCTTGAGGTGGGCGGCGGTCCGGGTGACACGAGCCGGCTGTTCCGGCCGCATCGCGGAGCCGTAATCAGCGCAGAGAGGATCGTGGAGAATAGTCATTAACGTGTCCGCCTACGGACAGCCTGTCGGGAACCCGCAACAAAAACTAAACCGTGCGCCGCAGCAAGGCCGGATCGTCGCCCAGCAGGGCATCTATCCCCCACCCGGCCAGCCGCTTGGCGACCGCCGGGTCGTTCACGGTCCAGGACCAGACGCTGTAGCCGCGCTGCTGGAAGTGTTTGATCCATGCGGCGGAACGGATGGCCGCGTGGTTCACGCTCAGGCCAACGGCGCCGCAGGCCGCCAGCCGGCGAACCAAGGTGGCCGGCGCGGAGCGGCCCTCGGAAATCAGCATGCGCGGGATGGCCGGGGCCAGCGCGCGGGCGGCATTGACCAGCTTGAGCCGGAACGAAGCCAGAATCACCCACTCGACGGCGCGGGCCTCCCGAATGGCACGGATCACGGGGGTCACGGGCCCGCCCTTGAGCTCGATTTGGACCACGACGAGGCCGCGCGTGAGTCGGAGCGCGTCGGCCAGCCGCGGGATGGATTCGCGTCCTTGCACGCGCAACGCCTGCAGGGACGCCCAGGTGGTGCGGGCGATGCGCCCGCGCGCGCCCGTCAGGCGGCGCAGCTGAGCGTCGTGGAAAACCACCGGCACGCCGTCCTTGGTGACGTGCACATCGAGTTCGATGCCATCCACCTCGAGGGCCACCGCCCGCCGGAACGCCGCGACCGTATTCTCGGGCTTTTCCGCCGAGGCTCCGCGGTGGGCGATGATCAGGGGACAACCCATAAGTAGTCTAATAGACTACTTACCGGCGACGGCACGCGCTTTATTTTTGTGGGTTTTTGCGCCTTTTTGTGGCCAGTAATCCGTCATGAAGGTCGTCGTTCTCTGCTCCGGTGGCATGGACTCCGTCACCGCGCTCTACTGGGCGCGGGCGCAGCATGACGTCGCCGCGGTGCTGAGCTTCGACTACGGCGCGAAGCACAACCACCGGGAGATTCCGTTCGCCGCGGAGCATGCCGCGAGGCTCGGCGCGCCGCACCGCACCATCGCGCTGGACTTCATCGGCCAGCTGTTCGCGTCCGACCTGCTCAAGTCGGGCGGCGACGTGCCCGAGGGCCATTACGCGGACGACAACATGAAGAAGACCGTCGTCCCCTTCCGCAACGGCATCATGCTTTCGGCCGCGGCGGGCTTCGCCGAGAGCGCGGGCGCGGGCGGGCTCGTCATCGCCGCGCACACCGGCGACCACACGATCTACCCGGACTGCCGCGAGGATTTCATGAAGGCGATGGGCGACGCGATGCGGCTCGGCACCTACGCCGGGGTGGAGCTGCTCCGGCCGTTCATCGCGCTCGACAAGGCCGGCATCGCGGCGGAAGGCGCGAAACTGAAGGTGGATTTTGCCCGCACCTGGTCCTGCTACAAGGGCGGCGCCGTGCACTGCGGCAAGTGCGGCACCTGCGTCGAGCGGCGCGAGGCGTTCCTGCGTGCGGGGCTGGTGGATCCGACGAAGTACGAGAGCACCCCGCCGCTGCCGGATAACCCGGTCGAACACAAAGGAGCCAAGTAGCGAAGGGCTGGCTTAGCTTCTTCGCTGCTTCGTGTTTTCATGCTGATTTCCGAGATCTTTTATTCGCTGCAGGGCGAGGGCGAGCTGACGGGGGTGCCGTCGGTCTTCGTGCGCACGAGCGGCTGCAACCTGCGCTGCAACTGGTGCGACACGCCCTACGCCTCGTGGGCGCCCGAGGGCACGATGATGGAGGTGCCGGCGATCGTCGAGGCGGTGCGCGCCTATCCCGCGAAACACGTCGTGCTGACCGGCGGCGAGCCGATGATCGCGCCGGGCATCCACGAGCTGGCCTTCCAGCTGTCGGAGCTCGGCTACCACATCACGATCGAGACGGCGGCGACCCTGCCGCCGCGCGGCATCGCCTGCGACCTGGCGTCGCTCAGCCCGAAGCTGGCGCACTCCGCGCCGGACGCGCGGCTCGATGACACGTGGCGCAGGAAGCACGAGGAGTTGCGCTGGCAGCCGGACGTCGTTGCCACCTGGATCGCGAACGGCGACTACCAGCTGAAATTCGTCATCAGCAACGAGGCCGATCTGGCGGAAATGGAGCAGATGGTCGCCGACACGCTGTGTGTCATTCCCCGCAGCAAGATCCTGCTGATGCCCGAGGGCACCACGGTCGAGAAGCTGCGCGCCAGCGCCGGCTGGCTGGGCGAGCTCTGCAAGGCGCGCGGCTACCGCTACGCCCCGCGCCTGCACATCGAGCTTTACGGCAACAAGCGCGGCACGTGACCACGCCGCGCAAACTGTCGGCCGAGCTCGCCTCCCTGCGCGCGCATGCCGGCGAGCGGACGATCACCCTGCGCGAGGTGATCGCGACGCTGGGTGGCCGGGCCTACACGCTGCTGATCCTGCTGCTGGCGCTGCCGTTCACGACGCCGATCCCGCTGCCCGGGCTGGCGATTCCCTTCAGCGTGGCGATCGCGCTCGTCGCCCTGCGCCTGACGATCGGGCAGAAACCCTGGCTGCCGGAGAAGCTGCTGAACAAGCAGCTGCCGCCGGGGTTTTTCGGCCGGCTGTTCGGCCTGGCGGAGAAGGTGCTCCGTTTCCTCGAGAAATTCCTGCGGCCGCGGCTGACCTTCCTCACCGACACTCCCCTGCTCCGCCAGCTGCATGCGCTGCTGATCCTCGTGGCGGCGCTGGCGTTGTTGCCGCCGCTGCCGATCCCCTTCACCAACACCATCCCCGCGTGGGCCATCCTGCTGGTCGCGGCCGGATTGCTCGAGCGCGACGGACTCTTCGTCCTGCTCGGCTACCTCGTGTTCGTCGCCGGCGTGTACTACTTCATTTTTCTCGGCGACACGGCCATCAAGCTGATGCAGCAGCTGGTGGAATGGCTGCGCCGCTGATGTTCGTATTACGAACATCAGCCGCCGATCGCTGCATCGTTTTCCGGGGAGGAGTCCTGTTCTCGAATGTTCGTAATACGAACATCAGCGGCGGATTCGGGGAGTGCGCCACCGGGGTTGGGAGGGGATAAGGTTAGGCTCAGATCGTCAGCACGATCTTGCCGAACTGGGCGGCGGATTCCATGTGGCGGAACGCCTGCTCGGTTTGCGCGAGCGGAAACGTGCGGTCCACCGTCGGCACGATTTTGTGCTGCGTGACGAAAGCGGCCATGCCGGTGAAGTCCGGCGGCGAACCCATGGTGGTGCCAAGGATGTTGATCTGGCGGAAGAATCCGCGGCGCAGGTCGAAGCCCTGCGGGTTGCCGGTGGTGGCGCCGAAGAACACGATGCGGCCGCCGGGCTTGGTCAGTTCGATGAGCGAGAGGAAGCCATCGCCGCCCGCGCTGTCGACAATCACGTCGAACAGGCCCCCGGCCGCAGTTTGCAATGCGTTCACCCAGTCGGCCGCGCGGTAATTGGCGCCGCCGGCGGCGCCGAGCGACTGCGCGCGGGCGATTTTCTCCGCCGAGCTCGAAGTCACCCACACCTCGGCGCCGGCGGCCCGGGCGAACTGCAGCGCGTAGAGCGCCGCGCCGCCGCCGATGCCGGTGATCAGGACCTTCTCGCCGGCCTTGAGCTGCGCGCGGGTGAAGAGCGCGCGCCAGGCGGTGAGCCCGGCCAGCGGGAGCGCCGCGGCCTGCTCCCACGAGAGATGCACGGGTTTGGCGGTGAGATTGGCGACCGGGATGGAGATTTTCTCCGCGAACGTGCCGCTGTCGGGCAGGCCGAGGATGCGGAACTTCGGCCCCTGCGCGCGCGGGTCGTCGCCCCAGTCGAGCGCCGGGTTGATGATGACCTCGCGCCCGACCCAGGACTGGTCGGCGGGCGAGCCGACCGACTCGACGACGCCGGAGCCATCCGAGCCGGGAATGAGCGGCAGCTTGATGCCGGCGTAGGTGCCGAGGTTGATGAACAGGTCGCGGTGGTTGAGCGCGGCCGCCTTGAGGCGCACGACGGCCTGGCCGGGCGCGGCGACGGGATCGGGAACGGACTGGCAGGCGACGGGCTTTTTGACCTCGGTGATGACGGCGGCGTTCATGGAGGTCACCTTAGGAGCGGGGCGCGCGATGGCAAACGCCGGCGTGACACAAAAGTTGTCGCCGCAGAACGGTCGGCGGGGAATTACCGCTTGAAACCTCCCGGGGCGGGCTGTGTTCTTTAGCGGGCCAGATTTTCACCTTAAATGAAACGACACAGCTTTGTGCCGGGAGGTAGCTTTGGCCTGATCGAACATCGGGTGCGGTGCTGCGGCATTGCGATCTGCGCGGTGGCCGGCGCACTGGCCGCCCAAGCGGCGCCGGTTTTTCTCCAGCTGGCCGGTGCGGGTGAGGAAACTAAGCCGATCATGGTGCTGGCCGGCCAGAAAACCGAGCTGGTCCTGAGCCTTGCCGCAACCGAGGAACTCGCGCCCCAACTGACGGGCGACCTCAGCGTCGTGACGGGAAAAACCGCCGCGCCACTGGTCCCCACGTTGCAATTCGGGCTGCAACGCAAGGAGGCGACCAAGGGCGGGGTGCAGCAATTCTTCTTTGCGCTCGAGGTGCCGGCGGTGAAATCCCGCCAGCGCCTGCTGCTGCGCCTGCGTTTGCAGACGACGGCCGCGCAGGCGGAGATTTCCCTGCCGTCGGTCTGGCTGGATGCGGTGCCGTCCACCTGGAAGGAATCGCTGCAGCAATTTGCGCACGTGGTGCCCGCCGGGCGGCTGGCCGGGGATGAACGGCTCGAACGGTTGTTCGCCGCCGCCGAACTCGAGGTGCCGGATGCTGTCGAACACCTTCCCATCACGGATGCCGCCGTGCGCGTCTGGTTCGTTGCATCTCTCGAGCCCGAGCTGGTGCTGCCGGCGACGCCCCCGGGCGTGGTGTGGCTGGTTTTCAAGCCCGGGATCGGCGAAAACTGTCGCGTGCAGCGATCCGCCGACGGCGGGCCACTGGCGGTAGTGGTGGATGACCGAGCCCTCCAGGCGCCCGCCGACCATGACGCCCTTGCCCAGGCACTGCTCGAGCGCGGGTTGGAAACCGCCCGCGCCCTGGCCGGATTCGAAACCCACTTAACTCCATGAAAAAATCCCTCCGTTCCCTCCTCCCGGCCGCCCTTCTGGCGGCGCTCTTCCTCAGCCCGGCGGCCCGCGCGGCCGAGGCTGAACTGGTGCCGGTCGCCGTGTTCGACCTCGATGCGACGGACCCGCGGCTGAAGGAGCGCGGCTCCCAGCTGGCCATCCTACTCACCACCCAGCTGTCCAACATCGATGGCGTCACGACCGTGGAGCGCCAGGAATTGAACAAGCTGCTCGAGGAACAAGAACTCGGTAAGTCCAGCCTCGTGGACCCGGCGACGGCGGCGCGCATCGGGCACCTGACCGGCGCGCGTGTGCTGGTCACCGGCCGCATCTTCACCATCGCCAAGGAAACCACCGTTGCGGTGAAGGTGATGAGCACGGAAACCGGCCGCGTCTTCGGCGCCACCGAGACTTTTCCGGCGGAAGGCTCGCCGGCAGGCGCCGCGGATGGACTCAGCAAGAAGATCGCTGACATTCTGACCACACGGCGGGGCGACCTCGTCGCCAAAGTGGCGACCGCGCAGGATCGCGTGGCGCAGATCAAGGAGAAGGCGGCGGGCCGCAAGCTGCCGACGGTTTCGATTTCCATTCCCGAGCAGCACCGCGGGCCGGCGGTGGCCGATCCGGCCGCTGCGACCGAAATCAGCCTGATCTTCGGCCAGGCCGGATTCACCATCCTGACCCCGGAGTCGGCCGAATCGGCGGATTTCCGCATCGAGGGCGAGGCCTTCAGCGAGGCCGGCGTCCGACGCGGGAACCTCGTTGCATGCAAGGCGCGAGTCGAGGTGAAGCTTCTCTCCAAGGACGGCGGCAAGGTGCTGCTCGCCGACCGGCGGACCGCGTGGGCCGTGGACACGGTCGAGCTCAACGCGGCCAAGACCGCGCTGCAAAATGCCGGCGCGGACCTCGCGGTACGGATCGCGGACGTGCTGCTCGCGAAAAAATAAACCAGGATGAAAGGGCCCCTGCGCGTTTTGGTCCGGCTCGTCCTGCTGCTGGTACCGTTGTGGCTGTCCGCCGCGCCGCGCGTGGCGGTGCTGGATTTTGCCCGTGCGGATTCCCCTGGAGGGGTCGATCCGACGCTGGTGGATTTTTCGCGCGCGGTGCAGGCGAAGCTGCTGGAAAATTCGGATTACGAATGGGTCGAACGCCAGGAGCTGGACCGCATTGCGCACGAAGCCGACCAAGGCGGGTTGGGCCGCACCGACCCGGCCACGGCCGTGCGGCTGGGACACCTGCTCAAGGCGGACCTGCTGCTGCGCGGCGAGATCGTGGTCAGCGCCGCCGGCACTGGGGAATTGAAGCTGGAGGTGGTGGACATGAAGCACGCGGAAATCCTCGCGACCCGCTCAACCTCCCTGAGCGTGGGCCTCCGGCAGCGGTTGCAGCCGACTCGGGAAGAGATGATCGCTGCCGGGACAGCGGCGTTCGCCGGGCTGGACGAGGCCCGAAAGCAATTGGAAAAAACGGATCTGCGCATCATCGCGCCGCTTTATTTCAAGAACGTGGGCCGCACGGACCGCCTCGGCTTTGTGGAAGAGCGATTGAAGGAGGGCTTGTTGAGTGCCGCGCAGCCGGCCACGGGCGTAAGGGTTTTGCGCTTTCCCCGCACCAGCGAAGCCGGGGAGGAATCGAGCCTGGTCCTGGCTGGCATGACCGAGACGGACCCGGATGCCTGGCAGAGCGTGGCAGATGCTTATGTCTGGGGCACGATGGAGGAACAGGGCACGGATGGCCTGGTGTTCGAAGAGGTGCCCGTGAAGATTGCCGTGCAGGTCTGGCCGGGTGCCGGCCAGCCCCGGGAAGTTCGCTGGGAGGGTCCGGTCAAAAACCTCAGCGCCGGGTTGGAAGCCATCACGACGCAGGTGTTTTCCTTCGTCAAATCCGCTCCCGCCTCTGTTGCGCGGAATCCCGCGGAGCGCACACGCATTGCCGGGTTTCTCAAGCAACGCGCGGACGAAGTGGGTCGCCAAATCCAACAAAATCGCACGCAGGGCCCCGGGGTTGATTTCCTCAAGTCGCCGGCCGGGCGCCAGCTCTTTGGCTATCGGGTCAAATTGCTCGAGACCGCGTGTTTCTTCGATCCTCTGAACCGCAAACTGCAGGACGAACGCCTCGTCCTCACTTGGTCCGGGGAAAACCCGGCCGCCCCGCTGGGCAGCCTGAGCGGCCGCTGGCGCCAACTGGCGGATTACCAGGGCCAGGCGCGTCGCTTTGCGAACCTGCCGGATGGCACGCCGGATCCCGCGTGGTCGCGTCTGCGTGCCGACCTGCTGTTCGAACTGGCCCGCGCGCTGCAAAGCGCGCCATGGGATGCCAAAACCCGGTCCACACCGGAGGAAATCCAGCGGCAGCGGCGCACCGTTTACCAATTGTGGGGTGAGACCGTCGTGGCAGCGAACCGGGCGGGCTTGGCCAGCGAGGAAGACAACGCCCATTGGGTGGATGGCCTGACCACGCTTTGCGATGAGCGCGGGGACACCGGAACTGGGCGGGCCCTGCTGGAACAGACCTGGCCCGTGCTTCAACCCGCGATCGGCAGTTTTCTCAAGAGTCCCGTGACGGCGCGGTTTTCGGAGCAGACCAAGCAGAATTTCAGCAACCTCCTCTATGAAATCTACAATGCCGATGGTGAGTTCGACCGGTGCGCCGCCATGCTCGATGCCGCGTGGAAGGCCGGTTCGGTCCGGCTGCCGAATGCCACGCCGCTGCCCCCGCCGCCGCGCCGCACCGACCGGCCTTGGGCGGCGCAGGCTGCGCCGGTTCAACCCTCCACGGGACCAAACATCCTCGCCCTGATGGCCGGCAACCTGCCGGCCTTGGAAACGACCGTGCGGGAAATCGAGTATTGGCCGATGATGTCCTACTATAAAACGGATCGCAACGGGCCGTTGCTGGAAAAGATCTCCGGCCGAACCATCGATGTGCTGGCTTGGCGGGACGGCGCCCTGTTGATCGGTGAAACCGGCGGGGCGTTGCCGAAGGAGAACGGCCCGCCGAATCCGCAGGGCAACAGTTACGTCTGGCGGTACGATCCGGCGCTGCACACTGGCGAATATCTAACGCCGTCGTTTGGTCCGCATTCGCCCCTGCGCGGCCTGCAGGCGGCGGGCGGCGATCTCTGGCTGGCCTTCGACTCCAACGGTGCCTGGCGCCAAGCGGCGGACGGTCGGCTCAAGCGGTTTGGCCCGGAGGACGGCCTGGCTTCGCCCCGTGCTTTCGCGGTGCGGGCGGGTGCGAACGGGGATGTTTTCTTCGTGGGCGGAACGCCGCCGAATTACGCCATCAGCCAGCATGCGGCCGCGACCGACAAATGGTCCGTCATCCAGGCGCCCAAGGCGATGCCCGTGATCGGCATGAGCAGCTTTCTCCCGGCGGGAGCGAATCCCCTTCTGGCCGTGTGTGGCGAGTGGCTGTGCTTCGCCGGCCCGACGGGCGCCCTGTACAACCTGACCACCAACAGTTGGTCGCAGCTGGTCGTAACGGTGAAGTATGCCCCCGAAATGGCGGCGCGCGCCGGCCGCGCCAGCGCAACCATCCCCAGCCCGCCGCTGACCATGGCGGGTGCGGATGCAGACGCCTTCTGGCTTGGCGTGCCCGGTCACGTTCTGATGGTCAATCCGCAGTCACCGTCACCGGAGGCTCAAAAAGATGTTGTGGTCCCGGGTATTCCCGTCGGATCAGCCCATCACGGACCTTGGTTGTGGGTGGCGCTGGATGACGGCACCGGCGGAACCCTGCTGGCCCTGATCGACAAACGGACGGCGAGCTGCGTGGGCATTTCCCCGCGAGTCAACCGGTCCATGCGACAGGTCATCGCGAGCGACAAACGGGTCTGGCTCGGCGGGGCCGGCTTGATGGAAGTGCTTCTGAACGTACCGCGGCCGGCCGACGAGAGCGTCTCACCCGGAGCGGTGGATCATGCTTTGTTGAGGGCGGTGTGGGAGGGCAGCCCTGCCGATGTCGGGCGTTTGCTCGCGAATGGAGCCAAGGTCGACGAGACCACCGCCAGCGGGTGGTCCGCCCTCATGGTTGCGGCGGAGAGCGGGCGGACGGATTTGGCGCAACAGCTCCTGGACAAGGGGGCGAACCCGAACCTGCTCACGCGGGATGGTCTCTCGGCTTTGGGCCTGGGCATCGCCCGGAATGATCCGGTGCTCGTGGAATTGCTCCTGCAGCGCGGCGCCGACGCCAATCTCCGGCTGCCCGTCCGGGTTCAGGGCGGATCGAGCAGCGGGCGCCCGCTGGTGAAGGATGTCACCGTGCTGCCGGAAAAAGAAACCGAAGCGAAGCAGCCGACGGATCTCAAGGTGACCTTCACGCCGGACGGCCGGGCCAGCCTGAGTTGGCGGGAATTCGCCTCGGGTCGGGACGTGCGCTACCAGGTGACACGGAACCGCGGGCTGTTGGCCGACCTGCCCGCAGGGGTGGCGCACGCCGAGGATCCGTACGTGCCGTGGGGTGAGCCAGGCGTGAGCTACAGCGTATTTGCCACCGGCAAATGGCCGGAGAACCAGGATTGGACCCCACCCGAGGTAACCGTGCCTCTGCCCAAGCCCCCGCCGCATCTGATCGTCCTTCGGTCGGAGGCGTTGAGCGGCATGCCCGTGGCGCTGCCGGGGTTTGCACTAGCCCAGCCGCCGTTGGTGCAGGCCGCCACGACCGGCCGGGCCGATCTCGTGAAATCACTGCTGGCGCACCGGGCCGATCCCAATGAGGCGGACGGACTGGGTGAGACGGCGTTGCTCGCGGCCGTGCGGGCGGGGAAATACGAAGTTGCGCGCCTGCTGCTGGCGGCTGGCGGGACCGGCACGCTGCAAAACCTGGCAGGCGAAACCGCCCCCCTGGTCGCTTACCGCCGGCACGACGACGAAGGCTTTTTTCGGGAAATGATGACGGCGCTGCCGCCGGCCGCGCGGGCGCAGGAAGCTTCCAACCTGATGTTCGAGGCGGCGGATCGCGGCCAGATCAAGGATCTGGAGCTGCTGCAGTCCCTGGGCGGAAAACTGGGCGGCCTGACCGATGCGGGGCAGTCTGTCCTCAGCGAGGCCATCCTTCGTGACCAGGTGGAGACGGCGCTGTGGCTGCTTGAGCGCGGCCCGCCGCTGCACCAGCAATACCGGCCGTTTGGCGGAGGAAAGGCGTCGACGGACACCCTGATCCTGCAATACGCCATCGAAAGAAAACGCCCGGAGGTCCTGGCCCGGCTGTTGGACGCGGGCTGCGATCCCAACGCGACCATCGATGGCAAGCCCCTCGTCGTGTTGGCTGCGGAGAAAAGGGCCTTTGCCCAGATCGGCCTCCTGCGCGAGCGCGGGGCGGATTTGAAACGCCGGTCGACGGAAGGCCGGAGCGCGGCCGATTTGCTTTCGCCGGACGAGGCCCAGGCGTTGCTGGGGGGCACCGGCGGCACCTGGCTGTCGCCCAGTTTAGGTTTTGGCTCCGGGACCAGTTGGACCGAATCCGGCTGGAAGACGACTGACGCCGCAAAGCAGCAGCTGACCGAGCAGTTGATCGCGGCCTGCGTGGGGGGCAATCGCAGCGCAGCCGAAGCGGCCGTCAAGGCAGGTGCCGACCTTGAGCAACGTGGCGCGGATGGGCGGCTTCCGCTGCAGCGCGCCTTGATCGTACGGCAGTTTGCCTTGGCGCGTTGGCTGGTGGAAACGGGTGCGTCAGTGAACGGATTGAGTGAAAGCGGGCATGCGCCGCTCAGTTTTGCGGTCCATGCGGGCGCGCCCCCCGAACTGATCGCCTACTTCCTGCAAGCCGGGGCGGATGCCAATGCCTTTGGGCATCGGGGCTTCCCGGCTTTGGTTGCGGCGGCGACCGTCGGGGATCAGGTCGCGGCAAAGCTGCTGATCGACGCCTCGGCCGATGTAAACCTTTACGGCTCGGACAACCGTGGCCGGCCGGCGAATGCCCTCAGCCAGGCCCTTCGCAGCAATCGGCCGGAGCTGGTGGCATTGCTGCTTGCTGCCGGGGCCAACCCGCGCGCCCAAGTCTACGGGTTTTTGCACAAGGGGGACGACCTCTTGAAGATGCCTGAGTCTTCTCTGCTCATGAGCGCGGCCGCCGGGGGCAATCTGGATCTCGTGCGGCAGATGGTCGCTCTCGGGCAGGATCCCAAGCTCCAGACCCTCGGCAATTACGATGCCATGTCCTGGGCCGCGGAATTGGGCCACAAGCAGATCGTGGAGTATTTGCTGCCTCTTTCAAAAAAGGAAGGACGCGCGCGGCAAAGCGCACAGGCGAACAATCATCCGGACATCGTCGAGCTGCTTGAGCGGGCGGGATATCGCGATCGTTTCGAAGATTAGCGGCGATTTGTGCCGTTAGATTTCTGCTTGGTTGAGCCAACCCAGGCGTCCGACAGTTGGGTGTATAAACCCCCAGACAGCGTGGCGCCGTTTGACGCGAACGGCGGATCGGAGATTATTCCTGCGCATGAGCACCGCTGCCGCTTCTCGAAAACTCCACTACGCGTGGATTGCCGCGGGCGTGACGTTTCTCACGCTGCTGGCGGCGGCGGGGGCGCGGGCCACGCCGGGCGTGATCATGCTGCCGATCGGCAATGAGTTCCAGTGGAGCCGCGCAAAGGTGTCGGCGATCGTGTCGGTGAACATTTTTCTCTTCGGGCTGATCGGGCCGTTTGCGGCGGCGCTCTACCAGCGCTTCGGCCTGCGCCGGACGATGATGGCGGCGCTCGCGCTGCTGAGCGTCGGTTACGGCGTGTCGACGGTCGCGACACAATACTGGCAGTTCCTGCTGTTGTGGGGCTTTGTCGTCGGCGCGGGTTCCGGCCTGGCGGCGACGGTGCTCGGCGCGGCGGTGGCGAACCGGTGGTTCACCGAACGCCGCGGCCTCGTCATGGGCCTGCTGACCGCCAGCACGGCGACGGGCCAGATGGTTTTCCTGCCGTCGCTGGCGACGGTCGTCACGGCGCATGGCTGGCGCGGTGCGCCACTCGTGGTGGCGGGTGCGACGCTGCTGGTGATCCCCGTGGTGGCGTGGCTGATGCGCGACGACCCGCGCGACGTGGGCCTCCGGCCTTACGGCGAGACCGGTCCGGTGGACGCGGCGCCGGCGAGAAGCACCGTCAATCCGGCGCGGCGCGCGCTGCAGGTGCTCGGCGAGGCCGCGCGCACGCGGGATTTCTGGCTGCTGGCGGGATCGTTCTTCGTCTGTGGCGCGAGCACGAACGGACTGATCGGCACGCACCTGATTCCGGCGGCCTTCGATTGCGGCATCCCCGAGGTGCGCGCCGCGAGTCTGCTGGCAGCGATGGGGCTCTTCGACCTGGTCGGCACGACGGCGTCGGGCTGGCTGAGCGACCGCTTCAACTGCCGTTACCTGTTGCTGATGTACTACGGCTTTCGCGGGATTTCGCTGATGCTGCTGCCGACGGCGTTGCTCGGGCCGACGTCCGGCCTCGGCGTGTTCGCGCTCTTCTACGGCCTCGACTGGATCGCCACGGTCCCCCCGACGGTGCGGCTGACCAGCGAGGTTTTCGGGCGCGAGAAGGCCAGCATCGTCTTCGGTTGGATCGGCGCGAGCCACCAGGTCGGCGCGGCGTTTGCGGCTTACGGCGCGGGCGCGTTGCGCACGGGCTCGGGAAGCTACACCCCGGCGTTCATGGCCGCGGGCGCGCTTTGTATGATTGCGGCGCTGATCGTGCTTCCCGTGGCCAAGACGAAGCGCGAGGCGGTGGCCGCTGCGGCGGCGTAGGTGTTTTTTGCCTCACGCCAGGGGCGCAAAGTACGCAAAGGAACGGATTGAGACTTGGCGACCTTTGCGCCCTTGGCGCGAGGCCCTGAATTTGGGCATGGAAACGGAACCGAGGAAGGTCGCTGGCGTACCATACAAGGTAGCGCATGCAACTCTTCCACTGCTCCCATTGCCAGAACCTGGTGTATTTCGAAAACCACCAGTGCGTGAGCTGCGGCCATGAACTGGCGTACCTGCCCGACCATCGCCTGATGGCGTCGCTCGAGCCGGCGGCGGAAGGCAGCTTGGAGCGCACGACGCCCGCGGCGCCCGGCCAGCAGTACCGGCTCTGCGCCAACTACACCAGGAACCAGGTCTGCAACTGGGCCATCCCGGCGGAATCGCCGTACGAGCTGTGCGAGGCCTGCCGCCTGACGCGCGTGATCCCGGACCTGTCGCTGCCGGAATGGCATGCCGCCTGGTACCAGCTCGAGGTGGCGAAGCGCCGGCTGGTTTACGAACTGGTGGATTTGGGCCTGCCGGTGGTGGCCAAGGCCGATGACACGGCGCGCGGGCTGGCGTTCGAATTTCTGGCGGACCCGCCGGAGGCGGGCGCCATGCCGGTAGTCACCGGTCACGACAACGGGGTCATCACGATCGCGCTCGCCGAGGCCGACGACGCGGAGCGCGAGCGCCGCCGGTTGCTGCTACATGAGCCGGTGCGCACGCTCCTCGGTCATTTCCGGCACGAGACCGGCCACCACTACTGGGACCGGCTGATCAACGACGGCGGCAGGCTGGAGGAGTTCCGCGCGCTCTTCGGCGACGAGCGCGCCGACTACGCGGAGGCCTTGAAGAAGCACTATGCCGGCGGCGCGCCGGCGAACTGGGCGGAAAATTTCATCAGCACCTACGCCAGCGCGCATCCGTGGGAGGACTGGGCCGAGACTTGGGCCCACTACCTGCACATGGTGGATGCGCTCGAGACCGCCGAGGCCAGCGGCGTGAAGATCTCGGCGCTGGTCGCCGGCACCGGACGCGGCGAGGATTTCGACACGAAGCTGCGGCGCTGGCACGCGCTCACGCACATGCTGAACAACCTCAACCGCAGCCTCGGCCACCGCGACGCCTACCCGTTCGTACTTTCGCCCAAGGTGGTAGAGAAAATGCGCTTCGTGGACGACGTGATCGCGCAGCGGCCAGCGGCGCAGGCGGCCGAGCCCAAGCTCGCCGCCGTCGGTTAGCGCTTCAGGCGCGCCTGCAGCTGCTTTACCTCGGGGCTGACCGCGCTGCAGCCTCCGCTGGCGCAGCCGGAGGATTTCTTCTTCCTGAACCAGCCGCGCAGCAGCCACGCCGCGGCGAGCGTGACGATGACGATGGCGATGATGGTTTGGAGGGAGGAAGACATGGTGGGCACCACTAAGATACACTAATTGGACACTAATGGATTGGGATTAGTGAAGTATAAGCGAGGATTAGTGGTGAAGGGATTGGATCGATCAGTACCCGAGCATGCGGCCGACTTGGTAGAGGAGGAAACACACGAGCCACGCGGTGCCGGTCATGTAGGCGATCTGGAACAGCGGCCAGCGCCACGAGTTGGTCTCGCGCTTCACGACGCCGACGGTGCTCATGCACTGCATGGCAAAAACATAGTACACCATCAGCACGATGCAAACCAGCGGGGTGAAGAGCGGCGCGCCCGTCGGCCAGCGCGCGGCGCGCATGGCGTCGCGCAGCGGCGTGGTGTCGTCGTCCACGCCCTCGACGCCGAAGATCACGCCCATCGAACTCACGAAGGTTTCGCGCGCGGCAAAGGAGGTGACGAGCCCGATGCCGATGCGCCAGTCGAAGCCCAGCGGCTTGATCGCCGGCTCGATCAGATGTCCCGCGCGGCCGGCAAAGCTGTGGGCCAGCTGCTCGGTGGCGGTGGCGTTCGGGTCGGGCAGCTTCGGGTAGGTGCTGAGGAACCAGAGCACGATGGAGATCGCGAGGATGATGGTGCCGGCGTTCTTGAGGAAGAGCCAGCTGCGCTCGACCATGTGGCGGGCGATCTCGAGGAAGCGCGGCGGCTGGTAGGCCGGCAGCTCCATGATCATGTGCGGCGGCGCGCTTTTGAAGAGGGTCTTCTTGAAGAGCCACGCAAAGAAGAAGGCGCCGCCGGTGCCGAGGGCATACATGACGAGCATGATGCCGGCCTTCTGGGCCGCGGGCACGGTGTCGCCCGGCAGCAGCATGGCGATCATCAGCAGGTAAACCGGCAGGCGCGCCGAGCAGCTCATCAGCGGCGCGACGAGGATCGTGACGAGGCGGTCGCGGGCGTTGTCGATGGTGCGCGTGGCCATGATGCCCGGGATGGCGCAGGCGTAGGAGCCGAGCAGCGGGATGAAGGAGCGGCCGCTGAGGCCGACCCTGCTCATCAGGCGGTCCATGATGAACGCGGCCCGCGCCATGTAGCCGGTGCTCTCGAGCAGGCCGACGAAGAAGAAAAGGATCAGGATCTGCGGAAGGAACTTCACCACCGGGCCGACGCCCCCGATGACGCCGCCCACGAGCAGGTCGCGCAGGTCGCCGGGCGCCATCACGGATTTCACCCAGTCGCCGAGATCCGCGAAGCGCGCGTCGATGAAATCCATCGGCGGCTCGGCGAGCCAGAAGATGGAGAAGAACAGCGCGCCCATGATGGCGCCGAAGACCACCCAGCCCCAGAACGAGTGGCAGAGCACGGCGTCGATGCGGTCGGAAAGCGACGGCCCTTGCTCGCGCGTGCGCACAATCGCCTTGGTACAGAGTGGAGCGATGGCGTCGTAGCGGCTGCGGATGAGGGCCGCGGGCCAGTCGGCGCCCTCCCCTGCCCAGCGCGTACGCCACTGTTCGAGGATTTCATGGGTGCGCGCGCTCAGCGGCTTGGAGCCGGCGACGCGGACGGTGTCGAAATCAGTGAGCAGCAGCAGCGCTTCCGCGCGGGCGATGAGCGGCGGGCGCTTGTCGTTGTCGGTGAGCGAGGCCTGGAGTTCCGCGACGGCGGGGGCGATCGGCGCGGGCACGTCCCAGCGATGGCGGGCGAGCGGCAGCTCGACGCGGCTAAGCGCCAGGCGCAGTTCGACGAGGCCCTTGCCGTGCACGGCTTCGCACGCGATGACCGGCACGCCGAGTTCGCCCTCGAGTTCGGCGGGATCGACCTTCATGCCGGCGGCCGCGGCCATGTCCATCATGTTGAGCGCGATGATGACGGGGCGGCCGAGATCGAGGATCTGGTGGACGAGGTAGAGGTTGCGCTCGAGGTTGGAGGCGTCGACGACGCAGATGATGCGGTCGGGCTGCGGCGTGTCCTCGCGGCGACCGAAAAGCACGTCGCGGAGCACGGCCTCGTCGGGCGAGCGCGCGGCGAGCGAATAGGCGCCGGGCAGGTCGATCACCTGGATCGGCTTGCCATGCTGTGAATAGGTCGTGCCGATTTTCTTTTCGACGGTGACGCCCGGGTAGTTGCCGACTTTCTGGCGCAGGCCGGTGAGGGCATTGAAAAGGGTCGTCTTGCCGGAGTTGGGGTTGCCCACCATCGCGTAGACGGGCGTGCGGTCGGCCGGCGCATGCCGCCGCGGCGCGGGCGGCGTGATGTGCGAAGGGAGCTTCATCGCACGTGAATAAGGTGGTCGCCGGTTTCCATACCGGCGACGAGGCATGCGCCGCGAGTGCTATCGTCGGTGCGGAGACCGACGACCACCTTCGAGCCCCGACCTTCGGCTTTCGACCGCATGATCAGCGCGCGTTGGCCGGGAGGCGCTCGACCAGGATGTTCATGGCCGCACGGTGATTGAGGGCGATGCGGGTGCCGTTCACGAGGCACAGGCTGGTGGACGAACCGGAGATCTTGGTAACCAGCGCGGCTTCGCCGCAGCCCATCTCACGCAGGCGGTGGCAGAAACCCTCGTCGCCGGTCAGCTCACAGACGCGGCCGGTCGACCCGGCCGGAAGCTGGCAGAGTTGGACGCGAACGTTGAGCGGTGACGCAGGCAAGGAAGCACCAGTTGAATTAGTTGAGACTGGGTTTCAAGCACAGAGACGTCTTTAGCCACTGGTTTCATTGTAGGGTCGGCGCTTGCGCCGACCTTGCACGTGAGATCGGCCCAAGGGCCGACCCTACAAATCATTACGCCGAATAAAAAGGCGGGATCCGAAGATCCCGCCTGAAAGGTGGAGGTGGCTGATCGATTAACGCCGACGGCGTTTGACGGCGAGCTGGACGCCCGAGTAACGAACGAGGCTCTGGAGGTGCTCGTACTGCTGCGGGTCCATGCCTTTGGCGGCCTTGAGCTCTTCCTCGGCGCGCTTGAGGGCAGCCTCAACCGCGTTCTCGTCGATCTTCTCCTCGGTGATCGCGTGCTCGGCGAGCACGCGGACCGTGTCGCCGTCGATCTGGGCGAAACCGCCGCTGACCGCGAGCAGCTGCGAGGAACCGCCCTTGGTGACGCGGAGTTCGCCGTGCTCAACTTGCGTGAGCAGCGGGATATGGCCGGGGAGAACACCGATCTCGCCCTCGACCGTCGGGATGACGACGCTATCAATCGTATCCGAGTATACCTTGGCTTCGGGAGTTACGATTTCGAGTGTAAGTGACATCGGTGGGAAAAGGCTGAAGGACTGGAGGGCTGAATGGCTGAAGCTGGTTTTGTTTGGACGGCTAAAGGGGTTCAGCCCTTCAGCCTTTCAGTTGTTCAGCCATTATTTCTTCCCGTGGGCCGCGATGACTTCGTCGATGCCGCCCTTCATGTAGAAGTCGGTTTCGCCGATGTGGTCGAGTTCGCCGTCGAGCAGCATCTTGAAGCCGCGGACGGTTTCCTTGACCGGGACGTACTTGCCCGGCGTGCCGGTGAAGACTTCGGCGACCGCGAAC
>JBEHYX010000017.1:0-62935 GCA_048497945.1 Verrucomicrobiota bacterium | reverse complement strand
AACCGCCGGCTTCTGCAACACACCCCGGCGCTTTGCGCCACCCCTCTTGATAGAGGGGACTCAAACAGATCTGCCCCAAGCGAAGTCCCCTCTATCAAGAGGGGTGCCCGCAGGGCGGGGTGTGTTGGGGGATTTCAGCTCACTGTCCGCTCGGCCCACCTCCGAACGTCGGATAAATGGACGCCGCCAAATAGCTGCTGACACAAGGCTGTCAGGCCGGTGCTGTAAGCTCCGCGTCCAGCCATGAGCGAACCCGTCCCCGCCACTCCCCCGCCTGAAAACGCCCCCGCCCCGGGTTTCTGGGCCAATGTCTGGCACGCCCTCAAGGGCGGCCATAGCGACTACACCGCGCTGCCGCTGAACCGCGCCGTGCTGCTGCTGGCCGTGCCCATGGTGCTGGAGATGTCCATGGAATCGCTGTTCGCCGTCGTCGACGTGTTCTGGGTCTCCCATCTCGGCCCAAACGCCATCGCCGTCGTCGGCCTCACCGAGGCCATCATGTCCCTTATCTACGCGGTCGCCATCGGCATCTCCTTTGCCGCCACCGCCATCGTGTCGCGGCGCATCGGCGAGAAGAACCCGGCCCTCGCCTCGGAGGCCGCCGGCCAGATCATCCTGCTGGGCGTCACGTTTGCCGCGCTGCTGGGACTCGTGCTCGGGACGCTGGCGCCGGATCTCCTGCGCTTCATGGGCGCCAGCAATGAGGTCGTGTCCATTGGCTCGCACTTCACCCGCATCATGCTCGGCGGCAACGCGACCGTCTTCCTGATTTTCCTGATCAACGCCGTCTTCCGCGGCGCGGGCGACCCCGCCATCGCCATGCGCACGCTGTGGCTGGCCAACGCCCTCAACATCCTGCTCGGGCCGTGTTTCATCTTCGGGCTCGGGCCGCTGCCCGAGCTGGGCCTCACCGGCGCCGCCGTCGCCACCAACATCGGGCGCGGCATCGGCGTGTGCTACCAGCTCTGGCACCTCACCGGGCGCGCCGGCCGGGTGAAGCTGCACTGGTCCGACTTCAAGCCGCGCTGGGAGATCCTCGGCACCGTGCTCAAGACATCCGGCAACGGCGTGCTGCAGATGTTCATCCACACGACCAGCTGGGTCGGCCTCGTGAAGATCCTCGCCCTCTTCGGTGCGCCCATCCTGGCGGGCTACACGATCGCCATCCGCGTCGTGATCTTCGCCCTCATGCCGGCGTGGGGCCTGTCCAACGCCGGCGCCACGCTCGTCGGCCAGAACCTCGGCGCCAAACAGCCCGCCCGCGCCCGGGACGCCGTGCTCATCGCCGTGAAGTTCAACGCCGTGTTCCTGGGCAGCGTCGGCCTGCTGTTCATCCTTTTCCGCCGGCAGATCGTCGGCCTGTTCGCGGACGACCCGGTCGTGTTCGCCGAGGGCGTGCGTGCGCTGTGGATCGTCAGCCTCGGTTTCCCGCTCTACGCCGCCGGCATGTGCTTCGAGGCCACGTTCAACGGCTCGGGCGACACCTGGACGCCCACCCGGCTGAACTTCTTCTGCTTCTGGCTCGGCCAGATTCCCCTCGCCTGGGCGCTCGCCGTCCCCGCCGGGCTCGGTTCGACCGGCGTCTACATCGCCGTGCCCGTTTCCTTCAGCGTTCTCGCCGTCTGGAGCGGGCTGCTGTTCCGGCGCGGCAAGTGGCAGGAGCAGAAGATCTGAAGCCTCCTGATTTGTCATTGCGAGGCTTACCTCTGGGGAAGCCGAAGCAATCCAGCTGACCGGATGGATCGCCACGGAGCGCTTTCGCGCCCCTCGCGATGACCGCTCGGAGACGATTACGCGCGTCAGTCTCTTCCGCGCCGGCTGAGCAGCGCCCCGACGCACAGGCCGGCGCCGAAGGCCACGGCCACGGACGCCAGCGGGTGCTTCTTCACCGTGGCCTCGGTGCGGGCCACGACGAGGCGGACCGACTCGATCGGGTGCTCCTGCGCTTCAACGATGAAATCCTTGGCGCGATCGATCATCTGGGCGAGGCGTTCGCGCGCCTCGCGGGCCGCCTGGCCGAGATCTTCCGCCGCGGTCATGAGCAATACTTCGCCGTCGGCCACGAGGGTCCGGATGTCTTCAATCACCCGCTGGCGCGCCAGCTGGCTGTGGCGGCCGTCGGAAGGTACGGGAAAATAGTTTTCCATTCTCCATGGATGGCCGGCGGTGGAAAAAGTTCCCGCTCCCCCGGTTTGTCACCCGAGCCGGGCGAAGGGCCCAAGCGCCGGGCGGCTCAGGCTTTTGAACGCTGAACGTCCAACGTTGAACGTTCGACGTTCAATCCGAACCGCTTGAGTCCTTCGCACAACTCAGGATGACGGCAAGAGGGACGGCCCTCCTCGCCGCTCAACAATGCCGCACGAACTCGCCGATGAACCGGTCGATGTTCCGGCCGGAAACCTCGGCCTCGATGTCGCGGTGCAGGCCGTGGATCTTCTCCTTCAGTCGCACTGTCACGCCCAGGCTCTGGGCCAGCCGCCTGATCGCCTCGGGGCGCCGCTTTTCCCAACGCCAGCAGGTGAGGCCGATGCAGATGGGCTTGGACGGAGATACGTCCCGGGGGGTAAGGGCTTGTTCCATGGTTCCCTAATAAAGCCTAAATCGCGCCAATCCTGCGGCGGATTCTGTCATCATGGCGGGGAACTCTTTTTCGGGGAGCTGGGTCACAGGGGGCATGAGTACCATCACGCATCCCCTTACTCCTCCGACGCCCAAGATGAAGTTCTCGGGCGCCGGCATCACCATTGCGGTGCTGGGTCTCGCCCTCATTGCGAGCCTGGCCCTTTCCGTGCAGAAAGTGGGCAGCGCCAACGCCCGTGTGGCCACCGCCCAGGCGGCCCTCGACCAGGCCCAGTCCCAGTCGAGCAGCCTCCAGAGCCAGCTCGAGCAATCCAAGTCCGCCACCGCGGCCGTCCAGAAGCAGCTGACCGACACCCAGGCGCAGGTCACCGACCTGCAGGGCCAGATCAAGCAGGGCCAGTCCGACGCCGCCCAGCTGCAACAGCAGATCGACGCGGAAAAGGTCGCCTCCGGCCGTATCCAGTCCCAGTTCGACGCCGCCAAGGCGCGGATCGAGGAGCAGGATACCCAGATGAAGACCACGTCCGGCCTGCAGGCCGAATTGGAGAAGGCCAAGGCCGACGTCACCACGGCCCGCGAGGAGGCGAGCACCGCCAAGACGCAGGCCTCGAACCTCCAGATCAGCCTCGACGACGCCCAGAAGCAGATCGCCGAGCTGCAGGCCGCCGCCAGCAAGGGCAAGCGGAAGTAACCGTCCGTCGCTCGTTCCCTTCCCACGCGGGTCCGGATTCAATCCGGCCCGCGTTTTTTATTCCGTAATTCCATGTGGGAGGGGCTTTGCGCCCCGACATTCGTCCCCCGAAAACCGTCGGGGCGCAAAGCCCCTCCTCCATCTTGAAAATCGCTATCGCACCTCACGCCGCCACCGGCGCCGGGCGGAACTTGAACGTCGCGGCAATGCCCAGCGCCACGAAGACGAGCAGCGCGAGGCCCTGCGCGACGGCGAAGGGCGGCTCCTTCTGGGTCGGCGCGAGCACATTGAGCGCCGGGATCTTCAGGAAGGCCTGCACGATGAGGACGAATACGTTCAGATAGAGCGAAATCACGGCGCCGATCACGTAGGTCGGGCGCCAGAAGCCGGCGAGTTTCTTCCCGTAGATCGCCACGAGCGTCGGAATCATGATGACGATCGCGACGATGCCGGTGCCGATCGCGGGCGTGAAGCCCTTGAATGGAAACAGGAACCCGGTGACGCTGGTCGCGAGCGTCGTCCAGAGAAAAACCTTGGTCCAGCCCTTCTCGGACTTCGACCCCAGCAGCGCGAAGACAACGACGAACCCGGCCATGATCGCGACCAGGCTGATCGCGACGTGAAACAACGTGAAAGCCCCCAGCAGGATGGATGTGCTCATGTGGACAGCATGCAAAGCAACGCCCATGCCGTCGATGGGTATCTCACTGCCTTGCGTGACAATTATCCGTCGCTGACCTGTAGCGGCGGTCCGGCCGTCGTGTCTTCGATCCGCTTTTTTAACCACGGATGCATCGCCTAACGGCGCTGCTACTTGGTGCGCTTCGCCTGATAGGCTCCGCATGGGGTTTCGGGGTCGGCTAATCGCCGACAAAGATACCAAACATAAATCCAAGCGGCGATTAGCCGCTCCCCGAAACCAACACCGGAGCCGATCAGGCGGAGGGGACTTTCAAGCCGAATCGTTAGGCGAGGCATTAGTGGTTCAAAATCCTCCGAGGCTTGCCGCCGGACGCGCTCCCGGCTTTATCGGAGCCACCCCATGCTTCGCCTTCGCCCCTGGCTATTCGTTTCGCTGGCCCTCCTTGCCGCGGCGTCCGCCCGCGCCTCGCTCACTCGCTCCGACTTCGGCCGCATGCCGGACGGCACGGCGATTTCCCTCTACACGCTGCGCAATGCCGCGGGCGTCGAGGCGCAGGTCTGCACCTACGGCGGCATCCTGACCTCGCTCAAGGTGCCCGACCGCCATGGCGCGATGGCCGACATCGTGTTCGGCTACGACAACCTCGGCGACTACCTGAAGCGCGGGAATTATTTCGGCGCGCTGATCGGTCGCTACGCCAACCGCATCGCCAAGGGGAAGTTCACGCTCGACGGACACGAGTACTCCGTGCCGCCGCTCTACGGCCCGCACAGCCTGCACGGCGGGTTGCGCGGCTTCGACAAGGTCGTGTGGACCGCCACCGTGCGCGCCGACGGACCCGAGCCCGCGCTCGAACTCACCTACCTGAGCCGCGACGGCGAGGAAGGATTCCCCGGCAACCTCCGGGTGACCGCGACGTACACGCTGCACGCCGACAACTCGCTGCAGCTCGAATTCACCGCCACGACCGACGCCCCGACGATCTGCAGCCTGACGAACCATTCGTACTTCAACCTCGCCGGCCAGGGCGACGTCCTCGGCCACCTGCTCCAGCTGAACGCCACGCAGTTCACGCCGATCGGACCCGACGGCATCCAGACCGGCGAACTGCGCGCCGTGCAGGGCACGCCCTTCGACTTCACGCAGCCGACCGCCATCGGCGCGCGGATCAACGCCGATGATCAGCAGCTGAAGGCCGCCAGCGGCTACGACCAGAACTTTGTCATCAACCGCGCGAAGCCCGGCGACCTCGTCCGCGCCGCCACCGTGTCCGATCCCGCCAGCGGCCGCACCCTGGAGCTCTGGACCACCGCGCCCGGCCTGCAGTTCTACTCCTGCAATTTCATGAGCGGCACCACCGGCAAGGGCGGCTGGAAATATCAGCCTCGCCAGTCGCTCTGCCTCGAGCCCCAGGAATTCCCCGACGCCCCCAACCACGCCAACTTCCCCTCCCCCGTCCTCCGCCCCGGCCAGACCTACCGGCACACGATCGTGTATCGATTCTCGGCGCATTAGCAGCCCAGCAAACTCCGGAAATCGGAGGTTGAACCTCAATCGCTTGGCTTCAGTTTCACCGCACGGCGGGCCAAGCCAGCGTAGGCTTTCTACGTAGTCACAAGTACACTGATCAGCGAAAATGTCCCGATACATGCCTACAACCAAGAGGCGCTACATGTGGGGAATCGGTGTCGCTTGCTCCGTATTCCTCGTGGCTATTGTCGGCTCGTGGGCGCTTGAAGGGAGAGTAGGAATTCGGATGCGATCATTTGGCAGCGACTCCACCTCAGAGCTCCGAAGAGAAGAAGCTCCCGTCGCGTTCTGGGTCGCTGTCGGAGGATTACTGGTGGCCGGCATCGGCAGCACTGCCTTCACCGCCCGTGGCCTCGCGAGAGTTCAGCGCGAAGAAAACGATCTAGCTGCCAGGGGCGACCCAAAGGGGTCAGGTCACGGATAACGAGTTAAGCTGCCGCACAATGATCTGCTCCAAAATTAAAACGCTAGCGACTGAAGCGATCCGTCATCCGTGACCTGACCCTCTTCCGTTTCCTCTACTGGCGCTCTGGTTGGATGCCTGTAGTGGATTTGTGGCCAACATGGCGATCACTGACAAATGGCTATGAAGAAATCGCCGAACAAGCGGCCAGAGCCATGGCTCATCACTAACCGTTGATCTAAGCAGAAAAATTATGCCCACAAAAAAACGTAATCCGCCGGGTGTTTCGAAGCGCACGTATCTTCGACACGGCTATGAGAAGACAATAGCAAGCCTACTTCTCCGTGATGGCTGGCAGGTATTCGTTCCCCAATTGGACGATAGCCATGCAACCGATTTGATCGTTTCCGATGGTTCGGACTATTTTCGCATTCAGGTAAAGACAACCGAACGGAAGACTATTACAGGATATATCAGCGTCGGCACTCCCACCTCTTTTGCCCCGCCGAATATCGTGGTTGTCGTCTCTGTTACTTCTGATTGGGGACTAGTATTTCCGTTGGGAGCGGCGACGGGAGGCTCAATTACCCTCTCATCTCCAGCCGCACGACAATTTCAATGGCAAAAGCCCAGATCGTTCATAAAAGCATTTAACGCTGCATGAAAAATGAGCCTAACAAGGCGATGCAGCCAATTCCGGTAGCTGCCACGTCTCGTGCTGTCGCACGAGGAGCGCCATCTACCTCAGTGGCTGATCTTTGACGTCTAGGCCACTCATGAGCGCCATCGACAATCGCGTTTCGCTTCGGCTGGTCGAGACCGGCGATCTGGAGACGCTTTTCATCCATCAGGCGGATCCGGAGGCGGCGCGCATGGCGGCGTTTCCTTCGCGGGATCGCGAGGCTTTCTTCGCGCATTGGAAGGCCAACATCCTGGGCAATCCCGCGGCCCACAACCGGACCATTCTGCTGGACGGCACCGTGGCGGGAAACATCGGCGCGTGGACCGATGCCAAGACCCGGGAACGCCTCTTCTGCTATTGGGTCGGCCGGGAGTTCTGGGGCCGGGGCATCGCGTCCGCGGCCGTGCGGCAGTTTCTGAAACTGGAATCGGCCCGACCCTTGGTGGCGCAGGTTGCCAGCCACAACCTCGGCTCGATTCGCGTGCTGGAGAAAGCGGGATTCACGCGCGTCGGCGCGGAGGGGTTCACCTTGCCGGACGGCACCCGCTTGGAAGAGTTCACGTATCGTCTCACCGCCTGAGGCCCCGGGTTGTCATCGCGAGGTGCGCGCAGCGCGCCGTGGCGATCCAGCTGGATTGCTTCGCCGTCCTGCAGGCAGAACGACTCGCAATGACAATCGGGGTCGAAGCGGCTGGATCGCCACGCCCGCGCTGCGGGCTCGCGATGACAGGCGAATGAATAGACCGCGCAAACGCGCGATAGATAGCGCGGAAGTCCCGCGGAAGGAATTTGAGAAATCCCCGCGGCGGCCTTCTCTCGGAAGCACCCCCGTTTTGTCCGTCCGTTCGCTTTCTTCCCCATGAAACTTCGTCTTGCCGTCCTGGCCGCGTTCGCGGCGGTTTGCTCCACTGCCCTCGCCCAGCCCGCCGTGCTGCCGGGCGTCACGCTCAAGGCCTCCGAGGTCCTCAACCTCTGGCCGGGCACCGCGCCGGGTGAGACCGGCCAGATCGGGCCCGAGCACGTGCTGCCGGATCGCCCGCGGCCGTTCGACCAGGTGGCCGACGTCTCCGTGCCCACGCTGTCGGTGTTCCTGCCGCCGCAGGACAAGGCCACCGGCACCGCCATGCTCGTCATTCCCGGCGGCGGCCTGGAGCGCCTCGCGCTCGAGCACGAGGGCTACGAGGTCGCGCAATGGCTCAACGACCAGGGCATCGCCGCCTTCATGCTGAAATACCGCGTCCCGGCCCGCAGCAAGGAGCAGCGTTGGAAGGTCGGCCTGCAGGACGCCCAGCGCGCCATGGGACTCATCCGCGCCGGCGCCGACAAATGGGGCGTCGATCCCGACGCCATCGGCGCCATCGGCTTCTCTGCGGGCGGCGAGATCAACGTCATGCTCTCCACCTACACCGAGCGCCAGTACGCCGTGGTGGACGACGCCGACAAACTGCCGACCCGCCCGGCGTTCAACATCGTGATGTACGGCGGCGGGTTCGCCGACCAGAAGGCCAACGAACTGCGGCCCGACATCCTCGCGAAGATCAACCGGGACACGCCGCCGATGTTCATCGCGCACGCGTTCGACGACGCCGCGTTGAGCTCCGTCATCCTCATGAACGCGCTCAAGCGCGCCAACGTCCCGTCCGAGCTCCACATCTTCGGCGCCGGCGGCCACGGCTTCGGCGTGCGCGACTCCGGCCTGCCGCTCGCCCATTGGCGCGAACTCTGCCTGAACTGGCTCAACTGGCTGGGCTACGCCGACCCGGCCTACACGCGGAAGTTCGCGCGCGACTACCGCCAGGCGTACGCCGAGGGCCGCGCGGGCCTGCCGCGCTTCAGCGCCCACGCCGCCCATGCCGGCGTGGACCAGGCCTATGTCGCCCAGCACCGCCTCGTGCGCGCCGCGGTCGCCGCCGGCGATGTAATCGCCGGCTACAAGGGCGCGTTCACTTCCGCCGCCGCGCAGTCCGCCAACGGCGTCGATGCCTCGCAGCACGGCGTGCTGTTCAAATCCGGCCGCCTCGATGCCGGCGCCACGCCGACCGCCGTGCCGGTCGCGGCCAACCGCCCGCTCTTCGTCGAAACCGAGATCGGCTACATCCTCGCGGTCGACATCGGCACCAAGGTGCTCACGCCTCGCCAGGCCATGAGCGCCGTGGAATTCCTTGCCCCCGTGATCGAGCTGCCGGTGAACATCGGCGCCGTTTCCGACGGCAAGGCCGACGCCGCCGACCTCATCGCCGCCAACGTCGGCTCCGCCCGCTACATCGTCGGCGCGTCGGTGGCGCCGAAGTCCATCGGCGACACCGACAAGGTCGCCGTAACCCTCACGCTCGACGGCACGGAGCTCCACCGCGCGACCGGCGCCGAGGTGAAGGACGGCCAGGCGCGGAATTTAATGATCCTGATCAACCAGATCCTCGACCAGGGCCAGGTGCTGCACAAAGGCGACCTGATCATCTGCGGCGCGCTCGGCGGCGCCAAACCCGGCCAGAAGGGCACCTACCGCGCCGACTACGGTTCGCTCGGGAAGATCGAGTTCAAGTTAGAGTAGTCCTGCGCGTGAAAACGGAAGATTTTTTAGCCACGGATGCATCGCCTCACGGCGCTGCTTAAGGGTGCCCTTCGCCTGATAGGCTCAGTATTGGTTTCGGGGAGCGGCTAATCGCCGCTTGGCATAAATTCTTTATCCAGTCGGCGATTAGCCGACCCCCGAAGCCCGCTGCGGCGCCGATCAGGCGAAGCGCACCAAGTAGCGTAGCCGTTAGGCGAAGCATTCGTGGTTAAAAACGGATCGAGTCTTAAACTCCCGCGCGCAGCTTCTTCCAGCTATCGAGGCAACGCTGCGCGGTCTCGAACTCCGGGTAGCGGCTGCCTTCCTGCTCCATCAGGTAGAATTCCACGCCGCCGACCGACTCCGCGGCGGCGAGGATCTCGCGCCACGGCGAGACGCCTTCGCCGAAGAGCACCTTGTATCCCTTCTGCTCCTCCTCCTTGCCCGGCGCCCAGTCCTTGAGATGAAGGCTCCTGATGCGGCCCGGATTCGCCTTGATCCACGCGACCGGATCCGCGCCCGCTTCCATGCAGGTGCCGACGTCGAACTGGAGCACGAACTCCTTCGGCGTGTTCGCGGCGATGAGGTCCATGATGCGCAGGTCGCCCTCGATCTTCACCCATTCCGTCTGGTGGTTGTGGAAACCGGCGGTCAGGCCGTGCGGCTGCAGCGCCACGGTCGCGGCGGCCAGCTGTTCGCAAAGCTTCTTCCACGCGTCGGCGCCGCGCGGCTCGCGTCCGGCGCTCGAAAGCACGAGGTGTCGCGCCCCGAGGATCTGGTTCAACTCGATGCCCTTCGCCATGCCCTCGCCCGGCGTGAAGGACTCCATGTGGTTGTGCGTGGAATGGCAGCGCAAGCCGAGGTCATCCATCCGGCTCTTGACCTCCTTGGCGTACGGGATCGTCCACTGGTAATACGGCGCGTAGAACTCCACGACCTCGTAGCCGATCTTCGCCACCTGCTCCAGCGTCGCGGGCAGGTCCTTCGCCAGCGCGCCGCGCACCGAGTAAAGCTCGAGCCCGATCGGATACTTCTTCGCCCGCGCCGTGGCCGCGGCCGCCTCGGCGGCGAGCAGGCGGCCGCCCAACGACGGGACGAGCAGGGCCGCGGGCACGACGCTCGACAGGGCCAGGAAACGACGACGCGACAGCGAATCACCAACCGGGGTATTGTGGGGCATGCGGGGAGTGAATGCACCCGGCCGCATTCAACAAGCCGGATCGTCTCCCGCGGCCGCCCCACCGGCCAGGACGATCCGCCAACACGAATGTTCGTATTACGAACATCTGCCGCCCGCTCCTGCCCGACCCAATGTTCGTAATACGAACATTGGCGAGGGGCTGCAGCCCTTGGAGGGGGTCGGAAAAGGCCCCGGTAGCACAGGTGGAGCGGCTTGTCCCAAGACGCTTTTCCCGTCGGCAGGCGGGCATGCGCCGGCGCGTTGGGGACAACGCGCTCCACCTTTTCGACGCACTCTTAGAGGCGTTGCAGCAGTTGCTGCGCTTCGGCAGCCCGCGGGTCCAGGCGCAGTGCTTCCGCGAGGTGCGTCCGCGCTTCCTCGGTCCGGCCCAGCTGCAGCAAAGTCCGACCCAGCGCGGTCTGGATGTCCGCCGCGCCCGGCGTGAGCCGCGCCGCCGCCTCGTATTGCGCCAGCGCCTCCTCCTGGCGCCCGAGGGAACCCAACGCGTACCCCAGGTTGAAATGGGCGTCGGCCGATTCCGGCCGCTGGTCGACGAGGCTCTGCAGGTGCGGCACCGCCTCGGCCACCCGACCCAGCTGCATCAGCGCCACCGCCAGGTTGCCCTCGGTATCAAAGTCACCGGGCCGCAGGCGCAGCGATTCCTGGAAGCAGGCCAGCGCCGGCGCCGCCTGCCCGCCGCGCAGCAGCACGAAGCCGAGCCGGAAAAGGACGTTCGGCTGCGCCGGCTTGAGCCGCAGCGATTCCTGGTACGCGGCCGCCGCCGGCGCGGGCTGGCCGCTCTTTTCCAGCGAAAGGCCCCACGCGAGGTGGACGTCGGGATTGTCCGGCATGAGCTGCACCACCTTGCGGTTGATCTGCTCGGACTGCGCGAAGTCGCCCCGGCGGAAATACAGCTTGGCGAGGTTGAAGTGGCCCCACGGGTTGCCCGGATCCTTGGCGATGAGGTCCGTCCACAGCGTCTCCTCGCTGGCGAAATCCTGCCCGCGCCGGATCGTCAGGGCGGTCGCACCCGCGGCCAGCGCGAAGCAGCCGGCCAGCAGCGCGCGCGGCCCCGCAAAGCGCGCCGCGCCGACCACGACGAGCGTCAGCACCGCCGCCAACGGCAGGTGCATGCGGTGCTCGGCGATCGTCTGCGAAATCAGCGGATAGATGCTCGAGCTCGGGCCGAGGATCAGGAAGAAGGCCGTCGCAACGAAGCCGGCCCGCGGCCAGCGCCGGAGGGCGACGACGCTGGCCAGCACCAGCACCGCCACGGCGATGAACTCCGGCGCCACTTCGCCGAAACTCGCGGCGCGCCACGTGCCGTAATCGATGATCAAGGGCTGCGGCCAGAACGAGAGCTTCAAGTAGATGATGATGGCCCGCGCCTGGATCAACAGGTAGCCCCACGCCGTGACGCCGTGGCCGTAACCGGCCGTGCCGCCGCGTCCGCCGCCGGAGTTGAGCACCAGCACCGCCAGCAGCAACCAGGTGGCGGCAAACGCCGCGTACCAGCGCCCGCGCGCGCGCCAAGCCGCCGCAAAGGTGCCGGTGAGGAACGTGCGGTCGTAGAGCAGGACCAGCACCGGCGCGGTCACCATGACCTCCTTCGCCGTCATGCCCACCGCGCACGCCGCCAGCGCGGCCCAGAACCAGGCCTTGGCGCCGCCGGGCGCCGCACCGCGCACGAAGCAATAGAGCATCAGCAGGTAGAACAGGCTGACGAGCGACTCGGTCCGCTGCACCACGCAGATGACCGACTCGGTCTGCAGCGGATGCACGGTCCACAACAACGCGACCCCGAACGCCGCGGGAAGCGCCGACCGCGACAACGCCGCGGGCAGGCCCGGCAGCAAGAGCGTCCGGCGCACGATGCCGAACAGCAGCAGCGCGCCCAGGATGTGGATCGCGACGTTGGTGAGATGATAACCACGCGGCGCCAGGCCGCCCGCCGCGTAGTTCAGCGCGAAGGAGAGGTTGACCAGCGGGCGTGAGTCCACGCTCGAGCCCTCCGCCGGCGGGTGCAGCACGCGTCCCAGCTGCGCGAGGTCGCGGATCGACGCGTTCTCGACGATCGCCGGCAGGTCGTCGAAGACGAACGGCGCGTTGCGGACGCCCCAGTAGGCCACCAGGCCGGCGAGGACGATCGTCAGGCCGCCAAGCCAGACCAGCCGCCGGTCCGCGGAAGCGGGTGTCGGGTCGGGCGCAGGGTCGGCGCGGCGGGGGCAGGCGGGCATTCGCGTAGTTCTCCGCGAAAACCGCCCGTCCCGTCAACCGGGCAACCGCCGGGCCCGGCGGAATCCTGCGCTAACGTTGTCGGGGCTGTAGCGGCGGTCTACTTGTCGGCCATAGCCTTGGCGAAGGCTGATGACCGCCGACTCAGGAAACGGCGCTCATAGAGCGCCGCTACAGAAAACTCAGCGCGCCAGCAGGCCGTCGAGCGACCACTTGCCGCCGCCGACCGCGACCAGCGCCACAGCGATGCCGACAGCGAGGATGAAGAGCTCGACGCCCTCCCCCTTCTGGTTGCCAAACCAGTTCATGAAAAAGCCGTTTCCGCGCAGCTGCCACGCGGCGCCGAGCATGATCACGACGAGGCTGGCGGCGGCGAAGCGCGTGCCCACCCCGGCGATCAGCATCAGGCTGCCGAAGAATTCGCCGAGGATGACCAGCAGGCCGACCACATAGGGCGTGCCCACCGTGCCGGTGAAATACCCCATGGTGCCGGTGTAGCCGTAGCCGCCGAACCAGCCGAGGAGCTTCTGGGCCCCGTGGGGAAACATCATGATGCCGAGCGCCACCCGCAGGAAGAGCGGCGCGAAACCGTCGCCCGTGGCGACGAGGGATTGGAGGAGCGATGATAGTTGCATACACAACCAATCTGCGAATAGTAGTTGCATATGCAAGTATTATCTTCAAAAACCTCCCCCGTGAAAACGGCCCTCCCTGAAATCCGCCTCGAAGCCTGGCGGAAATACCTCACCTCGTTCTGGCGCATCTTCGCCGCCATCGAGTCCGACCTCGCCGCCGCCCACCTGCCCTCCCTCAGCTGGTACGACGCCCTGTACGTGCTCTACCTGGCCCCCGACCGCCACCTGCGCATGAGCGAACTGGCCAGCAGCGCCCTCCTCAGCCGCAGCGGCCTGACCCGCCTCGTCGACAAGCTCGAGAAGGAGGGCCTCATCCGTCGCAAGGCCTGTCCGACCGACGGCCGCGTGCAGCACGCCGAGCTCACCGACAAGGGCGTGGAGATGCTGCGCAAGATCTGGCCCGTCTACCGGGCGGGCATCGCCAAATACTTCGCCGCGGACATTTCCGACGCCGAGGCCCGCCAGCTGGCGGCCATTTTCAGCCGGATGGGGCCGCCGGCTCTTGAGCCGGCGCCAAGTAGCAAGTAGTAGGTATCAAGTATCAAGAACGAGGCATCGTGTCCTCTTGTTACTTGGTACCTGCTACTTGCTACTTGAGCCGCGACTGCGGCTCCTGGCTTCCTCCGCCACCTCTCGCAGCAGGCGGGCAAAGCTCTCCGCGTGCGGGTTGGGCCGGACCGCCGGCACGCCGACCATGATGGCGACGTCGGGCAGTGACGGGGAAAACGGGCGGACGACCAGCGATTGCGGCAGGACGCTCAGCACGCCGTCGGCCAGGACCGCCGCGCCCTTGGTCGCCTCGAGCGCGGCGAACAACGTGGTCACGCCGTCGTTGATCAGGTTGGAGAGGTTGGGCGTGATGCCGTAGGGCTTGAGTACCGCGCGCAGCCGCGGGGCATAGTCGGGAAAATTGGCCCGGCCCAGGCCATGCAGCGGCAGGTCCTTCAGGCGCGCCGGCGGCACCTTGGCCAGCTTGGCCAGCGGGTTCTCCCGGGACAGCACCAGCACGAGGGCCACGCGCCGCAATTCCACCCATTGAAAGCCCTTGATCGCCGTCCCGGCGCTGTCGGGCACGATCATGAGATCGAGCAGCCCTTCCCCCGCCTTCTCGGCCATCTCCCGGGGTGTGAGGTCCTCCAGTTCCAGCCGCACGCGCGGCACGGCCGCCTGGAAGCGCTCGATCGCCTTGGGCATGATGCCGGACGTGAGCGACGGACTGTAGCCGACCCGCAGGGTCTCGCTTTTCGCTTCGCCGCGGACGCGCTGGATCGCCTGGTCGGCCCGTGCGAGCAGGTCGCGCGCCTCCTCGTAGAACAGCTCGCCCGCCTCGGTAAGCGTCACGGCGTTCGTCCCGCGCACGAACAGCGGCACGCCGAGCTCGTCCTCAAGGTCCTTCACCTGCCGGCTGAGCGCCGGCTGCGTCAGGTGCAGGTTGTTCGCCGCCCGGCTGAAGCTGCCGTGGGCGGCGACGGCGGCGAAATAGCGCAGGTGGCGGAGCTCCATGCCCGAAAGTTAGGGTATTACCAAAAGTATGAGCGAGGCCAAAAACACGGCATTGGGCAGTTTCGCGGGAATCGGATATTCTCACGTCAGTCCCACCAAGCACCACCCGCCGCTTTAACCCACCACCACCATGATCTCCCTCACCCTCATCCTCGCCGCCCTCGTCGCCCTCATCTCCTGGGACGCCTCCGAGGCCGAAACCGCCGCCCAGGCCATCCCGGTCGAATCCGACGATTCCCTCTCCCTCAACCGCTAAACCGAGCCCTTTAACCAAAATACCACCATGAATCCCACCACCTCCCCCAAACTCTCCGGCAAGGTCGCCCTCGTGACCGGCGCCTCCCGCGGCATGGGCGCCGCCATCGCCCAGCGCCTTGCCCAGGACGGCGCCAACGTCGCCATCACCTACAGCTCTTCGCCCGACAAGGCGCAGGAAGTCGTCAAGGCCATCGCGGCCACGGGCCGCAAGGCCCTCGCGATCAAGGCCGACGCCGCCGATGCCGACGCGGTTCGCGCCGCGGTCAACCAGGTCGTCCAGGCCTTCGGCGGCATCGACATCCTCGTGAACAACGCGGGCATCGCCACGATGGGCCCGATCACCGAGTTCTCTCTCGAGAACTTCGACCGCATCATGGCGGTCAACGTCCGCGGCCTGTTCGTCGCCACCCAGGAAGCCGCCCGCCACATGCGCGACGGCGGCCGCATCATCCAGATCGGCAGCGTCAACAGCGACCTGATGCCCTTCGCCGGCGGCTCGGTCTACGCCCTCACCAAGGGCGCGGTTGCCAGCTTCACCCGCGGCCTCGCCCGCGACCTCGGCGCGCGCCAGATTACGGTCAACAACATCCAGCCCGGCCCGGTCGACACCGACATGAACCCGGCCAACGGGCCGTTCGCCGACTCGCTCCGCGCCCACATGGCCATCGGCCGCTACGGCCGCTCCGAGGAAATCGCCGGTTTCGTCTCCTACCTCGCCAGCCCCGAGGCGGGCTACATCACCGGCGCGAGCCTCCTCGCCGACGGCGGTTTCGCCGCCTGAGCCATCATCCACCGAACACCACTTCCATGAAAATCATCGAACGCCACCAACTCATCGACCAGCTCAACTGGCGCTACGCCACGAAGCAGTACGATCCCGCGAAGAAGATCTCCGCCCAGGACTGGGCCGCCCTCGAAGAGGCCCTCGTGCTCACGCCCTCCGGCATGGGCCTGCAGCCCTGGACCTTTCTCATCGTCGACGACCCGAAGGTCCGCGCCGAGCTCCTCCTCGCCTCCTACGGCCAGTCGCAGGTGGTCGACGCGTCGCATCTCGTCGTCTTCGCCACGAAGACCGCCTACAACGAGGCCGATCTCGACGCCTACATCCGCCAGATGGCCAAGGTCCGCAACGTCACGCCGGAGTCACTCGACGGCCTGCGCACCATGGCGCTCCGCTCCGTCGTCCAGGGCATGAACGAGACCGAGCGCCGCAACTGGGCGACCAACCAGACCTACATTGCCCTCGGCAACCTCGTCACCAGCGCCGCGCTCCTCGGCATCGATGCAACGCCGATGGAAGGTTTCGAGAAGACCCGCTACAACGAGATCCTCGGCCTCAAGGCCCGCGGCCTGTCCGCGTCGGTCATCGCCACGCTCGGCTACCGCAAGGCCACGGACAAGTACGCCACGCTGCCCAAGGTCCGCCTGCCGCGCGAGAGCGTGGTGCAGCACATCTAACGACGGCTGCGTCGTCGAAGTAACAAGTATCGGGTATCAAGTACCAAGATCCGATCCAGAAAGATCGTCCTGTTACTTGATCCTTGTTACTTGCCACTTGGACGGTTGGGCGCGGAGCGCTCAATCGTCCCGCAGCGCCTCGATCGGGGAGACCCGCGAGGCGCGGTGCGACGGCAGGAAGGTCGCGGCGAGCACCACGATCATCATGATCGCGGCCGCGCCGCCCAGGATGCCGGCGTGGACGGCCCCGACGCCAAAGAGCTGGCTTTGCATGGCGCGGCCGACGCCCCAGGCGCCGAGCGCCCCGAGCGCGACGCCGCCCACGAGCAGCTTGAAGCCGAGCCCGAGGAACTGCGCGAGCACCTGCTCCGGCTGGGCGCCGAGCGCCATGCGCACGCCGATTTCGCGGCGGCGCTGGCTGACCGCGTAGGCCAGCACGCCATAGGTGCCGATGGCCGCAAGCAGCAGCGCCACCGCGGCAAAGATGCCGGCGAGCAGCGCCGGCGAACGGCGCGACACCATGCTGTCATCGATCCACGCTTGCATGCCCTTGAGCTCGTCCACCGGCAGCTCCGGGTCGAGCTTCAGCACGACCTTCGACAGCATCGGGGCGAGCGCGGTTGGCTCGAGCGCGGTGCGGACGACGATGGTGAAGCGATTGGACGCATAGTATTTGTAAGGGAAATAGATGGCGCCCTGCTGGTTGGTTTCCGCCAGTTCGCTTTGCTTCACGTTGCCCACCACGCCGACGATCGTGAACGCCTTCTTGTCGTCGAAGGTCGGCCCGTTGGTCAGGCGGTGGCCCACGGCGCTCTGCCCGGGCCAGTAACGGTTGGCGAAATCCCGGTCGACCACGCAAACCCGTTGCTCGCGGTGGTTGTCCGCGTCCTCCAGCAGCCGGCCCTCGACCAGCGGGATGCCCATGGCCTGCCAGTATTCGCCCGCCGCGCCGGAAGTATAGTGCGCGCGGATCGTGTCGCCCGGCGCCGGCTCGTGGCCCTCGACGGCGGTGGCATTGTTGTTGATGTTGCCGCCCATCGGCAGGCCGGTGGTGAAACCGACGGAGAGCACGCCGGGCTGGGCGCGCAGTTCCGCCAGGAGCCGTTCGGCAAACGCGAGGCGCGGTTCGTCCTTGGGGTAACCCTTCCAGGGCAGGGCGATGTTGCCCGTGAGCACGTGGTCGGGACGGAAGCCCGGGGCCGTCGCCAAGACCCGCTGCAGGCTCAACCCGAGCATGCCCGCGCCGGTGAGCAGCACGAAGGCCAGCGCCACCTGGGCGACGATGAAGCCGTGGCGCACGCGTTGCGCCGCGCGGCTGACGGTGCCGCCGCGCGATTCGGATTGCAGCACCGAGGCGAGGCGCGCGTGCAGGTTGAACCACACGATCGGCAGCGCGAGGGCGACGCCCACGATCACGGAAACCCCGAGCGAGACGGCGGCCACGCGGCCGTCGAACACAATCTCCGCCCCGAGGGGCAGCCGCTCCGTGCCGAGCACGGCAAGCAGGCGGATGCCGACCGCGCCCACGGCGAGGCCGAGCAGGCCGCCCGTGACCGCGAGCAGGACGGTTTCCAGCATGACCTCGCGCGCGATGCGCGTGCCGCTGGCCCCGAGCGCCTGGCGCACCGCGAGCTCCTTGGAGCGGCCGCTGGCACGGATGAGGAGCAGGTTGACGAGGTTCACGCCGCCGATCAGCAGCAGGAAAAGCACGGCGCCCTGCAGCAGCAGGAGCATGGGGCGGATCTCGCGCACGTGGTCCGCGTGCAGGCCGTACACGCCGGTATGGAACCGCGCGCCCTTGATCAGGTTGGCGTAGGGATCGTCGGTGAGCTGCTGCGCATTGAGCGCGTCGATCTGCGCCTGCGCCACCTCGAGGCTGACCCCCGGCGCCAGCCGCGCGATCATCTGGAAATTGTTCGAATGGCGGCGGTCGGGCTTGCGCTCGTCGAGGTCGGAGGCGGCCGGGATGAAGAATTTCGCGTCCTCGGACAGGAAGCGGAACCCGGGCGGCAGCACGCCGATGATGTCGTTCGGCAGCGAGTCGACGATCATCGTTTTGCCGACGATGTCCGGGTCGGCGTTGAAGTGGTTGCGCCAGTAGGCGTCGGTGAGGATCACGCGGGCGCTGTTCTTGTAGAGCATCTCGTCCTCGGTGAACGTGCGGCCTTTCGCCAGCGGCACGCCGAGCGTGGCGAAGAATTCCGGCGAGACGCGCGCGCGGCTGACACGCTGCGGGGAGGTGGTCCCGCCCACGATGGCGTTGCCGCCCTGGATGATCGAGGTCGAGGCGAAGGCCTTGATCGTGTCCTTGCGATCGTAGTAGTTGGGCAGGGACGTGCCGGCGCGCTCGACGCCGGCACCCGGGTAGGCGTTGACGGCGGTGACGAGGCGAGCCGGCTCGGGAAACGGCAGCGCCCGGACCAGGATGGCATCAACGACGGCGTAAATGGCCACGTTGGCGCCAATGCAGAGCGCGAGCGTCAGGAGGACGGTCGCCGTGAAGCCGCGCTCGCGTGCGAGCCGGCGGAAAGTTTGCCTAAGATCGGCCAGGGAGATCAAGGGGTGCACGGAGATGATAACCCGCGATGGGCCCCGGGAGTTACAGGAATTTTCGTTCTAATGGAAGCCGGGCGTAAAATTTGACCCTTCCCCGCGGCTGACCCACCTAGTCTGCCCTACCCCGCGGCCAGCCGGGCCGGTCACCCCCATGCGTTACGTCGACTCCCATATGCACTTCTGGGACCAGAAGGTCCTGAAGCCCTACACGTGGCTGCACGAAGTGCCGGCAATCAACCACCGCCACGACCCGGCGGTCCTCCACGCCGAGGCCGGTTCGGACCTCCCGGACAAGATCGTCTTTGTGGAGGCCGGCGCCCCGCCCCTGCCCGAGGTGCGCTGGGTCGAGAAACTCGCCACCACGGAACCGCGCATCCGCGCCATCGTCGCCAAGATCGCCATCGACGCCGGCGACCAGACCACCGCCGACCTCGCCGCGCTCCGGAAAAGCCCGCTCGTGCGCGGCGTGCGCCATCACTTCGAGCACGACGCGGCCGACTACTGCGCCCGGCCGGCCTTCGTTCGGGGGGTGCAGGAAGCGGCCGCCGCCGGCTTCAGCTTCGACCTTTGCGGGAAGCATCCGCAGCTGCCCGCGGTCATCGCCCTTGTGCGGCAATGCCCGGAGGCGACGTTCATCCTCGACCACGCCGGCAAGCCCGGCATCAAGGCCGGCCTGCTCGACCCGTGGCGCGACCATATCCGCCAGCTGGCCGCTTTCCCCAACCTCGTGTGCAAGCTGTCCGGCCTCGTCACCGAGGCCGACCACCATGCCTGGACCGCCGACCAGCTCGCGCCCTACGTCGAGCACCTGCTGGCGACGTTCGGACCGCAACGCCTGCTGTTTGGCGGCGACTGGCCGGTGGCCAAGCTCGCGTGCGGCTACCTGCGCTGGCTGGAAATCGCCCGGCGCTTCACCGCGCATCTCCCGCCGGCGGAACAAGCCGCCATCTTCACCGGCAACGCCGAACGCGTGTATCGCATCTAACGCGCGACGATATCCCGGCTCCCAACCCCCAGCCCCCAACTTCATTGACCACCCTGCCCCAACGCCCCTTTGGCCGCACCGGTGAAAGCTGCACCGCGCTCGGACTGGGCGGCGGCTTTGTCGGCTTCAAGGGCTTCGAGTCGTCCCTCGCCACCGTGCACCGGGCGCTAGAACTGGGGGTGCGCTACGTCGACACCTCGGTCATGTACCTCAACGGCGCGTCGCAGCCGATCCTCGGGGCCGCGCTCGCCGGCCGGCCGGACCAGCCGTTCCTCGCGACCAAGATCGGCTATTTCAAGGAAGCGCGCCACTACCGCTCCGTCGAGGCGATGCACGTCCAGCTGCGCGAAAACCTCCGCCTGCTGCGGCGCGACGCGGTCGACCTGCTGCAAATCCACGAGGCCGACTGGGACAACTGGTGGACCGACCGGCCCGATGTCGCCCAGTGGGAGCTGATCGACCTCGAGCGGCGCCACGATTTTGCCAACGCACCGGTCATCCGGTTCCTGCGCGAGGCCAAGGCCCGCGGGCTTTGCCGGCGCATCGGGATCACGGGGAACAATGCGCGCCACCTCGGGCGGGTGCTGTCCGAGCTGGACGGCATCGACGCGGTGCTCGTCGCCTACAATTACCACCCGCTCAACGTCACCGCCCGCGAGCACATCCTGCCCGTGGCGGCGGCGAAGGGCGCCGCGGTCGTGATTGCCGGCATCTTCACCTTCATCCACTCGCTGCCCGCCGGCTGGCGCACCGAGGGCACCTACTTTGGCCGGAACGCCGACCGCCAGCTGGCGGAGTTGAAAAAGCTCCAGCAAGCGTGCGGCCTGCCGGTCGCGGAGCTCGCGCTGCGCTACGTCGCCGCCGACGAGCGCATCGCCACGGTCCTGGCGGGCGCGCGCGAACCGGCCGAGGTCGAGCAGAACGTCGCTTCCTTCCGGCGCGGGCCGCTGCCCGCCGACCTGTACGCCGCGGTCGACGCCATCGCCCGGCAGTTCACCTGAACTTACCCATGAAAACGCTCCTCCCCCTCCTCGCTCTGGCCGCCACCACGGCCCTCGCCCAAACCCCGGCGGCCGCGCCGGCGGAAAACCGTTTCGAAAAACAGGTGCGCCTCTATGAAGCCGCCGACCAGGCCAGCCCGCCCCCGAAAGGCGCCATCATGCTGGCGGGCGACTCGCAGTTCTTCCGCTGGAAAACGTACCGGGAGGACCTGCCCGGCTACACGCTGGTGAACCGCGGCATCGATTCGTTCCAGACATCCGACCTCATCCAGTTCGCCGACCGGCTGGTCCTGCCGCACCAGCCGCGCCTGATCGTGCTCCATGTCGGCGGCAACGACGTGCACAACGGCAAGAGCCCCGAGCGCGTGCTCGCCGATTTCAAGATCTTCGTCGCCAAGGTCCATGCCGTGCTGCCGAAGGTGCCGATCTATTTCTCCAGCATCACGCCCGGCCCCGGCCGGTGGGACGAGGCCGCGCAGCGCAAGGCGACGAACAAAGTCATCCAGGACTACATCGCCACGCAGCCCGACCTGAAGTTCATCGACCTGTGGGACGCGATGCTGACCCCCGACGGCAAACCGCGGGAGGACATCTGGGTCGCGGATCGCGTTCACCCCAACCATGCCGGCTATCTCATCCGTGTCGGCATCATGCGTCCGCTCCTCGGGCCGCCCGACCACACGCCATGAAAGCCATCCAACTGTCCGCCGTCCTGATCGTCGCCGCGGGTTCCTTCGCCGCCGGGGCCTGGTGGGAGCACCGCTCGGCGCAGGCCGCGCCGCTGGAGAGCCGCATCTACCGGGAAACCGACGCGAAGAAATCCACCGGCACGTGGGGTTCGATCGAAACCTACACCGCCGAGGGCACGCCCACCGTCGGCACCAGCAGCATGCTGGTCGCCGAGCTCGAGTTCCTGCCCGGCAAGCAGCTCCAGCCGCCGCACCGCCACGTGAACGAGGAATTCCAGTACGTCATCTCCGGCAGCGGCACCTGGCACCTGAACGGCCGGGACGTCCCGCTGCAGAAGGGCGACCTCATGTACGCCAAGCCCGGCGACCTCCATGGCATTGCCAACACCGGCACGGAGCCCATGCGCTTCCTCGTGGTGAAATGGATCAGCAAGGGCGCGCCCTGAGATGAAGCTCAAGGCCGCGATCGAACGCATTCCCGGCGGGCTGATGCTCGTGCCGCTGCTGCTCGGCGCGGCGCTGAACACGCTCGACCAGGCGCACCTGCCCTGGCTCGAGTCGGCGCTGCGGGCGATGGGCGCCGCCCCGGCGAAGAGCGGGCACTATGAGTTCCTGCGCGTGGGTGCGGTGGCCGCGGAAGGCGTGCCCTCGTTCACCGAAAGCCTGTTCAAGACCGGCGCCCTCACCCTGATCGCGCTCTTCCTCTTCTGTGTCGGCAGCCAGATGACCGTGCGCATCGGCGCGCGGGCCCTGGGCAAGGGTGCGCTGCTCACCGGGACGAAGTTTGTCGTCGGCACGCTGGCCGGCTACGCCCTCGGCCGCCTGTCCGACCCCTTCCACGGCTTCCTCGGCCTTTCCACGCTGGCGGTGATCGCCGCCATGACGAACGGCAACGGCGGCCTTTTCGCCGCGCTGGCCGGCCAGTATGGCAACCGCAGCGACGTCGGCGCACTGTCGGTGCTGTCGCTCAACGACGGCCCGTTCTTCACCATGATCGCGCTCGGCCTGCTCGGGGAACGTTTCCCCGCCGTCGTGTTCCTCGGCGTGGTGCTGCCGCTGGCGATCGGCATGGTGCTGGGCAACCTCGACCCGGACATCCGCGCCTTCCTGCACCCGGGTGAAAAGCTCCTCGTCCCGTTCTTCGCCTTCGCGCTCGGCGCCGGCCTGAATCTGTCGGTTTTCCTCCAGTGGAATTTCCTGCTCGGCGGGATCGCGCTCGGTTTGATGACCACGGTGCTGACCGGCAGCGCCATGTGGCTGATGCTCGCCGCCTTCGGCTTCCGGTCGCGCATCACGGCGTTCGCGGAGGCCAGTGCCGCCGGCAACGCCACGGCCACGCCGGCGGCCATCGCCGCGGCGGCGGCCGCGGCCGGCTCCCCCAATGCGGCAGCCTACCGGGAGATCGCCGGCATCGCGACGGCCCAGATTTCGATCGCCGTCATCCTCACCGCCCTCCTTTGTCCCGTCGCCGTCACCCTCGTCGATCGCTGGCAGCGTTCGCGCGGCATCGTCGGCACCGAGGAAGAAAGCCGTCCATGAGTCCCGCCCGCCTGCCCCGCATCGCCGTCACCATGGGAGATCCCGCCGGGATCGGCCCTGAAATCTGCCTGCACCTGCTGAACGATCCGGCGCTCGCGGACCTTTGCGTGCCGGTCGTCATCGGCGATGCCGGCGTGCTGCGCCGCGTGGCCGGGAAACTGGAAATTCCCTTCCGCACCCCGGTGGTGGATGCGGTGCTGGCCGCGACGGGCCCGGCGGTCTTCGATCCCGGCTACCTCGATGCCGCGGCCGTCGTCCCGGGCAAGGTCGACGCGAAGTGCGGCGACGCCGCCTTCCGTTACGTGCTCGCGGCGATCGACGCCGGGCTCGCCGGCAACGTCGACGCCGTGGCCACCGGCCCGCTCAACAAGGAGGCGATGCATGCCGCCGGCCACAAGTATCCCGGCCACACCGAGATCTTCGCCGAGCGCATGAAGGCCGCGCGCTCCTGCATGATGCTCACGTCGCCCGAGCTCACCTGCAGCTTCGCGACGGTCCACGTCGGCTACCACGAGGTGCCCGGCCTGCTCAGCGTGCAACGCATCCGCGATGTCATCGAGCTCACGGCCGAGGCCATGCAGCGCATCCGGGGCCGCGCGCCGAAACTGGCGGTGTGCGGGCTCAATCCCCACGCGGGCGAGAACGGCCTGTTCGGGCAGCGCGAGGAGGAGAAGTTCATCGTCCCGGCCGTCGCCGCCGCGCGCGCGCAGGGCCTGCAGATCGAAGGCCCGCTGCCGCCCGACACCGCCTTCCTGCCGCAGCGCCGGCGCACCACCGACGCGTTCATCTGCATGTATCACGACCAGGGCCACATCCCGCTCAAGGCGCTGGCCTTCGATTCCGCCATCAACACCACGCTCGGCCTGCCGGTGATCCGCACCAGCGTCGACCACGGCACGGCCTTCGACATCGCCTGGCAGGGCAAGGCCAGTCCCGCCAGCCTCGGCGAAGCCGTGCGCCTCGCCGCCCGCCTCGGCCGGCCCCGCCCATGATCGTCGTGATCGCCGATGACTTGAGCGGCGCCGCCGAACTGGCGGGCGCGGCCGTGCGGCATGGCCTGAGCGCCGAGGTCCAGACCGCCTTCTTTCCCGGCACCAGCGCCGAGGTCGTGTGCGTCGACACCGACAGCCGCATGCTCCCCGCCGCGGACGCGGCGCGCCGGGTCGCCGCCGTCACCCGCAGCGTGATGGCCGCGAAACCGGAATGGATCTTCAAGAAATGCGACTCGGTGCTGCGCGGGCCGGTGGTGGCCGAGGCGCGCGCGGTGGCGGAAGCCGCGGGCAACCCGCGCATCCTGCTCATCCCCGCCAACCCCTCGCGCGGGCGCATCATCCGCGCCGGCACTTATCTGCTGGCGGGCCAGCCCCTGAATGAAACCTTCTTCGTTTCCGATCCTTCCCACCCGCGCTGGACCGCCGACGCCAGGGCGCTGCTCGACGGCGACCTCGCCAACATCACCCTGCCGGACATCCTCACCCCGGGCGACATTCGCTTCCAGGCCGGCATCATGGATGCCGACACCCTGCCCGTGGGCGCGGCGGATTTCTTCACCGCCCTGCTGATGGTGCGCGTGCAGCGGAGAATTTCCCAGCGGGACAGCATCCCCACGACCGGCAAGACCCTGCTGGTCTGCGGCAGCGCCTCGAGCTGGCCGGCACGCAACGTTCCGGCCCGGGCCCGCGGCATTCCCACCTTCGAACTGCCGCACGACACCTGCGCCGTCGTCAATGCGCTGCGGGCGTCCGACGCCGTCCTGCTCGGCATCGGCACCGGGCCGTCGACCTGGGATGTCACGCCCGCGAAGCTGACCCTGATGCTCGCGGAGTCGGCGGCCGCCATCCTGAAGCAAACGCGCGTCGAGCGGCTCCTGCTCGAAGGCGGCGCCACCGCCGCCGCCACCATCGCGGCGCTCGGCTGGACCCGTCTGCAAACGGAGCAGGTCGCCGACTCCGGCGTCGCGGTGCTCCGTCCCGTCGCGTCCCAGCCGCCCATGCTCTTCATCAAGCCCGGCAGCTACACGTGGCCGGAAGCGCTCTGGGCCTGACGGCTACCTGCCCTTCCTCCGGTTGCGTGGATGGAATTTCGCGTGCTGGTCGAGCAGGCGCGACGATTCCACCGCGGTGTAGATTTGCGTCGTCCCGATGCTGGCGTGGCCGAGCATTTCCTGGATCGCGCGCAGGTCCGCGCCGCCGCCGAGCAGGTGCGTGGCGAAGGAATGCCGCAGCAGGTGCGGCTTCACGGGCTTCTCGATGCCGGCGCGCCTGGCGTTGTTCTTGACGATCACCCAGAGCGTTTTCCGGGAAATGGCCCTGCCGCGCTCGCTGAGGAAGAGCTCGCTGCCGGTGCGGGGTTTCACAAGGCGCGGCCGGCCCGACCCGAGGTACGCCACCAGCGCATCGCGGGCCTTCTCGCCGAGCGGCACCACCCGTTCCTTGGCGCCCTTGCCGAAGACGCGCACGAAGGCGTTCTCCAAATCGACCTGCTGCAGCGTGAGCGCACAGAGCTCCGAGATGCGCAGACCGCTCGAGTAAAACAGCTCCAGCATCGCGCGGTCGCGAACCGAGTAGGCGTCGCCGCCGGAAGGCGCCGCGAGCAGGCGGTCCATTTCGTCCGCCGTGAGGGTTTGCGGCAGCTTGCGGCGGAATTTCGGGCCGCTGAGCAGCGCGGCGGGATCGTCCTTGCGCCCGCCCTGGCGGACGAAATGGCGGAAGAACATGCGGATCGCCGCGAGTTTCCGCGCCTGGCTGGCTTCGCTGAATTTCTCGTCGCTCAGCCAGTGCAGCCACGAGGTCAGGTGCTTGCTGGCAACCCGGGCCCAGCTCGCGGCGCCCAGGCGCTTGAGCTGGTGCGCGGCCTGGCGCAGGTCGTTCTCGTAGGATTTCGCCGTGTTGCGGGAGAGTCCCTTCTCCAGCTCGATGTAGGCGAGAAAGTCGTCGATGCCGTCGGCATAACCGGTTGGCGCCGGCGCCATGGGCGCGTCCCGCGCGGGTCCCGTGGGCTGCGGCTTCTTCATGGCGCAAGCCGCCGGCCGGCCTTAGCGGCGGTGCTGCTGGCGGCGCGCCCCCGGGGGCGGCGGCGGGGCGGCATTGACGTCGCGGAGGCGGAAGGTGATGCGGGCCTTGTCGAGGTCGTACGGGCTCATCTCCATCTTCACCCGGTCGCCCGCGGCGATCTTGATGAAGTGCTTGCGCAGCTTGCCGGAAATGTGCGCCAGCACGATGTGGCCGTTATCCAGTTGCACGCGGAACATCGTGCCCGGGAGCACCGTCATGATCTTCCCCTCCACTTCGATCGCTTTGCTGCTTTCAGACATGGTACGGGGAATGGGAAACGAGAAGGTGCTGCATGCGGATTAAAAGGACGTTGTAACACCGGAGAGGCGTGCGTAAGTCAAGGCAATCGTTTCCGCCGCCATGGTCCAGCCCACCCGCCAGCCGCCCCCCTGCCCCTTTGCCAAGGTTTTCCCCTCCCAGCTGGTGCGGAACGACGACTTCTACATGGCGCTGGCCTTCAACCAGGCGATCGACGCCTGGCGGGAGGACGAGGTGCCCATCGGCGCCGTCATCGAGCTCGGCGGCGAGGTGATCGCCGCCGCCCACAACCAGCGCGACAGCACGCGCGACCCCACCGCGCACGCGGAGATCCTCGCACTTGGCCAGGCCGCCAAGGCCATCGGCGACTGGCGCCTCAATGATGCAACCCTTTACGTCACCAAGGAACCCTGCCCCATGTGTTCCGGCGCCACGCTGATGTCCCGGGTGAAGCGCGTGGTTTTCGCCGTGTCCGACCCCAAGATGGGCTGTCTCGGCGGCGCCACCGACCTCAACGCCCTGCCGCAGGTAAACCATCACCTCGAGATCACCCGCGGCGTGCTGGAGCAGCCCTGCCTCGAATTGATCCAAGCCTACTTCAAGATCAAGCGGGCGGAAGACACGAGCGGCAGTTGACGCGGCACCACTCGCGTGCAAATTGGTCAGTATTAATCTCAGAAAATAAACCCAACTCATCCCATGGCTTACGAACTCCCGAAACTGCCCTACGCCAACAATGCGCTCGAGCCGCATATCGATGCCAAGACGATGGAAATCCATCACACGAAGCATCACCAGGCCTACATCACCAACGCCAACAACGCGCTGAAGGACCACGCGGACCTCGCCGCGCTGCCGGTCGAGAAGCTGATCTCCGATCTGTCCAAGGTGCCGGAGGCGATCCGCGGCGCCATCCGCAACAATGCCGGCGGCCACGCCAACCACTCCTTCTTCTGGACCATCCTCGGACCCGGCAAGGGCGGCGCCCCGAAGGGCAAGCTCGCCGCGGCGATCGACGCCGAACTCGGCGGCTTCGCCAAGTTCAAGGAAGACTTCGCCAAGGCCGGCGCCACGCGCTTCGGTTCCGGCTGGGCCTGGCTCGTCGTCAACGGCGGCAAGCTCGCCATCGGCTCCACCGCCAACCAGGACAGCCCCCTGATGGGCAAGGCCGTCGCCGGCATCGAGGGCAAGCCGGTCATCGGCCTCGATGTCTGGGAACACGCGTACTACCTGAACTACCAGAACCGCCGCCCGGACTACATCGCCGCGTTCTGGAACGTGGTTGACTGGGACGCCGCCGAGGCGAACTACGTCGCCGCGCTGAAATGACCGCGTGCCTCCGGCTCATCCGGAGGATTCGCCCTACCTTTCAAGCCGCGCCCCCGGGCGCGGCTTTTTATTCCCTTTGGGTCCAATACCCCGGGGCTGCCCAGGCTGGGATGGAGGCGGGACTACCAGTCCCGCGTTTGGAAACATTCGCGGCGCATGTTTCGCAGGACTGATAGTCCTGCCTCCATTTCGGAAATGCCCTCGGAGTTTGCTCCGGGGATCTTTACTTCTCCTTCATCACGTACACGCCGTCCCATTTTTCGCCGGGCGGATGTTCCTTCATGTAGTGGCAGCGCTGGATCATGATGAGCGAGGGATTGCTTTCGATGTAATGGGCCTTGCTCGGTTGGTACGGTTCCAAGGTCGCGCTCTTCTGGAATAGCTCGATCGCACCGGCCCAGTCCTGCGCGAGGTAGCGCTCGATGGCCTGGGCGTGGAGGCGCACGCATTCGAGCGTCTGTTCGCTGGCCTCGGCCCGGAATCCAACCACCTCGTAAACCGGCACCGGCAGGGAGCGGCCCTTGACCACGATGCGGTCGAGGAAACGGAAGAGAACCTTGTCCCCGCCGTGCTTCTCGCACTCCACCTTCGTGGACTCGGTGACCATGGTGTAGACGCCGAGCGACTTGGCGCCCGACTCCATGCGCGCCGCGAGGTTCACGTTGTCGCCCATCATCGTGTAGCTGAAACGCGTGCGGCTGCCCATGTTGCCGATGATCGCCTCGCCGGTGTTCAAACCGAGGCGGGCGCGCAGGTAGTGCACGATGACCGGCCACTTGTCGCCTTCGCTGCGCCATTTCTTGCGCAGGTCCTCGATGCCCTTCTGCACACGGATCGTCGCCGTGCAGGCGCGGTAGGCGTGGTCGGGCACCGACAGCGGTGCGCCGAAGATCGCGACCACGGCATCGCCGATGTACTTGTCGAGCGTCCCCTGCTCCTCCTGCACGAGGTCGGTGCAGACGGTGAGGTACTCGTTCATCAGCTCGACGAGCTGCGACGCCGGCATGAGCTCGGAGAAGGTGGAGAACGACTGGATGTCGGAGAAATAGGCGGTGATCTCCTCCTTGTGGCCGCCCAGTTCCGGCTCCTTGCCGGAGTCGATGAGGTTGTTGACGACGGTCGGCGCGAGGTACGCGCTGAACATGCCCTTGATGCGACCCTTCTGCTTTTCCTCGATGATCAGCTGCCAGATCACACCGATGAAAGCCGTGGTGAACGCGCCCCCGAGCGGGGCAGCCATCGGCAGCACGAGCTGGTTGCTCTTGAAGAGCTGGAAGCAAATCCAGACGTACGCGACCAGCACGAGGAGCGCCGTCAGCTTGGAGCGCAGGCCGCGCGCGCCGCCGGCCATGGAGAACAGCGTCACCACGAAGGTCAGGACCAGCGTGAGCGCATAGAGGCCGGAAATCGGCAGGCGGTGCAGAAACTGCCCGCTGATGAGAGTTTTCAGGAGATTGCCGTGCACGCCCACCTTCGGCACCGGCGTGTCGTCGAACGGCGTGGGCGCCAGGTCCTGCAGCAACTGGTCCACGGGGCCGATGAGGATGACCGCGCCATTGAACTGGGTGAAAAACTCGGCCGCGGTCGCCCGCTCCTTTTCGTTCTCGGATTTCAGCATCCGCGCGTAATTGTAGACGACGGAGAAGCTGATGCGCGGGTTCATCGGCGAGAGCCAGGGCGAGAACCAGTTGATCTCGACCAGTTGCTCGTCGATGAGCGGGATGATCGCGCGGGTGCCGCCATTGGCATCGGGCACGATGATGGCGCCGGGGGCGACCTTGAGGTCGTTGGGCGATACGCCCCAGTAAAGCGCGGCGAGGTTCAGCGCCATGTGGTCGTAACGCTTGACCGCCGTCGGCGCAAACAACGGCACCCAGCGCGTGCCGCCCTCGAGGGTGTCGATCAGGCCGATGCGCGGCGGATTCCACATCATGTTCCGGCCGATGTTGAACTCCGGCAGCTCGGGCAGCGGGATTTTCTCCAGCGGAGGCAGACCTTCGCTGATCAATGGAAGCTCGACCTTGGTGCGCTTGCCGGTGGCGTCGTGATCCTCGGCCGCTGCATAGGAAGCGGCCACGATCACCGGCGGATTGCCGCGCAGGTAACGGGCGAACTGCACGTTCGCCTCGATCCAGCGGCCGCGGTCATAGGATTCCGAAACGCCCTTTTCCGAGAAAACCACGTCGATGCCCACCCCGCGCACCTTGCCCTGCTCCACCAAGGCGTTGGAAACGTCGGCGAAATAGGAGCGCGGCCACGGGAAATTGCCGAGCTCCTCGATCGCCTGGGTATCCACGTCAACGTAGATGACCTGCACCGGGGCCTCGATCTCGCCGCGCGCGCGAAAACGCAGGTCGAGGAGCAGGTTGTCGGCAAATCTCAGGTAGCCTTCCTGGGAAAGGAAGGCCCACAGGAGCGGCACCGGCAGCAGCAGCAGGATCTTCCAGTCGAATTTCTTTTTGGGCTGCGCCACGGCGGCGGACAGTAGCGGGGGCAAACGCGAGTTAAAGCAGATTCAAATCCCGCAAAACAAAACCCCGGCACTTGCGGTGCCGGGGTTGGAAAGAGCGGGATTAGTCGCCTGCGCCAGGCGTCAGCGGCGGCGTGGGCGGCGTCGGCGAAACCGGGACCGGCGGAACAACCGGCGGCGGTGTCGGCGTCGGTGTCGGCGGCGTGGGCGGCGTGGGCGGCGGCAGCAGGATGTTCTGGTTGTTGATCGCGATCTCTTGGGCGGCTGCCGTGACCTGCGCGGCGGTGGCCGGCGGGATATCCTGCGTCACCACCTTGGCCTCGGCCGCATTGGGCGCCGCCAGATCGACCTCCACGACGACTTCCTTGCCGGCATCGACCGGGATCTCGGTGTTGCTCACGCCGGTCATCACCACGTGGCCCTCGGCGGTGGTGATCGTGAAGAAGGCTTTGCCGTCGGAGGAAGGCTTGAAGACGATGCGATAAATCGTGCCGCGAATACCGGCCGCGCCGACCGGCGTCTTGATGCTGTAGCTCGAGGTCTTGTTGAGCTTCTTCACGTCACCGACCATTTCGCCATAGGCGAGATTGAGCGCGGTCTTCGAGGAGCTGGGCTCGTTCTTGAGCTCCGAGACCTTCACGGTCTCGGCAAAGGGATCGACCTTGAACTCGTCGATGGCGAGGCGGGACTCCGCGCTCAGCTTCACGGTGGAACCGTTTTGGAAAGCGAGAATCACGCTCGAGGCCTTGCCGGTGATCACGGTGTCGGACTCCAGGAGGATGTCACCGGTCTTGATCGGCGTCGTCGCGCCGGCGGCGGAAAGCTTGGAAACTTCGCCCTCAACCTTCGCGGCCTTGATCTGGCCCACGATGCTCTCGGCGTAAGCCGACAATGACAAAGCGGTTGCAACAAACGCGCAGGACAGGAAGCGGATGAGCGCTGAGATTTTCATAAATCCTCGTCTGATTACAGTTAACGGTTGGGGACCAACTGTCGGCGCAGAATGTCTGCCGGGCCATAATAGGGGTCAAGAGTTAAACAGGTTTCCACGGCCCTCCGGAGTTCGTCTTCCCGATTGGGAAACGCCTGTAAATGACGAGCGTAGGCATACCAAACGAAGGTCGATTTCGGCGCCAGATCACAGGCTTTCCGGAAGCATGTTTCCGCCTCGGGCCGCCCTCCCTGCGCATCGAGTGCCGCCCCTTTGCGCACCCAAAACTCGGCATTGATCGAACAGCGCTTGAGCGCCTCATCTGCAGCCAGTTCGGCAAACCGCCCCAGGAACGCCAGATCGCTTCTGCCGCGGCTGCCCAGCACGGTGGCGTAGGCCAAGTCCGACCATGCCTGACCGTTGGCGGGGTCGAGTCGCACCGCTTGGCTGAGCTGAGCCCTGGCCGCAGCCGCGATGACCGGAAGCTCGCCCTTTTGCGTGATGGCATAGCGATCGATGCTGCGGCGGGCCTCTGCGCGCAGCCCTTCGGCGCGATACAGCGGTCCCGCAACCCGCCAAGCCGCACCCGCTGCCACGACCGCAACCACGAGTCCACCCAACCAGCGAAATGCGGTCGGCACGGACCGGCACAATGAGGGTTCATCTCGCAAGAGCAGTCCCATGGCGATCGCAGCCAGGAACGCGAGCCCCGGTATCTTGGTATGGAAGTCCACGCACAAGTGGATCGCGTAGGCGAGCAATCCGACGAAAATGCCGAGCTTCCATTTCGCGCGGCCGAAGAGATTTGCCGGTGTGGTCCCGGTGCGACGCGCACGCCGCACCGCCAGCCAGCCCAGAATCATCAAACTCGCGCCCGCCCCGCTCCAGAGGACGAATCCCGCCAAGCCATAGTCACTGAGGGTGTTCAGGTAGTCATTGTGCGTCCACTGCGGCTCGTCATGAAATCCCGCCGGCCGGTATTGTTCGAAAAGCACGTTGTACGAACCGGCTCCGGTTCCGAACCAAGGGTGCTCTCGCCAGATTTCGCAGGCGGCTTTCCAGACGATCGGCCGGCTCCGCTCGAATTCACCGCGGAGAAAGGGCTGCATCCGCTCGCGCGCGTACTCGCTGCCATGGTACAGCGACAGCAGGCCGGCGAAAACACAGCCAAAGGCGACGGCGGTCCCGATCACCTTCCGGCGCCAGCTGCGGGCCGCGAGCAAGGGCCAGATCATCAGGGCGAGGCCGAGCCCCAGCCAGCCGCCGCGGCTGCCGGTCAGGACCACGGCACCAACAAACAGCACGCTGAGCCAGCTGCAGACAACCTTAGCCCAAGGCTTCGCCGCGCGCGACGTTACCAAAGCCAGGCAGACGGGCGTGACCAGTTCCAGCAGGCCGGCCAGACTGTTCGGGATTCCAAACATCCCGCTGGATCGGCCGGCAAACTGCGCCGCCTGTTTCCGGCCGAGCATCAGCCAGTGCGGATCGGCGAACCGCTGGTACGCGGCCATCACGACGCCGGCAAAGGCCAGGCCGAGAACCGTGACGACGATTGTCCAGGTTTGGGCCCGCCCCCGGCCGAAATGCAGCGTCAGGGCGAAGACCAGCCACATCTGGAACCACAGCAGCCATTCGCGCCACGCCAGCCACTGGGCCGGCGCCTGCCAGAATACGCTGGCCAGCGCCCACAACAGGAACGGCAGCGGCAGGAGCACGGCCCGATTGATCGTCCTCTCGCCCGCCGGCCCCACCGCCCAGAGCAATCCGCCCAGCGCGCCCAAGCCCAGCACCACCGGCCCCGACACGCTCATCGTCACCGCCAGGTATCCGCCCAGGCACAGCGTCGTCCAGGCCACGATCCCCGCGAGCCCCAGCACGAGCAGCCATTCCGCCAGCGCAAACGCGCGCGGGGCGGAACCTTCAGGCGGGGAAAGCGGCGGAGGCATCGGTCATCCGCTTTCAATAGTGTTCGTCCGCCCGCAGCCACAAAAAAGCCGCCCGGCGATGAAGCCGGGCGGCTGAAAGCAAACAGGCGTCGTGCGCGATTACTTGGTCGGGACGCTCTGGATCGTCTTGAGGATCCGGCCGGCGACCAGGTACGGGTCGGCGGCGGAATTCGGACGGCGATCCTCGAGGTAACCCTTGTAACCGTTGTTGACGAAGCTGTGCGGCACGCGGATCGAGGCGCCGCGATCGGCGACACCATAGCTGAACTTGTCGATCGACTGCGTCTCGTGCAGGCCGGTGAGGCGGAGGTGGTTCTCCGGGCCGTAGACGGCGATGTGCTCGTCAACGTGCTTGGCGAACGCCGCCATGAGCGACTCGAAGTATTCCTTGCCGCCCACTTCGCGCATGTACTTCGTCGAGAAGTTGGAGTGCATGCCGGAGCCGTTCCAGTCGAGCGGCGAGTTGAAGGGCCCGAGGATGGGCTTGCAGCGCCATTCGATGTCGATCCCGTACGTCTCCGCCAGGCGGGTGAGGATGTAGCGGGCGACCCACATCTGGTCGGCGGCGCTCTTGGAGCCCTTGCCGAAGATCTGGAATTCCCACTGGCCCTTGGCGACCTCGGCGTTGATGCCCTCGAGGTTGATGCCGGCGTCCAAGCAGATATCGATGTGCTTCTCGACGATCTCGCGGGCGACGCAGCCGACGTTCTTGTAGCCGACGCCGGTGTAGTACGGGCCCTGCGGTCCGGGGAAGCCGCCTTCCGGGAAGCCGAGCGGGCGGCCGTCCTTGAAGAAGAAATATTCCTGTTCGAAGCCGAACCAGGTGTCCGGATCATCCGGGATCGTGGCGCGGGAATTCGACGGGCTGGCCACGCCGGTGTGCTGGTAGCACTCGCACATCACGAGGACGCCATTCTTGCGCGTGGAATCAGGGAAGGAGGCAACCGGCTTGAGCACGATGTCCGAGCTCTTGCCTTCGGCCTGCTGCGTGGAGCTGCCGTCAAAGCCCCAGGCGGGCAGATCGGCGAGCTTCGGGAAGCTGGCGAATTCCTTGATTTGGGTCTTGCTGCGCAGGCTCGCCAGGGGCGTGTAGCCGTCGAGCCAGATGTATTCCAGTTTGTATTTGGCCATGGATCGGGAGGATTTGGTTTGAGGGTTAGCGCCACCCGACCCGGCGATGGACCGCAGGATAATCAGGAACGCTTACGCAGGAACAAAAGCACCTGACATGCCAGAGGACAGCGCAAATTGGAATTATGCCAGAGGCTTTATAATCCTCCCTTGCTTAAGGCGTAACATGACGAATCCTTGGCGGCCGACATCATGCAAGAGGTCAAGGACACCCAACGCGCCCTGGTCCGGATCGGTTACGACGGATTGGTACACAAGAACTTCCGTGGTCACCAGGCCTATGCCCGGTTCAGCAACGAGGTTCGCATCCTGCGCTATCTGGAGGCACGGGGCTGCGATTTCGTCCCCAAGCTCGTGGAGTCCGATGAAGCCTCCCTTAAGATGGTCACGACGAACTGCGGCTCGCGCGTCGACCAGGTCAGCCCGGAACGTTTGAAAGAGTTATTCGCCGAACTCGAAACATTCGGCGTGCGGCACGACGATCCCGAGATCCGCAACATCACGTACCGCAAAACCGACGGCCGGTTCTGTATCATCGACTTTGAATTCGCCGAGTTGCTGGAGGAAGTCGGCCACGCCGCGCCACCCAACCTGCGCTGGTCCGGACTCACCCATCGCGGCAATGTCCGGTCGAACAACGAGGACACCTTCCTCGCGCTGACGTTCGACGGGAACGAAATGCATTACCTCGGCAAGATCGGCGAGGCGTCGTGGCGCAAGGCCGACTTCGTCTTCGCCGTCAGCGACGGCATGGGCGGCGCCAACTCCGGCGAGTTTGCCAGCCGGTTCACCGTGGATCGCATCACCAAGCTGATGCCGCGCGGCTACCGTCCTGCCGCGCCGGGCCCCGCAAGCCGCTATGATGTCACGCTGGCGGAGCTGTTCAAAGCGATCCACGCCGATCTGCTCAAGCTGGGCGAATCCTACGAGGAATGTCGCGGCATGGGCGCGACGCTCAGCCTCGCCTGGCTGACACCCGGCTGGTTCTACTTCGGGCACATCGGCGACAGCCGCATCTATCACCTGCCGAAGGATGGCAGCCTCACGCAGCTCTCCCTGGATCACAGCCACGTCGGCTGGCTGCGCCGCAACGGCAAGCTGAACGAGCGCGAAAGCCGCTCCCACCCGCGGCGCAACGTCCTCAACCAGGCGCTCGGCGCCAGCCACCAGTTCATCGATCCGCAGTTCGGCGCCCTGCCCTGCTCGCCGGGCGACCGTTTCCTCATCTGCTCCGACGGCCTGACCGACGGACTATGGGACCGCCAGCTCGAGGAAATCCTGCGCACCGCCGAAACACCCACGCTCGCCCAACGCCTCGTCGCCACCGCGCTCGAGCAGACGGGCCGCGACAACATCACCGCCCTCGCCGTCGAAATGCTCGCGCCATGAACACGGTCTTTGTCTACGGCACCTTGAAGCGCGGCGGCTCCAACCACGTGTTCCTGCGCGGCCAGAAGTTTCTCGGCACCGCCCGCACCACCCCGGGTTTCACGCTGTATTCCCTCGGCGATTATCCCGGCATGGTGCGTGCGCCCGGCGACACCGCCGGCGTGACGGGCGAGCTGTGGGCGGTGGACGACGCCTGCCTTGCCGAACTCGACCGCCTCGAGGGACTGGACGAAGGCTTGTACGAGCGGATCGATGTGCTGCTCGCCCCGAACCCGATCGCCGGATCCGCCCAGACCTATCTCTATCTCCGCCAGCTCGACGGCCTCGTGGCCATCGGCGACACGTGGCCCACGCAGCCCGCTACTTGAGCGCGGACTGCGGCAGGCGCTTCACCGTCACGAATTTCGCGCGGAAGAGCTCCTCGAGCAGGTCGCGCGCCGGCATCGGGATGCGCTTCACCAAATCCTCCATCGGCGGCAGGCTGCCCTGCGGCTCCGCCACGACCGGGCGAACGGGCGCGGCGACCACCGAGGTGTTCTCGCGTTCCTGCGCCAGGAAGGCCGCTTCCTCCTCGGAAGAAGGTCCGACCGGGGCGTCGGCCGTGGGCGCTTCCGCGGCGATCGCCGCCGCCGGAGCCTCGGGTTCGTCCGGCTTCGCGGCCTCAGCCGGCTTCGTCAGTCGTTTTTTTTTGAGCCGTCGGCGGGCAGGCTGTCGGCCAGCGTCGCGATTTCCTTGATCAGGCTGTCGATGGCCCGCGAGCGGCTCGCGTCCACCGCCTTGAGCAGGGCGACTTCGAAATTGATGCGCTCGGACAGGCCGTGCTTCACGCCGCTCTCGCCTTCGCGCAGGCTGTCGAGCAGGCGCGTGAGCTGCTCGGTCGTCATCGGCGAACCGAGCTGCTCGCTCGTGCCCCCCTTGGCGATCGAGTCCAGCAGCACGGTGCGGAGATGCGCCTGCAGGTCGATGAGCAGGCGGTAGAGGTCGCGGCCGTTCTCATCGCAGTCGTCGACGATGCCGACGATCTTCCTGTGGTCGCCGGCGGCCAGCGCCGAGGCCAGCTCGGCGATCTTGGCCGCGGAAACGAGCCCGTAGACGTCGAGCACGTCGGCCTCGCCGATTTCCGTGCCGCAGAACGAAATCATCTGGTCGAAGATCGACTGCGCGTCGCGCATGCCGCCGTCCGCCATGCGGGCCACGCTCGCGAGCGCGGCGTCGCTCGCCTTGATCTTCTCGCTCGTCGCGATCTTCTTCAGCCGCTGCACGATCAGCTCGGACGGGATCGGCTTGAGGTCGAAGCGCTGGCAGCGCGAGATCACGGTCGCCGGCATTTTCTGCGGGTCCGTGGTGGCGAAGATGAACTTCACGTGCGCGGGCGGCTCCTCGAGCGTCTTCAGCAGGGCGTTGAACGAGCCCGCCGAGAGCATGTGCACCTCGTCGATGATGTAGACCTTGAAGCGGCCCTGCGCCGGCGCGTAGGCGACGGTGTCGATGATGAACTCGCGGATCTTGTCGACCTGCGTGTTCGAGGCGGCGTCGAACTCGATGACGTCGAGGCAGCGGCCTTCGGCGATGGAGACGGCGATCGGGTCCGCGGGATCGAAGTCGGCGTTCGGGCCGCCCGTCGCGTTGAGCGCCTTGGCGAAGATGCGCGCCGTGCTGGTTTTGCCCGTGCCGCGCGGGCCGACGAACAGGTAGGCGTGGGCGATCCGGTTGCGGGCGATGGCGTTCTTGAGCGTCCGCACCACATGGTCCTGGCCGACGACGTCAGCAAACGTTTGCGGACGCCATTTGCGGGCGATGACTTGGTAGGCGCTGCTCAAGGAAGGCGGAATCGGGTGCGGAAGGAAAAGGAAGTGGCCAGGCAATCCACGGCACTAAGAGAACGTCGTCACCGTTGCTGCCTTCCGGCCCTGGCGGGGTTCACGCGCCTGCTCATGCATGGCGCCTGGCCAAGGCGGACCGTAGGGCGCATGACTGCCCTTTCAAACAAAATCACCCGTTAATTTTTCCGGGCGGCTCAGCTGTCCCGCGGGCGGGGCGGCGGTGGCGGACGTTCACCGTCCCGGTGCGGTCCTTCCGGCGCGCCGCCGCGCTCGAGCCTTTGCGAACGCTCGCGGAACTCGCGGTTGATCTTCTCGTACTTGGCCCGCTGCTCGGGCGTGAGCACCTCCATCACCTCACGCTCCATCTGCTCGCGCCGCGCGCGGTTGTCGGCAAGGAAATGGCTGCGCATTTCGAACAATTCAACCATGCCGCGCCGCACGATCGGGCGAATCTGCTCCAGCTGCGCGGGCTGGACGCCGATCTCATCCGCCAGGCGCTTGAGATGGAGCGTGGACCACTGCTCCGCCGACGGCGGCGGGCGATTGGGCGGCATCACATGCGTCATGCGCCGGGCCACGGCCACGCCGGTTGCGCCCCCTGCCACGAAGATACCCACCAGCAGGGCGATCAGCTTCCAGGGCTTGTTCATCAGGACAGGTCGAGCGCGGTGCCGTTCACGGTTTCCTCGAGCGTCTCGATCGAAGTCTCACCGCCGTAACCGAGGAAATTGAAGGCGAACGCCGCCACGCAGCACGCGGCGGCGGCGAGCAGCCCGCGCACGGCCAGGCGTTCCAGTGCCGCCCACGGCGCACCGTATCCGCCGCCATCGGCCGCCTGCGCGGCGACCCGGGCCGCGAAACCGTAAGGCGCGGCGACGTCGCCGTCGTCCGGCACCCCGCGGGCCAGCGCGGCCAGTTTCTGCCATTGGTGTTCGAATTGGCTCATGACTTCTCCTGGTGTTGTAGTTCTTGAAAAAGCTTTTGCAATTTCCGACGTGCACGAAATGCACGCACTTTTACGAGGGTCTGGTTCCAGCCGGTGAGGGCGCTGATCTCCGCGAGACTCTTCTGTTCGAGGTCGAGCAGGCGGATTACGACCTGGTCGTCGGGCTTGAGCTGTTCGAGCAGCTTGTTGAGCAGCTCGCGCGCGGCCAGGGCCTGCCCCGGCAGCGCCTCGCGATCGTCGCTCGTCACCTGGTCAAGCACCTCCGCCTGTTCTTCGGGCAGGTCGGCCCAGCGGAATTCCGGGCGGCGCTTTTGCGCCCGCAACTGGTCGATGCAGGTCGTCACCGCGATGCGGGAGACCCAGTGCGGAAACGGCACGGCACCCTGGTACTGGTCGAGGCGGGTGAACATCTTCAGAAAAATCTCCTGGGCGAGGTCTTCCTCGGCGACGCGCCGCGGAAGATGGGAGCGCACGATGCGGATGACCTGCGGGTACAATTGATCGACCAGCCGGCGCGCGGCCGCCTGGTCGCGCGCGCGGACACGTTGCAAGCAACCGGCGAAGTCGAACGGTTCATCAACCATGATGTGTGTCTGTCTTGGAACACATACTAGGAGACGGCGGGAACAGCGGTGAGTTACGGGGACAGCGACCCCGGGTTATGAGCGGTCGACTTTGTAAAAAAGCCACAAGCCCAGCCCTTGGAAGACGATATTGGGCAGCCAGACGATCAGGTCGGGCCGCAGCGCCGGGTAGCTGTCGAACCAACCCGCCATGATGGTGGCAAAGTAATAGCCCAGCGCGAGGAACAGTCCCAGCCCGAGGTTGGCGGAGGTTTCCTTGCGCGACACCTTGATGCCGAGCGGCACCGCCACCAAGGCGAAGGACAGGACCGAGAACGCCGTGGCGCATTTTTCCTGGATCGTGATCTTCACGCGCATCAGCTCCTTCGCCTGCTGCTCCTTCGGCGTGGACGGATCGGGCCGGACCAGCCTCGCCCACTCCGCCATGAGCTGCGGAAAGGTGAACCACTTGAGCTTCTTCTCGACCACCTTCTCGCCCGAGATCTTGGACAGCGGCATGGTCCAGGGAAAGGTGCCGAAATAACCCATGGCCTTGAGCGGCCCGCTGAAAAACTCCGGATCCTTGGCGTCGCGATATTCAACCGACACCTCCTGCCCGATCAGCTCGAGCGTGTTTTCCTTTTCGTGGAAGATGATCTCACCCTTCTGCGCATGGTAGACGACCTGCGCCCGGGACCGCTTGTCGAGTTCCCACACCCAGATGTCGGACAGCTTCGTCGCCTTGTTTTCGCCCACATAGATGACCTTGCCCGGGAAATCGCGGATGAAGGTCTTCGGCACGATGAAGTTCAGCGGATTCTGGCGGATCGCCTCCGCAAACTCCCGTTGCTGGGTCCAGCGCGCCACCGGCATGAATTGGAAATTGATGAGCAGGCTCGCCACCACGCCGAGCAGCGCGAGGAAGATGATCGGCGCCGACAGCCAGGCCACGCTGACGCCGGCCGAGCGCAACGCCGTGATTTCCCGGTCGGACGACATGCGCCCGAGCACCAGCAGGATGCCCGTCAGCATCCCCATCGGCAGCGCGTAGTAGAAAACGAAGGGCACGTACAAGGCGACCAGCCAGAGGAAGGTGTCGAGCGGCAGCTGACCGGCCAGCGCGGGGCCCAGCAGGTCCTTCAGGGCGTTCCCCAGCATCAGCACGAAGGCGAAGATCATGACGGAGCCCAAACACGTCAGGAACACGTTCCAGAAGATGTGCCGGTGGATGAGATTCATGCCGCTTGAACTCTGCGCCAAGGTCCCAATCCTGTCCAAGTCTATTTGCCCGCCATGTCCTCCAAACCCGCCAAGCCGACGATCTACGGCGAAACGCTCGAGACGCTCACCGCGTTGCTGAAGGAGCATGGCCACCCGGCTTTCCGCGCGCGGCAGATCCTGACCTGGCTCTACAAGAAGCGCGTGTCGAAATGGGAGGAGATGACGAATCTCTCGCTGCCGCTGCGTTCGTGGCTGGCGGAGACATTCGAACTCGCGCCAACCAGCTTCGTGCTCACGAAACAGTCGGAGGACGTCACCGACAAGCTCCTGCTCGAGCTGCACGATCGCTCGCTGATCGAGACGGTCATCATCCGCGCGCCCCAGCTTGGCGTCGGCCAGGAGAATTCGCGCAAGACGATCTGCATCTCGACCCAGGTCGGCTGCGCCATGAGCTGCAAGTTCTGCGCGTCGGGCCTCGAGGGCCTCAAACGCCACCTCTCCGCCGGCGAGATCGTCCATCAGTTCATCCAGATCTGCCGCCAGGAGGACAGCCGCACCGTCCGGGCCCGCGCCGAAATCGTGCCTTTCGACAATCTCGTCGTCATGGGCATGGGCGAGCCGCTGCACAACTACGACGCGACCATCCGCGCGCTGACCATCCTCAACGCCGAGTGGGGCCTCGGCTTCGGCGCGCGCCGCATCACCCTTTCCACTTCCGGCTTGGTGCCGAAGATCAAGCAGCTCGCCACCGAGCCGCTCGGCATCCGGCTCGCGATCAGCCTGCACGGCGCCAGCGACGAAGTGCGCGAACAGATCATGCCGGTGAACAAGCGCTGGCCGCTGAAGGAACTGCTGCCCGCCATCAAGGAGTTTTCCGACGCCCACGGCCGCATGGTTACGCTCGAGTTCATCCTGATCGACGGCATCAATGATTCCCTCGACCAGGCGGAGAAGCTCCGTGATATCGCCCGCGACCTCCACGCCCACGTGAATCTCATCCCCTACAACACCGTGGAGGGCCTGCCGTGGAAGCGACCGAGCATCACGCGCCAGGAACGCTTTGCCGGCATCCTCGACGACGCCGGCGTCTCGGTCACCTTGCGGCGGGAAAAGGGACACGACATCGCCGCCGCATGCGGCCAGCTGCGCCTTAAAACGGAGAAAGAGCGCGAAAGCACCACAACCTAAGATTTTGGTCATCAGGTATAAATAATTTATACTTTACGTATCATCAGATACGTATGTATTGATTATTTAATGCCTCCCGATCGTGCCCTCTCCGAGCTCTTTTCCCAGCGCCGCCCGTTGCGCTCGCTCGAATTTTTCCCGCCCAAGGACGAGGCCGGCGTGAATGCCCTGCGCGAGACCGCCCTGCTGCTGAAAAAAATCTCACCTGATTTTGTCTCGGTCACCTACGGCGCCGGCGGCAGCACGCGCGAACGCACGGCCCAAGTCAGCCGCATGCTGCGCACGGAAATCGGTTTCACGGTGATGCCCCACCTCACCTGCGTCGGGCACTCGCGCTTCGAACTCAACGACGTCGCCGACAATCTTCACGCGCAGGGCTACCGGAACATCATGACCCTGCGCGGCGACCCGCCCAAGGGTCAGGCCGAATTCGTCCCGTATCTCGACGGCCTGCGCTACGCCAGCGACCTGGTCACGCTGCTGAAGTCACGCCATCCCGACTTCTGCCTCGGCGTGGGCGGCTATCCGGAAAAACACCCCGAAGCGCCATCGGCTGACATCGACCTCGACAACCTCAAGCGCAAGGTCGACGCCGGGGCGGCGTTCGTGACCACGCAGCTGTTCTTCGACAACGCCGTCTATTATCGCTTCGTCGAGAAATGCCGCGCCCGCGGCATCAACGTGCCGGTCGTTCCCGGCATCATGCCGGTGCTTTCGCTCAAGCAGATCCGCCGCTTCACGGAAATGTGCGGCGCCTCCCTGCCGGAACAGCTGGTCAAACGCCTCGAGGCGGCCGGCGAGACTCCCGAGGTGCTGGAATCCGTCGGCATCGACTGGGCGCTCGCGCAAATCCGCGACCTGCTCGCGCACGGTGCGCCGGGCTACCACCTCTACATCCTGAACCGGGCCAAGGGCGCGCTGGCGCTTGCCGCCGGCCTTGCCGCGTAAGCCCAAACCCGCCAGACCCTCGGCATGGGAAGTGGCGCCAACGATCGAGCCTGGGACCGGGTGACCGCGGTGCGCCTGCTCGCGTTGCTCGGCCTGGTCCTCGCGCTGCAACTCTACGCCAACCGCGGGGCGCTCGACCATGACTGGGTTTATTTCGACGACGACATCAACGTCGTGCTCAACCCCCACCTGACCGGCGGCACCTTCGACACGTGGCACTGGGCGTGGACGGATCCCAGCTATAGCCGCCGCTACATGCCGCTCGGCTGGCTGATGTTCGATTTCCTCTTCCGCTTGGGCGGACTTGATCCGGCCGTCTTCCACGCGGCGGGTTGGCTGCTTGCGGGAGCCAATACGGTCGCCCTGACGCTGGTCATCCGGAAGTTCATCGCGCATCCGGGCACCGGCAACGCGCCGCTCACCGGCTGGACGGACGTGTGCGCGGCGCTGGTCGCGGCATTTTTCTCGCTCCATCCCCTGCGCGCCGAAACCGCGGGCTGGGCCTCCGCCCTGCTCTATCAAGGCAGCACGCTGCTCGCCTCCCTGGCGGTGCTCGCTTCCTTTCCGGCCACCGGCACAACGCCCAAGCGCTCAGGGGAGTGGCTCGGGCGAACGTTCTTTCTTTTCTCCCTCCTGCTCTACCCGGTGTGCATCGGCCTGCCGGTGCTGCTGATCCTCACCGCCGGTGCCATCAAAATCGCCGCGGGTTGGCGGGCCGCCGGCACCGCTGTCTGGCACGCCACGCGCCGCTACGCGGCATGGCTGCTCATTGCCGGCGTGATCGGCGTTGCCAATGTTTTCGCCGCCGCCACCTCCCGCACCTTCGCGGGAGTGGACGACCTGCAGCAATACACGCTGGCCGCCCGCTTGGGACGCTCGGCCCTGATTCTCGGCCATACCCTCAGCCAGCTCGTCTGGCCCGGACTTACGTCGCTGTTTTACGGGGACCTTGCAACGGCACCGGCGACCGGCCGGGTGGTTGTACCGGCCTGCCTGGCGGTTGCGCTCGCTGGCTTCCTGGTTTGGAAGCGAACCCGGCAACGCGCCCTGTGCTTCTCGCTGCTCCTGCTCGTGGCGGTCGCTCCTTTCATCGGTCTGCTCGACCGCGGCCAGACCGCCAACGATCGCTACGCGTTCATGCCGCTCGCCGTGCTGGCCGCGGGTCTTGCCAGCCTCATCGCGCGGGTCGCCATGCCGCGAAACCGGCTGCTCGTCGTCATCGGTCTGCTCGCGGCAACGCTCACGCTCATGCCTTCCTACCTCCGCGCCCTCGCCCTGTGGCAGAACACCGACACCCTCCAGGCCCGGGTCGACCTGGTCACCGCGGTGCGGCCGGACGTCCGCCTCGGTTTTGCCCGCCCCGCGACGACCGATTTCCTGCGCGGCCGTTATGCCGAAAGCCAGCAGCGCTTGCGCGCCGGTTTCGCGCGCTTCGGCGCCAACGCCGAACTGGTCGCCGCCGCGCGCTTCATCGAAGAGACGCGCACCTCGCTGACCGGCGATGGAGGCAACCCGAAGATGCCACCGTATGCCTACCTGCATTTCGAACTGGCGAGAAAACACGAGGCCGCCGGCCATGTCTTCGCCGCAAATGCCCACAAGGAATATGCCCGCACGCTGATGATCGGGAGCGCCGCGGACCGGCAGCCTTAGCCGCCGGCGAAGACCGGACGAAAACCCGCCTCGGTCAGGATCTGCGCGATCTTCTCGCGCTGGTCGCCTTGGATCTCGATCCCGCCGTCCTTCACCGTGCCGCCGCACCCGCAGGCGTTGCGCATTTTTTTCGCGAGCGATTCCTTTTCGGGCAATCCGATGCCGATGAATCCGGTGACGATCGTCACCGTCTTGCCGCCACGTCCCGCGGTCGTGCGCTTGATGTCAACGCGGCCGCGATTCCTGGCCGGTGCGGCCGGCTTGGCCTCCGGAGCCTTGGCGAAGGAGGGCAGCCCGGCGCCACTCAGCGCGCCGAAGGGATTTGCGCCGAGGGATTGCCCGCCATCGGTCGAAATTTTGTCCGCCGGGCTCATCGCTGGCCTCCGCCGCAACCGCCCGGAGGCGAGGCCGGCTTGACCGCCAGTTCGTCGCCCGCCCCCAGCCAGGCAAGCGCCTTGGCGTAGCTGCGGCCTTCCAGGAAATGCGCCAGCTGCGGATGCAATTCGGCCCGATGAGCGCCCAGCAGCGCCTCGACTTCGTTCAATGCAGCCGAAAGTGCCGGTCCATCAGACTTCTTTATCGCATCATTGAAGCGGATAAGCGCGGCTTTGATTTTGTCGTCGGGCATGGCAGGCGTCTTATATTAAATAATCTTCACCAAATGCTTAGGTATTTTCAATCCCGCAGGCTGTTGCGACCTGTCTGCCTTGAATCAACTTGTCGAACGTTGGGGCTGATGCTCCTATTCACCTCCCGCAGTTTAGTCGCTCCCCACGATTGGCAAGCTGCGATCCTTCCTACCGCATTTTCATGAATCCCGTTTCCGTTTCCGAACGAGCCAATGCCGCCCTCATCGAGGAGTACTACCAGCGCTGGCAGGACAACCCCGACTCGGTCGACCCGACGTGGCGCGCCTTCTTCCAAGGGTTCACCCTGGCCGGTGGCCAGCAGATCGCCACGCCGGCCGCCGCTCCCGCCGGGGCGGTCAACATCGTCGACAGCCTGAAGCAGGCGCATGTCCACTACCTCATCAACGCCTACCGCGCCATCGGCCACACCCAGGCCGAGCTCGATCCGCTGAGCGGTCCCCCGCCCGCCCAGCCCAAGCTCGAACTCAGCCAGTTCTCGCTGAGCGACGCCGACCTCGACACGGCCTTCGACACCGGGACCTACCTTGGCGGCGGCCAGATGAAGCTTCGCGACATCGTCGCCGCGCTGAAGCAGACCTACTGCGGGCATGTCGGCGTCGAATACGCGCACATCCAGGACACCGATTGCCGCCGCTGGCTGCAGGAACGCATCGAGTCGACGAAGCTCCAGCCGAAGTTCACCAAGCCGCAGAAGGTCCGCATCCTCCGCCGCGTCCACAAGGCCGAGCTCTTCGAAAAATTCCTCCACACGAAATACGTCGGCCAGAAGCGCTTCTCGCTCGAGGGCGGCGAGACCATCATCGCCGCGCTCGACGCGGTGATCGACCACTGCCCCGGCGCCGGCGTCGAGGAGATCGTCATGGGCATGGCCCACCGCGGCCGCCTCAACGTCCTGTGCAGCGTGATGCGCAAGTCGTTCGACCAGCTCTTCGAACAGTTCTCCGAAAACTACATTCCCGACACGGTCGCCGGCGATGGCGACGTGAAGTATCACCTCGGCTACGAGTCCATCCTCACCACGACCTCCGGCAAGAAGGTGGAGGTCCGCCTCGCCGCCAACCCGTCGCACCTCGAGATCGTCAACCCGGTCGTCGAGGGCAAGGCCCGCGCCCGCCAGCGCATCCGCGGCGACGCGAAGGAACGCCGCAAGGTCATGCCGCTGCTCATCCACGGCGACGCCGCCGTCGCCGGCCAGGGCATCGTGGCCGAGACGCTCAACTTCTCGCAGCTCCCCGGCTACCGCACGGGCGGCACGGTCCACTTCGTCATCAACAACCAGATCGGCTTCACCACCGACCCGAAGGACTCGCGCTCGACCCGCTACTGCACCGACATCGCCAAGATGATCGAGGCGCCGATCTTCCACGTGAACGGCGACGACCCCGAGGCCGTGTGCATGATCGCGCAGCTCGCCGTCGACTTCCGCGTCCAGTTCAAGCGCGACGTGTTCATCGACATGTACTGCTACCGCAAGCACGGCCACAACGAGACCGACGAGCCGTCCTTCACGCAGCCGATGCTCTACCGCAAGATCGCCGCGCACAAGCTGGTGTCCGCGATCTACACCCGCGACCTCGTCAACGCCGGCACGATCACCGACGCCGAGGGCGAGGCCATCAAGTCCGAGTACTCCGCCTCGCTCGAGGAGAACCTCACCAAGGCCAAGACCCGCGAGGCGACCAAGGCCGAGAAGCGCAAGGCCGCGCTGGCCGCGACCACCGACCACTCCACCGCCCCGTTCAAGGGCTCGACCGCTGTCTTCCAGCCGGCCTACAAGCACACGCCGGTCGCCACCGCCGTGGACGCCGCCACGATCGACAAGGTCGTCGCCGCCCTGACCACCGTCCCCGCCGACTTCAAGATCCACTCCAAGATCAAGCGCTTCGTCGAAGGCCGCGCCGAGGCCCACAAGAACGGCGGTCCCTACGACTGGGGCATGGGCGAGGCCCTCGCGTTCGGCACGCTGCTGCTCGAGGGCTCGCCGGTCCGCCTGAGCGGCCAGGACTGCGAGCGCGGCACGTTCACCCACCGCCACTCGGTGTTCAACGACACCGACACCGGCGCGAAGTACACGCCGTTGAACAACATCGCCCCCGACAAGCAGGCGAAGTTCTGCGTCTACAACTCGCTCCTCTCCGAGGCCGCCGTGCTCGGCTTCGACTACGGCTACTCGCTCGACTACCCGGACATGCTCTGCATCTGGGAAGCGCAGTTCGGCGACTTCGCCAACGGCGCCCAGGTCGTCATCGACCAGTTCATCGGCAGCGGCGAATCCAAGTGGCAGCGCAGCACGGGCATCACGCTCCTCCTGCCGCACGGCTACGAAGGCCAGGGCCCGGAGCACTCCTCCGCCCGCCTCGAGCGTTTCCTGCAGGCCTGCGCCGAGAACAACATCCAGGTCGCCAACCTCACGACGCCCGCCCAGCTCTTCCACGCGCTGCGCCGTCAGATGAAGCGCGACTTCAAGAAGCCGCTCGTGATCATGTCGCCCAAGTCGCTCCTGCGCCATCCGGCCGCGGTCTCGCAGCTCGCCGACTTCACCTCCGGCTCCTTCCAGGAAATCATCGACGATCCGGCCGGCTCGAAAAAGACCGAGCGCATCATCCTGTGCTCAGGCAAGGTTTACTACGACCTCATCGACCACCGCGAAAAGAACAAGATCGCGAACACCGCCATCATCCGCGTCGAGCAGCTCTATCCGCTCCATCGCGACCGCCTCGCCGAGATCGCCGACGCCTACAGCCGCGACGCACGCCTCATCTGGTGCCAGGAGGAGCCGCAGAACATGGGCGCGTGGTCCTTCATCGCCCCGCAACTGGAGGAGATCTTCGGCCGCAAGGCCGTTTACGCCGGCCGCGACGCCGCGTCCTCCCCGGCCGTCGGCCTCCTCGCCCTGCACCGCATGCAGCTCGCGACCTTCCTCCGCAACGCCTTCACCCTTTAATCCCGCCCCTCTCTCATCATGGCCATCGAAGTCAAAATCCCCCCCATGGGTGAATCCATCACCTCCGGCGTGCTCGCCAAGTGGCACGTCAAGGACGGTGACATCGTCAAGAAAGACCAGCCGCTCTTTGAGCTGGAGACCGACAAGATCACGTCGGAAGGCACCGCGGAGAGCGCGGGCAAGATCACCTTCACGGTGGCTGCCGGCACCGAAGTGAAGATCGGCCAGGTCGTCGCCACGATCGACGAGTCGGTTTCAACCAGTGCGCCCGCTGCTGCCGCTTCTGCGGCAGCACCCTCCGTAGCCTCGGCGAAGGAGGGCCAGTCGCCCGCGGTCCGCCGTCTCGCCGAGGAAACCGGCATCGATCCGGCCAGCGTTGCCGGCACCGGCAAGGGTGGTCGCGTCACCAAGGGTGACATGCTCGCCGCTTCTTCCACGAAAGCCCCCTTCCCGACGCCCGCCGCTGCTCCTGCCACTCCGGCTCCGGCCGCGGCTCCTGCGGCCGTGCCCGCCAAGACCGGACGCCAGACGCGCATCAAGATGACGAAGCTGCGCCAGACGATCGCCTCGCGCCTCGTCTCCGCCCAGCACGAGGCCGCCATGCTCACGACCTTCAACGAGGTCGACATGTCCGCCGTCATGGCGCTGCGCGCGAAGTACCAGGACGACTTCGTGAAGAAGAACGGCGTGAAGCTCGGCTTCATGTCCTTCTTCACCAAGGCCGTCGTCCAGGCGCTCAAGGACGTCCCCGCGATCAACGCCCAGATCGACGGCGATGAGATCGTCCAGAACAACTATTACGACATCGGCATGGCCGTCTCGACCGAGAAGGGCCTCATGGTCCCGGTCATCCGCAACTGCGACACGCTCGGCATGGCCGACGTGGAGAAGGCGATCGCCGACGCCGCCAAGCGCGCGCGCGACGGCAAGATCACGCTGACCGACCTCGAGGGCGGCGTCTTCACGATCACCAACGGCGGCATCTTCGGCTCGATGCTCTCGACCCCGATCCTCAACGCCCCGCAGAGCGCCATCCTCGGCCTCCACGCGATCAACGACCGCCCCGTGGCGGTCAACGGCCAGGTCGTGATCCGCCCGATGATGTACCTCGCCCTGAGCTACGACCACCGCCTCGTCGACGGCAAGCAGGCCGTCACCTTCCTCGTGAAGGTGAAGCAGCTCATCGAAGACCCCGCCCGCCTCGCGATCGGGATATAATCAATACAATCTACCGCGAAGGCCGCTAAGATTCGCGAAGTCGGCAACTCCTTCGCGCCTCTTAGCGCTCTTCGCGGTTCATCACCATGGCTTCTGAATCCTACGACCTGATCGTCATCGGCGCCGGCCCCGGCGGCTACGTGTGCGCGTTCCGCGCCGCGCAGCTCGGCCTCAAGGTCGCGCTCGTCGAAAAGCGCGCCACCCTCGGCGGCACCTGCCTCAACGTCGGCTGCATTCCCAGCAAGGCCCTGCTCCACTCCTCGGAGCACTTCGCCTTCGCCAAGTCGCACGCCGCGGTGCACGGCATCAAGCTCGGCTCGGTCGATCTCGACGTCGCCCAGCTGCTAAAGCGCAAGGACGAGGTCGTCGCCAAGAACACCGGCGGCCTCACGCTGCTGGCCAAGGCACGCAAGGTCGCCGTCCTGACCGGCGAGGCGAAATTCATCTCGCCCACCGAGGTCGAGATCACCCCAACTCCCAACTCCCAACTGCCAGCTCCCACGCGCGTCAGCGCGCGTCACATCGTCATCGCCACCGGCTCCGCGCCGGTTGAGCTGCCGTTCATGAAGTTCGACGGCAAGACCGTCGTCTCGAGCGACCACGCGATCGCCTTTCCGGAAGTGCCGAAGAAAATGGTCGTGGTCGGCGGCGGCGTCATCGGCGTCGAACTCGGCTCCGTCTGGTCGCGCCTCGGCGCCGACGTCACGGTCGTCGAGTTCCTCCCGAAGATCATCGCCACCTACGACGACGACATCGTCCGCAATTTCACCCGCCTCATCCAGAAGCAGGGCATCAAGGTCGAGGTCGGCGCCAAGGTCACCGGCTACGCCAACGGCGTGCTCACCGCCGAGCGCGGCACCGAGAAGCTTTCCTTCCCCGCCGACAAGGTCCTCGTGGCCGTCGGCCGCCGCCCGTACACCGACAAGCTCGGCCTCGACAAGGCGGGCGTGGAACTCGACGAGAAGAAGCGCGTGAAGGTGGACGATCATCTCCGCACCACCGCCAAGAACATCTGGGCCATCGGCGACGTCGTCGCCGGCCCGATGCTCGCCCACAAGGCCGAGGAGGACGGCGCCGCCGTCGCCGAATGGATCGCCGGCAAGGCGAGCCACATCAACTGGGATCTCGTTCCGGCCATCGTCTACACGCACCCGGAAGTCGCCAGCGTCGGCCTCGGTGAGGACGCCGCCAAAACCAAGGGCCTTGCGATCAATGTCGGCAAGTTCAACTTCGCCGCCAACGGCCGCGCCATCGCCGCCGACGCGGTCGACGGCTACGTGAAGATCGTCGCCGACGCCAAGACCGACAGGATCCTCGGCGCGCAGATCCTCGGCGCCAACGCCGGCGAACTCATTTCGGAAGTCGTGACGCATATGGAATACGGCGGCAGTGCCGAGGACCTCGGCCGCACGATCCACGCGCACCCGACCATGAGCGAGGCGATCAAGGAAGCCGGCCTCGCCGTGAGCAAATCCGCGATTCATGCGCTGTGATGCAGGGCGGGATCGCCGATCCCGCCCTACAACTCATGAAGAAACTCATCCTCTGGGACATCGACGGCACGATCATCGTGTCGCACGGCGCCGGCGCGCGCGCGATGGAGAAGGCGCTCACGAAGCGCTTCGGCATCACCGTCGACCTGTCGAAGATCGACTGGGCCGGACGCACCGACGCCTGGATCACCGGCGAGGTCTTTCGCTTCGTCGGCCTGCCCGACACGCCGCAGAACTCGCACGACTATCTCGAGGCCTACCTCGAATTGCTGCCGGGCGAACTCGCCAACGGCCCGCAGGGCCAGGTGCTGCCGGGCGTCCTCAGCCTGCTCGAGACGCTGCACCACCGCACCGACGTCGCGCAGGGCCTGCTCACGGGCAACCTGAAGCGCGGCGCGCAGTTCAAGCTGACGCACTACAAGGTCTGGCACTACTTCGAGTTCGGCGCCTTCGCGGACGACAGTCCGCGCCGCAACGACCTCGGGCCGCACGCCGTGCGCCGCGCGAAGGAACTGCACTCGGTCGATTTTCATCCGGACCGCACGTTCATCATCGGCGATACGCCGCATGACATCGAGTGCGGCAAGGTCATCGGCGCCCAGACCATCGGGGTCGCCACCGGCCGCTACAGCGTCGAGGAACTCGCGGCGCACCAGCCGACGGCCGTCTTCAGGAACTTCGCCGACACCGCCGCCTTCCTGCGCGTCATCGACGCAGAATAAGGTGGTCGCCGCTTTCCATAGCGGCGACAGGCGTCGGTGTGGAAACCGACGCCCACCCAAATCAGCGGCTGATGACCTCGATCGCGGTCACCTTGCCATTCTGGAAAACCACGCGCTGCGTCTCATCGTCGGGATTATTCGCCGTGCTGACCGCCACGCCGGAGCTGACACCGCCATAGCCGCCCGAGCTCATGCCAAAGCCGAAGCCGAATCGCGGCTGGCGCTTGTAGTAAACCCAGACTTCCGATTCGCCGTTGGCATCCGCTCGCGTGAAGCGCCGGCCCGGCTTGCCGAGCGCGAGCGTCACCATCTGTTCGGTGAAGCCGATGTCCACCTGCCCGGCGCTGACCTTCTTCTGCACATCGGAAGGCAGGCTCTCGAAGGCGGTGCGATTCTGGCTGATGCGATCCTGCGGCGTGGAGGCACAACCGGCGAGGAGGAGCAGAGCGGCGGACAATATGACGGCAGGTGATGGGCGCATGTCGGGGAAAATGTTTGCTGCAGGAAAGTGTGGCCCAAGTATCGACATCCGCAACCCTCCCGGGTTCATTCCGCATCAAGTCCCTATGAAAAAATTCACCATCGCCATCGGCTCCGACCACGCCGGCTACGCCTACAAGGAGAAGATCAAGGCCATGCTGCTCGCCGAGGGGCACACCGTCCGCGACTGCGGCACCACCTCCGACGCGCCGTGCGACTACCCGGACTTCATCCGTCCGGTCGCCGAAGCCGTGGCGAAGGGCGAAGTCGAGCGGGGCATCGTCCTGGGCGGCTCGGGCAATGGCGAGGCGATCGTCGCCAACCGCGTGAAAGGCGTGCGTTGCGGCCTTTGCTGGAACGAACAGGTCGCGATCTGGAATCGCTCCCACAACGACGGCAACTGTCTTTCGCTCGGGCAGCGTACCATCTCCGAAGAGGAAGCCTTTAAGATCGTCCGGATCTGGCTGGAGACGCCTTTCGAAGGCGGACGCCATCTGGCTCGCATCAAGAAGATCGATCAATAATCACTCATTGTTAGCTCGTTACACTTGGCTAAAGCATATACTTTGACATTTTATCATCGCTTGTCAAAGTAACCGCCATGGGAACAAGACATCGCGGAACGATCGAAGAGATCAACGCCCTCAATGCGTTCATCAAGCTGCAGCGTGCGGCCGAGTCCGTTTCCGCCCGCGTCCACAGTGCGCTGCCGGACGATCTCACGGTGACCCAATTCGGCGTGCTCGAGGCGCTGCATCACATCGGGCCGCTCTGCCAGAGCGAACTCGCCGAGAAACTGCTGAAGAGCGGCGGCAACCTCACTCTCGTCGTGGATAACCTGGAAAAGGCCGGCTACGTGATGCGCGAGCGCGATCCCGCGGACCGCCGCTTCGTCGTCGTGAAGCTGACCGGCAAGGGCCAGGCTTTCATCGCCGCCCTCTTCCCGAAGGTCGTCGCCAATGTCACCCGCGAGATGAGCATCCTCTCCTCCACCGAGATTTCCGACATTGGCCGCCTCCTCAAGAAGGTAGGCCGCAGGGCCTGATTTGCTTTTAGCCAATACTTCAATATTAAAACATACCATGAAGACTAACCTGACCGGCCTCCACCACATCACGGCGATCTCCTCGGACGCTCAGCGGAACCTGCAGTTCTACACCCAAGTACTGGGACTGCGCTTCGTGAAGAAGTCCGTCAACCAGGACGACACCGGGACGTATCACCTCTATTACGGCAACTACACCGGCGCCCCCGGCACCGCGCTCACCTTCTTCCCGTGGGCCGGACTGCCGCGCGGCCGGCCCGGCAAGGGCCAGTCCTACGCGACAGCCTTCTCCGTGCCCGCCAATTCCCTGCCCTACTGGCAGGAGCGCCTGGCGCGCCTGAAGGTCACGACCTTCCCGGTTGAGACGCGTTTCGGCGACCAGGTCCTGCCTTTCCAGGACCACGACGGCCTGCGTCTCGAACTTGTCGCCACCGCCGAGGCTGACACGCGCCCGCCGACTCCGTCCGCCGATGTGCCGGCCGAATTCGCCATCCGTGGCTTCCACAGCTCGACCCTCGCGGTCAGTGACGCCGTGCCCACCGCGGCCGTGCTCACCGGCCAGATGGGTTACACGCAAAAGGCGCAGGAAGGCCACCGCACCCGCTACACCGTGGCGGCGGGCGGCCCGGGCACCTATGTCGACCTGACGACCGACCCGGCGATCCCGCGCGGACTCAACGGCGCCGGCACGATCCATCACGTGGCGTTCCGCACGCCGACCGACGACACGCAGATCGCCGCGCGCCAGACGCTCGTCGCCAACTCGCTGCACGTCAGCCCGGTCATCGATCGCGCCTATTTCAAGTCGATCTACTACCGCGAGCCGAACGGCGTGCTCTTCGAAATCGCGACCGACCAGCCCGGCTTCGCGATCGACGAGCCCGTCGAGACGCTCGGCTCCAAGCTCTCCCTGCCGCCCCACCTCGAGCCCTACCGCTCCGAGATCGAGTCCGGCCTGCCGAAGCTGAACTAACCCGATTCAGTCATTGCGAGTCCTGCGCAGCGGGAAGTGGCAATCCAGCCGGATCGCTTCGTCGCCGCGCTTCTCGCGATGACACAACTCCCATGAACTCTCCCTCCTACATCCATCGCTTCGAACCTTCCACCCAGGCGGGCTCGCCGCCGCTCCTGCTGCTCCACGGCACTGGCGGCAACGAGAACGACCTCCTGCCCGTCGGCCGCCAGATCGCGCCGGGCTCGGCCCTGCTGAGCCCGCGCGGTGACGTCTCCGAAAACGGCATGCCGCGCTTCTTCCGCCGGCTCGCCGAGGGCGTCTTCGACCAGAAGGAAGTCGCCGCGCGCACGCACGCGCTGGCCGATTTCCTCGCGGCCGCCGCCACGCGCTACGGCTTCGGCCCCGACCGGCTCACTGCGCTCGGCTACTCGAACGGCGCCAACATCGCGGCTTCGCTGCTGTTGCTGCGCCCGGAATCGCTCGCCGGCGCCGTGCTCCTGCGCCCGATGGTCGTGCTTGAACCCGCCACCTTGCCCGACCTTTCGGGCAAGCGCGTCTCGATCCACTCCGGACGGCACGATCCCATCGTGCCCGCGGATCATCCGGAACGGCTTGCCGCGATGTTCCGGACGGCAGGAGCCGACGTGGACCTGCACTGGCTCGAGACCGGTCACCAACTCGCGGGCGCGGACTTCCGCCTCGCCGGGAACTTCCTGCACGCGCAACAGCCGGCGCCCGCCAAGGATTGATTTCGGACTGGCGGTGACGGATTGGCCGCCCAAGCTCCGGCCCGTGGCGAAAAGCAAACCCGCAGTCCGCTCCCGCAAGTCCGCAATCCCCGCCAAGGCCTGGGCCGCCATCCGCCTGTTCGCCATGGACGTGGATGGCGTGCTCACCGATGGCACGGTGGAGATCCACTCCGACGGCACGGAATCGAAACGCTTCTCGATCCTGGACGGCATGGGCCTCGTGCGCCTGAACAAGGCCGGGGTCGCCGTCGCTTGGATTTCCGGCCGTCCTTCCGGGGCAACCACCGCCCGGGCCACCGAGCTCAAGATCCCGCATCTCATCCAGGGCCGCACGGACAAGCTGATGGCCCTGCAGGAACTCGCCAGCCAGCTGGGCCTGGCGCCCGGGCAGGTTTGCTACATGGGTGACGACGACATCGACGCCCCGGCCATCGGCTGGGCCGGCCTCGGCGTCGCGCCCGTCACCTCCATGCCGGCCGCCCTGAAGGTCGCCAACCTCGTTCCCTCCCGCCCCGCCGGTTTGGGCGCGGTGCGCGAAGTGTGTGAACATATCCTGGCCCACCGTGGTCCCTGAAGGGCGCATGCTTTCCCGTCTTCTTCTCCGTCTCGTCCTTTTCGCCGGCGCCGGCGCGGCGCTCCATGCGGCCGATCCGCTCGTGACCGACAAGCCGATCATCAACTTCCGGCTGCCGGAATTCACCCAGGAGGGCAACCGCGCCTGGCTCGTGCGCGGCTCCGAGGCGCAGCTCGTCACGCACGGCCAGGTCAACATCAAGGGCCTGAACCTTTCCATCTTCACCGGCCAGCCCGACGGCAAGGTCGAAACGCTCATCCTCAGCCCCGCGGCGACGGTCCGCTACCCGGACATGGTCGCGCAGGGCAAGGACTCGATCCGCGTCGTCAACGACCGCTTCGAGGCCACCGGCACGACGTGGAACTATTCCCACAAGGAGAAAAAAGTTTCCATCGCCGGGAACGTCCGCGTAATTTTGCACACCGAGTTGAAGGACATCCTTAAATGAAATTTCCCCGCCTGTTCCTGACCTCCTTCTGCCTGCTGGCCGCCCTCCCCGCCGCGCTGCGCGCCCAAAGCGCCGAACTCCAGAACACGGTCATCGAGACCGATCAGTTCGACTGGCGCAGCACCGACACCGAAACCACCTCGGTCTTCACCGGCAATGTCCGCGTCACCTCGACCAACCAGAAGCTGACCTGCGACCGCCTCGAGATCGTCGCCATCCGCAAGGGCGATCCTTCCGCCACGATCGGCAAGCTCGAGAGCTTCAAGTCCTTCATCGCCACCGGCAATGTCCGCATCATCCAAGGCGACCGCGAGGCCGCCTGCGGCCGTGCCGAGCTCCTGCCTGGCGACGACAAGATCATCCTCACCGGCCAGCCGGTCGTCGTGGACCACTCCGTCAACTGGACGTGGACCGGCGACGAACTCGAGATGCTGCGCGGCGAACGCCAGATCCGCGGCAAGAACGCCCGCTTCACCGGCCCGCCGATCAAGGATCTCGGCGTCGACAAGCTCAAGGCCGCGCCCGCAACCGCCCCCGCCCCGGAGGCGCCGAAGCCCGAGGCGCCGAAGCAGCCCTGAACATGGTCGCCACCGGCAACCCCAGCTCCGAGATCCGCACGGACGGCCTCGTCAAGACCTACGGCACGCGCTCCGTCGTCAACGGCGTCAACATCCGCATCGGCGCCGGCGAGGTCGTCGGCCTGCTCGGCCCCAACGGCGCGGGCAAGACCACCACCTTCTACATGGTCGTCGGCCTCGTGCCGGCCACCTCCGGCCGGGTCTTCATCGACAACCACGACGCGACCCACCTGCGCATGCACCGGCGCGCGCGCCTCGGCGTCGGCTACCTGCCGCAGGAAGCCTCCATTTTCCGCAAGCTCACCGTCGAGGAAAACATCCTCGCGATCGTCGAGACGCTCCGCGTGAAATCGTCCGACCGCCCGGCGCTGGTGAAGCACCACCTCGAGGAGCTGAGCCTCGCCCACCTCGCCAAGCAGAAGGCCTACACCCTTTCCGGCGGCGAGCGCCGGCGCCTCGAGATCGCCCGCGCCCTCGTGACGCGCCCGCAGTTTCTCCTGATGGACGAGCCGTTCGCCGGCGTCGACCCGATCTCCGTCGCCGAGGTCCAGAAGATCATCCTCGAGCTGAAGAAGCGCGGCATCGGCGTGCTGATCACCGACCACAACGTGCGCGAAACGCTCCGCATCGTCGACCGCGGCTACATCATCAACAAGGGCAAGGTCATGACCGAGGGCAGCGGCGACTTCCTGATCAACGACCCGCAAGCCCGCGAAATCTACCTCGGCAAGGACTTCAATCTTTGACGAAGCGCTAAGCAATAAGCGCGAAGCTTTAAGCTTCCGCCAAGCAGCCACCCGCTTATAGCTTACTGCTTAAAGCTTACCGCTAATCCCCATGCCCGCCAAAGCCGTCCACGGGATCACCGTCGCCCACTTCTACGAAACCTATAAGGAGAAGCTGCAGCTCGAGTTGCTCAACGGCGGCAACGGCCTGCACCGCCTGATCCGCGAAGGCTCGATCAACCGCCCCGCCCTCGCGCTCACGGGCTTCTTCAAATATTTCGCGAACAAGCGCATCCAGGTCTTCGGCGCGGCCGAGATGACCTACCTGAAGACGCTCTCGCAGCGCCAGCAGATCGAGATCTTCAGCGAGATGACGAAGCGCGGCATCCCCGCGATCGTCCTCACCCGCAACTACAACGCCACGCACCCGATGCTGGCGGTGTCCGAGGAGATGAACCTGCCCATCTTCCGCACGCCGCTCATCACGATGAACTTCGTCAATGCGGCCACGCTCTGCATCGACAACGAGTTCGCCCCCTCCACCACCGAGCACGCCACCACCCTCGACCTGAAGGGCATCGGCGTGATGATCCGCGGCGACAGCGGCATCGGCAAATCCGAGTGCGCCCTCGCCCTGATCGAGCGCGGCCACTCGCTCGTCGCCGACGACCTCACCTGCATCCGCCTGATGGACGAGCGCGAGCTGCTGGCCAGCTCCCGCGCCCTCAACCGCGGCTACATGGAGTGCCGCGGCATCGGCATCATCAACATCGCCGAGATGTTCGGCGTGAAGAGCATCCGCCTCGACAAGCGCATCGACCTCGTCGTGTCGCTGCGCGAGTGGTCGCCCGACGTCATCGAGGAACGCACCGGCCTCGAGGAGAACTACTACAACATCCTCGGCGTGCGCGTGCCGCACATGGAGTTCTACGTGCGCCCGGGCCGCGACATCGCCCGCCTCATCGAGGTCGCCGCGCTGGTCCAGGCCCTGAAGATGATGGGCCACGACCCGGCCAAGAATTTCAACGAACGCCTCATCGCCCACATGGCCGAGCAAAAGGCCTCGCCCTCGACGAGCCACAAGGTGGAGTCCACGCCGCCCTTCCCGGAGGACGACGACGATCCCGAGCTGGAAGGCGAACGCCCGTAAGTTTTCATGTCCGCCGCACGCCTCGATTCCCGCCGTCCCGACCAACTCCGCCCGATCACCCTCGAGGCCAGCATCGCGCCCTACGCCTCGGGCTCCGTCCTGATCGGCTTCGGCGCCACCCGCGTCATCTGCGCCGCCACGATCGAGCCCAAGGTGCCGTCGTGGATGAAGCAACAGGGCGTCAAGGGCGGCTGGCTCACCGCCGAATACTCGATGCTGCCCTACAGCACGCTCGACCGGAAACCGCGCGACATCTCCAAGGGCAAGATCGACGGCCGCACCGTCGAGATCCAGCGCCTCATCGGCCGCTCGCTGCGCGCCGTCCTCAACCTCGAGAAGCTCGGCGAAAACACGCTGTGGATCGACTGCGACGTGCTCCAGGCCGACGGCGGCACGCGCACCGCCTCGATCACCGGCGCCTACCTCGCCGCCCGCCTCGCGATCCAGAAGCTGCTCGACGCGAGGAAAATCCCCGAGAGCCCGCTCACCGACTCCGTCGCCGCCATCAGCGTCGGCCTGTTCAAGGGCGAGGCCCTGCTCGACCTGAATTACCTCGAGGACAAGGACGCCGAGGTCGATGCGAACGTCGTCATGACCGGGGGCGGCCAGTTCGTCGAGGTCCAGAGCAGCGGCGAGGAGTCCACCTTTTCCCACGAGCAGCTGCAAAGCCTGCTCGCCCTCGCCAAGACCGGCCTGCAGGAGCTGGCCGCCATCCAGGCGGCTTTCCTCCAAAAACATTTGGCCTAAAGGTGGTCGCCGATTTCCATATCGGCGACTGGCGGCGGTGCGGAAACCACCGCCCACCCACATTCCAGTTTCAACCCACGCCGCAACCAAACCCTTCATTTCCCATGCGTTCGATCCTCGCCAAAACCTCCTTCTTCATCGCCGCCATGGTGGGCGGGCTTCCCTTGGTCCGCGCCGCCGAGGACACCCCGGCGTGGATCAAAAAGAGCAATGCCAACGCGCAGGTGCTGCTCGATGCGCTGAACAAGTTCTCCCCCGAGGGCGCGTCACAGACCGGTTTCCCGGAATTCGACACCCAGGTGACCGACCTCGGGCCGCAGGTCACCGAACGCTACCTCGCCGCCGAGGCCAAGGCCCGCGACGAGCTCGCCAAGCGCCTCCTCAGCGAGACCGACCCGCTCGTGCGCCAGGACCTCGAGATCCTCGTCAAGGCCGCCGACGACGACATGGTCTCGACCAGGCTGAACGACAAGCTGCGTGTCCAGTACACGGATGTCGGCCAGCTGGTCTTCTTCGGCACGCACGGCCTCCTGCAGGAGCAGGTCATCCCCGAGCGCCGCAAGGCCGCCTTCGATCGCCTCAAGCTCTACACCGGCCTCACCCCCGGCTCCACGCCGATCACCGAACTCGCCAAGGCCCGCTACCTTGAAAAGGTGGACGCGACCCGCGTGCCGGACTTCAAGGCCCGCATCGAGCAGAGCCTTGCCAACGTCGAGCGCTACACCTCCGGCATCCGCGACCTCTACAAGGAATTCGGCCTCGATAAGGTCGACGGCGCCCCGGCCGCGCTCGACGCGCTCGAGAAGCAGCTGAAGGAATACGCCGACTGGACCAAAGCCACGGTCCTGCCCAAGGCCCGCACCGATTTCCGCCTGCCGGCCGAGATTTACGCCGACAACCTCAAGAACATCGGCCTCGACATTGCGCCCGAGGACCTGATCCAGCGCGCACAGGTCGCCTTCACCGAGATCCGCGGCGAAATGGCCGCGCTCGCCCCGCTCATCGCCAAGGAGCGCGGCTGGAAGTTCACCGATTACCGTGACGTCATCCGCGAACTCAAAAAGGAGCAGCTCGGCAGGGAGCAGGTCGAACCGTATTACCACGAGGTCACCGCGCAGATCGAAGCCATCATCCGCCGCGAGCGCATCGTGACCCTCCCCGAGCGCGCCATGATCATGCGCGTCGCCTCCGAGGCCGAGAACGCCGCCCAGCCCGCCCCGCACATGCAGCCGCCGCCGCTCGTGAACAACAAGGGCGAGCGCGGCCAGTTCGTCCTCACCACCGGCAACCCGCCGGCCGAGGCGGGCGCGAAGACGACCGGCTACGACGACTTCACCTTCAAGGCCGCCGCGTGGACGCTCACCGCGCACGAAGGCCGCCCCGGCCACGAGCTCCAATTCTCCGCCATGGTGGAGCGCGGCGTTTCGCTCCCGCGCACGCTCTTCGCGTTCAACAGCGTCAACGTCGAGGGCTGGGCCCTGTACGCCGAGGCCGAGATGCGCCCCTATGAGCCGCTCGAGGGCCAGCTGATCACCCTGCAGCTCCGCCTGCAGCGCGCCGCCCGCGCGTTCATGGATCCGATGCTGAATCTCGGGCTCATGACGCCCGAGCGCGCCCACGACATCATGACGCAGGATGTCTGCCTCTCCGAAGCCATGGCCAAGCAGGAGGTCGACCGCTACACCTTCCGTTCGCCCGGCCAGGCCACCGCGTATTTCTACGGCTACACCAAGATCCTCCAACTCCGCACCGCCACGGAAGTCGCCCTCGGTGCGAAGTTCGACCGCCTTGCCTTCAATGACTTCATCATTGGCGAAGGCCTGCTGCCGCCGAACCTCCTGGCCAAGGCCGTCCGCGAAAACTTCATCCCGGCGCAGCTGAAAAAGTAAATTGTAGGGCGGGGTCGCCGACCCCGCCATGAACAAGGCGGGATCAGCGATCCCGCCCTACAGCTTGGGCTCGCCCTTGGCCCGCTAACTGCTTAATCCCGAGCCATGAAATCCTCCCGCTTGCGCGTCCTGCTGCTCGCCGCCGTTTTCGCCGTCCCGGCCATCGCCCACGCGCACCCGGGGCATGACGGCCACGACTTCGGCTGGGATTTCCGCACTGGTTTCACCCACCCGCTGCTCGGCTGGGACCACCTCGCCGCCATGCTCGCCGTCGGCCTGTGGGCCGTGCAGCTCGGCGGCCGCGCTCGCTGGCTCGTGCCGGCGGCGTTCGTCACGGTCATGGCGCTCGGCGCCGCGCTCGCGCGCACCGGCCTGGCGGTTCCGGGCGCCGAACAGACCATCGCCGCCTCCGTCCTGATTCTCGGCCTGCTTATCGCCTCCGCCACCAAACTGCCGGCCTGGGCGGGCATGGCGCTGGTCGGCCTCTTCGCCGCTTTCCATGGTTTCGCCCACGGCGCGGAAATGCCGGCCACGTCCGCCGGCCTGACCTACGGCGCCGGTTTCGTCCTCGCCACCGCCCTGATCCATCTCGCCGGCGTCGGCCTGGGTTCACTTGCCGCCCAACGCTCCGAGAAGATCACGCGCGTCGCCGGCCTCGCCATCGCCGCCTGCGGCGTGGTGCTCTTCGCGGTCTGACTTGCAGGTGTAGGGTGGGGTCGCCGACCCCGCCTTGGAATATAGACCTCCTTCGCGGCGGGATCAGCGATCCCGCCCTACAGCTTCCGCGTCGCGCACCCTAGCCGCGGATAATACCGCGCCAGGATTTCGCGCAGCGCCTTCAGCGTTTTCCGCAGGCGGATGCTGTCCGCCGCCACAAACTTGATGCTCCACCCGCCGCGGCGCAGCGGGCTCACGCCGAGCCACGTGCCGTCGCCATGCAGCGCCGTCACCGCCGGCAGCCATGACGCATCGCCCTCACCAATCAGCAGTGCATTGCCGAAACAAGCCTTGGCGCCTGAACCGGCCAGCGTCGCCAAAGCCTTCAGCTCGGCGCCGCTCTGCTCGAAGCGTTCGCGCAGCACCAACTCGTCGCCGACCCGCACCTCGGTTTCGAGGCAAAGCTGGTCCCACACCCACGCCTCGCCGCGATGGGCGATGCGCCCCGGCATCAGCACGTCCACGAAGAAAAGTCCGCCGCCACGCTCCACCTCCACCGTCGTGACCTGGCGGTAGCGGCAGCCGCGATGCGGCACGAGCGGCTCGGGCAGCACTTCGAGCCAGCCGCCCTTCCCCACCTTGAAAGCCTGGCGGCACTCGGCCGAGCCGTCCTTCATCTTGAACACCCGGCTCGCGCTGGGCGTTGTCACCAACAGCGCCGCCGCGCTCTCCACCGCGATGTCGGAACGCAGCGAATCGCCCTCGAGGATGCCCGCCGTCGGATTCACCACCTGCACGAGCAACGTCTCCGTGTCGGCGTCCCAATACGGCTTGCTCAGGTGATAGGGCGCGCGGAACGACTGCGCCGCCAGCGTCGTGCGCCCGTCGGGACGCGCGGCGGCTTGGAGGCGGAGATGTCCGGAGAACTTGCTCATGGACGAACTCCTCTAAAATCCACCTCACCCGTCATCCTGAGCGCAGCGAAGGATCCACTCCGGCGGCTGCAATATACGGTTACAGTGGATCCTTCGCTGCGCTCAGGATGACGGATAAAAATCATTTCTTGTGCCTTTTGCGCCTCTTTGCGGCCAATCAAGCCTTGGGCTTCTTGCCGAACAGCACCTCGCGCTCGATCCATTCGATCACCGCGGCGAGGTTGTGTTCGCGTTTGAGGTCGCAGAACAGGAACGGACGCGCCCCGCGCTGCACCTTGGCGTCGCGCTCCATCACGCCGAGGTCGGCGCCGACGAGCGGAGCGAGGTCGATTTTGTTGATGATCATCAGGTCGCTGAAACGAATCGCCGGTCCGCCCTTGCGCGGGATCTTGTCCCCTTCGGCCACGTCGATGACGTAGATGAACGCATCCACCAGCTCGGGCGAAAAGGTCGCGGTGAGATTGTCACCGCCGCTCTCGACGAGGAGGAGCTGCAGGTCGGCGAACTTCGCCTCCAGCGCGCGGCAGGCCTGCTCGTTCATCGTCGTGTCGTCACGGATCGCCGTGTGCGGGCAGCCGCCCGTCTCCACCCCGGCGATGCGCTCGGCCGGCAGCGCGCTGTGCTTGATCAGGAACTGCGCGTCCTCGGAGCAGTAGATGTCGTTCGTCACGACGGCCATCGACCAGCGCTGCCGCATCTGCTGGCAGAGCTTGAGGCAGAGCATGGTTTTGCCGGAGCCCACGGGGCCGCCGACGCCGATACGGGGGGATCTTTTCAGGGCCATGAGAGGGGCACCACCGATGCGCACTAATGAAACACCAATGTTCCGGTGGCTTGGATTAGTGAGGGATCAGTGTGGATTAGTGGTTAGGAAATAAACATCCGTGAGTCGGCATGCGCGTGTCTCGCCGCCGCGATGTCGAGCCACGGGTTGAACCAGCCGATGTCCGTCACCGGCACCTACTCCGCCGCCACGATGTTCCCTGCTGTGGACGTCAATACTTCTTT
>JBEHYX010000016.1:0-66594 GCA_048497945.1 Verrucomicrobiota bacterium | reverse complement strand
GGAAGAATGCCGGCGCGGCGCGATCGCGCTGCTCGGCAATCACGACCAAGCCGTGCTGTCGGGGCCGAGCGGGATGAACGAACTGGCCGCGCAGGGCGCGCTCTGGACCCGCGACCATCTCTCCGACAGCCAGAAGGTGTTCCTGTCGCAACTGCCGCTCACCGTCACCGAAAAGGACCGTCTCTACGTTCATGCCAGCGCGCACGTTCCGCAGGACTGGGATTACGTGACCGACCTGTACAGCGCGTCGGAAAGTTTCGCGGCGACGCCGGCGCATATCACGTTCTGCGGGCACGTCCATGCGCCATGACTACAAGAACTCCGGCCTCTTCGTCCGCGGCTATTACTTCAACGACTTCGTCAATTCCAACGGCACCCGCAGGAAGGCGGCGCTGAGCGACGAGGCCAGGAAGATCGTCGCCGAGGGCGCCGAGCTCCTCGACGCATACGCCTACTTCAAGGGCGACCTCGGCGGCATGCCGGCCAACCTCCGCATCGGCCAGCAGGTGCTGAGCTGGGGCGAGAGCACCTTCATCCCGAACGGCATCAACTCGATCAACCCGATCGACGTCGCCAAGCTCCGCACGCCGGGCTCGGAACTCAAGGAGGCCCTCCTGCCGGTCAACATGGTCTCCGCCTCGCTCGGCGTGACCAGCAACCTGACGCTCGAGGCCTTCTACCTCCTCGACTGGAAGCGCACGCGCGTCGATCCGCCGGGCACCTATTTCAGCACGAATGACTTCGTCGCCAAGGGCGGCAAGAAGGTCTACCTCGGCTTCGGCGCGATCTCCGACAGCAACCCGCTCGGCGCGATCCTGCGCGGCAAGGACAACGAGCCCGGCGAGAGCGGCCAGTACGGCGTCAACGCCCGCTGGCTCGCCGAAAAGCTGAACAACACCGAGTTCGGCCTCTACTACATGAATTACCACAGCCGCCTCCCCACGATCTCGGCCATGACACCGACCTCGCCGGTCAACACGGCACTCGTCGGCAGCGACACAGGTGCGGCGCTGGGCGCCAACGCGACCTTCATGGGTTCGCTCGTCCCGGCCGCGACCTCCATCGGCCTGCCGCCGGCCACCGCACTGCAGCTCCTCATCGGCGCTTCGCTCGGCGCGGTGCCGACCTCGTCGGTCCCGGCCGCCCTTCTGCCCCTCCTGCCCACGGTCGCCAACGTGTCCGGCCAGGTTGCCCAGCGCGAGTTCCTCGTCGCTGCCGGCACCGGCCGCTACCTGATCGAATTCCCGGAGGACATCCACCTCATCGGCGCCAGCTTCAACACCAGCCTCAAGGGCATCGCCTTCCAGGGCGAGCTGAGCTACCGCTCCAACCAGCCGCTGCAGGTCGACGACGTTGAGCTGCTCTTCGCCGCCCTCTCGCCGCTCAGCTCGCGTTACGGCGCCAACAACCAGATCGGCACGTTCGCGCTCAACACTTACCTGCCCGGCTACCGCCGCACGAAGGTGTGGACCGGCCAGATGACCGCCACCAAGGTCGGCCGCGGCATCCTCGGCGCCGCGCAGTCGACGCTCATCGGCGAAGTCGGCTTCGTGCAGGCCGACCTGCCCGCCAAGGGCACGCTGCGCTTCGACGGCCCCGGCACCTTCGTCGGCGGCGAACTCGCCTACATGAACGGCTCCGGCAGCAACGCCTCGGGCATCCCGCCGCTCTCCGAACCGTCGAGCGCCTTCGCCGATGAATTCTCCTGGGGCTACCAGCTCGTCGGCCGCCTCGACTACAACAACGTCTTTGCCGGCGTGAACGTCTCCCCGCTCGTCGTGTTCGCCCACGACGTCGGCGGCAACACGCCGCTGCCGCTCGGCAACTTCGTCCGCGGCCGCAAGACGATCACCCTCGGCGCCGACTTCACCTTCCAGAACGCCTGGGCGTTCGAGCTGCGCTACGTGAACTTCACCGGCGCCGGCCGCTACAACCTGCTCGCCGACCGCGACTACGTCTCGGCCACCCTCAAGTACTCCTTCTAATCCAGACCCGACTACCGACATGAAAATGAAATCCCTTCTGTCCTCTGTCCGGCGCCTGCCAGCCATAGGCTTGGCGGCGGCTGGTCTGCTGTCCTCTGCCACCACGCTCCGCGCGGTGGACGCCTCCCGCCTCGGCGCCGACCTCACGCCGCTGGGCGGCGAGAAGGCCGGAAACGCCGACGGCTCCATCCCGGCCTGGGACGGCGGCATCACCTCCGCCCCGGCCGGCTACAAGCCCGGTGACCATCATCCCGACCCGTTCGCGGGCGAGTCGCCGCTCTTCATCATCAGCGCCGGCAACGCCGCGCAGTACGCCGACAAGCTCACCGCCGGCCAGCAGGCGCTCCTCAAGGCCTACGCCGACTACACGATCCCGGTCTACAAGACCCACCGCAGCGCCTCCAACCCGCAGCGCATCTACGATGCGACGAAGCGCTACGCCGGCACCGCCGCGCTCACGCCGGGCGGCAACGGCATCACCGGCAGCGTCGTCGGCATTCCGTTCCCCGAGCCCGAGAACGGCCTGCAGGTGATCTGGAACCACCTCGTGCGCTACCGCGGTGTCGCGGCCGACCGGCATGTCGGCCAGGCCGCGCCGCAACGCGACGGCAGCTACAACCTGGTGCAGTTCGAGGACGAGTTCCTCTTCAACTACACGCGCGACGACATCCCGGAGGACAAGCTCGCCGCCGAACTCGCCGCCGACAACGTCCTCATCTACTACAAGCAGGCCGTCACCGCGCCGGCCCGCCTCGCCGGCTCCATCCTCGTCGTCCACGAGACCATGGACCAGGTGAAGGAAAAGCGCCGCGCCTGGATCTACAACGCCGGCCAGCGCCGCGTGCGCCTCGCGCCGTCCGTCGAGTACGACAACCCCGGCACCGCCGCCGACGGCATGCGCACCTCCGACCAGTTCGACATGTTCAACGGCGCCCCCGCGCTCTACGATTGGAAGCTCGTCGGCAAAAAGGAAATGTATGTCCCGTACAACTCCTACAAGCTGCACAGCGACCACGTGAAGGTGGCGGAGATCCTGAAGCCGCTCCACATCAACCAGGATCTCACCCGTTACGAGCTGCACCGCGTGTGGGTCGTCGACGCCACGCTCAAGCCCGGCGCCAGCCACCTCTATTCCCGCCGCACGTTCTACGTCGACGAGGACAGCTGGCAGGTGCTCGCGGTCGACCAGTACGACGGCCGCGGCCAGCTCTGGCGCGTGTCCGAGGCGCACTGCATCAACTACTACGACGCGCAGACGTTCTGGAGCACGCTCGAGGTCCACACCGACCTGCTCGCCGGCCGCTACCTGGCGTTCGGCCTCGATAACGAAAACAAGATGTACGACTTCACCCTGAAGCGCACGCCGGGCGACTACACGCCCGCCAAGCTGCGCCAGGAGGGCGTGCGCTGATCCGGGCAAGGAGGTGGTCGCCGATTTCCATATCGGCGACAGGCGTCGGTATGGAAACCGACGCCCACCCGGGCGGCCCTCACCGGCCGCCCTTTTTCTTGCCTGCCCTTCCCCGTCTCACGCACACTCCCGCTGCTTTCCCATGCTGGCCCGGCCTTCTTCTGTAGCGGCGGTCTGTGACCGCAGGGAGCGAACGGCGGTCATAGACCGCCGCTACAGCATGGGGGCGGGGTGCCCTCACCCCGCGAGTTCGTGGTCGATCTGCCTGGCGCTGTTCGCTGCTCTCATCCTCCCTCTCAGCCTGTCCGCCCTCGACTCCGAGCCTGCGCCGCTCGCCGCCAAGTCGCTCCTGCTCGATGTCGCGCGCGCCGGCTCGCGGTTGGTGGCCGTCGGCGACCGCGGGCACGTGCTGCTTTCCGATGACGAGGGCCGCAACTGGCGGCAGATCATCGTCCCGACCCGCGCCATGCTCACCGGCGTGTCGTTTGGCGACGCCCAGCACGGTTGGGCGGTCGGCCATGACGGCGTCATCCTGGCCACGACCGATGGCGGCGTGACTTGGACGCACCAGGATTCGGGCGCCGATCTCGAGACGATCTATCTCGACGTGTTCTTCAGCGACGCCCAACACGGGCTCGCCGTCGGCGCCTACGGCAAGTGCATCCTCACCATGGACGGCGGCAAAACCTGGCAGCCGTCCGCTACGATCCCTGATGAGGTTCACCTCAACCAGATCGCCCCGACCCGCACCGACACCGTCTACCTCGCGGGCGAGGCCGGCACCCTTCTCACCTCCGACGACGCCCGGGCCGGCTGGCGCAAATGCCCCGTGCCCTACGACGGCTCCCTTTTCGGCGTCCTGCCGCTCAACGAGCATTCCCTGCTCACCTACGGTCTCCGCGGTCACGTGTTCACCTCCAGCGACAGCGGGAAGGAGTGGATCGAGCGGGAGATCTCCGTGCCCGTGCTGATCATGGCCGGCGTGCGCCTGAAGACCGGCCTGATCGTGCTCGCGGGCACGGGCGGAAATTTCTTCCTCAGCAGCGACCTCGGCCAGAGTTTCGCGAACTGGAAACCCAACGACTACAAGGGCGGCGTTTCGGCCCTGGTCGAAACCACCGACAGCGTGCTGCTCGTCGTCGGCGAACTCGGCGCGTACCGCCTCGCCCCGCCATGAGCCTTCGTCGTGTCATTGCGAGAAGCGAAGCGACGAAGCAATCCATCTGGATCGCCACGCCCGGCATGGCCGGGCTCGCGATGACAAACCCATGATCCGCCGCGTCGAGGAAATCATCTTCCGCCACCGGCACCTGACCGTCGTGCTGTTTGCGCTCGCCACGATCGCGCTCGGCTGGTTCGCCGCGCAGACGCGGGTCGACGCCAGCTTCTCCAAGCAGCTGCCGATCGACCACGAGTACATCCGCAACTTCAAGATCTACCAGACGCAGTTCGGCGGCGCGAACCGCGTGGTGATCGCGCTCGTCGCGAAGCAAGGCGACATCTTCACCGAGGAGTTCTTCACCAAGCTCAAGGCCGTGACCGACGAGGTCTACTACCTGCCGGGCGTCGACCGCGCCCAGGTCACCTCGATCTTCACCCCCAACGTCCGCTACATCGAGGTGGTCGAGGCCGGCCTGCAGGGCGGCAACGTGATCCCCGCGGATTTCAAGCCCACGCCCGAGGGCTTCGACCACGTGCGGCAAAACATCGTCAAGTCCGGCCGTCTCGGCATGCTCGTGGCCAACGACTACACCGGCGCCGCCGTCATCGCCTCGCTGCAGGAAGTGGATCCCCAGACCGGCCAGAGCCTCGACTACGCCAAGGTCGCCGCCGCCCTGGAGTCGCACATCCGCGCCAAGTACGAGTCAGCGAACATCGGCATCCACATCATCGGCTTCGCCAAGGTCATCGGCGACGTGCGCGAGGGCGCCCGCGGCGTGCTGGTCTTCTTCGGCATCGCGCTCGCCGTGTCGGCGGTCCTGCTCTTCTATTTCTCGCAGTCGCTGGTCCTGACCATCCTGCCGCTGGTGACCTCGTTCTGCGCCGTCATCTGGCAGCTCGGCCTCCTGAACCTGCTCGGCTACGGCATCGACCCGCTGTCGATCCTAGTGCCGTTCCTCGTCTTCGCCATCGCGCTGAGCCACGCCACGCAGATGCTGCGCTCGTTCCGCTACGAGCTGAACGTCGGCGGCGACGAGCTGCACGCGGCGCGCGAGTCGTTCAGCAACCTCTTCCTGCCCGGCACGGTGGCGATCCTCACCGACACGGTCGGCTTCCTCACGATCTACCTCGTCAAGGTTCCGGTCATCCAGGACCTCGCCATCACCGCCAGCCTCGGCGTGAGCCTGATCATCCTCACCGACCGCTTCCTCCTGCCGGTGCTGATGTCGTACACCAGGATGCCGCCCGATTTCCGCCGGCGCGTGAACTTCCGGCGCTTCGCGCTGCAGCCGACCTGGCGAAAGCTGGTCAACTTCACCACCGGCCGGTACGCCCTGGTCATCATCCTGGTTGCCGGCGCGCTGTGGGCGTTCGGCTTCCACACCGCGAAGGAGATCAAGATCGGCGACTTCCACGCCGGCGTGCCCGAGCTGCGCCAGTCGTCGCGCTACAACCGCGACACCGCCGTCATCACCTCGAAGTTCAGCATCGGCGTGGACACGATCACGACGCTGATCGAGACGGTTCCCAACGGCGTGATCGACCACGACGTCATGGCGCTGATCGACAATTTCGCGTGGCACATGCGCAACGTCGAGGGCGTGCAGTCGACCCTCGCGCTCACCGACTACGCCCGCACGATCAACTCCGGCTGGAACGAGGGCAGCCTCAAGTGGCGCGTCATCGCCCGCAACCCGCAGGCGCTCGCCCAGTCGGTGTCGCCGGTCGAGACCTCCTCCGGCCTGCTCAACAACGACGGCAGCGTCATCCCGGTGATGATCTACCTGAAGGACCACAAGGCCGAGACGATCCGGCGCGTGGTCAATGCGGTGAAGGAATTCCGGGAAAAGGCTGCCTCGGTGGAACGCGCTGACCCCAGCGCGTTGACCGACTCACGCAACGAAAAAAGCGCCTTGGGGACAAGTCGCTCCACCGCGGCAAGCAAAGTGAAGTTCCAGCTCGCCACCGGCAACGTCGGCGTGATGGCCGCGACCAACGAGGTCGTCGAAGCCGCCCAGTTTCCCATGGTGCTGTGGCTCTACGCCGCGATCGTCGTGCTCTGCCTGATCTCGTTCCGCTCGTGGCGCGCCACCGTCTGCGTCGTGCTGCCGCTCGTGATCGTGTCCGATCTCGCCTATGCGCTGATGGTCTGCCTCGAAATCGGCCTGAAGACCTCCACCCTGCCCGTCGTGGCGCTCGGCGTCGGCATCGGCGTCGATTACGGCATCTATCTTTGCTCGGCCCTGCTCGAGAAGCTCCGCGAGGGCCGCTCGCTCGAGGACGCGCTTTCCTGGGCCTTCGCCACGATGGGCACCTCGGTCGTCTTCACCGGCTTCGCGCTCGCGATCGGCGTCGGCACGTGGGCGTTCTCGGCGCTGAAGTTCCAGGCCGACATGGGCGTGCTGCTGGCGTTCATGTTCCTCTTCAACATGCTCGGCGCGATGCTCGTGATGCCCGCGCTGGCCTCGCTGCTTTTCCGCAGCAAGCTGGCCGGCCGGATCACCCCGCCGGAGAACTGCCCGTATCCGAAGGGTGTGGATGCTTGAGTTTGAAAGCCGAAGCGCTGTTGCGTTCTCCGCGGGAGGGGCTTTACGCCCCGACTGAACGCGGCATCCATCCCGTCGGGGCGTAAAGCCTCTCCGACTCAACACTCCCCGTGATCATTTCCCCGCCTCCACGCGCCCGTCGGCCGTGAAGGTAAAGCTCAGGTCGAATTCCGTCTCCACGTTCTCGACGCTCGCCCTCCGGCTGTAGGTGGCGCTGCCCTCATGGACGATTTCGAAATGCTCGGTCCGGGCCGGGGCGAACCGCCACTGCCGCACCGCCGCCTCCACCGCATCCCGGAAATCGTCGGCGAACGGCCCGGGGGTGTTGAAGACCAGCATGCTCGAGCGGATGTCCGAGACGCGCCCAGTCGTATCGACCGTGATGTGAACACCCACCGTGGACAGCCGCGCCTTCGCCTTCAGCGCCCGGGCGGGGTAGACCGGCAGGGGCACCGGTTCATTCAGCCGGGCCTCGAAATAATTCGCATGTTCCACCGGCGCCACGGACTTTTCGTCCGACTTCGGCGGCGGACCTGGGGGTGGATCGACAAACGCAAAGGAGCTTCGTCCCGCGAGCTTGTCCTCCAGCACCGGCGGCGCATGGCGGCAGCCGGCGAAACCAAGGAGCAACAAACCCGAGACGGCGATCGCGATTCTCATTTTGAATGAAAACCTCACTCCGTTCGCAGCACAATCACCGGGTCAACCTTCGCCGCCCGGTGCGCCGGCAGCCAGCAGGCGACCAAACCGGTGACCGAGAGAAGCAACAGAACCGCGCCGTAGACTTTCGGGTCGAGTGAAGAAACTCCGTAGAGGACACTTTCCGCCAGGCGAACCAAACTTAGAGCGCCAAGCGTGCCCATGAGTGCCCCGGCAAACACCAGCCGCATTCCTTGCCCGAAAACCGAGCGCAGCAGGACGCTGGGAGACGCGCCGAGGGCAAGTCGCACGCCCATCTCCCGTCGCATTCGATTCACATTGAAGGTCATCACGCCAAACAGGCCGAGGCAGGCCAGTAACAGCACAAACAAACCGAAGAACCCCGCCAACTGTGCGACGATTTTTTCTTGCCGCGTCTTTCGCGCCAAAACGTCGTCAACGCGATTGAGCACGGGCAGCGCCGCCGTGGGCTCAATCCGGCGCAGGATCGTCCGAAGATCGACGAGATTCACGGACGCGGCGTCCTCGGTCTGCAGCACCAATGTCGTCTGGGATACCCGGGAGCTCATGGTCATGGGCACGTAGGCGATGAGCCTTGGGCTTTCCCTCACCGAGCCAAACTTGATGTCGCGGACCACACCGATCACCTCCCGCTCGGTCCCCAGCTTGACGTGTTGTCCGATCGGATCGTTCGCGCCGAAAAGTTGTCTGGCCGTTGCCTCCGTGATTACGACCGAGCTGGCATCTGCCGGTCCGCCAAAGTCGCGCCCACGGACGAGGGGAATACCCATCGTCTGGAAAAATCCCGGGGCCGCCATCACCAGATAGGCCGGCCTGATGCTTTGCGGAGATGCCACGGCGCTGATGTCGAATTGGATTTCAACCTGATATGAACCGCTTCGAATGAGCTCCAGTCCACGCTCGCTGCTCACGTGCCGGACACCAGGCAGCGCGGCCACGGCCTCACGCAAGCGACGATCAAGTTCCAGCCGCTGTTCGAAAGTGGTCGATCCATCCACGACCAAGGGCGCGACCAACAGGTTTCGCGTAGGAAACCCCGGATCGATGGAAGCCACGTTATGGAAAGTACGCACCAGCAAGATCGAGATCACACCCAAGGAGACGGCCAGGCCGATTTGCACGACGACCAAACCGTGATTCAGCCGGGAAACGCGCCTCATCGCCCTGCTTGGAGTGACCAGATCGATTCGGCTCGCTCGCCAGGCCGGCATCAGACCGCAGGCGAACCCCGTGAGGCCGATAATCAGGGCGAGAAATGAAACTACCCGCCCATCGGGCCGAAGATTGACCAAGCCCAGAAAATCCCCCAGCCCGTGCACTCCCGCCCACGCCACCGCCAATCCGACAATTCCGCCAATGCAGGCGAGCAAAAGAGATTCCGTCATGGCTTGCCGGAATAGCCTTCGCCCGTCCGCCCCCAAGGCGGCCCGCATGGCGAACTCCTTTTCCCGGTTGGAGCTCCGCGCGATCAGAAGCCCGGCGACATTGGCACACGATACCAACAGCAACAGTCCGGCCATGATCGTCAGCAAGGTCACTGGACGGTCTAGCCAGGAGCGCAAACCGCCATAGCCCCGGCCTGCAGGCTGCAGTTCGATCGCCACGCGCTGGAGCGCAGCTTCGTCAAGCGCGCTATGCCATGACGGCAGCCCACCGGGCTGTGCCAGTTGCTGCCGGAAAAGACTGCTGAGCTCCGTGGCGGCTGCTTTCGGCGAGACCCCTGGGGACAGGCGAGCTACGAGGTTCAGCAAGAAAACGGATTTCAATCCGTCCACGCCCCATGGCTGATGCCGATCAATCTGCGGACTGAGCTGCAAAGGCAGCCAAAGGTCAGTCCGATATCCGACCACCGTCCCGTTGAATCGTGGCGGCGCAACTCCCACGACGGTGACCGCAAAGCCATCGAGCAGCAGCGTGCGTCCGATGGCCGACGCATCGCCGCCCAAGTGACGCCGCCAGAAATCATAGCTGACCACCGTCACGGCCCTGGGATGTCCTGGTTGATCATCTTCCTCATTCAACGCCCTCCCCACAACCGGCGAAACACCTAGTGCAGAAAAGAAATTTCCGCTGACCTCGAAGGATGAACTTTCCATGGCATCGCCGGTGGTGTCATCCGGTAGGCGCACTTGGCGGTCAGCCGACCAAGCGGCCACGGCCGCAATTTCGGACACGGTAGCCGCTTGCTCGCGGAACTTCTGGTAGTTTGACAGCATGTAAGTCCGGTCGAAGTCCAACCCCTTGGTCGTGAGCATCAGCAGGCTCTCCGGCTCGCGCACGGGCAGCGAACGCAATAGCAGGCCGTTGAGCACGCTGAAGAGTGCGGTGTTCGCGCCCATGCCCAGCGCCAAGGTCAGCACCACCACCACCGTGAAGTTCGGGTTCCGCACCAGCCCGCGGATCGCATAGCGCACATCCTGCCCCAATTGCTCCAGCCAGACCCAGCCGCGTTCGTCCCGCGCCCGTTCCTGCATCCCTGCCACGTTGCCGAATTCCCGCAGCGCGGCGTGACGCGCGTCGTCGCGCGCCATGCCTTCCGCCATGTTGGCCTCCGTGGCCAGGTCGACATGCGCTTGGATTTCCGCGGACAGCTGCTCGTCCAGCTTTCGTTTCGTGAAGAGCGCCTTCAGGGAATACGAAATGCTCGAGAGCCAGCGCATCATTGAATTGCGGAATGCGGAACACGGATTGCGGAGTGACGAGCCGGCCATGCGTGCGGCTGGATGGGGAATGCCATCGGGGTGGTTCGCTTCATTCCGCAGTCCTCAATCCGCATTTCGCAATTGCTCAGGTTGCCTTGAGCATGGCGTTGATCGTGCTCGAGAGGAGCGCCCACTGCGTCTTTTCTTCCTCGAGCTGCCGGCGCCCGGCGGGCGTGACGGAATAGTAGCGCGCCTTGCGATTCGCGTCGGAGGTCCCCCACTCGCCTTTGATCCAGCCCTGTTTCTCGAGGCGGACCAGCGCCGGGTACAGCGAGCCCATCTCCACCTGGAAAACCTCGGCCGACATCTGCTTGAGCCGCTGGGCCAGTCCGAACCCGTGCATGGGCTCGAGCTGCAGCGCCTTCAGGATCAGCATGTCCAGCGTGCCCTGCAGTAAATCCGCCTTCTCTTTTTCCGTGCTCATGGGATTCTCCTTCAGATTATCTGAATGAAGAGAAATCGCCGCTTCTTCAGGACGTCAACAGGAAAGACGTTTTCGGCGGTCCGCCGCCTGCTGTCGCCTATCCTCCGGTTTGTTCACTCCGCGCGCAGCGCGATCATCGGATCCACCTTCGCCGCCCGGCGGGCAGGCAGGATGCAGGCGGCGAGCGCGATGACGACCAGCACCACCGCGACGCCGGCAAAAGTCATCACGTCCAGTGGCGCGACGCCGAAGAGCATCTTCCGCATGGCGAAAGCCACCAGCATCGCCGCCGCCAGGCCGGTGCCGAGACCCGCGAACACCGGACGCAGGCCGTCCCACAGCACCTGCCGGACAACAAATCGCGGCTGCGCCCCAAGCGCCATTCGGATCCCGATCTCGCGCGTGCGCTGATTCACGCCGTACGCGGTGACTGCGTAGATGCCGATCGCCGCGAGCGTGAGGGCCAACCCGGCAAATGCCGCGAGCAGGCGCAGCGGGAAACGACGGGCGCTGGCCGGGCCATCGACAACCTGGTCCATGGTTCGGAGCAAGGCCACCGGCACGTTGGCATCCACCTGCCGCAAAACCGCGCGCAAACGCGCCTCGAAGACGCCGGCGCCGAGCGACGTGCGCGCATAGACGAAGAAGCTGTTGAACGGGGTCTGGTCGAAGGGAACGTATATTTCGGGCGTCGGCGCGGTTTCCGGCCCATCGCTCTTCACGTCGCCCACCACCCCGACGATCTCCACCGGTACATCTCCCTCCCACCACCCGATGGCCAGCTGTTTGCCCAGACAATCGCCGGACGGAAAATAGCGCCGCGCGAGCCGAGCATCGATGACCGCCACCTTGCGGCCCTGCTCGTTGTCCGTGAGATCGATGCCGCGCCCCTGCATGACCTTCATGCCCATGGTCTGGAAATAGGATGAATCAATGACGTGCACTTGCGTGTCCGGTCGCTCCGCGGGGTTCGCAAACGGCTGCCCCTGCGGCGCAAACTTCAGCCGGAACCAGCTCTGGCCCACGCGATCCACCGACGAGGCGACGGCCTCGAAACCGGGCTCGGCGGCAAGCCGGGCCATCACGGTGCGGTGCGCCGCCACTTGCGCCGGCAACTGCTGGTATCGCTGGTCCAGGAAAGCGATTCGCGCGGAAACGATGCGCTCCGGGTTGATCCCCCACGAAACATCGCGCAATTCCGCAAAGCTGCGCAGCAGCAGCCCGGCGGCGACCAACAACACCACCGACACGGCGATCTCGCCACCAACGAGGCCGGCACGCAGGCGCCGCGCCACCACGCCGCCGGACGAGCCGCGCAGGCCGTCCTTCAGCGCGTCGGTCAGGTTGGCGCGCGGCCGCCCCAACACCGGTGCCAGCGCGCAGCCCAGGCCTGTCAGCAGAGTGATCCCCAGCGCAAAGCCCAGTACGGTCCCGTCCATCTGCACCTCCGCGAGGCGCGGAATGCTGGCCGGTGCGATTCGCACCAGCACGCGCAACAGCCAGCAGCCGGCGGCAACGCCGAGGCCGCCCCCCGCCATGGCGAGGAAAAGGCTTTCGGTCAGGAGCAGCCCCGCGACACGGCGCGGACTCGAGCCCAGCGCCAGGCGCACGCTCAGTTCGCGCTGCCGGGTCACGGCGCGCGACAGCATCAGGTTGGCAACATTCAGGCACGTCAGCAGCAGCACAAGGCCGACGCAGGCCAGCAAAATGGTGAGCGCCGGACGCACGTTGCCGAGAAAATGATCCCGCAAAGTCACCAGGTGAACCTGGCGCTCCACCTGGTTGGGATTGGGCAGGCGCGCGATCAGCCCGCGCAGTTCGTCCTGAGCCTGGGCCATGGTCACCCCCGGACGGAGCCGCCCGATGAGCGTGCGCAACGGGTTGCCTCGACCATTCGCATCGAAGGCGGGCTGTCCGATTTCGCTCTCCGGCGCATCCACGGCGGGGCTGATCCAGAAATCCACCGTCTCCGGCAGTGTGAAGTCCGCCGGGGCGATGCCGACGATTTCCGCGCTGATGTTATTCAAGACGATGGAACGGCCGACCACCGCCGGATCGCCGGCGAACTTGCCGTGCCAAAGCTGCGGACTGATCACGACCAGCCGGCGGCCAGCCAACCCGTCCGCGGAGGTGAACACCCGCCCGGCCAGAGGACGCAGGCCCACCACGCGAAAAAAATCCGGCGAAACGATGGCCCCATAAACCATTTCCGGCTTCTCCTTGTCGGCCAGGGTCGCGATCTGCGACGTGTATGTCGCCTGGGCCTCGAAAGACATGACCTTGCCCTGCAATTCCAGGAAATCGGCCGCGTACAGGCCGCCGGCGGAGCCGACGATCTCGCCATAGTCATTGGCGCTCGACTTGATCATCACCGTACGCGCCGGTTCGGCCAGCGGCAGCGGCCGCAGCAGGATGCCGCGGAAGAAACTGAAGATCGTCGTGTTGGCACCGATGCCGAGTGCAAGCGTCAGGACCACGATGGCGAAATACCCGGGCTGTTTGCCCATGGCCCGTGCCGTGAGCCGGATGTCCTGCATTGCCTGCTCCACCCGGAAAGCCCACCGCCCTTCCCGCGCCTGCTGCTGGATGCCCGCGACGTTGCCGAACTGGCGCTGCGCGGCGGCACGCGCCTCCTCCATACTCAGGCCCGCCGCTTGATTCAACGCCGCCTGCCGTTCGAGATGCTGTTGCATCTCCTCCACCATCTCGGCCTCGAGCTGCTGGTGGCGGAACAGGGCGCGGAGCTGGCGGAGGAATTTCATGGTGATTGAGCCGATCCGTTTGAACCACAGAGGCGCGGAGGCCTAGAGTTCATATCCGGCAATGAATCCGATCTTTGTGTCTCTGTGCGCCTGCGGTTAATGGGAAATTCTCACGCATTGCCCAGCACGAGGTTGATCGCCGTGGAAAGCTTCGCCCAGCTCTGCTCCTCGGTCGCGAGTTGCTTCCGGCCGGCGGCGGTCAGCGTGTAGAACTTCGCCTTGCGGTTGTTCTCGGAGACGCCCCACTCCGACTTGATCCAGCCCTGGTCCTCGAGGCGGTAGAGCGCCGGATAGAGCGAACCCTGCTCCACGGTCAGCATGTCCTTCGACATTTGCTGGATCCGGAGCGAGATGCCGAAGCCGTGCATCGGCTCGTTCTGGAGCGATTTGAGGATGAGCAGGTCGAGGGTGCCCTGCAGGAGATCGGCTTTGGGGGAGGCCATGATGTTTCCTAGATTATCTAGGAGAAGATCATCACTCCCCTAGAATGTCAAGGAGAGAGGTGCGCCGCTGGCACGCAACGTTCACCATTCAAAATTGAACGCTCAACGTCCAAGGACCGACTCCCGCTTACGTCATCCTGAACCGCGCGAAGGATCCAAGCGCTGACGTTGCCGTGTTCGTTTTCCGTGGATCCTTCGCTGCGCTCAGGATGACGGTGGGAAGGATTTAGCTAGCCCTGAACGTTGAACGTTCAATGTTGAATGGAGAACGTTCAGTTCGTCACCCCGGTTTGGGTTGCCCCGCCTTCCGTCCTCTGCTCTCTGTCACTCCGTGAATCCCGCTCCCGAGCACGCTCCCTTGCTCACCCCCGTCCAGCGGAAGCTGGTGGGCTTCGCCCTCGGTTTCGCCGCCTTCTGCGCCATCGGCTGGCTGCTGCTCGTCGTCCTCTCCGGCGTCGCGGATTTCGTCGGCACGTTCTCCAGCGTCATCTGGCCGCTGGCGGTGGCCGGCATCATCGCGCTGGTGCTGCGCCCGGTCGTCACGGTGTTTGAAAGGCGCCTCAAGCTGAAGCGTCCCCTCGCCGTCGTGCTGCTCTACGCGATCTTCCTGCTGCTTGCCACCGGGCTGCTGCTCACGTTCGTGCCGGCGCTGGTCGCCCAGTTACTCGACTTCGTCGCCTACCTCCCGTCGCTCTGGCAGAAGACCGTGGCGTGGGGCGAGCAGCATTTCCCGGAATGGATCACCATCGCCCGCCAGTACCTCGAGAATCCCACCGTGAAGGCCGCGCTGGACAGCCTGAGCCACCAGGCGCAGAACCTCCTCGGCCAGGTCGCGCCGACGCTCAAGTCGGCCGGCGCGGGCCTGCTCGGATTGTTCGGCTTCGCCGCGTCGCTGGCCGTGATCCCGGTCTACCTGTTTTTCTTCCTGCTCTCCAATGAGGATCCGACGCGCTCCCTGCCCGACCACCTGCCCTTCCTGAAGAAGGAGCATCGCGACGACGTGGTGTTCCTGGTGCGCGAGTTCCTTGGCATCCTGGTGGCGTTCTTCCGCGGGCAGCTGCTGATCGGCCTGATCATGGGCGTGCTGCTGGCACTGGGCTTTTCGATCGGCGGCCTGCGCTTCGGCTTCACCATCGGCCTGCTGACCGGGCTGCTCAACATCGTCCCCTACCTCGGATCCATCCTCGGCCTGAGCGTCGCGCTGCCGCTGGCCTTCTTCCAGCCCGATGGCGGCGGCCTGCCGCTTGTCGGCATCTGCGTGGCCATCTTCGCGGCGGTGCAGGCGATCGAAGGCTGGTTCCTCACCCCGCGCATCATGGGCCGCCAGACCGGCCTGCATCCGGTGGCGATCATCGTGGCGGTGTTTTTCTGGGGCAAGGCGCTCGGCGGCATCCTCGGCATGATGCTCGCGGTGCCCCTGACCGCCTTTTTCGTCACGGCCTGGCGCCTGGTCCGCCGGAAATATTTCAGCGCCCAGTGAACCGGCGCATCCCGGGCGTGTCGCAGTTCCAACCCCGCACTCCCCATGAAGCCCGCCCTGCTTGCCGCCTGCTGCGCGACCGCCGTCGCTTCCGCCGCCGAACCGAAGGATCCCGCCGCCGTCGCCCGCGACTGGGAAAAGACCCTCGCCGAAGCGCCGGTCATCCATTTCCCTACCGGCCTGCGCAACCAGGTGCAAACACCACCCATTTTGCCGGAGAATACCTTCCAGGAAACCCCGCTGTGGAAGCTGAAGCCCCAAAAGCCGCGGACCAATCCGTTTGGCGATGGTCCGCTCCGTCCCCCTGATCACGACAAGGACGAACGCCCTCGCAGTGCCAAACCGTACCGGTTCAACGACGGCACGTACTGGCTGGTCCCGCTGACGACCTGAGGATTGTCCGCACTCCTGACGTACCGCTGTCAGGAGCCGGAGCCCGGGCCTTTGACTTCCGGCCCCGGCGCGCCTTGCTGAAGGCATGTCCTGGGAAGTGCGCCATCAGAAGGGAGTCCACCTGCCGCAGATCGGCTGGTGGCTCGACGCGCAGAAAGCGCAGCACCGCTCCTTCGTTTCCCACGCCCACTCCGACCACATCGGGCCGCACCGCGAGATCGTCGCCACGCGCGAGACGGCGAGCCTGATGCGCCTGCGGATGTCCGGCCAGCGCCGCGAAACCATCCTGCAATACGGCGAAACCTGGGGCGCGGAATTCGGCTGCGAGTTCAGCCTGCACCCGGCCGGACACATCTTCGGCTCGGCCATGCTCAAGGCGGTCACCGAACACGGCAGCCTGCTTTACACCGGCGATTTCAAGCTGCGGCCCAGCCTCGCCGCCGAGACGTGCGCGCCGGTCCGCGCCGACGTGCTCATCATGGAGACGACCTTCGGCCTGCCGCGCTACGTGCTGCCGCCGCCGGAGAAAATCAAGGCGGACATCGTCGACTTCTGCCGCCAGGCGCTCGCGGACAAGGTCGCGCCGGTACTCTACGGCTACAGCCTGGGCAAGACACAGGAACTCGTGCAGATCGTCGGCGAAGCCGGCCTGCCGATCATGCTGCATCCGCACGGTCATCGCATGACGCAGCGCTACGCCGAGCTCGGCATGAAGCTGCCCCCGTTCCAGCCGCTGGACGTGCACCGCTACTCCGGGCACGTCATCATCGCGCCTCCGCCCAATGGCCAGGACCAGCTCATCGACTGGATCAATCCCAAGCGCACCGCCGTGGCGACCGGCTGGGCCCTCGATAGCAGCGCAAAATACCAGTACGGCTGCGATGCCGCCTTCCCGCTGTCGGACCACGCCGATTTTCCCGACCTGCTGAAATTCGTTGAGCTGGTGCAACCCAAGGTCGTCTACACGCTCCACGGCTTCGCCAAGGAATTCGCCGGCACTCTGCGCCAGCGCGGCATCGAGGCGTGGGCGATCGGCCACGCCAACCAGATGGAACTTTCCTTGTAGCCCGGCGCTCAAAAGGGCATCCCTCTGCCATGCCCCCTGCCTTGCGCCTGTTCCTTGTCCTGTTCGTCCCGTCCGCAGTCTCGCTCTCCGCCGCTCCCTTCACGGCGGTGAAGGATGGCGAGAAGTTCACTTACCGCGTCGGGTTTGCCATCTTCAGCCGCGCCGGGGAGATCGTCATTTCGGGAGCCGACGCCGGCAAGGATGTGATCCACGTCACGGCGGACACCAAGTCGCGCGGTTTCGTCCGCGGGCTCTACACCTTTGACAACAAGGCCGAGTGCGCCATCGACAAGGTCACCGGGCGCCTGCTGTCCGTGCACGAGAGCGGCGTCGACAAGGACCGGAAGACCGACAGCGACTTCGTCGTCGACTACGAGAAGCGCCTCGCCACCTACACCGACCGCGTGCGCACCGAACGCAGCCGCGAGATCCCGCTGCCCGAGGGCGGCGACCCGATCGACCTGATCAGCGCGCTCGTCCAGACACGCGAGTGGAACCTCAAGCCGGGCGAAAAGCGCGACGTCGTCGTGCAGTTCACGCGCGAGCTCTACGCCATCACCATCACGGCCCAAGGCTACGAGGAGGTTCGCACGCCCTTGGGCAGGTACAAGACGCTCGTGCTCGTCCCCACGATGGAGAAGGACCCGAAGGGCATGTTCAAGAAAGGCGGCGAAATCAAAGTGTGGATCTCCCAGGACGGCAGCCGCCTGCCGGTGAAGATGCAGCTGAAGCTGAACTTCGGCGCCGCGACGCTGCTGCTCAGCGAGTACCAGCCGCCGGCGAAGTGATAGTGGATGTGTAGGGCCGGTGCTTGTCGCCGGGCCGGCTTGCCGACAAGCGGCAGCCCTACACAATCCAATTCAAGCGCGATGCTCGTACTGAAACCGCCACGGTTTCGCGGCCCAGATCTCGCCGGCGTAGTCGATGCCAACGCGCGGGCCGGCCTTGATGCGCCGCGGCGTGACGACGATGCCGTGATCCTCCAGATGCAGGCCACTCAACGGCGCCGCCGGTTGGTTGTTCAGGGCACGCCCGATTCCAAGCCGCTTGGTGACCCGTCCGGGACCGACGATCCCGTCGACACCGCGAATCAGCACCGCCGCCGCGTGATTTTCGGGGCCGGTAACCAGGTTCAACATCTCATGAATGCCGTAGCAGAGATAAACGTACCAGCGACCGCCATTTTGATAGAGCACCTCGGTCCGCGCCGTGCGTCCTTTGCTCGCGTGGCACGCCAGGTCCTTCTCGGTGTGGTAGGCCTCGACTTCCGTGATGACATGCTCCCTGGAGGCGCCCCCTTCAGTCCGCACTAACACCTTGCCCAACAGCCACCTCGCCAAGCGCACCGTGTTGGTGTCGTGCAATTCCTCAGGCTTGATGACGCGGCGCATGCAGCAGGTTTAGGAATGAAAATCCGGCTCGCAAGCGGCACGTGATCGGACAATTTTTGGGCCCGCGAAGAGTTTCGGCAGGAATCGTAAATAAATCCTTGATTACCCCTTGCTGACTCCCCTTATTTCGCCCCTTTGAACTTATGAAAGCCACTATCAAAACCCAGGGGAAACAGTTCTCGGTCAGCGAGGGCGACATCCTCATCGTGAACCGCTATCCCAAGACGGAAGCCGGTTCCACGGTCCAAATCAAAGAAGTCCTCACCACGGGTGAAGGCGACAGCTTTAAGATTGGCGCTCCCTTCCTTTCCGGCGCTTCGGTCACCGCCAAGGTGCTCGAAAACAAGCGCGGCAAGAAGGTCATCGTCTTCAAGAAGAAGAAGCGCAAGGGCATGGAGCGCAAGCGTGGCCACCGCCAGGAGCTTTCGGTCATCAAGATCGAGTCCATCACCGCTTAAAAAGGAACCACTACAATGGCACATAAGAAAGGTCAGGGAACATCCAGCAACGGCCGCGATTCAGCCTCGCAGCGCCTGGGCGTGAAGATTTTCGGCGGCCAGAAGGTCCTCGCCGGCGGCATCATCGTCCGCCAGCGCGGCTCGAAGCACCACGCCGGCAAGGGCGTTGGCACCGGCCGCGATTGGACGCTGTTCGCCCTCAAGGACGGCACCGTCCAGTTCGACAAGGCTCACCGCAAGGTGAACGTTGTCTGAGCCAGCTTCACCGCTGTCTTACCGAGCGCGCCCTGACCGGCGCGCTTTTTTGTTTTCAGGCCTCGGCGCCCGGGTAGCCTTCCGCGCGTGTCCGACCGCCTCAAGGATCTCCAACGCCAGCGCGCCCTCGCCCAGGAGCAGCTGGCGTGGCTGGACCGCGAGATCGCCCGGGAGATGGGCACCGCCGCACCCGTGCCGCCGGCTCCCGTCGTTCCTGTTGCACCGCCTGCACCGTCCGTCCCGGCGATCGCGGACGCGGACGCCGACAAGATCATGGCGCAATACCGCTCCGCCCAGCCGATCCACAACGAGGTAAAGCAAGGCTGCCTGGTCTATTTCTTCGCCGCATTCGCGGTCGTGGGCGTGGTCGTCGCCCTGCTCTACCTCTTTCACCGACGCTAGGTCCCGTAGGAGCGGCTTTATGCCGCGACCGGTATCCTCATCGGGGCATAAAGCCCCTCTTGCCCGAAATCAGCTGGCCGGTGTGCTCGGCGGCGCCGTCTGCTGCAGGTCCATCTGCTGCTCTTCGGTCTCGTCGAGCCCCATGTCGGAATCGCCGGCCGGACGCGGGTTGGTCGAGGTCTGCAGCCACGCATCGATCTGGCGCGGCGACAGGACGTCGGAGGCCGGCAACTCGTCGAGCGACTTGATGCCGACGAATTCGAGGAAGGCTTCCGTCGTGCCATACTGGATCGGGCGGCCCGGCAGGTCGGCGCGGCCGACGATGTAGATCAGGTCGCGCTCGAGGAGCTTGGTCAGGCCGGCATCGGCCGACACGCCGCGGATCTGCTCGATCTCGGCGCGCGTCACCGGCTGGCGGTAGGCCACGACGGCAAGGGTTTCGACCGAGGAAGGCGTCAGACGCACCGGCGGCGGCTCGTTGCGCAGCAGGCGGACCCAGCGGGCAAAACGCGGATGCGTCACCAGGCGCCAGCCGGTCGCGCCTTCCGTCAGGATCACCTCGCTGTCGGCGGCCTGCAGCTCGAGGGAAATGGCGTCCATCACCTCGCGGATCTGCGCGGCCGAGATCAGCGTCGGCACGTCGCGATAAAATTCATCGTCCTCCACCGCCGCCGGCAGCACGGGCTCCGCGGGCTCGGCCGCGGCTTCGGGGGCCGGGGCGCCTTCCGCCGGCGCGCCACCCTCGGGCGTCTCGGCATCCTCCAGCGGTAACGCGGTCGCCTGCTCGTGGAAGCGGGTGACCGCGGTTTGGATGTCCTTGACGGAAAGCGGGCCGTTCGAGGCGAACAGCATCACTTTCAACACGCGCTTGAGATCGAATGCCATGCGGGAAAGTTCCAGTGAATGGGCCCGCCACCGTGCCTAGCAACCAATAATTATGCCGATTTCCTGGAGGCGGGACTACCAGTCCCGCGAATGAGCCACTGCGATCATCGCATCCCGCGGGACTGGTAGTCCCGCCTCCAGTTCAATCCATTTTTGTTATGCCCCTTTTCGGACTAGCACCCGTCAACGTACAGGTTATCTCTAAACTCCTATGACGTGGGATCGCTTCAAGTCGCTTTACTACACCAACCCCCGGCTCGGCCTGTCGCTCGACATCAGCCGCATGCCGTTTCCCGATGACTTTCTCGCCGGCATGCAGCCCAAGCTGCAGCAGGCCTTCGCCGACATGGCGGCCCTCGAGGGCGGCGCCATCGCGAATCCGGATGAAAACCGCATGGTCGGCCACTACTGGCTCCGCAACGCCGAGCTGGCCCCGACCGCCGAGCTCAAGGCCGCCATCACCTCCACCCTCGACGCCATCAAGGATTTCACGACCAAGGTCCACAAGGGCGAGCTCACCGCGCCCGGCGGCGTGAAGTTCAAGGAAGTCCTCGTCGTCGGCATCGGCGGCTCGGCCCTCGGGCCGCAGCTGGTCAGCCACGCGCTCGGCCGCCAGAAGGGCGGGCGCGACAAGATGGGCGTGTCGTTCTTCGACAACACCGACCCGGACGGCATGGACTACGTGCTGAAGACGCTCGGCAGCCGCCTCAAGCAGACCCTCGTCATCGTCATTTCCAAGTCCGGTGGCACGGTCGAGACCCGCAACGGCGTGCTCGAGGCCGCCGCGGCCTTCAAGGCCGCGGGCCTCGACTACCCGAAGCACTTTGTCGCCGTCACCGGCGAAGGCTCGAAGCTCGACCAGGTCGCGCAGAAGGAAGGCTGGCTCGCCCGCTTCCCGATGTGGGACTGGGTCGGCGGCCGCACCTCCGAACTCTGCGCCGTCGGCCTGCTGCCCGCCGCGCTGCAGGGCATCAAGATCGACCAGATGCTCGCCGGCGCCGCCGCCATGGACGAGGTCACGCGCAAGAAATCCGCCAAGGACAATCCCGCCGCGCTCCTCGCCCTGATGTGGTACTGGGCCACCGACGGCAAGGGCGCCAAGGACATGGTCGTCCTCCCCTACAAGGACCGCTTCCTCCTCTTCTCGCGTTATCTCCAGCAGCTCGTGATGGAGTCGCTCGGCAAGGAGTTCGACCTCAAGGGCAACGTCGTCAACCAGGGCATCGCCGTCTACGGCAACAAGGGCTCCACCGACCAGCACGCCTACGTCCAGCAGCTCCGCGAGGGCGTGAACAACTTCTTCGTCACCTTCCTCGAGGTCCTCAAGGACCGCGCCGACGACTCGATGGAAGTCGAGCCGGGCGTCACCAGCGGCGACTACCTGCAGGGCTTCCTGCTCGGCACGCGCGACGCGCTCAGCGAAAAGAACCGCCACTCGATCACGCTCACCGTGAACGAGGTGTCGCCCCGTTCCCTCGGCATGCTCATCGCCCTCTACGAGCGCGCCGTCGGCTTCTACGCCTCGCTCGTCGGCATCAACGCCTACCATCAGCCCGGCGTCGAGGCGGGCAAGAAGGCCGCCACCGCCGTCATTGCCCTCCGCCTCAAGATCGCCGCCGCCCTCAAGGCCGCGGCCGGCCGCGACTTCACCCCCGAGACGCTCGCCGCCCAGATCGGCGCGCCCGACCAGACCGAGACCGTTTTCAAGATCCTCGAGCACCTCGCCGCCAACCCGGCCGGTGGTGTCAAGAAGACGGTGCGGAAGCCTTGGAACGAATCGACTTATGCGGGGGTCGCCTGATCGGGCCTACACACCCCGACACCTTGCGCCACCCCTCTTGCTAGAGGGGATCCAAGCTCCGCGCAGCCAAAGTCCCCTCTATTAAGAGGGGTGCCCGCAGGGCGGGGTGTGTTTCCGGGAAACATCCGCCGTTTATTGCCGTCACAAACGACAGTTGCAGAGTCCGCCGATAACCGTATTGCTACCTTCAGACATGTCTTCCTCCCGCAAACCTCTCGTTGCCCTCCTCCTGCTGACCATCGCCCTCCTCGGCCTGTCCGGCTGCATGAATGAGCAGCAGGACTCGTCCATCCCGTGGAGCCGCCCCGCCGAGTGGGAAGGTCGCATCCCGGGCATGACCGGCAACTAAGCCCCGGCAACTTCGCGGCCGCTTCTGGTCATGACCGCGCCGGCCGCCAATCCCTCGCTGACGCCCCAGCCCGGCCACCTGTATGTCGTGGCCACGCCCATCGGCAACCTGGCCGACCTGACCGAACGTGCGCGCGCCCTGCTGGGCAGCGTCGATCTCGTCGCCTGTGAGGACACCCGCACGACCGGCGCCATGCTCACGCGCCTGGGCCTGCACCGCGAGCTCGCCGCCTACCATGAGCACAACGAGGCCGAAGCCGCCGACCGCCTCGCCGATTTCATCGCCACCGGCAAATCCGTCGCGATCGTCAGCGACGCCGGCACGCCCGGCCTGAGCGATCCCGGCTTCCGCATCGTCCGCGCCTGCCGTCGCCGCGGCCTGCCGGTGGTACCCGTGCCCGGTGCCAGCGCGCTCACCGCCGTCCTCTCCGCCGCCGGCCTGCCGACCAACGGCTTCCTGTTCGTCGGCTTCCTGCCGCCCAAATCCGCCGCACGCATCGCCTTCCTGAGCAAGTACCGCGACTTCGATTACACGCTGGCGCTCTACGAAAGCTGCCACCGCATCGACAAGTTCGCCGCCGAGATCGTCGAGGTGCTCGGCCCCGGCCGCGTCGTCTGCATCGCCAAGGAAGTCACCAAGCTCCACGAGACCTTCCACGTCGGCCTCGCCGGCGACGTCCAGGTCAGGCTCGCCACCGCCAGCCTCAAGGGCGAGTTCGTCGTCCTGATCGCCCCGAACGACTTCACGCTGTGAACCACGGAGGCACAGAGACACGGAGAAATTCTTTAACCCGGTTCGGCTTCGTGCCTCTGTCTCTCTGTGGTTAATTCCCCTCCAGTCGCCGTCATCGATATCGGCAGCAACTCGATCAAGGTGCTGGTCGCGACGCGTGCCCCGGACGGGCAGCTGCGCGCGCTCAAGTCGAAGACCATCGACGCCCGCATCAGCGCCGGCATCAGCAAGGAAAAACCCATGCTCGGCGAGGAAGGCATGGCGCGCGGGGTCGCCGCGATCCGGGAACTGCTCACGGATGCCGCCGCGTTCTCGCCGGCGCAGACCGTGCTCGTCGCCACCAGCGCGGTGCGCGACGCCATCAACGGCCCGGATTTCCGCGCCCGCGTCAAGGCCGCCACCGGCCACGACATCCGCATCCTGACCGGCGACGAAGAAGCCAACCTGATCGGCCGCGGCCTGACCTCCGATCCCGCCCTGAAAGACTTCCGTAATTTCTACGTCTTCGATCTCGGCGGCGGCAGTCTCGAATGCCTGTCCTTCCGCGATCGCCGCATCGACCAGGCCGTCAGCCTCAAGCTCGGCTGCGTACGACTCACCGAGCGCTTCATCCAGGATCCGGCCGCGCCGCTGGTGCAGGCCGAGGCCAACGCGCTGGCGGTCCACGTCCGCGACGAACTCAAACGCTCCGGTTTCCGCTTTTCGATCGTCGCGCCGCCCGCCGTCTTCGCCGGCGGCACGATGAGCACGGTCCGCGCGATCAAGGGCGCGCGCCACAATCTGACGCTCGAGGAAACGACGCCAATCATCGGCCTCGACACGCTCAGCGACCTGCTCGACGAAATCGCCCCGCTCGACCTGGTGCAGCGCAAGGCCCTGCCCGGCCTGCCCGCCGCCCGCGCCGACGTATTTCCCGCCGCAGTTGTCACGATGCTGACGGTCGCCGACTACGCCCACATCGACCGTTTCCATCATTCCCTGCACAACCTGCGCTGGGGGATCGCCGACGAGGCGACGGCGAAATAGCTATCACATAATCGCTAATCGAGATTGGCTGTTTCGGGCCAAGCGGATCGATATAGCCACTGACTATTAATGAATCGGTGATAGCTATTCCTTCAGCTTCCTCAGCGCGCCCAGCAGCTGCTTGAAATCCTTCGGCAGCGGCGCGCGCAGGTCGAGCACCTTGCCGCTGACGGGATGGCTGAAAACGAGATGCTCCGCGTGCAACATCACGCGCGGCGGCACCGGCAGGTCGGGATTTTGCTTCCAGCCGTAGGTGGCGTCGCCGAGCACGGGATGTCCAAGCGATTTCAGGTGCACGCGGATCTGATGCGTGCGTCCGGTGTGGATGCGGCAGCGCACATAGGCCGCCTTGCCGGCGAAACTTTCCAGCACCTCGTAGTCGGTGCGCGACGGCCGCCCGCCCTCGCCCACCGTCATCCGATGGCGGTGCACCGGATGCCGGCTGATCGCCCGGTCGATGGTGCCGGTCTTTTCCTTCGGCACGCCGGAAACCAGCGTCACATATTCCTTCTGCAAGGTGCGGCTCGCGAACTGGTCCGCCAGCGCGCGGTGCGCGGCGTCGTTCTTCGCGACAACCAGCAGGCCCGTGGTTTCCTTGTCGAGCCGGTGCACGATGCCCGGACGCTCGACGCCGCCGATGCCGCTGAGTTCGCCCTCGCAGTGCGCCAGCAACGCGTGGACCATCGTGTCCTCGCCCGTGCCAACGCCGGGATGCACCACCATGCCGGAGGGCTTGTTGAGCACGATGAGGTGCTTGTCCTCGAAAATCACCTCGAGCGGGATGTCCACCGGCTTGAGTTCAGCAGGCTGCGTCTCCGGAAAACTGAACTCCAGCGTCTGGCCGCTCGCAACTTCACTCGCCTGGCCGATCACCTTCCCGTCCGCCTTGACCAAGCCCGCTTCCAACGCGCGCTGGAACGCCGCGCGGCTGTGCTCAGGGAACGCCGTGGCCAGCACCTTGTCGGCGCGTTCGCGGCGTTTGCCCTCGGGGACTGTATAGATCGTGGCCACCGCGCCTATTTGGAGGCGGGACCAGTGGTCCCGCAAACGTTAACCGCGGGACTGATATTCCCGCCTCCACCGCCTACGGCCGCAAGGCCTCGAGCTGGTCCAGCCAGGGCTGCTTCTGCGCGGGCGACATCAGCGCGACCTCGAAGCCGTTGCGGGCGAATTCGACGAGTTCGCGGCGGCTGAAGCCGCCCTTCTCCGCCAGCGCGACGTACTCGTCGTTGATGCGGTTGCCGAAGGAAATCGGGTCATCGGTGCTCAGCGTGATCTTCACGCCGGCGTCGAACAGCCGCCGGATCGGGTGCGTCGCGAGGTTCACACCGGGCATCAGCTTGTGGTTGCTGATCGGGCACATGTCCAGGGCGATGCCGCGGCGGATGAGTTCCTGCACCACCGCCGGGTTCTCGACCGCGCGCACGCCGTGCTCGATGCGCGCCGGCTTCAGCTCGTCCATGATCCTCTGGATGAAATCCGCGCCCATGAATTCGCCCGCATGGGCCTTGGTATACTTGCCGGCCTTGCGCGCGGCTTCCCAATAGGGCGCGGTCCACGCCTCGACGGGCTTGTCCTCAAAGCCGTGCAGGTCAATGCCGGCGAGATCCTTCCAGCCGAGCGCATCCTCGAGCACCGGCATCATCTTGGGGCCGGCGCCGTCGTGGTGGATGCCCAGGAACACGCGCACCTCCATCCCTTCGGGCACGGCGGCGCGGATTGCGGCCAGCACCTCGCGGCCGTCGAAGCCGAGGAACTCGATGCCGCCGGACGCGAAGCTGGTCTCGAGGTACTTCACGTTCTGCGCGGCAAGCCGCGCGAAGATCACCTTCGCCGCCTCGTGATAACGCGCCGGCGACGTGAACCAGGAGAACGCCATGTCGAGCAGCTCCTTCTCGAAATGCGCGAAGTCGCGGAACTTGAAGTTGTGCGCCCACGACGGCGGCGGCTCCGCGAACTCCGGCCGCACGCGGCGGAGCAGCTCGAGCGGCAGCGCGCCCTCGAGGTGCAGGTGCGTCTCCGTTTTCGGGAGGGATTGGACGAAGTTGAAAAGATCTGAAGACATGATGAACCGCTAATTCACGCTAATCTCCGCTGATGGTTCGAAAATTAGCGACGATCAGCGCCAATGAGTGGTTAGCCCTTTTTGAGCAGCTGGTCGGGATTCAGCTTCTTCAGCGCCGGCGCGGTGAACAGGCCGTCCTTGCGGATCAGCTTCCCGTCGAACCAGATTTCGCCGCCGCCCCACTCCTTGCGCTGGATGCTGACCATGTCCCAGTGCACGACCGACTCGTTGCCGTTGCCGGCGCGCTCGTACGCCTTGCCCGGCGTGAAGTGGAAGGAACCCGCGATCTTCTCGTCGAACAGGATGTCGCGCATCGGCTCGGTGATGTGCGGGTTGAAGCCGATGGCGAACTCGCCGATGTAGCGCGCGCCGGCGTCGGTATCGAGGATCTCGTTCAGGCGCTTCGTGTTGTTGGCGGTGGCCTCGACGATTTTGCCCTTCTTGAAAACGAGCCGGATGTTGTCGAACGCCGTGCCGAGGTAGACCGTCGGCGCGTTGTACGAGATGACGCCCTCGACGCTGTCCTTCACCGGGCACGAGAACACCTCGCCGTCCGGGATGTTGCGCAGGCCGCCGCACGACTCGGCGCCGATGCCCTTGATCGAGAACTGCAGGTCGGTGCCCGGGCCCTTGAGGTGCACGCGGTCCGTCTTGTTCATCAGGTCCTCGAGCGCGGCCATGCCCGGGCCGTAGCGGCTGTAGTCGAAGGTGCAGACGCGGAAGAAGAAGTCCTCGAACGCCTCGGTGCTCATGCCGGCCTGCTGCGCCATCGCGCTCGACGGCCAGCGCAGCACGACCCACTTCGTCTTGTTCACGCGGTGGTCGAGCACGGGCTTCATCAGCTTGGACACGAGCTGCACGCGCTCGGCGGGCACGTCGGACGTCTCGAAGATGTTGTCGGAACCGCGCGCCGCGATGTAGGCGTCCATCTTCTGCATGCGCGCCAGCTCGATCTCGGAGGTGAGGCTGTACTGCTCGGCGACCGCGCCCTTGAGCATCTCGCGCGTGATGCGCGAGCGTTGCAGGTTGACGTAAGGGATCGCGCCGAGCTTCCGGGTGGCGCGGATCAGCGCGATCACGAATTCCTCGGGAATGTCGAAGGCATCGATCAGGACGCGCTCGCCCTTCTTCAGTTCGCAGGAGAAGCCGGTCAGGACCTCGGCCAGCCGGTCAAAACGGGAATCATTCATGCCGGATACGTTCGCCAAGGATGTGGCGCCTTCAACTCCAAAGGCGCGGGATCCCATTTCTGATTGTCATCGCGAGGTGCGCGCAGCACGCCGTGGCGATCCAGCTGGATTGCTTCGCCGTCCTGCCGGGCAGGACGACTCGCAATGACAAATGTGAACACTCCCAAAAGGCGCGGGCCTTGCGCCCCGGCACGGAGGCTGCTAAATCCGGCGCATGTCACCCGCCCCGGCCCTGCCCCGCAACTGCACCTTCGCCGCGGCCGACTGGGCCATCCTCGCCACGTACTGGCACCCGGTCGCGGTGGCGGCGGCGGTGACGGATCGCCCCGTGGCGGCCCGGCTGCTCGACCAGGACCTCGTGCTTTACCGGACGCCGACGGGCCTCACGGTGGCGGCTGACCTCTGCGCGCACCGCGGCGCGCCGCTCAGCATGGGCAAGCTGCGCGACGGCCGCATCGTCTGCGCCTATCATGGCTACTGCTACGACGGCGCCGGGCGCTGCACGCAGGTACCCGCGCACCCGCAGGGCCCCATTCCCGGCAAGCTGCACTTGCGCGTGTTCCCGGCGGTGGAGCGTTACGGGCTGGTTTGGGTCCGGCTGGCTGAAGGCTCCGCGGATATCCCCGCTTTTCCCGAGCACGCCCTGCCGGAGTACCAGCAGATCACTGTGCCGCCCTTCACGTGGGCGGCGTCAGCCGGCCGCCAGGTCGAAAGTTTCTGCGACGTCGCCCACTTTGCCTTCGTCCATGAAAACACCTTCGCCGTGCGCGATCCCGAGGTGCCGCGTTACGAGGCTCGGGCGATTCCGGGCGGCGTCTTCGCCGATTTCACGAGCCAGGTCGGCAACGTGACCGATCCCAACGCCGCGGCCCAGACATGGCGTCGCGTCTACCGCATCGACCTGCCGTTCACCGCGCACCTCGTGATCCACTTTCCGCACGGCGGCCGCATGGCCATCCTCAATGCCTCCTGTCCGGTCTCGGCGCGCAAGACGCAGGTCTTCCCGCTCATCGCGCGTGATTTCGACCAAGACCAGCCGATGGCCGACCTCATCGCCTTCCAACAGCGCATCTACGCCGAGGATCAGGCCGTCGTCGAACGGCAGAATCCCGAGGACCTGCCGATCGATCTCACCGAGGAAGTGCACGTCCGCGCGGACCTCACCTCGGTCACCTACCGGCGCCAGTTGGGCGCGCTCGGGCTCGGCCGCGCCTACACCGCCTAGGCGGGGCTGCCCGCCGCCTCCGACTCCTCGTTGAGCGGCCGGCCGTTCGGAAAGCAGATCTTGCCCACTGCCTCGTCGAAGTCGGTCGCACCGCGCAGGATCTCGATCTCCAGCCGCAGGTAGTAGCACGGCATGGGAAACTTCGTGCCGGCGTCGATGCGCACCGCGTCCTTCTCCGTCGTGACCAGCACCTCCACGCGCGCCTCCAGCGCCTCGGCGAAGACCGAGGACAGTTCCTCCGCCTCGAAGCGGTGATGGTCGAGGAAGCGGCGGGTGTAGCCGAGCTTGGCGCCGGTCTCGCGCAGGAAGGCCTCGAAGCTCTCGGGCGCGGCGATGCCGCTGAACGCGCCGATGCGCTTGCCCGCCAGCATGGCCAGCGACACGCGTTCGTCGCCGTCGATCCGCTGCAGGTACTGCGGCTTGTGCGCGCACTCGATGATTTCCGCGTCGGGATTGAAGCGCCGGATCATCGCCTCGAGCTCCTCGTCGCGCACGCCCTTGGACTTGGTCAGGAAAACGTACGACGCGCGCTTCAGGTGCTTGATCGGCTCGCGCAGGATGCCGCGCGGCAGCAGGAAGCCGTTGCCGAAGGGATTGGTCTTGTCGACGAGCAGCAGGTTGAGCCGGCCCTTGAGCGGCATGTACTGGAAGCCGTCGTCGAGCACGAGCGTGTCGCAGCCGAACCGCTTGATCGCGTACGCGCCGGCCTTCACGCGGTCCTTGTCCACGAGCACCACCACGCCCGGCAGGTTGCGCGCGAGCATGAACGGCTCGTCGCCCGCGAGCTCGGAGTTGAGCAGCACCTGGTGGCCGTCGCTCACGACGCGCGGCGGATCCGCCTCGGTGTTGTTCAGCCACCGCCAGGCCCGCTGGCCGAAGGACGGCGCCTTGCTCTTGTAGCCGCGGCTGAGGATCGCGACCTTGCGGCCGCGGTCGTGCAGCGCGCGCGCGAACTTCTCCACCACCGGGGTTTTCCCGGTGCCGCCGACGGTCAGATTACCGACGACGACCACGAGGCAGCCGAGCGGCTGGTCGCGCAGGATGCGGTTGCGATAGAGCCAGAGGCGCAGCTGCACAATCCCGCTGAACAGGTACGAGCACACCTGCAGGAACGCGCCGAACAGCGCCGCCAGCGTCCCTTCCCGCCGCCCCATGATGACATCGATGAGGAACTGCTCGAATTCATCGGTTTTATGACGAAACCACCGGTTGGACATGAACAAATTGGCTTTGACGCTGGAAAGGGGGCGGGTTGTGAGTTCTGGTTGCTAGCCACAGGTGCGGCTTCATGCAACACCGGCTTCAACTCCTTCCATGAGCTACAAACTCTTCATTCCCGGACCGATCGCGGTCTCTGAGAAAACGCTGCGGGCGATGGCCCAGCCGATGATCGGCCATCGCAGCACCGACTTTGTCGCGCTCTACCAGTCCATCCAGCCCGACCTCCAGGCGCTGTTCTACACGAAGGACGCGGTCTGGCTCTCGACCAGCAGCGCGTTCGGCTCGATGGAGGGCGCGATCCGCAACCTCGTGAAGAAAAAGGTCCTCTGCTGCATGAACGGCGCGTTCGCCGACAAGTGGAACGACGTCGCCCTCCGCTGCGGCAAGCAGACCACCGCGCTCAAGTTCGAGTGGGGCCAGCCGGTCGACCCGGCCAAGGTCCGCGCCGAGCTCGCCACCGGCGCCTACGACGCGATCACGCTCATCCACAACGAGACCTCGTGCGGCTGCATGAGCGACCTGCCCGCCATCATGGCGGTCGTGCGCGAATTCCCCGACGTCGTCTCGATCGTCGACACCGTCAGCTCGTTCAGCGCGCTGCCGATCAAGAAGGATGAGCTCGGCATCGACGTCATCATCACCGGCTCGCAAAAGGCCCTCGCCCTGCCCCCGGGCCTCTCGCTCATCTCGGCCTCGAAGAAGGCGCTCGACCGCGCCGCGACGATCGCCGATCGCGGCTATTATTTCGACTTCGTCGAGTTCCAGAAGAACCACGAGAACGGCATGACCCCGAGCACGCCGGTCATCTCGCTCATCTACGCGCTCAAGTCGAAGCTCGAGGACATCAAGGCCGAGGGCGCCGACGCGCGCTACGCCCGCCATGCCCGCCTGAACAAAGCGGTGCGCGACTGGGCGTTCGCCAAGGGCTTCAAGCTGTTCCCGAAGGAAGGCTTCGGCTCGGTGACGCTCAACTGCTTCGCCAACACGCTCAACGTCGACCTCGCCGCGCTGAACAAGATCCTCAAGTCGAAGCACAAGCTCGTGATCGACGGCGGCTACGGCAAGCTGAAGGGCACGACCTTCCGCATCTCGAACATGGGCGACGAGACCGACGAGACGATCGCCGCGCTGCTCAAGGCGCTGGATTCCGCGCTGGCGGAACTCGGCGTGAAGTAAGCTTCCAACCTTCACGATCTTTCAAGGCGCACTGCGGTGCGCCTTTTTTATGCCCGCTATCGTTACCTGACCGTCATCCTGAGCGAAGCGAAGGATCCACTCCCGAGGCATACCATCCGTCGGCCAAATCCGCCCACGCCTGATTTCCCGCCTCAATCAGCGCAACCTTCCGCTTGCGCGTCCATCCCTTGAGCGCCCGCTCCCGCGCCACAGCATCCCTGACCCGGCGAAATTCCTCCGAATGGACGAGCCGCTGGATCCGATATCGCTTCGTGAAGCCATCGTGCGTTCCATTTTTATGCTGCCAAATGCGCGTGAACAGGTCGGAAGTGACGCCGATGTACAAGGTGCCAGCGCCGCGGCTCGCGAGAATGTAGACCCAAGCTTTTGCGCGGGACGGCATCGGTCACGGGATTGTTTTCGTGGATCCTTCGCTGCGCTCAGGATGACGGAATGGGAGTGGATTGGAAATCGACCGGATTCACACGACCGGATATCCAAGCTCGCCCGCGCATTTCCCCTCTCAAAATCGCAACTTTCCCGTAATCATTTCCACGATCGCTCCAGACGTGCCGGAAAAAGTATTGCTTGTAATTCTCCGGTTGGTGCGTAACCGCTGCAACCCCACATGAAGACTTTGGTCATCGCCGAGAAGCCTTCCGTCGCCGCCGACCTGGCGCGCGCGCTCGGCAAGGTCCCGAAAAAAGGCGACCACTACGAGAACGACGAATACGTGATTTCGTCGGCGGTCGGCCATTTGGTGGGCCTGCAGATGCCGGAGGACATCGACAAGAAGAAGTACGGTTTCTGGCGCCTCGAGACCCTGCCGATCATCCCCGACGAGTTCGAGCTCCAGCCGCTGCCCGAGGGCAAGGAACGCTTCAACCAGCTGAAGAAGCTGCTCGGCCGCAAGGACGTCACCAAGGTCATCAATGCCTGCGACGCCGGCCGCGAGGGCGAGCTCATCTTCACTTATATATACCAGCTCACGAAGTGCAAAAAGCCCTTCGAGCGCCTGTGGATGTCGTCCATGACCAACGAGGGCATCCGCGAGGCCTTCAAGAAGATGCGCACCCCGGAGCAGATGCAGGGCCTGGCCGACGCCGCCCGCTGCCGCAGCGAGGCCGACTGGCTCATCGGCATCAACGGCACCCGCGCCCTGACCAAGCGCATGTTCGGCTCCCGCGCCGGCAACGTCGCCTCGGTCGGCCGCGTGCAGACCCCCACCCTCGGCATCGTCTTCAACCGCGAGCTCGAGATCCGCAACTTCAAGCCGCGCGGCTACTGGCGCGTCACGGCGAAGTTCGGCGTCGCCAAGGGCGAGTACGAGGGCGCCTACCAGCGTCCCAACTTCAAGAGGACTGACGACGAGCACGACCGCATCGACCGCATCTGGAACCAGGAGCAGGCCGAGGCGATCGTCGCCGCCTGTGCCGGCCAGCCGCTCGCTTCCGTCACCGAGGAAAAGAAGGCCAGCACCTCGACCGCGCCGCGCCTCTACGACCTGACCACGCTGCAGCGCGAGGCCAACAGCCGCTTCGGCTTTCCCGCCAAGCGCACGCTCCAGATCGCCCAGGCCCTCTACGAGCGCCACAAGATGATCACCTACCCGCGTACGGATTCCCGCGCGCTGCCGGAGGATTACATCCCGCTCGTCCGCCAGGTGCTCGGCAACCTGCACGGCGACCTCAAGGGCCACGCCCAGCGCGTGCTCGAGTCCGGCTGGGTCCAGCCGAACAAGCGCATCTTCAACAACGCGCAGGTTTCCGACCACTTCGCCATCATCCCGACCGAGCACGAGGCCAAGAACCTCGACGAGGCCGAGGCCAAGCTGTTCGACATGATCGCGCGCCGCTTCGTGGCGACGTTCCACCCGGTCGCGGAGTTCGACATCACCACGCGCATCAGCATTCTGCCCGGTGAGGGCAGAACGACGCACGCCTTCAAGACCGAGGGCAAGGTCCTCACCGCCCCGGGCTGGCTCGCCGTGTACGGCAAGACCACCGATGACGAGTCGGGCGACGCCAAGGCGCTGCCGGCGATGTCCCCCGAGGACAAGTCCAAGGCCAGGACCCTTTCCGCCGAGCTGCACAGCGAGACGACCCGCCCGCCGCCGCGCTATTCGGAAGCCACCCTGCTCTCCGCGATGGAAGGCGCCGGCAAGCTCGTCGACGACGAGGAACTCGCCGAAGCCATGAAGGAGCGCGGCCTCGGCACGCCGGCCACGCGCGCCGACACGATCGAGGGCCTCGTCAACCAGAAGTACCTCGACCGCGCCCAGCGCGAACTCATCCCGACCACCAAGGCCGAGCAGCTCTTCCAGTTCCTCGCCGCCGTGAAGGTCGAGGACCTCACCAGCCCCGCCATGACCGGCGAGTGGGAGTTCCAGCTGCGCGAGATGGAGCACGGCAAGTTTGCCCGCGAGAAGTTCATGTCCGGCATCGTCAAGGAGACGAAGCACATCGTCGAAGCCGTGAAGGGTTTCGAGGAGGACGACTCCGTCGCCCGCATCACCGACATCATTTCCCCCACCGACAGCAAGCCGATGAAGGAGACGCTCCGCGGCTACAAGTCGCAGGACGGCGAGCTCATGGTCTACAAGATCATCGGCGGCCGCCGCATGGAGGAGGCCGAGATCAAGCAGCTCGTCGAAATCCGCCAGGCCGGCCCGCTCGACGGTTTCATCTCGAACAAGACCCGCAACCGTTTCTCCGCCCTGCTCAAGCTCGAGGTCGTCGAGGAGACGAAGAAGGACAAGGCCACGAAGGAGAACGTCACCACCAAGAAGTGGAAGACCGCCTTCGACTTCGGCGACAAGGTCGACATCGGCACGCTCACGCCGATCTGGACCGACGCCAAGACCGGCGCCGACCTGTGCGTCAGCGGCAGCAGCTACATCGTCCGCGAGAAGAAGCCCGACGGCACCTGGGAGCAGACCTTCCGCATCGGCCAGATCATGTGCCAGAAGAACATTCCGGCCGAGCAGGTCATCAAGCTCGTCGGCGAAGGCAAAACGGACCTGATCGAGAATTTCATTTCCAAGAAGGGCCGCCCATTCAGCGCGTTCCTGAAGAAGGAAGGCGGCAAGTTCTCGTGGGAATTCCCGCCGCGCGCGCCGAAGCTCGACAAGGACGGCAATCCGATCGTCCGCAAGCCGAAGGCCAAGGCCGACCTCTCGAAGGCCACCGTCATCGGCGAGGCCAAGAATCCCGTCGGCGAACTGGTCGAGCTCGGCGATGCCTATTACGTGCGCCGACCCGAGCAGGACAACCGCCAGGTTTTCAAGCTGTCCAAGAAACTCTGCGAAATCGAAATCCCGGTCGAGCAGGTGCGCAAGCTGGTCGAAGATGGACGTTCCGACCTGATCGAGAATTTCGTCTCCAAGCGCGGCAACAAGTTCAGCGCCTACCTCGTCCTCTCGCAGAAGCAGGACAAGGCCGAGTTCGAGTTTCCTCCTCGCTGAGGAGGAAACATGGCGAACCCGAAGGGTGAGTCCCGGAGGAATGCGAGGCGGAGCCGAGCACAATTCCCGCCGCGGTGAACGGGATCGTGTTGTAAGGTCGCCGCTCGCCGGCGGACCGTGGCATGGCGACAAGCGCCAGCCCTACACTCGTGCACTATGACACAACGTTGTCACAACGCCGCCGAACAAAAGGCTTGTGGCACCTTTCCCGCAGCCGGTAGACCTTCCCGTCATGATCGTTACCACCGCCCAGCTCTTCAAACACGCTTACGGCAAGTACGCCGTCGGCGCTTACAACATCAACAACGCCGAGCAGGCGATGGGCCTGTTCAAGGGCGCCATCCAGTCGAAGGCCCCCTTCATCATCCAGATTTCCAAGGGCGCCCGCAAGTACACCGACAAGCGCATGCTCGAGGCGATCATCCGCTCCGCCGGCGAGATTTTCCCCGAGGCGATCTTCGCGGTGCACCTCGACCACGGTGACGAGGAAACCTGCTACGACTGCATCAATTCCGGCTTCTTCAGCTCCGTCATGATCGACGCGTCGCACGACCCGTTCGACAAGAACGTCGAGATCACCAAGCGCGTCGTCGACGCCGCCCACAAGAAGGGCATCTCCGTCGAGGCCGAGCTCGGCATGCTCGGCGGCGTCGAGGAGGACATCAAGGTCGAGGACGGCCATGCCACCCTCACCAATCCCGACGAGGCCAAGGATTTCGTCGCCAAGACCGGCTGCGACTCCCTCGCCTGCGCCATCGGCACCTCGCACGGCGCCTTCAAGTTCAAGGGCAAGCAGTCCCTGCACTTCGACGTCCTCGAGAAGATCAAGGCCCGCCTCCCCGGCTTCCCGCTCGTCATGCACGGCTCGTCCTCCGTCCCGCAGGACGAGGTCGCCCGCATCAACGCCGCCGGCGGCAAGATCGACGGCTCCGTGGGCGTCGACGCCAACGAGTACCTCCCGGCTGCCAAGCTCGGTGTCACCAAGATCAACATCGACACCGATGGCCGCCTCGTCTGGACCCGCGTCCACCGCGAGTACTTCCGCGACAACCCGAAGGAGTTCGATTTCCGCCCGCCGGGCAAGATCTTCATCGAGGAATACGCGAAGTTCATCGCCAGCCGCAACCAGCTCCTCGGTTCCGCCGGCCAGCTCGACGACCTCCGCAAGAGCCTGGGCAAGTAAGCCGCGCCCAATCCTCCCCTTTCAACGCCGCCCACCGCCGGGCGGCGTTTTTGTTTGCGCGACCTGTGCCGGGAATTGAAACGGATTTCGCATCTGCGCGCTTTCGCGCCCGGGATATTTGTGCCTGACTCCCGCCATGCCCTTCCCGCGCGCGCCTCGCCTGCCCGCCGCCCTGCTTCTCGCCGGCCTGCTCGTATCCGCACTGCACGCCGAGGGACCGGTCCTCGCCGCCGGATCCACGCTGGACTCGCTCAAGGCCGGCAACACGACCTACCGCCAGGTCCGCATCCGCTCCATCAACAACCACACCGTCGTGTTCCTGCACAGCGGCGGCATGGCATCGGTCCCGCTGAAGAGCCTCGATCCGGAATGGCAGGCGCGCTTCCACTACGATCCCGCGCTCGACGTCGCCCCCGAACCGGCGCCCGGGCCGGTGGCAACGCCGCCGAAGCCGGTGACGAAGCCCGCCCCCGCCAAGCCCAAGTCCAGGTTCGATGACCTCCTCCGGCAGTTCGGCCGCCCCGCCGACGTCCGCAGCGACGTCGACCTGCGCCAGAAATATCTCCAGCTGGAGCTCGGCGTGAAGAACCAGGGCTACCGCCCGAGCTGCGCCATCTTTGCGATCGTCAGCGCCCTCGAGTTCCAGAACGCCGAACTCGCCGGCCATGCCGAGAAATTCTCCGAGGAATACCTGATCTGGGCCGCGCGCCGCTCGACGCAGCGCATCGCGCCGGTGGCGGCCGAGGACGGCACGATCGCCGAGGGCGCCGACGAGGGTTTCACCCTCGGTGAGGTCGTCGAGGCCCTGCGGGCCTACGGCATCCCGCTGCAGTCCACGATGCCGAACACCTTCGGCCGGAAAATTTCCGCGATCGAGGATCCGCCGGCGGCGATCATCGAGGAAGCCAGCCAGCACCAGCGCGTCTTCGTGCACCAGCTGCCCGGGCGCGACAACGCCACTCGGATCAACAACCTCGTCACCGCCCTCAACTCCGGCATGCCCATCCCCGTCGGCATGGCCTGGCCGCACTACCGTTCGATCCGCACCGGCTATCTCAGCGGGCAGAAGCCGCTCGCCGACGGCGGCCACGCCGTGACGATTGTCGGCTACAAATCCGCCTCGGGGCGCATCGAGGACGCGGTCTTCATGTTCAAGAATTCCTGGGGCGCGCAGTGGGGCCAGGGCGGCTACGGCACGGTCACCTACGAATACCTGACCAAGAACCTTTACGAGGCTGTGCTGCTCGAGGTGCAGCCGGCCGCGACCGGACGACGCCCATGAAGCTGGTGTTCCTCCACGGGCCGGCCGCCGCGGGCAAGTTCACGGTCGGCCGGGAACTCGCCGCGCTCACCGGGTTCGAGTTCTACCACAACCACCTCGTCGTGGACGAAGTCCTGAAGGAACATGCCTTCGGCACGCCAGGCTTTGTCGCTGGACGCGACCGCCGCTGGCGCGAGCACTTCACCGCCGCCGCCGCGACCGACCGGAAGCTGATCTTTACCTTCAATCCCGAGAACTCCGTCCCGCAGGCGTTCATTGACTGGCTGTTCGCCCTGCCCGGCGTGACCTTGCTCGCGGTGGAACTGAAGCTCAGCGAAGCCGCCATCGAAGCGCGCCTCGCCACCGACCAGCGCAAGGGCTTCCGCAAGCTCACCGACCTCGCCCTGTACCGCCAGCTCCGCGACTCCGGCGTGTTCGCCACGCCCGTCATTCCGCGCACGGACCTCGCCATCGATACCGAGCACACGTCACCCGCCGAAGCCTCAGCGCGCATCGCGGCACACTTCAACCTGAGTTAATCACGGAAACATCGAGGCACGGAAAAATCCAGGAATAGTCCATACCTACCTGCACTGTCATCCTGAGCCGTGCGAAGGACCCAAGGTGAGGCATGATGTGCACGTCCGCTTGGGTCCTTCGCACGGCTCAGGATGACGGAAGCGGAAGTGTTGTTTAAAAACGGCCTTTCTCTGTGTCATTGAGCCTCTGTGGTTGCTCTCAATCCCACAGTTGCGTTTCCGCTCTTCCGTGCTTCCGCGATTTCTGCCTGATTGAGGCATGTCTTCCGACTTCGTTCCCCGCCTGCGCGCCATGGCCGGGGTCGTTGTCCGCGTCGGCCTGAACCTGCAGCCCGGGCAACCACTGCTGATCACCGATCCCTACGAGTTGCAGGGCGTGCATCCGGAAGCCCTGCCGCTCGCCGAAGCCGTGCGCGAAGCCGCCGGCCCGAATGTCGCCGTGCTCCCGGCCGATCCCGGCCGGCTGCGCGCGCTCGCGGAGGCAGGTGACCTTGCCGGTTACGAAGCGCTGGTCGCCAACCACACCGCGCGCCTGCGCCAGCACCTCGCCCGCGGCGGTGCCTTCCTTTTTCTCACGGGCAGTCACCCGGGTTTGTTGACGGGCGCCCCACCCGGCCGGCTCGGCGACTTCGACCGCATCAAATGGCGCCATCTCGGCCCGGTCATCCAACAGCTCATTCGCGGGGCGAGCCAGTGGACCCTCGCGCCGGCCCCGACCACGCCCTGGGCCAACGCCGCCTATGCCGACCTGCCGGAGAATGATCGCCTGCCCGCGCTCTGGCGCACGGTCTTCGAATCCTTCCGTCTGCCGACTGGCTCGAATGTGGGAGGGAGTTTACCTTCCGACTCGGCAATTCCGTCGGGGCATTCCGCCGTCGCCAAGCCTATGGCGGACAAGAAAGCCCCTCCCACACCGGACGATCCTATCGCCGCCTGGGAACTGCACCTGGCGGCACTGGCCCGCCGGCGCGACGAGCTCAACACCGCACGCCATCGCACCGTGCGCTATGTCGGACACGACACCGACCTGCGCCTGACCCTGCCCGGCTCCCATCGCTGGTGCACGGCGCAGCTGGCGACCAGGCGCGGCGTGCCGTTCGTGGTCAACCTGCCCACGGAGGAAATCTTCACCGCTCCGCACCAGGGCAGTGCGGAGGGCCGCGTGCGCGTCGCCCGCCCCGTCGTGCACGCGGGCTCGGTCATCGACGGCATCACGCTCGAGTTCATCGGCGGCCGCGTGGTGGCCGCGCACGCCGCCACCGGGCATGACCTCCTGCGGCAATTGCTCCACACCGACGGCGGCGCGTGCCGCCTCGGCGAAGTCGCCCTCGTGCCCGGGCGCAACCGCCTCGCCCTCGCCGGCCGGCTCTTCCACCACACGATCCTGGATGAAAATGCCTGCAACCACATCGCGCTCGGCGACGCCTATCGCTTTTGCAGCCGCGCCTGGCTGCCGTTGGCGCTGAACTCGAGCCAGGTGCACCTCGACCTGCCGCTCGAGGCCGAGATCGAACTATCCTGATACGGAATGAACCACGGAGACACAGAGACACAAAGAATACCGATTGCCCCGATCAGGGGATTTCTCTGTGCCTCCGTGCCCCTGTGGTTGATCCGTTTGAAATGAATTTTCCTGCGTGATCCGGCGTCCCATCCATGCCTAATTCTGTGCCCGCCTGACCGACGTGCCCGAAGCCGATTCCAATCCCGATGTTGATCCCGCCCTGTTGCGTCGCGCGCAAGCCGGCGACGAAGCCGCCTTCGGCAGCATCATGCGCGCGCACCACGAGCGCACGTTCCGGCTGGCCTACGCCATCGTGCACCACGAGGCCGACGCGCGCGACGTCTGCCAGGAAGCCTGGCTCACGGTCTGGAAGCAGCTCGGCACGTTCCGCGGCGACGCCAAGTTCACGACCTGGCTACATCCGATCGTCACGCGCCGCGCGATCGACCACCTGCGCAAGCGCCGCCGCTGGTTCGACCGCTTCCTGCCTTTCGACACCGGCGACGCCGACACCCCCGCCGCGCCCGAGCCCGCCACCAACGAAAACGCCCGCGGTCAGGCCGAGGAAAGTGAAAATGTCGGCAAAGTCCGCGCCGCCCTCGCCCAGTTGCCCCCCAAGCACCGCGCCGTGCTTGCCTTGCGGGAGCTGGAGGGGCTTTCATACGAGGAAATCGCCCAGGCCACCGATGTCCCTGTCGGCACCGTCATGTCCCGCCTTTACCACGCGCGCCGCCTGCTGGCGGATAAACTCGGAAAGACTTCGCACCACTAAGCCACACTCATTCCCCACTAATCTGAATTAGTGATCCATTAGCGTGGATTAGTGGTTAACCTCCCGGAACTCCCGCCATGAAGACCATCCTTCGCCTCGCCCTCCTGCTCGCCTTTCTCGCCGGGCTGGTTTCCACCGCCCACGCCGCCAATGCCTCGCTCGAAGGCATCCTCATCACCGCCTCCAATGAAGCCGGCCAGACCGACCGCCGCCTCGCGCCGTACGAGCCGACGTTGCGCCGCATCCTGCGCTTCGAAAGCTACCAATATGTCGGCAGCGACCGCGCCCAGCTCGGCGTGCCCGCTTCCGGCAGCCTCACCCTCGGCAACGGCCACGAGCTCGAGGTCACGACCGAGCGAACCGAGGGCCAGGCCGTGCACGTGAAGGTGCGCTGGACCGCCGGCGGCCGCACGCTGATGAACACCGGCCTGGTGCTCCGCGGCGGCGTGCCCGCCGTCCTCGGCGGCCCGTCCACCGGCCGGGGCGGCGTCTACGCCGTCATCCTGGTCGTCCGCTAAGGCCGGCATGAAAAAACTCCTGCTCCTCCTTGCCCTCGGCTGTTTGTGGGGCGGCGGCTCCGAACTGTGGAAAGCGGTCTTCCACGGCAACCCGGTCGCCATGAATCTCTCCACCAGCGCCGCGCCCGACCTGCCGCCGTACTTCACGCTGACCAACGTGTCCATCGAACCGCTCGACGCCGTGTATTACAAGCAAGGCGGCATTGCCAAGGCCCTGCTGCCCGTTCGCCCGGCCGGCGAGAAGGACGAGTCCCCCATCCACGTGCTGCTCGCCACCGAGGATCCCGACGTGCTCAAGCTCAAGGACACCCCCGAGAACAACAAGCTGTCGGTCGACATCCTGAAAAACGCCCTCGCCATCACCACCACCTGGCGCGCGAAGAAGCAGATCGTCGGTGTTCCCGACAGCCACAACCTGAAGGACCAGGAGCGCCAGCAGCTGATCAAGGTGCAGCCGCTGCTGGCGCCGGACTTCGTGATCGTCACGGAGGGCAAGGGCCCGTCCGCGATGGTCGGCCTGCTGGCCCTGGCGGCCGGCGTCGGTTTCGCGGCCTTGCTCTTCCATCTCGTGCGCGACAAGGCCCCGGCTTCGGTCGCCACCGCGCCACCGGCCGTCGCGGAGCCGCCCAAGCCTTAGAAAGTCAACCGCACCGACAGCCGCGCGGTCAGCGGATCGGGGAAATAGTAGCCGCTGACCACCGGGCGGCCGTCCGCCGTCACCCAGGTCGAATCGTAGCCCGTGTAGACCGGGTCGCGGTCGTCGAGCACGTTGTCGATGTTGAGCGCAATGCGCGCGGGCATGCCCTTGAAGGTCGTCTCGTACGCGAACACCAGCTGGGTGGCCAGGCGTTCCGGGCTGTAGAACTTCTCGTTGCGGACCTCGCCCACGTACTGCCGGCCGATCTGCGACACGCCGCCGCCGATCGAGAAGCCCTTGAGTATACCGTCCTGGAACGTGTAGTTCGCAAACAGGCTGGCGGTGTACTTCACGAGGCCGACCTTGTCCTTGCCGGCGGCGTTCTGGTCGAGGGTGCGCTGCGCATTGGCGAGCTCCGTGCGGAGCGCAGCCGCGTCGGGCGTGCCGCTGTTCGCGGCGGCATCCCACGCGGGGAAATACTGCGCATAGTATGCGCGCTGGCCCGGCAGGGCGTTCGCCACCCGCGACTCGGGCAGGCCGAAACTGGCCTGCAACCGCAGGCTCTTGGTGGGATTGGCCGTGAGCTCGAACTCGTAGCCGCTGACCTCGAGATCCTCCGTGTCGTCGTACGCAAGCGCCGCCAGCACCGGGTCGGGAGTCTGGCCGGTCGCGAGCGCAGCGAGGCGCCAGATGTTGCCGAAGCCGATCTTGCTCGTCGTGATCCGGTTGGCGGAACGCGACTCGTAGCGGGTCAGCGTCGCGTAGTAGCGATGATCGGGCGTGGCCACCCGCAGGCCGTAGTCCCAGCCCTCGCCCGTCGCCGGGCCGAAGGGCTGGCCGTTCAACCCGGGGCTTTTGCCGGGGCCGACGGGATCGAAGTTCTTGGAGAAATTCCCGAACACGCCCAGCGCACCGAAATAGTACACCGCGCCGGCGGAATAGGTGTCACCCTCGGCGCCGTCGCTGACCTCGGTGCCGCTGATCGCGCCGCGACGGAAGTGGTCGTAGTTGTCGTGGCGCGCGCCGACGATGATGCTCAGCCGGTCGTTCCACAGCCGCGTGTGGGAAAACGCCGCGACGTTGTCCAGGTCGTAGGTCTCGTCGAAATCGAACCAGTCGGCCGGCATCGGCGCGTAGCCGACGGTCTTGCCGTCGATCTGGTCGGGGATGTACACGCCGGCGTTGGGGTTGTCCGCATACAGGCGCGTCCAGACCATGCGCGAGCCGACGTCCGGCTCGGCGCTGTTCAGCACCTGCGCGTTGTACTGCCGCGCATACCACGTGATCGACTGCTTGCCGGCCGACACGCTGAACAGCTGCTTGAGCGGCACGCCGAACGGCTCGGCGTCGAAATGGTAGTTCAGTTGCACGCGGCCCTCGCTGACCGTGCGCTTCTGCACCTGGCGGCTGAGGAAGAAATCGCCGTAAGCCTTGCCGAAGTTCGGGTTGGCCTGCCCGTTCGGCAGCTGCTGGTTGAGGTCAATCGCCCAGCCGAACGGCGCCTCGTAGTTCTGCGCCGCATGGTCGTCGGTGTAGCGGTAGCCGCTCACCGCCACATCGAAGTGCTCGCCGAAGGAATGCGTGAGCCACGCCGTGAGGTTCCTGTACTTCGGGCGCGAGAGGCCGTCGCTCGGCGCCAGCGTGAACTCGCGGCTGGGCAGCACCGGGATGCGCGCCGTGTCGAGCGTGCGGTCCGGCGTGGAGATCGTGCCGGAATACCAGCGCGTGTCGGGCGCCACCCGCAGGTACGAGCCGTCGCTGCGGTAGCCGCCCGACCAGTCCTGCAGGCCCAGCTCGGGATGGCCCGCCACGTAGAGGTTGTAGACCGGCGCGCCCCAGGGATGCATCTTCGCCGTGCCGGTGCCCGCCGGCGCCACGCCCCAGGCCGGCGAGGTGCTCGTGCCGTCCCAATACGACACCGCCTCGCCATAGTTGTCGGGCAGGATCGTGTGCCGCGCCTCGCTCACCTCGCCCTCGACGCGGAATGTCGTGCTTTCGCCCGGCTTGAAAAGCACCGCGAGGTCGTAGGCGCGCTGCCGGTCGAAGTCGTTTTCGCGCCAGCCCTGCCGGTGGTCGTCGAGCGCGTTGAAGCGCACGAAGAGCTTTTCCGTGAGGCGCCGGTTCACGTCGACTTCGAAGCGGTAGCTGCCGAAGTTGTCGACCGTGACCGTCGGCGTGATGAAGTCCCGGTCCTGCTGCGGCACCTTCGTGTACGCGGTCAGCACGCCGCCCACCGTGCCGATGCCGAACAGGATCGAATTGGGACCGCGGTCGAACTCGATGCGGTCGAGGTTGTAGGTGTCGGCGACCTGGTAGAACGTGAAGTAGTTGCGCGTCGGCCCGCTGCCGCCCTGCAGCGCCTGGCCGGCGCCGCGGAAGTTGAAATCCCAGCTGTTGAAGGGCGAACGCTTCCCGGCGGTCCAGTCGCTCGGCACGACGTTCAGCGTCCATTTCAGCGAATCGCGCACGTTCAGGATGCCGGCATCGTCGAAGAAGGTGCGCGTCAGCGACGACATCGACGACGGCGTGAGCTTCACCGGGGTGTTGGTCCGCCCGCCCGCCAGCGAGTCGACGGCGATGTAGCCTTCGTCCGCCGCGCCGTTGACCTGGAAGGGGTCGAGCTTGATGACGGGCATCTCCGGCAGCGCCGTCGCGGCCGGAGCCGGGTCGGCTGCGGGGGTCTGGGCGGCGAGCCGCGCGGCGGCTGCGAGCCCCGCCAGAACGGCGAGCGAAAATGAACGGAATGGGGAAGCAAACGGGCGCATGGGGAAACCTCCGGCTTGGGGTTGGTGTTGGGCGACACCCCGTAGACAGGGCCCCGGCCGGCCCCGGTTCCTCCGGCGTCTTCCCCGCCCGGGACCCGGTGAATCCCCGACAGAAGACGCGCCTATTTCGCCCGCAAGGCGAGTTCGACGCACAGCGCGCGATGATCGCTGCCCTCGGCCGCGCCCGCCCCGTCCCAGATGCGCGCGCGGTCACCGGCCACGAAGCGCCGCAGCGCCGGCGACACGAGGAAGTAGTCGATCCGGCTGTAGCTGTCCTCGCGCCGGAAATAATGGGTCCACGCCTCGCCGCGGGAGTCGGCCGCCGTGAGGATTTCGCCGAGGGCGAGGCGGCCGCGCTGCTGCAGCGCCTTCACCGGACGCGTGCCGCGCGTGTCGTTCCAGTCGCCGCAGATCATGAACTTCGCCTTCGTGGGATCCGGATAACGCGCCAACACGAGATCGCGCACCGCGCCGGCTTCCGCCGTGCGCTGCTGCGCCGACTCGGGGTCGCCGGGCCCCTCGGTGCGCTTGCTCTTCAGGTGCACCACGAAGATCGAGACATCGCCCTCGCTCGTGGCGAAGATGACCTCCAGCACGCCGCGTTTCACGACGTCGCGCTTGCCCGCGTAACCCGTCGCCACCGTGGCATGGCGCCGCACCTCCTTGAAGGGAATTTTCGACAGGACGGCCACATGCCGGTCGGGATCCGCCGCCTCCAGCAAGGCGAGGTACGGGAAATCCTGCCCGGCCGCGCGCAGCTCACCCTGGAAATCCTCCAGATACGGCATCGCCCCCATTTCCTGCACCGCGAGGACATCGGGCGCGATGCCGGCGATCACCTTCACGACACCCACCCGCTCCTTCTCGGGCTTCGGGTAGGCCGGCCGGTAGACACCGTCCACCATGCGGTCCGCCAGCGTGTAGTTCTCGACGTTGTACGTCGCCACGACCAGGGCGTGCGCGGAAACGCACAGCAGCGCGAGCACCACGGCATACACGCTTGGCCCGTGTATGCGTCGGGGCGTCACGGTCGTTGCAGGGCCCGCTCGCGTTCGACGAGCGTCGGGTGCGAATAGTACACCGCGCTGTAGAGCGGGTGCGGCGTGAGGTTCGACAGGTTCTTCTGCGAGAGCTTGCGCAACGCGCCGGACAGCGGCGCGGCCCCGCCCATCGCGTCGCGGGCGAAGGCGTCGGCCTCATACTCGTGTTTCCGCGACACCCAGTTGCCGGCCGGCGTGAACCAGAAGGTCGCGAGCCCGCCCAGCAGCCCGAACAGGAGGAACGTCGGCGCCGTCGCGCCCGCCGGCAGGCCGAAGGCCGTGTTGAACCACGGGGCCTGCGCCAGCCACGCGATCGCGGCGAACGCCCCGAACTGCAGCAGCGCCATCGTGACGAGCCGCTTCGGGATGTGCCCGCGCTTGTAGTGGCCGATCTCGTGCGCGAGCACGGCCTCGAGCTCGTCCTGCGCGAGCTGGTTCATCAGCGTGTCGAAAAGCACGATGCGGCGGAAGCGGCCGAAGCCGGTGAAGAAGGCGTTGGAGTGCGCCGAGCGCTTCGACCCGTCCATCACCTCGATCGTCTGCGCCCGGAAGCCGGTGCGGTCGGACAGCGCGAGCAGGCGCGCGCGCACGTCGCCCTCGGGCAGCGGCGTGAGCTTGTTGAAGAGCGGCAGGATGAGCTTCGGGTAAAGCACGAGCATCAGGAGCTGGAAGCCGAACAGGAGCGTGAAGCCCCAGATCCACCACGCCGGGCCCATGCGGCCGACGAGCGCGAGCAGGCCCCACGCAATCGGAAAACCGATGGCCAGGCCGAGCAGCGTGGATTTGACCTGGTCGGCGATCCACAGGCCGAGCGTGCTCTGGTTGAAACCGTACTTCGCCTCGAGGCGGAACTGCGACCACCACGCCAGGGGCAGGCCGGGCAGGCCAAGCAGGATCATGGTGGCGACCAGGAACAGCGCGCCGCTCCACGCCGCGCCGGGCGCGAGTCCGTTGAACTTCGCCCACAGCCACGGCAGTACGCCGCTGAAGATCGCAACCGCGAGCAACGCCGCGTCGTAAATCATCTCGAACGAACTGAAGCGGCCCTTCGCCAGCGTGTAGTCGCCCGCCCTGGCGAACGTTGGTTCGTCCATCACCCCGGCAAGCGCGGGCGGCAGCGCGCCGGCGTTCCGGCGCACTTCCGCGCGGTTGAGGCCTTCCAGGACGAGCTGGGCGACGAGGCGGGCGATCATCAGGGCGACGACCGTGAGGGGCAGCCAATGCATGCGGCTGAAGACAGACGGCTTTGCGGGAGCCGGCCAGCCCGAATTCCCGAACGGCCGTGGTGGAGCGGGCTGACCTCAGCGCGCTGGCTTGCAAGGCATGCCGCGGGAGCGGCTGCCGAGCGCGTTGAGGTCAACTCGCTCCACCTTCGGCAAGATTTCACGGTGGCTTCATCCTCCCTTCACATCACCCGGCTAAATTGCTCTCCGCCAATGACCAACCCCGATCTTCGTCCCGCCCAAAGTTTGATTGAAATAACCGGTCCCGAACGCACAGTGGCCCCGTGGATTCAGATAAAACCGCCAAACTCAGTTTCGAGGCCGCCTTGGCCAAGCTCGAAGCCATCGTCGACTCGATGGAACAGGGCGAAGTCCCGCTGGCCGACCTGCTGGCCAAGTATGAGGAAGGCACCAAGTTGCTCAAGGTCTGCGAGGGGCGTCTCAAGGACGCCGAGCTCAAGATCGAGAAGCTCAAGGCCACGAAGGACGGCTCCGCCGCGTTCGAGGCTTTTGAATCCAGCCGCGCGGAATAACCGCCGGTCCGTTGTCGTATAGTCCAATGAGTGCGTCTCCGTCTCCCTCCCTCCTTTCCAGCATCGCCGGTCCCGCCGACGTCAAGGCCCTCGCGCCCGCCCAGCTGCCGCAGCTCGCCGGGGAAATCCGCGACCGCCTCATCGAGGTGACCGCCCGCAACGGCGGCCACGTCGGCCCCAACCTCGGCGTCGTCGAGCTGACCATCGCGCTGCACCGCGTCTTCAACACGCCCGAGGACCAGTTCGTCTTCGACGTCGCCCACCAGGGCTACGTGCACAAGCTGCTCACCGGCCGCGGCGGCGAGTTCTTCACCAAACTCCGCAAGACCGGCGGCGCGTCGGGCTTCCTTTACCGCAGCGAGAGCCGGCATGACGCCTTCGGTGCCGGCCATGCCGGCACCGCGCTCTCCGCCGCCCTCGGCATGGCCACGGCGCGCGACCTCCGCAATTCGCACGAGCACGTCGTCGCGGTCTGCGGCGACGCCGCCTTCACCTGCGGTGTCACGCTCGAGGCGCTCAACAACGTCGTCGCCTCGACCAAGCGCCTGATCGTCATCCTTAACGACAACGAGTGGTCCATCGCCAAGAACGTCGGCGCCATCGCGAGCTACCTCAACAAGCTCAGCACCAACCCGACCTACAACAAGCTGCACCACGACGTGGAGGCGTTCTTCAAGAGCTTCCCGACCGGCGTGGAGATGAACAAGGTTTACCACAAGTGGAAGCGCGAGACGAAGGACTTCTTCGTCGAGTCGTCGCTCTTCGAGAAGTTCGGCCTGCGCTACCTCGGGCCGGTCGACGGCCACAACCTCGACGCGCTGGTGAAGAACCTCGAGTTCGCCAAGCACTGCGACGTGCCGATCCTCATCCATGTCCTCACCAAGAAGGGCAAGGGCCTCGAGGCCGCCGTCGCGCATCCGGAGAAATTCCACGGCGCCAGCCCGTTCGATCCCGAGACAGGCGAGAGCGTGAAGGCCATCCCCGGCACGCCGCCGAACTACCAGGATGTCTTCGGCGCCGCCCTCACCCGCTTCGCCCGCCAGGAACCGAAGGTGCTCGGCATCACCGGCGCCATGCCGAGCGGCACCGGCCTCTCGCAGCTCGCGAAGGAAGTGCCCGGCCAGTTCTTCGACGTCGGCATCGCCGAGGAGCACGCCGTGCTCTTCGCCGCCGGCCTCGCGACGAAGGGCTTCCGCCCCGTCTGCGCGATCTACTCGACCTTCCTCCAGCGTGCCTACGACATGGTGATCCATGACGTCTGCCTCCAGAACCTGCCCGTGACCTTCTGCATGGACCGCGCCGGCCTCTCGCCCAACGACGGCCCGACGCACCACGGCCTGTTCGACCTTTCCTACCTGCGCTGCGTGCCGAACGCGACGGTCATGCAGCCGAAGGACGAGGACGAGCTCGTCGACATGCTGCACACCAGCCTGCATCTGCCCGGCCCCGGCTTCATCCGCTATCCGCGCGGGTCCGGCACCGGCGCGGCGATCAAGGCCGAACCGGCCCTCGTGCCGCTCGGCCAGGCCGAGGTCATCAAGGTCGGCACCAACATCGTCATCTGGGCACTCGGCTCCATGGTGCAGGACGCACTCAAGCTCGCCCAGCGCCTCGAGCGCGAGGAGCACATTTCCGTCGGCGTCGTGAACGCCCGCTTCGTGAAGCCGCTCGACCGCAACCTGCTCCTCAGCCAGGCCGCCGTTGTCCCGCTCATCGTCACGATGGAGGACCACGTCCTCGCCGGCGGCTTCGGCAGCGCGGTGATCGAGGCGCTGCAGGAAGCCCATGTCACCACCGCCGTCGAGCGCATCGGCTGGCCCGACACCTTCGTCGAGCACGGCAGCAGCGTGGACGTCCTCCGCGCCGCGCACGGCCTGGCGCCGGACGACATCGCCCAGCGCGTCACCGCGCGCTGGCGCAGCCTGTCGGGTTCCGCCACAGCGGATGTGCGCTGAGCGATTCGCGTCTTGCCGCTGCGGGTGCGGACGCCTTTAGTGCCCGCTCCTGAGTTCGCGCCATTAGTATATCGGCTATTATGCGTGCTTCCCAAGCATGAGAGGTCGGTTCGATTCCGACATGGCGCACCAGCCTTCGCCGAGCGAAGCGAGAACGAAGGCTGCCCGCCGTAGGCTCGGCGAAGGTGGGCTCTGATTCCCGCAGCGAACCTTCGGTGGCTACGGCCGGCAAGCCACCCGCCAGCGGGAACGGAAGGCGGGAGCGTTTGCCCAAAAATCCCGTGCACGAAGAAATCCGCCAATTGCACGCGCCGCGCTTGCCCCGCCCGGCCGCCCGCGCAATGTTAGCGGTACCCGTACCCCACGGCGCCCCATGACCCCACTGCAACTCAAGCAGACCATGTCGGCGGGATTGCTCTCTTTTCCCGTCACCGACTTCAATTCCGCCGGCGATTTCCGGCCCGATACCTACGCCAAGCGGCTCGAGTGGCTCATGCCCTACGGCGCCAGCGTGCTGTTCGCCGCCGGCGGCACCGGCGAATTCTTCTCCCTGACGGCGGACGATTACCGCGCCGTGGTGAAAACCGCCGTGGACACGTGCCACAGTCGCGTGGCGATCGTGGCGGGAACCGGCGGCCCGACGCGCCAGGCGGTGGCCTTCGCGCAGGAGGCGGAACGGCTCGGCGCCCAGGGCGTGCTGCTGCTGCCGCACTACCTGACGGAAGCCGGCCAGGAAGGCCTGGCCGCTCACGTTGAGGCCGTCTGCCGCGCCGTGAAATTCGGCGTGATTGTCTACAACCGCGGCGTGTGCCGCCTGACCGCCTCCACGCTCGCCTCGCTGGCCGAACGCTGCCCCAACCTGGTGGGTTTCAAGGACGGCATCGGCGACATCGAGCTGATGGTCTCCATCCGGCGCCGGCTCGGCGACCGCTTTGCCTACCTCGGCGGCCTGCCGACGGCCGAAGTGTACGCCGCGGCCTACAAGGCGCTGGGCGTGCCGGTCTATTCGTCGGCGGTCTTCAATTTCATCCCGAAGACCGCGATGCAGTTTTACCGCGCGCTGGCCGCGGGCGACGAAACGGTGACCAACGGCCTGCTCGACCGTTTCTTCCTGCCCTACCTGGAAATCCGCAACCGCAAGCCCGGCTACGCCGTGAGCATCGTCAAGGCCGGCGCGCGGCTGGTCGGGCATGATGCGGGGCCGGTGCGCCCGCCGTTGACGGACCTGGCCGCCGACGAAGTGGCCCGCCTGCGTGAGCTGATCGAGGCGCTGGGCCCGCAGTGATGTCGGTGGCGCCCGCAGAGCCGTCCCGCCCGCGCACCAAGGTGCGCTACCTGATCGTCTTCGTCCTGTTTCTGCTGACCACCGTCAACTACGCCGACCGGGCGACGCTTTCGATCGTCGGCACGGATCTCGCGAAGGAGCTCAAGCTCGACCCCGTCGGCATGGGCTATGTCTTTTCCGCCTTCGCCTGGGCCTACGTGATCTTCCAGCTGCCCGGCGGGTGGCTGCTGGACCGGTTCGGTTCCAAGCTCGTCTATGGTTGGAGCATTGCGCTCTGGTCGCTCTTCACGTTGCTGCAGGGTTTCGTCGGCTTCCTGCCGCCGGCTTCGATCGTGATCGTGCTTTTCCTGCTCCGCCTCCTGCTGGGCGCCGCCGAATCGCCGTCGCTGCCCGCCAACAGCCGCATCGTGGCGGCGTGGTTTCCCACGGCCGAACGCGGGACGGCCTCGGCGATTTTCAACTCCGCCCAGTACGCGGCGACGGTGTTCTTCGCCCCGCTCATGGGCGCCATCATGCACAAGTTCGGCTGGCCGCCCGTCTTCTGGGTCATGGGGGCGATCGGCCTGGTGTTCGCCCTCTTCTGGTCGCGCCTCATCCACAATCCCGCGCAGCACCCGCTCGCCAATGCGGCGGAAGTCGAGCACATCGCGCGCGGTGGCGGCCTGGTGGACATGGACCGCGCCGGCGCGAAGAAACCCGGCGGTCCCGGCGGCTGGCCGGTCCTCCGCCAACTGCTCCGCAACCGCATGCTGCTCGGCGTCTACCTCGGCCAGTATGCGATCACGACGCTCACGTGGTTCTTCCTCACCTGGTTTCCCATCTACCTCGTGCAGGACCGCGGCATGTCGATCCTCAAGGTCGGCTTTGTCGCCGTGCTGCCGGCCTTGTGCGGCCTGGTGGGCGGCATCGGTGGCGGGGCCTTCTCCGACTGGCTGCTGCACCGCGGCCGCTCGCTCACCGCGGCGCGCAAGATCCCCATCATCACCGGCCTCGTCCTCTCCGTCAGCATGGTGGCCTGCAACTATGTGACCGCCGAATGGGCGGTGATCGTGATCATGGGCCTCGCCTTTTTCGGCAAGGGCATCGCGGCCCTCGGCTGGGCCGTGGTCGCCGACACCTCCCCGCGCGAGATCACCGGCCTGAGCGGCGGGCTCTTCAACACCTTCGGCAACATCGCCGGCATCGTCACGCCGATCGCCATCGGCTACATCCTCAAGAACACCGGCTCCTTCAACGGCGCGCTCCTGTTTGTCAGCGCACACGCCGTGCTCGCGATGATCAGCTATCTCTTCATCGTGCAGGACATCAAGCGCCTCGAACTCCGTCCGGTTTGACCCCATGACCACCCCGTCCTCCTCCCCGCTCGTGACCGCCCTGCGCGTGATCCCCGTCGCCGGCCACGACAGCATGCTGCTCAACCTCAGCGGCGCCCATGGGGCGTTCTTCACCCGCAACGTCGTGCTCCTCACCGACAGCGCGGGCCGCACCGGCGCCGGCGAAGTTCCCGGCGGTGAACGCATCCGGCAGACCATCGAGGAAGCCGGCGCGCTCGTCATCGGCCAGCCGATCGACCGCTACAACGCCCTCCTCGACACCTTGCGGAAAAAATTCGCCGACCGGGACGCCGGCGGCCGCGGCATCCAGACCTTCGACCAGCGCGTCACCATCCACGCCGCCACCGCCCTGGAGGCGGCGCTGCTCGACCTCGTCGGCCAGCACTGCGGCGTCGCGGTCGCCGACCTGCTCGGGCGCGGACGGCAGCGCAGCGCGGTGGAGGTGCTCGGCTATCTCTTCTACGTCGGCGACCGCCGGAAAACCAACCTGCCCTACCTGGACGGTGCCGGCGCCACCGACGACTGGCTGCGTTTGCGCCACGAAGAAGCGCTGTCGGTCGACGAGATCGTCCGCCTGGCGGAAGCGGCTTATGCGCGCTACGGCTTCAGGGACTTCAAGCTCAAGGGCGGCGTGCGGCGCGGCGCGGAGGAGATGGAAGCGACCGCGGCGCTGGCCGCGCGGTTTCCCGGTGCCCGGATCACACTCGACCCGAATGGCGCCTGGTCGCTCGACGAGGCGATCGGCCTGTGCCGGGGCCAGGACAAGGTCCTCGCCTATGCCGAGGATCCGTGTGGCGCCGAGCAGGGATTTTCCGGCCGGGAAATCATGGCGGAATTCCGCCGCGCCACGAACCTGCCCACCGCCACGAACATGGTGGCGACCGATTGGCGCCAACTGGAACACGCCCTGCGCCTGCAGGCGGTCGACATTCCCCTCGCTGATCCGCATTTCTGGACGATGCAGGGCTCGGTGAAGGTGGCTGAAACCTGCGAGCAGCATGGCCTGACTTGGGGTTCGCATTCCAACAACCACTTCGACATCTCCTTGGCCATGTTCACGCACGTCGCCGCGGCGGCGCCGGGCAAGGTCACCGCCATCGACACGCACTGGATCTGGCAGGATGGGCAGCGCTTGACGAAGGAGCCGTTCGTGATCGCCGGCGGATTGCTGCGCGTGCCTGAGCGCCCCGGGCTTGGCATCGAGGTCGACCTGGCGCAGATCGAAAAGGCCCATGAACTCTACCGCCGGATGGGGCTCGGCGGCCGGGATGACGCCAGCGCCATGCAGTTCCTGGTTCCCGGCTGGAAATTCGACCCGAAGCGCCCCTGCCTCGTGCGGTGAGTTCCCTCTCGTAATTTTTTCCGGCCGCGCGTGGGATAGCGCCACCCTATGGGCAAGCTCCTCATGGCAGCGTTGGTCACGGCCAGCGCGGGAGCGTCCTTGTGGGGCTGGGGCCGGACCGCCACGCGGGCCGCCCGCTCCCGCGAGCTGCCCGTCATGCTGACCGTGGCGCTGGGGCTCGCGGTCCTGGTGTTTCTCGGCGGCATCCTGAACCTCCTGCACCTCGCCCGCGCCCTGGCGCTGGACGTTGTCGCCATTGCGGGACTCGGGCTCGCCGGCTTCCACGCGGGCAAAAGCGGGCCTCTGCAGCTCACGCCGCCGAGCCGCGAGACATTGCTCACCCTGCTGCCGCTGCTGCTGGCCGGCTGGTTCCTTGGTTCGCACCTGCTGCCCCAATCCGCCTACAACGTGCACGACGATCTCGAGAAATACTTCGCCCACCCGGTGAAGATGCTCGCGAACGGCACCTTTGGCTCGAACCCGCTCAATTCGCTCGGGGCGGAGGCCATGGGCGGACAGGCCTTCCTCCAGTCGTTCGTCGCGGCGCACCTGCCGCTGACCTATCTCGGCGCGTTCGACGCCTTCTTCTGCGCGCTGCTCTGCGTCGCGCTCGCCGGCTTCGCGGTGCCCGCACGTCGCTGGGCCGTCGGGGCGATCCTCGCCCAGGTGGCGCTGCTGGCCATCAATCCGCAGGTGGTGAACATTGCCGCGGTGTTCAGCGCCGTGGCGCTCACGATGACTGCGATGCTGCTCGCCGCCCATCCGGACGCGGAGCGGCCCGAGCCTTCCGCGCCGTTGCTCGGCCTGGTCTACGCGGGGCTCGTCGTGCTCAAGACGACCCTGATCCTTTTTGTCGGCGTCCATTTCGTCGTGCTCGCCGCCTCCGGCCTGCTGCTGCGCCGCCACCGCGCCCGCTGGATGCTGCAGGTGCCGCTGTGGACGCTGCTGTTTCTGTCTCCCTGGCTGGCGCTGCACGCCCCGCTCTACCTCGCCCATCCTCCGCTCGTGCCCATTCCGGGCAGCGGCACGGCGGACGCCTTCAATTTCTGGTCCGCCAACCCCCTGGGCTACGACACGACGGCCCTGCACTACACGGCCATCGCCGCCGGCGCGCTTGGCGTCGGGCTGGCCATCCTGGTGCTGCTGCGCGGCCGCTTTCTGCCGGTGTCCGCGCCGCTCTTCGCCGCCGCCACCGCGGGGCTGAGCGCGGGTGCCGTCTATTTCAGCATGACCGCCGGTTTCGGACCGCTGTTTTCCGGGGCCGACGCCGCGCTGCGCTACACCTGCCCGATCCTGATCGCCGCCGTGCCGGTGCTGCTGCGGCTCACGGAGAGCGTCGGCGAAATCCCGCGCTTCCGCCTGGCCCCGGCCATCCTGAACGGCCTCGCCGCCGCGCTGGTCATCGCCTTCGTGCCGGCCGCCGGCATCCGCGTATTGCAAATTGCCCGGCTCGACACGCCACTCGCCTACCTGCCGCACGCCTCCGTGGCGGCGCGGGAGAAATTCTTCGCCTACAATCAGGATGTCCTCAATCCGTCCGGCCCGGTGCGCGCCAAGCTCGCGGCCATCCAGGCCCTCGTGCCGGCGGGCGAGCCGCTTGGCGCGTGGGTGATGACGCCCTACTGGCTCGATTTCAAACGCAACCCCGTCCTGCCCACCGATCCCGCGGGTCTCAGCATGCGCTGGTCACGCCGGCCCGCCGACGTGCGCTATTTCCTCTACGAACATGCCGGCTTCGCGGTGCGGCCGATGACCAACTACCAAAAGCAGCTGGTGAGCAACATCCCGGTCGACCGCCTGTTCGGCAGCCGGACCCTCGCCTTCCTCGCCCAGCTGCAGGCCGACACCGCGCAGGTCCTCTACAATGACGGCAGCTACGTGCTGCTCGAACTGCGCGCGACCGCCGCGCGTCAGGAATAATTCCGCCGGCCCTCGAGCGCGCTCTTCAGCGTGACGGCATCCGCGTAAAGCACGCCGCCGCCGCTGGGCAGGCCGAAGCCGATGCGGGTGACCGTGACGCCGGCCTTGGGCAGGCGCTCGGTCAGGTAGTGGCAGGTTGCCTCGCCCTCAACGTCGTTCGACAGCGCCAGGATCAGTTCCGTGATTTCTCCCGACTCGATGCGCTGCAGCAGCGAGCCGAGGTTGAGATCCTCCGGCGCGACGCCGCGGATCGGGGAAAGCTTGCCGTGCAGCACATGGTAGCGGCCGCGGTACGCGCCCGAGCGCTCGAACGCCGTGAGGTCCTGCACGTTCTCCACGACGCACACCTGGCCGTTCTTGCGTTTCTCGTCGGCGCAGATCGGGCAATGCGGCTCCTCGGAGAGATTGCCGCACAGGACGCAGCGGCGGACGCTTTTCGCCGCAGCCTCCAGCGCCGACACCAGCTCAGGCAGGCGTGCCGGCTTTTCGACCAGCAGGTGGAGCGCGATGCGCTCCGCGGAACGAAAACCAATTCCGGGCAGCTGCTTCAGCTGCTTCTGCAATTGTTCAAGCGCGGGAGTCATGGAAGTGCGGAATGTGGATTTTGGAATGCGGAGTGGGTGAATCAGGGGGATTCATTCCGCAATCCGCAGGCCCCAATCCGCATTTTAGAACATGCCCGGCATCTGGAAGCCGGCCGAGATGCGCTGCATTTCCGTGTCGTTGAGCTCCTTCGCCTTGGCGGCCGCCTCGCGCACCGCATTGAGCAGGGTCTCCTCCACGAGCTTGGCGTCCTCCTTGAGGAATTCCGGATCGAGCTTCACGGCAAGGAATTTGCCCGCGCCGTTGATCTTCACCTGCACGGCGCCGCCGCCGCTCGACACGTCGAGTTCGCGCGCCTCGAGGGTCTTCTGCAGTTCCTCGATCTTTTGCTGCATCTTCTTCGCTTGTTTGAGTAGTGTGCCTACGCCGGCCATGGGAAAAATGGTTGAGGGTTGAGAGCTGAGAGTTGAGTGCCGTTGCCCCGGCTAATGCGACAACAAATTTTCGAAGCCGGCCCGGTAATCCGGGTAACGCGGCTGCCAGCCAAGGACGCGCCGTAGCTTGGCGCTGGAGATGATCCGGTCGGGCATGGGCGCGCCGCCGCGCCGGGCGGTCGTCGCGCCGTCGAAAGCCGGCATCGCGCGTCCGAGCCGCTCCGCCAGCCAGCGCACCACGTCGGCGCGCGGCGCCGGCGCGGTGTCCGCCACGTTGAAGATGCCACCCGGCGCGGCGGCGGGCGCCTGCAGGCAGGCCAGGATCGCGGCCACGATGTCATCGCGATGCGCCAGGTTCAGGCGGTGTTCGCCCGAGCCGTTGAGCGTCGTCGCGCCGGCGCGGAGCTGGTCGAGCAGATGGTGCCGGCCCGGACCGTAAATGCCCGCGAGCCGCAGGATGAACCAGCGCGCCCGGACCGAAGCCGGCGCCTGCTCGAGCAACTGCTCGGATTCCCGGATGATCGCGCCGTTCGGCGTGGCGCCGGGTGCATCGGCGGTTTCGTCCACCGTCGCTCCACCACCCTGGGGATAAACCGCCGTGCTGCTCGTATAGACCAGCGTGCCGATCGTGCCGCGCGCAGCCCACGTCAGGATCGATTGCATGCCGCCGACATACGACCGCCGGTAGCTTTCCGGGCCGCCGGAGCTGACCGTGTTCACGACGAAATCCGCGCCCGCCGCGAGCCGGTCGTGCCAGCCGGAATCCGCGAGATCCGCCACCACGACGTTTGCGAGGCCGGCCTGACGCAGGGCGGCGGCCTTTTCCTGATTCCGCGTCACCGCCTCGACCCGGGCTCCGGTCGCGAGCGCCGCTTGCGCCACGGCCGAGCCAACGTAGCCGCAGCCGAAGATCACGAGACGCTTGCCCGCCATGGAAACCATGGCGGAAGTAACAGGTATCAGGTATCAAGTATCAAGAAGGAGATACCCGCCCGATGGTTTGATCCGCCACTTGATACTTGGTAATTGTTACCTGATACTTCCAAGTATGCCCACCGTACTCGTGCCGCTCGCCGAAGGATTCGAAGAGATCGAGACGTTCGCGCCCGTCGACCTCATGCGTCGCGCAGGCATCGAGGTGACGACCGCCTCGCTCGCGCCGGGCATCCACGTCACGGGCCGCAACGGGGTCACCGCCCATGCCGACAAATCCCTGGACGAAGTGAAAGGCCTCGCGTTCGACCTCATCTTCCTGCCCGGCGGTCCCGGGACGAAGCACCTGCGGGCCGACGCCCGCATTCGCGATCTCGTGATGAAGCAATACGACGCCGGTCGCTGGCTCGCGGCGATATGCGCGGCGCCGACCGTGCTCAACGACTGCGGCCTGCTCGCCGGGCGCCGGTACACCGCACACTTTTCCGTGGCACCCGAACTCCCGGCCATTTTGGCCCGTGAACGCGTCGTGACCGACGGAAAAATCACCACTTCCCGTGGCGCCGGCACGGCCATGGAATTCGGCCTGCATTTGGTGGGTCTGCTGGCTGGGGACGCCAAATCCGAGGATATTGGCAAAGCCATTTGCCTCTAAGGCTTTGCGTAAAATCGGCATTGCTACGCCGCAGGGCTTCCTGTTGGCTTTTGCCGGCCCGTAAAGGCCGCTGATTGGTCAATCCTGCCCTGCTCGGAACTAGGGTCACTTCCTTAACGCCGGAAGTGATGGGGCGAAGCTTTGTGAACACCCGCCTCCCATGTGCGGCATAGCCGGCATTTTCTCCGCCAAGCGCCCGACCGCTGAACGCGAAGCGGCGGTCGGCCGCATGGTCGAACGGCAGGCTCATCGCGGCCCCGACGACCGCGGCGTGCACTCTTCCGGTCCCGTCACCCTCGGCATGTGCCGCCTGGCCATCATCGACCCGGCCAACGGACACCAGCCGATGACGAGCCCGGACGGCCGCTTCACGATCGTCTTCAACGGCGCGATCTACAACTACCGCGAGCTCCAGCCGGAACTCGCCGCCGGCGGATGGCAGTTCCGGACGAACTGCGACACCGAGGTACTGCTCGCCGCCTACGCGCTGCACGGGCCGGCCTGCCTCGCGCGGCTGCGCGGCATGTTCGCCTTCGCCGTGTGGGACGAACGCGAGCAGACGCTCTTCGCCGCGCGCGACCAGCTCGGCATCAAGCCACTCTACTACTCGCGCCTGCCCGACGGCGGCGTGGCGTTTGCCTCGGAACTCAACGCCCTCCTCGCCAGCGGCATGGTCGCCCGCGAAATCGATCCCGCCTCCGTCGGCGAATACCTCGCGTGGTTCAGCGTTCCCGCGCCGCGCACCATCTACCGGGGCATCGCCAACCTGCCGCCCGGGCATTCGCTGGCCGTCGACGCCGCCGGACGCGTGCGCACGCAGCCGTGGTGGCAGCTGCCCGCCGCGGTGCAACCGGCCCGCCGCGCGGCGAACTACCAGGATTTTGTCCATGGCCTGCGCCACCAGCTCGAGGACACCATCCGCGCGCACCGCGTCGCCGACGTGCCGGTCGGCGCGTTCCTGTCCGGCGGCATGGATTCCACCGCGGTGGTCGGCCTGATGGCCCGGGGCAGCCGTCACCGGCTGAAGACGTTCTCGATCATCTTCGGCGAGGCGGATTTTTCCGAGCAATCCGCCGCGCGCCTCGCGGCGCAGGCGTTCGACACCGAGCATCACGAGGAGCTGCTGACCGGGGCGCGCGTCGCCGCCGACCTGCCGCGCATCCTCGCGAGCTTCGACCAGCCGACCGGCGACGGCATCAACACGTGGTACGCCAGCCAGGCCGCCCGGCACGGCGGCGTGACCGTCGCGCTTTCGGGCCTCGGCGGCGACGAGCTGTTCGGCGGCTATCCGTCGTTCCGCGACCTGCCGCGCCTGCACGCGCTGCTGCCATGGTGGCGCCTGCTGCCCGCCAAAGTGCGGCGCCTGGTGCTCGGCCAGCTCGCCGCGCGCCCGTCCGCCCGCGCCCGCAAGCTCGCCGATTTCCTCACGCACGCCCGCGACCTCCACGAACTCGCCTCGCTCCAGCGCCGCGTGCTGCCGGAGACGACCCGCCTCGCGCTGCTCACCCCGGACGCGCGCGCCGAAGCCTCGCGCCTCGGGCCCAACCACCCGATGCTGGAGGACTTCGCCTTCCAGCTCGCGGGCGCCGACCCGTTCCAGATCGTCAGCGCGTGGGAATCGCGCACCTACATGACCGACGTGCTGCTGCGCGACAGCGACGTGTTCAGCATGGCCCACTCGCTCGAGCTCCGCGTGCCGTTCGTCGACCGCGTGCTGCTCGAGTGGCTCTGGCCGCAGCCGGCATGGTTCAAGTACGACCCGCGCCAGACCAAGCGCGCGCTGGCCGACGCCACCGCCGACCTCGTGCCCGCCGCGATCCGCCACCGTCCCAAGCGCGGCTTCACGCTGCCCTTCTCGCGCTGGATGCTCGGCGAGCTCAAGCCGTTCCTCGACGAGACCTTCTCCCGCCGGTCGCTCGCCGCCTGCCCGTGGCTCGAGGCGCCGGTGGTGGAGCAGGTCTGGCACGACTACGCCACGCGCCGCGACCCGCGCGCCTGGTCGCGCGTGTGGACCCTCGCCATGCTGGTCGCCTTTGCGAACCGGCGCTGAACGCATGAAAGCCCTCCTGCTCTCGCCCGAACTCTTCCTCCACGAGGGCGGCATTGCGCGCATCATGCGGCTCTACCTGAAGGCCCTCTGCGAAATCGCGGGGGCGGACGGACGTGTCGACTCCGTCGTGCTGAACGACAACCCCGGGGCCGAACCGAGGCTCCCCAGCTACACCAACGACCGCCTTGGGGAACATATTGGCTGCGGCCGCAGCAAGCTGCGGTTCCTGCGCGAGACACTGCGTCTCGGCCGGCGCGCCGACACGCTGGTCTGCGGCCACCTGCACCAGCTGGTCATCGCGTGGCTGGCGGGAAAGCTGAACTCGCGCCTGAAATATTACCTCGTCGCCCACGGCATCGAGGTCTGGCGACCCTACCGCCCGCTCGAACGCCGCGCGCTGCTCGGCGCCCATCGCATCCTTTGCATCAGCGAATACACCCGTCGCCAGATGCTGCGGTTCTGCCCGGGACTCGACCCGGCGCGGTTGCTCGTGGTGCCGAACACTTTTGACCCGCGCTTCGCGCCCGAGCTGAACGACCGCGTCTCCACCGCGCCGTTCGCCCTGCCGCGCATCCTCACGGTCGGGCGCCTGTCGGCCGACGACACCTACAAGGGCTTCGACACGCTGATCGAGGCGCTGCCGCTGATCCGCCGCGAATTCCCCGCGGCCCGCCTGCGCGTCGTCGGCAAGGGCGACGACCTCGCGCGGCTCACCGCGCTGGCCGCGCGGCCCGGCGCCGCCGGCTCCGTGGATTTCCTCGGCGCGATCGACGACGAGACGCTCCGCGCCGAGTACGCCGCGTGCGACCTTTTCGCCCTGCCCAGCCGCAAGGAGGGCTTCGGCCTCGTCTACCTCGAGGCGATGATCTACGGCAAGCCGTGCATCGGCGCCCGCGCCGGCGGTACGCCCGAGGTCATCACCGAAAGCACGGGCCAGCTGGCCGAGTACGGCAACCTCGCGGACCTGGCCGCCGCCGTCGCCGACCTCATCCGTCATCCCCGCGATTCAGAGGTTGTGCGGCGGCGCGCAGACTCGTTTGCTTTTCCCGCCTTCACCCGCCGTCTCGCCGCGGCGCTCGCCTGACCATGGCTCACTCCGAAACTCCCGAGCTCGTCCTCGAAGCCGGCCACACCAGCCGCAATTATTGGCGCGACATCTGGCGCTACCGGGAGCTGTTCTATTTCCTCACGTGGCGCGACATCCTCGTCCGCTACAAGCAGACCAGCGTGGGCATCGCGTGGGCCGTGATCCGCCCCTTCCTCACCATGGTGGTCTTCACCTTCGTGTTCAGCCGGATCGCCAAGGTCCCCGCGCCCGGTTCGGCGCCCTACCCGCTGCTCGTCATGGCCGGCATGCTGCCCTGGCAGTTTTTTTCTACGGCGCTGAGCGAGTCGAGCAACAGCCTGACCGGCAACGCCAACCTCATCTCGAAAATCTACTTCCCGCGGCTGATCATCCCGGCGGGCTCCGTCATCACGAGCTTCGTGGATTTCGCCATCACGCTCGGGCTGATGGGCGCGATGATGGCATGGTATGGCTTCTGCCCCGACTGGCGCATCCTGTTCCTGCCCGCGTTCGTGCTCCTGGCCTTCGGCGCCGCCTTCGGCGCGGGCCTGGTGCTCTGCACCCTCAACGTCAAGTACCGCGATTTCCGCTACGTGATCCCCTTCATCGTGCAGTTCGGCCTGTATCTCTCGCCCGTCGGTTTCGACAGCTCGGTCATTCCGGAAAGGTGGCGGTGGCTCTACTCGCTCAACCCGATGGTCGGGGTCATCGACGGCTTCCGCTGGTCTCTGCTCGGCGGGCAATCCCACCCGACGACGCAGGCCTTGCTTTCCGCCGTGGTCGTGACGCTCGTCGTGGGCCTCGCCGGCCTCTGGGGTTTCCGGAAAATGGAACGCACCTTCGCCGACGTCATCTGACGCCCCCGCCATGAGCGACACCGTCATCACCGTGGAAAACCTGGGCAAGAAGTACGCCCTGCGTTCCGCTGCGCCCGAGCGCTACACCGCGCTCCGCGACGTCATCGGCCGCAACCTCACCCAGCCCTGGCGTTGGTTCCGGGGCGGCGGCGCCGCCGCCGGCGAATTCTGGGCGCTCCAGGACGTGTCGTTCGAGGTCAAGCGCGGCGAGGTGCTCGGCATCATCGGGCGCAATGGCGCCGGCAAGTCGACCCTGCTCAAGATCCTCAGCCGCATCACGGAGCCGACCCGCGGGCGGGCGCGCATCCGCGGCCGGATGGCCAGCCTGCTGGAAGTCGGCACCGGCTTCCATCCCGAGCTGACCGGACGGGAAAACATCTTCCTCAACGGCGCCATTCTGGGCATGTCGCGCGCCGAGATCCGCCGGAACTTCGACGCCATCGTGGAGTTCGCTGAGGTCGAGAAGTTCATCGACAGCCCGGTGAAGCACTACTCGAGCGGCATGTACGTGCGCCTGGCCTTCGCGGTCGCCGCCCACCTCGAGCCCGAAATCCTCATCGTCGACGAGGTCCTCGCCGTCGGCGACCTGCAGTTCCAGAAGAAATGCCTCGGCAAAATGGAGGACGTGGCCGCCCACGGGCGCACCGTGCTGTTCGTCAGCCACGACATGGCGACCGTGCTGCAGTTCTGCCGCAAGGGCATCCTGCTCAATGCCGGCCGGGTCGAGTACCATGGCGACATGTCGGCCGTCGCCGCCCGCTACCTGCAACAGTCCGTGCCGATCGACGCCAACGCCAACCTCGCCGAGCGCGGCGACCGGTCCGGCTCCGGCGACGCCCAGTTCCTCTCGATCGAACTCCGCTCGGGCGACGAGCGCCGCTCGACGTTCACGCTCGGCACCGCGTTCACCGTGCGGCTCGTGATCCGGGTCGACCGCCCGATCGGCAACGGCCAGATCGCCGTGGTCATCGTCACCGACGACGGCGTGCCGGTGCACGACCTCGAGAACACCAACGAGCACTTCACCTGGCCCTCCGCGCCCGGCACCTACGAGTTCACCATCACCGTCCCGCGTCTCCTGCTCTTCCCGGGCACCTACCGGATCGACCTGTGGCTCGGGGACAACCAGCGCTCCCGCGTCGACTACCTCCGGCGCGCGATCGATTTCCAGGTGATCCAGACCGTCGAAAGCGGGCCGCCCGTCGCCCTCGCGCGCCGCGACGGCCTGGTCTTCGTCAACTCGGTATGGGAGCTGCACCGCCAATGAACAAATCGCTCAAACTCCGCGTCCGGCATTCCGGACTTGTCCCGATCAAGTGCTTCAAGGACCTGCCGGACGGCAACCTCTTCATCGCGGAAGGCAACCGCCAGATCCCGTTTGCGATCAAGCGCGCCTATTTCATCAACACGCTGGCCAACCCCAAGGCGGTGCGCGGCAAGCACGCCCACAAGGCGCTCGACCAGGTGATCTTCGCCATCAACGGCTCCTTCCTGCTCCACCTCGACGATGGCCGGACGAAACAGCGCATCCGGCTCAACGACCCTGCGGTGGGCGTCCGCCTGGGGCCGATGCTCTGGCACACCATGACCTCCTTTTCCTACGATTGCGTGATCTGTGTGTTCGCGAGCGAATGGTTCGACGCGGACGACTACATCCGCAGCTACGACGAGTTCCTCGCCGCCGTGCGCAAGGGCGCCTGAGCGCATCGCCGTTTTTTTTGGCCTCCGCCACCCCAGCTCCCCTCCGTGTCGCCTTCGTGGTCGGCGACTTTCCGCTGACTTCGCAGACCTTCATCATCAACCAGGTGGCCGACCTGCTGGCCCGGGGGGTGGAGGTCGAGGTATTTGCCCGCGGGCGCAGCCGGGCGCAGCACGTCTCCGCCCGCTTCCACCAGGAAGGTCTCGCGGCACGGACGCACTATCTCGTGCCGGAGTCCGGGCGGGTCGCGCGCTTCGGGGCCACCCTGGCCGCCGCGGGCCGCCTGCTGGTGCGCGCGCCCGGGGCGTTCGGACGCTGGCTCGCCACCGCGCTGCACGCCCCCCGGGCGGCGGCTCCCCTCCTGACTGCCTCGGCCGCGTTCGCCGGCCGGCCGTTCGACGTCGTGCACTGCCACTTCGGCGACGTCGCCGTCGCCTTCCTGGAAATCCGGCGCGTGCTCGGGCAACGCACGCCCCTCGTGACGAGTTTCTACGGCGTCGATGTCAGCGCGGCGTTCCAGCATGAGCCGCCCGGCTACTACGACGGGCTCAAGGCGGCCTGTTCGCTCTACTACGTGATGTCGGAAAACATGCGTGGCCGCGTGATCGCCCACGGTTTTGATGCGGAAAAGGTGAAGGTCCATCCCGTGAGCATTGACGTCGCCTCCTTTCCCTTCGCGGCCCGCCAGTTCCCGGCGACCGGACCCATCCGGTTGCTCGCCGTCGGCCGCTGCGTCGAAAAGAAAGGCTTCGACGACCTGCTGCGCGCGCTCGCCCTGGCGGGACCGCGCGCCCCGCGGCCGCTCGATTGCACCATTGTCGGCGACGGGCCGCTCTTCGAAGAACTGCAAGCCATCGCCCGGCAGCTCGGGCTGGCCGGCGCCGTCCATTTCAACGGGCCGATGAAGATCGAGGCGATCATCGAGCTGATGCGGGAAATGCACCTGCTGGTCGCGCCGTCGAAGACCGCCCGCGACGGCGACATGGAATAACCCCGCGCATGAACACCGTCGTCTCCCAAGCGCTCGCCACCGGCCTCCCGGTTCTCGTCACCGCGCACAGCGGCCTGCCCGAGCAGGTGCTCGACGGCAAAAACGGCGCGGTCGCCCCGGAGGCCGATCCCGCCGCCCTCGCGGCAAAACTGCTGTGGCTGCTGGAACACCCCGAGCGCTGGCCGGAGTTCAGCGAGTTCGGCCGGGCGCACGTCCTGGCCCACTACGACGAGAAGCGCCTGATCGACCGCCAGGTGGAGGACTACCGCCGGTTGCGCGACGGCCCGCGACACCCATGACCGAGAAGAGCGACGTCCAGCACGTCTGGGAGCAGGTCTGGCAACATTCCGGGCGCGACGCGTCGGCCTACCTGGGCGACCGCTTCACCACGGAGGCTTACCCGGCGCTGCGCGAATTCATCGCCCCGCATGCACAGTCCATTCTCGAGGCCGGCTGCGGCACCGGACGATTCTGCTGCCTCTTCGCCCGCGATTTTCCCGACAGCACGATCCACGGCGTCGACGTTTCACCCAGTGCGCTGGAAGTCGCGCGCGGGCTCGGCCAGGCGCTCCGGCTTTCGAACGTGAGCTTCCGCGAGGCCAGCCTGTTTGCCCTGCCGTTTCCCGACAACCATTTCGACTGCGTGTTCAACGAAGGCGTCGTGCAGCTTTTCACTCCCGCCGGCCCGCCATCGCAGGCGGACGCGCTCCGGGAAATGACCCGGGTCACCAAACCCGGCGGCAAGGTTGTCATTTCGGTGATCAACTGGTCCAACTGGCCTCACACTTTCTACAAGGCCGTGAAGAACACCCTGGGCGGCGGCTACGAATATGGCTACGAGCACTCCTTCAGCCGCGGCGAACTGCGCCGGCTGCTCCACGCCGCCGGGCTGCGGCGGATCGAGTTCACGGGCTTCTATCCTTCATACGGTTTTCACCGCTGGGCGGACCAGACGCGGTGGGGCCGTCCCGTGAGCCGCCGGCTGGGCCGGATGGTCGACACGATCCGGGCGGAATGGGTTCGCCGCCACCTTGGGTTCGAAACCGTCGCCTGCGGCACCAAACCGGCCTGACGCCATGCCTGCGCCGAACACCCCGACTGCTTCCGACCGCCGCATCGTCCGGCTGTTTGCCGGTCTCGCGCTGCTGCTGCCCGTGCAGTACGTGCTCGTGCGCAGGGCCGGCGAGTTCTATCCGTCCATTTTCATGCCTTCGTTCGCGGGCAATCCCACCGACGCCGCGGGTCATTTTTCGTATCGCGCCGGCTGGCTGGACGTCACCTTTCGCGACAGCGGCCGCGCGCGCGTGGAATGGTCGCGCCTTTTCATCGCGCCGCCCACGCATGTCGTCGGAATCGCCGCCCTCAACCTCGGCGACGGCCGCCCGCCGCCGCCCGCGGGCAGCCCGGCGCCGGGCGCGTGGCAGCGACACGTGATCCCCGCCTATGCCCCCGCCCGGCTCCGCCGCGCGTATGACCTGCCAATCGACACCCGCACCGTGGCCTGGCTGGACACCCGCCTGCAGGAACTCTTCCCCGGCCGGAAACCCGCCTTTGCGGAGGTCAACTGGCGCGACCTGCACTTCGTCTACCGCGACGGCGGCGCGCAGCCGGCCGCCGGGCCGGCCGCGGAATTCATCCGTCGCATCGACTTCTGACCGTGCGCCCGCCCCTGCACCGCTGGATCTTCGAGGAGTACGCCACCGACGCGCGCAGCCTCGGCCTCTATCGCATTATCTTCGCCGCGGTGCTGCTGCTCATGGAATTTCCGCGCGCTCTCTGGGCCGGTTCCATGCCGGCAAGCCTGTGGAATCCGCCGGTAGGCCTGGGCATTTTCCTGGCCGGGCCGCCGGCGCCCTGGTTCCTGCACCTGCTCCTCGGCATCACCGTGACGCTGACCGTCGCGCTGCTCGTCGGCTACCGCACGCGCGCCACGAGCCTCGCGCTGCTCGTCGCGCTGCTGCTCACCAACACGGTCGACTACGGGTTCGGCAAGATCAACCACGACATCCTGCTGCTCGTCACGCTCGGCACGCTGGCGTTCGCCGATTGGGGCCGCGAATTTTCCCGGGACGCCGCACGCTGCGCCGCGCCGCCGGGCCCGCCGCCGGCCTGGCCGCTCGCCCTGCTCGCGCTGATCATGGCGTTCGGGCTCTTCACCGCCGCCGTGCCGAAGGCGCGCAGCGGCTGGCTCGACCCGGACCAGCTCTGCACCCGGGGACACGTGATCCTCAACTACTACGCCTCCCACCGCCCGACGTTTCTCGGCCATTTCACCCTCGAGCACCTGCCGGCGTGGGCTTGGAAGACCATGGACTGGCTCACCGTGGGCATCGAGGCCGCCTTCCTGCCCGCCATGTTCTCCCGCCGCGCGCTGCGCGCCGTCTGCATCATCGCCGTCTTCTTCCACGTCGGCATCGGCTTCATCATGGATATTTTCTTCTGGGAGAACGTGCTCGTTTACGGCGCGTTTTTTGCCTGGGCCCGGATGTTGCCGGAGCACGGCGTGACGGCGGCCCGACGGGGCGACGCCTGGTTCGGGCGGGTGCCGGCGTGGACGCTGCCGCTGGCCGGAACGGCGCTCGCCTTCCTCTACTGCGCGACCCGCGGCCCGGTCGGCCCCGTCGACGACGAACCGCTCCAGTCGATCCTGATCCTGGTGGGCGGCGCGCTCGCGCTCGGCTTCACCGGGCACGCCGCGATCCAGGCGTGGCGCGCCCGCGTGGGCCGGGCGGGTTGCCAGGACCGCCGCGATCCGATACGCGATGCGGCACCGCCCGCGGCGCGGGCCGGACGATCCCCGGCGGCGGCCGCCGGGCGCCAGCGTGAAGGGTTTTGCATGTCGAGACTGCCGGCTGTCGTCGC